>JAZNFV010000030.1:0-49342 GCA_045576155.1 Tidjanibacter sp.
ACCTAAGACCTTAAAGGCTTATGGGGCTTATAGGCCTTATAGGGGTTACAGGGGTTATAGGGGTTATAGGGGTTATAGGGGTTATAGGGGTTATGGGTCCTATTCCCTAAACTCCCTAAGTTCCCTAAGTTCCCTAACCTCCCACTAACTTCGCAATTTATATTTCCCTCCCTCAACTTAGAGGAGAGTGCGCAAAGCGCGGGAGAGGTTAGTTACACCGAAGGCGTCGTATGGCGAGGCTATTTTTGGGCTTGCTCGCAGTCCGAAGCTCCGCAGTTTACTCGCGGTAAATGAGGAAGCTGCGGACAAGGCAAGTGCAAAAATAGCCCGCCAGACGGATTTTTAGGCCCATTTAACGAGCGCAAAGTCCATACGATGTGGCAACTTCGAGTTCTTGGGGAATACCCTCAGGGCTGCGTCGTATGAACCGGTGTGCTCCATAAGAGCATCAACAGCATAGACAACCTTCGAACCCTCAACGCTTACCACTTCGAGCTCCACCTTGCCCGCAATTTTAACGTCGTGAGCGCTGTCAATCTGGCTGGCCAGCAGCAACTCAACGCCAATATCCTCGGGCGAGAGGCCGTCGATGTCGAGCACAGCCTCGAAGCGATATTTGTTACCAACAAGCATAGTCTGCTTGCTCATATCGGCCTGCTTGGTTTCGAGCACCTTAACCCTATCCCAAGCGGCACTAACCTTGCGTTTCCAAGCGGCAATCTCGCGTGCAAGCAAGAAGTCGCTCCTGACAATCTCGCGGTGACGCTCGTAGAGGGGGTTGTAGAAGCGCTCCTCGTAGTCGGTGAGCATACGGTTGGTTGTGAACTCCGATGCAATGTCGGCAATACAACTCTTCATACTCCTAATCCAACCCGTAGGCATACCCTCCTCATTGCGGGTGTAGTAGAGAGGAACAATCTCCTCCTCGATGGTGCGATAAATCATCTCGGCATCGAGCTCGTTCTGGTGGTTCTGGTCGGTGTAGGTGCGCTCCATAGGCAGCATCCAACCGGCGCCCTCCTTGTAGCCTTCAACCCACCAGCCGTCCAAAACGCTGAACTGCATAACACCGTTCATCACAGCCTTCTCGCCACTCGTACCCGAAGCCTCCAAAGGACGGGTAGGAGTATTGAGCCAAATATCTACGCCCTGAACCATCTTTCTGGAAATATCCATATCGTAGTTGGGCAGGAAGATAATCTTACCCACAAACTCGGGCATTGCCGACACAGCCACAATGCGTTTAATCAGCTCCTGACCGGGAATATCCTGTGGGTGAGCCTTACCTGCAAATACAAACTGCACAGGGCGCTCGGGGTTATTGACAATAGCCGAGAGCCTTTCGAGGTTGGTAAAGAGCAGGTGGGCGCGTTTATAAGTAGCAAACCTTCGTGCAAAGCCAATGGTCAGCACATCGGGTTTGAAGTTCTCCCTAACGGCCACCATCTGGCTGGGCGACTGAGTGGGCGACTTCGACTTGTCGCTCATAATCTTACCCACAGTCTTATAGAGGCGCTGTTTGAGCGTAAGGCGTGCCTCCCAAAGCTCCTTATCGGGAATATCATTAACCTTCTGCCAAGCAGGTTTGTTGTACTGCTCCTGCGAGAAGCCCTCAGCAAAGTATTTCGAGTAGAGCCTACGCAATACCGACGATGTCCAAGTGGGGAAGTGAACGCCATTGGTCACATAGCCAATGTGCAACTCATCCTTGAAGTAGCCGGGCCACATATCGCCCAAAATCTCTTTGCTCACCTCGCCGTGAAGCCAGCTCACACCATTGACCTCTTGCGAGAGGTTGCAAGCGAGGAAGCTCATAGAGAATTTCTCGCTGGGGTCGTTGGGGCGAGTCTTACCCAAGTTGATAAACTGCTCCCAAGTGATACCAAGCCTCTCGGGGTAGTGCGACATATACTGACGAATCATCTGCTCGGGGAATGCGTCGTGACCTGCGGGCACAGGGGTATGGGTGGTGTAGAGCGACGAAGAGCGCACTACCTCCAAAGCCTCGCTGAACGAGAGGTTCTTACCCTTGACGTAGTTGTGAATCCTCTCCAAGCCAATGAAGGCTGCGTGGCCCTCGTTGCAGTGGTAGATGTCGGACTTGATGCCCAGAGCATTCAAAGCACGGATACCGCCCACGCCAAGCAGCAACTCTTGTTTCAGACGATTCTCCCAGTCGCCACCATAGAGGTGGTGGGTGATGCTCCTATCCTCCTCGATGTTCAACTCGTGGTCGGTATCGAGCAGGTAGAGGTCGGTACGGCCCACCTCACACTTCCAAATACGAGCCGTAACAGTACGTCCGGGCAGAGCTACCTGCACCGAGCACCAGTTGCCCATCTCATCACGTGCGGGCGAGATGGGGAGTTTCTGGAAGTTCTGAGCCTCATAAGCAGCCTCCTGAGCACCCTGAGCCGAGAGTTTCTGAGTGAAGTAGCCGTAGCGATAGAGCAAGCCCACTGCTACCATAGGTACATTCTTATCGGAAGCCTCCTTGATGTAGTCGCCGGCCAAGATACCCAAGCCACCCGAGTAAATCTTCAACGAGGAGTGCAAACCATACTCCATACTGAAATAGGCAATCCTTGGGCCCTGAGCCTGAGCCTTCTTGCCCATATAGGTGCGATACTGAGCATACACATCGTCGAGCTTAGCGAGGAAAGCCTTGTCCTGCTCCAACTCTTTCACCTTCGAGTAGGTGAGTTTATCGAGGAAGGCGATAGGATTCTTCGAGGTGGCTCCCCACAACTCGGCGTCGATATACTCAAAGAGCTCGTGTGCGCCAAGAGTCCAGCTCCACCAGAGGTTCTTCGAGAGAATCTCCAATGCACGCAACCTCTCGGGCAAGCTCTTCTCCACCATAAGCCTACTCCACGAAGGACGGCTGCTAACGAGCTGCTGACGCACGAAGTTCACCTGCTCGTGGGCGCTACCGCCATCGTAAACAGCCTTATTGGTGCGGGTGATAACCCTATCGAGAGCTACACCATAAGCCTCGGTGTAGTGTTTTACAAAGTTGCTCCACAGAGCTGTGCGCGAAATCTCATAGGCCGACTTGCGCATCTCCTCATACTCCTTCTTGCCCATTGCAGCGTAGCGCTCGATGGTGTCGGCAATAGAGTCGATAACCGAAGCGTCGTTGGAGTCGTTGCGAGTGATAACACTCACACCCTTGTGGCTGTCGTCCATATCATCAACCCACTTACCAAAGCCTGCCAACGAGGTGGTAATGGTAGGAATCGAGAATGCAACACTCTCCAAAGGAGTGTAGCCCCAAGGCTCGTAGTAAGAAGCAAATACGGTCAAATCCAAACCAACCAAGCACTCGTAGTAGTTCATCGAGAAGATACCATCGGCACCCTGCAAGTAGGTGGGCACAAAGAGCACCTTCACCCTCGACGAAGTGGAGTCGAGCACGCTACCTGAAACGCTCTTCACAATGGGGTCGCCATCGGGGTTGGAGATATAGTGGGTTGTATAGCGCAACTGCGAGGGGTCGATAGGATTGTTCTTATCGGCCAAGTGGGCCATAAGGTCACGACGAGGGCCGTCGTTGCCGGCAGGCACAGTCACAAGAGCCAAAATCTCGCGACCCTCAGGGGCACTCTCGGCCACCTTCTTCAAAGCCGACATAAAGACATCCAAGCCTTTGTTGCGCACCTCATAGCGGCCCGAAGTACCAACAATCAGAGGCTCTTTCTCAAACTTAGTACCGTAGCAAGCCTCGGCCACCTCAATGAGGGCCTTGCGAGCCACCTCGCGACGCTTCTTGGCCTCGTCGCCCTTCCATACAAAGTCGTCCTCAAAGCCGTTGGGGGTGACAACATCCACCTCCGAACCAAGCAGATACTTACACTCTTTGGCCGTAATGCGGCTCACCGAGCAGAAAGCGTCGTGGTTGCGAGCAGCCACCTTTTCGAGCGAGTGCTTAGCCACAACATTGAACTGGCGAGCAAAATCGTCGGCATTGAACGTACCCAAGCCACTATAAAGAGGCAGACCATTGCCCGCAATGCAGCGACCCATAACGGTAGCGTGGGTGGTAAATACGGTTGCCACATAGGGCGAAGCAGAACGCAGGTAGAGGCCACCACTGGCGGTCATCCACTCGTGGAAGTGAGCCACAGTGCGCTCTGCCGAGGAGCAGAAGCTACCAACATAGCTCTCAATAACCTTACCGGCTGCAAAGCCAAAGATTACGGGCTCGATGTAGTCCCACTGACCACTGATACTATCTACCTTGTAGTTGTCCCACAAGAACTTCAAGATGTCATCTTTCTTGCTGATGAGCGACGAGAAGTCCACCAGCACCACTACGGGAGCACCCTCAATCTTCCAACGACCAACCCTCACACGGTAGCCCTGAGTATAGAGCATCTGCCTCCACTCGCGGAGCATATTGCCATCCTCAACAAACTCGGGATTGGCATCCTCACGGTTGATGTCGGGGCCGATGAGAATATATTTATCGCCCAACTCGCGCACCATTGTCTGCGCTTTGGTCGATACGACGGTGTGGATGCCTCCAACTTTGTTGCATACCTCCCAGCTAACCTCAAACAAATAATCCGGTTTCTGTACTGTTTCGTTTTTCATAAATCTTTTCATTTTTCGGCCCGAACACCCTCACATTGTGGCAGTCCACCTAACCAACCAAGACTATCCACACACGTGCCCGAAGCCTACTTTTGTGTTTAATTAAGGTTTATAAATCTAATTTTGTTTGTTTCGTTTTTCAACTCTATCGTCCGTAGCCTATCGTACAATTTCGTTGTTGGGCCGAGGCCTCAAAGTGCGTGCAAAAGGGGTACACACTCCAATCCAATCAGCCTTCCGACTACAACAAGCCACAATAATGTGCAAATATAGCGATTTTTTGTAAAATTACCAATATAATATATAAGGTTATTATTAAAATTTTTTAATAACCTCCATTTTCGCCCGACGAGTGGCAATAAAACGCCGACGAATAAAACGGCTACCGACGGCCGACCACCGACCTAAGTCCTTAAAGGGTCACAGGGGTTACAGGGGTTACAGGGGTTATAGGGCTTATAGGGCCTATGGGGCTTATAGGCCTTAAATTCCTTAAACTCCCTAAGCTCCCTAAACTCCCTACGCTCCCTAAGCCCCCTACCCTCCCTAAAATTTTAGCGGAAAACAAAAATTTGCCTTTTCACCAATAATCACTACCTTTGAGGTATGGTTTCATCTCTCTACATACACATTCCGTTTTGTAAGAAACTATGCGGCTACTGCGACTTTTTTAAGACTATGTCGCTTGCTCGCAAGGGCGAGGTGCTTCAACGCATAGCCGCAGAGATGGCCGAGAGGGCATCGCTCTTGGAGGGCACAACGCTGAAAACCATCTACTTTGGTGGAGGCACACCAACTGTATGCACCCCCGACGAATTGGGGGCTCTGCTACGTTGTGCCGAGCGACTTTTCGACTGCTCCGAGGTGGAGGAGATAACCATTGAGGCCAACCCCGACGACCTCACCGACGAGTATCTGCAAGGGCTTCGCGCAGAGGGATTTAACCGCCTCAGTGTGGGCATACAATCGTTCCACAACGACGACCTAAGATTTATGAATCGTCGCCACACTGCCGAGGAGGCTGTGGCCGCAATAGAGAGGGCTCGCAAGGCGGGATTCGACAACATCTCCATCGACCTCATCTACGGCTTGGAGGGGACTACACTCGACCAGTGGAGCGAGAATGTGGAGCAGGCCACAAGGCTCGACGTGGAGCATATCTCGGCCTACCACCTGACCATCGAGGAGAATACTCTCTTTGGCAAACGTGGGGTCACGACCGCACCCGAGGAGCTCTCCGAGGCCGAGTATGAGTTGCTCTGCAAACGGCTCTCCGAGGCGGGCTATGATCACTACGAAATATCCAATTTTGCACTCCCCAATCGACGCTCGCGCCACAACTCGGCCTACTGGCGCGGAACACCCTATTTGGGCCTCGGCCCGGGGGCTCACTCCTTCGACGGGAAGAGGTGTAGGAGTTGGAACAAACCATCCATTGCGGCCTACCTCGAAGGCAACTATTTGGAGGAAGAAACCCTCTCATTATCGGAACGTTACGAGGAACACATTATGGTGTCGCTCCGCACCGCCGAGGGTGTCGATATGGAAGAGTTGGAAGGTCTTTTCGGGGCTCAGAAAAGGGCAGAATTTGAGGCCATCGCCACCGCCTATTTGGAGCGTGGAGTGCTGCTCAGAAATGGCAATAGAGTTGCCTTTGCCGAGAGCCACTGGCTCATATCAGATAGCGTCATAGCGGAGTTCTTTTAGCCATACGCCTGCGGCGAGGGAAATTCAAAATTCAAAATTCAAAATTCAAAATTATTTTGAGGGGTTAGGGAATTTAGAGAGTGTAGGGAATTTAGGGAATTTAGGGAAGAGGGCCTATAACCCCTATGACCCCTGTAACCCCTGTAAGCCATTATGGTCTTAGGTCGTTTGACCTTTGACGTTAGACGTTAGACTAAATTTAATGTAAATTTCACACTTCAAACGCCTCTTATTACAATAAAGGTATTACCTTTGCACGCGGTTAGTTAGAACTATTTAATAAACAATCATTCAAAAACATAACAATCTATTATGGCTAAATTGGATTTAACCAAGTATGGCATTGAGGGTGCCGAGATTATCTACAACCCCTCCTATGAGCAGCTCTTCGAGGATGAGACCAACCCCGAACTGACTGGTTTTGAGAAAGGTCAGCTCACCGAGACCGGTGCTGTGAACGTCATGACCGGTATCTACACCGGCCGCTCGCCCAAAGATAAATTCTTTGTAATGGACGAGACCTCGAAAGATACCGTATGGTGGACTTCTGACGAGTACAAAAACGACAACAAGCCCGTTACTCCCGAGGCTTGGAAGGAGTTGAAAAAGATTGCTACCGAGCAGTTGGCAGGCAAGAAGCTCTACGTTATGGATACTTTCTGCGGTGCTAACGAGAACAGCCGTCTGAAAATCCGTTTCATTATGGAGGTTGCTTGGCAGGCTCACTTTGTGAAGAATATGTTTATCCGCCCCACCGAGGAGGAGTTGGAGAACTATGGCGAGCCCGATTTCGTTGTTCTCAACGCCTCGAAGGCTAAGGTTGAGAACTACAAGGAGCTTGGTCTGAACAGCGAGACCGCCGTTGTATTCAACCTTACTGAGAAGATGCAGGTTATCATCAACACTTGGTATGGTGGCGAGATGAAGAAGGGTATGTTCTCCTATATGAACTACCTCCTGCCCTTGAAAGGTATGGCTTCGATGCACTGCTCGGCCAACACCAACGAGAAGGGCGAGACCGCTATTTTCTTTGGTCTTTCGGGCACTGGCAAGACCACTCTTTCGACCGACCCCAAACGTCAGCTTATCGGTGACGACGAGCACGGCTGGGACGACGAGGGTGTATTCAACTTCGAGGGCGGCTGCTACGCCAAGGTTATCAACCTCGACAAAGAGAGCGAGCCCGACATTTGGAACGCTATCCGTCGCAACGCTCTCTTGGAGAACGTTACCGTTGATGCCGAGGGTCACTGCGACTTCGCCGACAAGAGCGTAACCGAGAACACTCGCGTTTCGTACCCCATCTACCACATCAACAACATTGTTAAGCCCGTATCGAAAGCTCCTGCTGCTAAGAAGGTTATCTTCCTCTCGGCCGACGCATTTGGTGTGCTGCCTCCCGTTTCGATTCTGACTCCCGAGCAGACCAAATACTACTTCCTCTCGGGCTTCACCGCAAAACTTGCCGGTACTGAGCGTGGCATCACCGAGCCTACTCCCACCTTCTCGGCTTGCTTTGGTGCTGCATTCCTCTCGCTCCACCCCACCAAATATGGTGAGGAGCTTGTAAAACGTATGCAGGCTTCGGGCGCTACCGCCTACTTGGTGAACACCGGTTGGAACGGTACTGGCAAACGTATCTCCATCAGGGATACTCGTGGCATCATCGACGCTATCCTCGATGGCTCGATTGACAAAGCTCCCACCAAGCAGATTCCCTACTTCAACTTCACCGTACCCACCGAGTTGCCCGGCGTTGATTCGGCAATTCTCGACCCCCGCGACACCTACGCTGCCGAGGCTGAGTGGACTGTGAAAGCTGAGGATTTGGCTGGCAGGTTCATCAAGAACTTCAACAAGTTTACCACCAACGACGAGGGTAAAGCACTCGTTGCTGCTGGTCCTAAGCTCGACAAATAGTCTTAGGTTTAGAGATAGTCAAGGAGGCTTCCGCAATACGCGGAGGCCTCTTTTTTTGTCCTCGGGCGGCAATATAGCATCCACTTTTTTTGCTCGGCGGGGTCGGTGGTAAATCACTGATATTCTGCAATATACCCCGTTGTGACAATACCGCACAATCCACCAAATTAACACACGGTGATTAAATTGCGGATTAAAATACCTATTTTTACATTGACAAACACGCGCGTATGTAAGGATAATCCTGCCTCGCGACCTACTACCGAAACTTAAACTAAAAACAACAATACTATGAACCGCATCGCAAGACTTTTTGCAGCCATTGCCACCATAGTTGCTATGGTAAGCTGCACCCCCAAAGATGGCTCTTCAAAATCGGTATCGGCTACCGACCCCTATGCAGAGAAGATTGAGGCTCTACTGAAAGAGATGACTCTCGACGAGAAGATTGGTCAGCTCAACCAGCTGACCCACTACGAAACCGAGAGTATGTGCAACGAGGTTGCAGCAGGCAAGGTGGGCTCCATTCTCAACATTGCCGACCCTGTGGAGATAAACAAACTCCAAAGGGCTGCTGTGGAGGAGAGCCGCTTGGGTATTCCTCTGGTCTTTGCTCGTGATGTTATTCACGGTTTCCACACCATCTTCCCCATCCCTCTGGGTCAGGCTGCAACATTCAATCCCGAGATTGTTGAGCTGGGTGCGAGGGTGGCTGCACGCGAGGCTGTCGCTTCGGGCATCAGGTGGACATTCTCGCCTATGGTCGATATTTCGCGCGACTCGCGCTGGGGACGTATTGCCGAGAGCTTTGGCGAAGACCCCTACCTCACTGCCGAACTAGCTGTGGCTATGCTAAATGGCTACGAGGCTGGCGAGAAACCCTTGGCTGCTTGTGCCAAACACTATGTTGGCTATGGCGCGTCGGAGGGAGGTCTTGACTATGCCCCCATCCACATCACCGAGCGCGAGCTAAGGAACTACTACCTCCCCCCATTTGAGGCTTTGGCCAAGGCGGGATGTATGACCCTTATGCCCTCGTTCAACGACAACGACGGCATCCCCTCGGCCGGCAACAAGTTCCTCCTGCGCGATGTGTTGCGCGAGGAGTGGGGCTGGAATGGTTGCGTTGTGAGCGACTGGGGCTCGGTGGGCGGTATGATTGCTCACGGCTTTGCTGCCGACGCTCGTGAGGCCTCCAAGAGAGCTCTGACGGCAGGTACGGATGTCGATATGATGTCTTATGCCTACATCACCCAGTTGAAAGATTTGGTGGAGAGTGGCGAGTTGAGCGAGAAGGTTGTGGATGAGAGTGTTCGCAACGTACTCCGCCTGAAATATCGCCTCGGTCTGTTTGACGACCCCTATGTAGATGAGCAAAACTACACCCAAGAGTTCTACACCCCCGAAGCACTCGAAGCCGCTCGCGTGGCTGCTGTGGAGAGCGCTGTGCTGCTCAAAAACGAAGCCTCCATTCTGCCTCTCAACCCCGAGAAACATCGTCGAATTATGATTGCCGGCCCTCTGGCCAACGCACCCCACGACCAGATGGGTACTTGGGTATTTGACGGCCAGAAGGAGCATACCGTAACGCCCCTTGCGGCCCTTTTAGAGCATTATGGCGACAAGGTAAAATTCTCCTACACCGACATCCTCTCTTACAGCCGCGAGAAGTGCAATTCGTGGGAGCTTGCGGCCTTCACAGCCAAAGCTGCCTTCTGCGATGCTGTGGTGCTCTTCCTCGGCGAGGAGTCGATTCTCTCGGGCGAGGCTCACAGCCTTGTCAATCTCGACCTGCAAGGCAGTCAGAGCCAACTCATCAAGGCGGCCAAAGATAGTGGCAAGCCTGTGATTGTGGTGGTTATGGCAGGTAGGGCACTATCGGTGGGCAAGGATATGGACAATATGGACGCTCTTGTGTGGTCGTTCCACCCCGGCACTATGGGTGGCCCTGCACTGGCTGAGTTGCTCTTTGGCGACGAAGTGCCCAGTGGCAAACTCCCCATCACATTCCCCGTTGCTGCCGGCCAAGAGCCCATCTACTACAACGCACACTTCCCCGAGAGGCCCGCAAGTGGCTCGGAGGTGTTGCTCAACGACATCCCTCTCGAAGCAGGTCAGACCTCGCTCGGCTGCTCGGCCTACTGGCTCGATGGTGGCTTTGGCCCATTGTTCCCCTTTGGCTATGGTCTTTCCTACACCACTTTTGAGTACTCCAACATCACTACCGACGCTGAGCGCTACGATACCAAAGATGAGTGCATTAAGGTTAGCTTCACACTCTCCAACACAGGCAACCGCAAGGCCACCGAGGTTGTGCAGCTCTATGTAAGAGATGTTGTGGGCTCGACTGCACGTCCTAAGAAGGAGCTGAAAGCCTTTGAGCGCGTGACACTCGAAGCTGGCGAGAGCCGCGAGATAACCATTGAGCTGCCCATTGAGAGGCTTGCCTTCTGGAACATAGATATGGAGCAGGTGGTTGAGCCCGGTGAGTTCCACCTCTGGGTTGCAGGCGACAGCGCCTCGGGCTCGCCCATAAGTTTCCGTATAAAATAACGTGAGTTTCGTGGATTTCAACTTATTGAAATTCCGAAGCTTCCGCTTATCAAAGAGCCCTACCGAGGCTCTTTGACCAAGTCCCTCCTTTGACAAAGGAGGGATTTAGGGAGGAATGTAAGTATTAAAGGGGCTTTGCAACAGCCCTTAATGTGAGCCAGCGCGATTTGCGCACAACAGTAGTTGCAAAGCGCCAAATTCGCATTAGCTCACGTGTAAAATAAAACCACTTAATAGATGAAACGATTTCTTTCACTTCTAACTCTCATACTTGGTTGTGGCTCGTTGCTGATGGCTCAGAGTCACAAGATTGAGGGTAATGTTAAAGATGCCGCCGACGGGTCGCCTCTGATTGGTGTGACCATATCGTTGGACAACTCCTCAACGGTGACTATCTCCGACATCAATGGCCACTACTCCATTGCTGTGCCCTTTGAGGGGAAGAATAGTCGCAAACTGACATTCTCCTATATGGGCTACAACGAGAAAACCCTCTCGGTGCTGCCCTCTACCACACGTCTTGACGTGGAGCTTGAAATGGGTGCTGATGTGCTTGAAGATGTGGTAGTTGTGGGCTACGGCACAATGAAACGCAGCGACCTTACGGGTGCTATTGCCTCGGTTGATTCGGAGGACTTGCAGCGCACCCCCGTAGCTACCATCGACCAAGCCTTTGCGGGTCGTATTGCAGGCGTTACGGTCAATGCCTCAACGGGTCAGCCCGGTGCTGCCGCCGAGGTGAGGATACGTGGTATCGGCACTGTGAACAACTCCGCCCCAATCTATGTTGTCGATGGAGTCATCACCGAGGACATCGGCTTCCTCAACCCGGGCGATATTGCCTCCACCGAGGTGCTGAAAGATGCGTCGAGTACGGCTATCTATGGCTCGCGTGGTGCAAACGGTGTTATCATTGTAACGACCAAGACCGGCGCAAAAGACCGCGCCCCACAAATCTCGCTGAGCGCCTATGCAGGTGTACAGAATAGGTGGAACAAACTCGACCTTATGGGCCGCGACGAGATGGCTCGCACCCTCATAAACATTGGCGGAGTGAAGTCGGAGATGAACTTCTACGAGAAACACGGCTTCTACAAGTGGCTCAAAGCCTACCGCTTGGGTAAGTCGCCCTACTACCCCACCTCGCTCGACTACTCCACCATTGAGACCGACTGGCAGGATGAGGTCTTTAAGTCCAACGCCCCCATACAGAACTACCACCTCTCGGTGGAGGGCGGTAGCAGCAAGAGCCAATACTCGTTTAGTGCGGGCTACTTCTCGCAAGACGGTACTATCATCGGCTCAAACTACGAGCGTCTGACACTGCGTCTGAACAGCTCCTACAACCTCAACAAGTGGATTAAGGTGGGCGAAAGTCTATCGTTTATCACCTCCTCGTCGCGCTGGGCTATGAACAACTCGTCGAGTGCGGGTGCATCGATTCTCTCGGCAGCCCTCGCAATGGCTCCCTGGGACCCCACCCACTACCCCGAAGGGTCGGTCAACATTGATGGCAAAGACCTCAGTGGCGAGATTGCCGCAGGCTCCAACTTCAAGAATGTTGTAAACCCCTTCTCGATGGTTGAGCACTCCCACCCCAACAACACCGACCAACGTCTGCTGGGCAACATCTACTTGGAGGCCACTCCTTTGAAAGGTTTGACCTTCCGCTCGTCGGTGAGTATGGACCAGAACCTCTCGATGAGCCGCACCTACTCCGACAAATATCTCCACTCGGACTACGACAAGGCCGACAAAAACTTCATCTCGGCCAATATGGGCGTGGGTAGAACAATGTTCTATGAGAACACCCTGACCTATGCTTGGGAGAAGGGCGACCACCGCCTCTCAGCAATGGTGGGCCAAACTACCGAGGAGTATAACAGCTACTCGATTGGCGGTGCGGGCGCATCTATCGCCAACCCCTCGGAGAACAACTGGTATCTCAACCAAGCCACCGAGGATAAGACCGAGTCGGGCGACTCGGCCTCGCGCACACGTCGATTCTCGCTGCTGGGCCGCTTGTTCTACAACTACGCCGACCGCTATATGGCTACCGTAAACTTCCGTGCCGATGCTTCGTCGAAGTTCCCCGAGAACCTCTGGGGCTACTTCCCCTCTATGGCCTTGGCGTGGAGGGTGTCGGAGGAGGCCTTCTTGGAGGATGTCGAGGCTCTGGACAACCTGAAAGTGCGTTTGGGCTGGGGTCGCATTGGCAACGACAAGATTGCCGAGGGTGCGTTTACTCAGTCGGTATTCTCGTCGAGCAACACCTTCACCGGCTACCCCTTTGGTGTCAATCAGGAGCTGGCCACAGGCTCAACCATACTTACCTATGTTAATAATGGTGGTCGCTGGGAGGCTACCGAGCAACTTAACGTGGGTGTGGATTTCAGCCTCTGGAACAACCGTTTCTATGGCACAATCGACCTGTTTGACCGTAGCACATACGATATGTTGCTCTCCGTAACTGCTCCCGCACACGTCGGCAACCGCTACGCACCCACCGCCAATGTGGGCACGGTGCAGAACCTTGGCGTGGAGCTTACTCTGGGCCATAGTGGCAGCTTTGGCGAGGGCTGGGAGTATGACATAAACCTCAACGGCTCGGTTATCTCCAACCGCCTGACCCGCCTCAACGGTGGCGAGAGGGTCTATGGAGCATACACCATCTGCGATGAGGGTCTGCCTCTGTACTCCTTCTGGGGCTACGAGTATGAGGGTATCTACCAGAGCGACAGCGAGGTGGCCGAACACCAGTGGGCTGTCGAATCGCCCACCGAACATCACGGCGATGCTCGCTACAAAGACCAAAATAGTGATGGCGTAATCAACGACGACGACCTTGTGGCCATCGGCAGTGCCTTCCCCTGGCTTACTTATGGTGCTAACTTCTCGCTCCGCAAAGGTGGCTTCGATGTGAGCCTCTTCTTCCAAGGCGTCTATGGCAACGACATCTACAATGCCGTAAGGATTCGCACCGAGGGCGACGGCACACAATCGACCCTCAGCACCACTATGCGTAACGTGTGGACAAAAAACAACCCCACCGGCACTATCCCCAACCCCGGTGCATCGGGTTCGAGTCGCAACTTCGAGTCGTCGAGCCGCTATGTGGAGGATGGTAGCTACCTGAGGCTCAAAAACCTCCAAGTGGGCTACACCCTGCCCGAGAGCCTTAGCAAACGCATAGGCGTTAGCTCGTGTCGCCTCTACGTCACAATGAGCAACCTACTGACCCTCACCTCCTACATAGGCTACGACCCCGAGGTGGGTGGCGGTGTAGATTGGGGCAACTACCCCCAGTCGCGCACCATAACTATTGGCACAAACATCAACTTCTAATGTAGGCAGCAGAGTATGAAACGTATTTTTAGCATATTGACAATTACAGCACTTACGACCCTTATGGTGGGTTGTAACGATTGGCTTCGTGAGGATGGCCCGGGCAAAACCGAGCTCAAAGACTTCTTCACAAGTGGTCAGACCGCCTTGCAGGCTGTCAATGCCGCCTACTACCCCTTGGCTTGGGAGTACAACAGCACCTACTTCTCGGAGTGGTTTGTGGGCGATGTGGCCTCCGACGATGCCGTAAAGGGCGGACAGAACCTAACGGATATGGCCGATGCCTACGACATTGAGAATTTCAAGACTGTGCCCTCCAACGGACTCCTTTTGGACTACTACCGCGCACAGTATCAGGGCATTTCGAGGTGCAACTTCGCAATCTCCTACATCCCCACGCTCGCTCTCGACGAGAGTATGGACGAGGCCCTCAGAGCTCGTTATGTGGCCGAGGTAAGGTTTCTCAGAGCCTACTACTACTTCCGTCTGGTGAGGATGTTTGGCGGTGTGCCTCTGGTAGATTTTATCATCGACTCTTCGGAGAATTGGAAGCAGCCACGCGCTACGGCCGAAGAGGTGTATGAGTTCATCCTTAGCGAGTTGGCACTGGCCGAGGCCGACCTCTATCTGAAAAGCGCAATGACCCCCGAGGAGCTTGGTCGTGTGACCAAAGGTGCAGCTCAAGCTATGCTTATGAAGGTAAACCTCTACCTGAAAAACTACGACGAGGTGGTTGATTGGGGCGACAAAATTATCGCCAGTGGCGAGTATGACCTCTTGGCCAACTATGCCGACAACTTCTACCTTTCGGGCGAGAATGGCTTAGAGTCGGTATTTGAGATTCAGTATGCCGAAGACCCCACAAGCGACTATGGCGAGGGTAACGGATTCACTCGTGGCACGTTCACGGTGATTCTCACCCGCTCGCGCTCGACGGTGCTCTGCGGTGGCAACGCCGGCTGGGGATTCAACAAACCCACTCAGGATCTCTACGATGAGTATGAGGATGGCGACCCCCGCAGGGATGTGACCATCATCAACCCCACCGATGCCCAGATTGAGACCCCCGCACAGGAAATCTACCTCGGCTCGCGCTATATGAGCCGCAAGTATGCGCTCCAAGATACCGACGGCAGCTACATACCCCTCTCACACGCCACCCGAGCACCCATCAACCGCAAGGAGATACGCTACGCCGACGTGCTGCTGATGTATGCCGAGGCCTCGATAGAGAGTGGCACAAACCTCGCCGCAGGCAAGGATGCGCTCAATAGGGTGCGCAGTCGTGTGGGTTTGCCCGCAGTGGAGGCCACACGCGAGGCCTTGCGCCACGAGCGTAGGGTGGAGCTGGCTATGGAGGGCCACCGTTGGTTTGACCTCTGCCGCTGGGGCATTGCCGCCTCAACAATGAACGCCTACAAAGATAAGTATGGCGCAGACAACGCTGGTGGCAACATCGAGGGCACTGAGATGGCCACCTTCGTGGAGGGCAAGCACGAGCTTATGCCCATACCCTCGGAGGAGGTGCGCTTGGGCGGCCTAAGCCAAAACAACGGCTACTATTAGTCCAACACAACAAAAGCAAACAAAACAACTATATATTAACCTATTAAACACACAAAGCACTATGAAAAAATTTATTGCTATGGCTGCAATCGCAGCAATGTTGTTCGCCTGTGGCGAGAAACCCGATGATAGCGGAACTCCCAACCCCGACGAGGGCAAGACCGAAAACCCCTCTAACGGTGGCAACAGCAGCTACGCCTGCCTGAATGGTAGCAACTACTACCCCATTGTTATGGACGCTGTGACCTACGAGACCATCAAAGGTAGGGTTGTGGCCGACCTCCGCGTTGATGACACCACCATTTGGTTGTGGATTTGGGAGAACACCTACGTTGCAGGCACATCCACAGGCCCCAACTACTTTGGCGAAGTTGAGGGTTGGGTAGCTCTCCAAGTAGGCACTGTTAGTTGGTCGGGCGCAGGCTTCTGCTGCTACGACCCTGCCAAGCTCTCCAAACTGGCCGACGTAACCGCCAATCCCGCCGACTATGTACTCCACTTGGCTATGAAGTCGCAGGACAACGCAACTCACGAGATTGTACTTTATAGCGATGGTGGCGCAGAGGCCAAAATTGCTATTGATGTGACTGGTGCGTATGGCTATCCCCGCGACGGCGAGTGGTATGCTATCGAAGTTCCTATGACCGTATTTACCAACAACGGTCTGCTCTGGACTGCCAACCTCGGTGCTGGTGCTAACCCCACAACTCAGGAGGGTGGCCACAACGTTATGGCTGTGCTGAGCGGTGCTTCGGGCGCACTCAACCTCGACGCTTGCTTCATCTACAAACCCGCAAAGTAGCCTAACGTAAGGCTTTGGGAAACTTAGGTTTGGAGGGTTTGACCGCCCTCCAAGCCACCAGATTGGACAATAAAAAGAGATATAGTTGTTAATAAAAGGGATTTTTTAGATTATGAGAAAAAAAACACTATTTGCGCTTGCGCTCCTGCTTGGGCTAACGACCGCTTGTGGCGACAACACCTCTGGTGGTAACGACCCTACGGGCTACCCCGCACAAAACGGCTCGGGCGAGACCGACGGCTACAAGCTCGTCTGGCAAGACCTCTTCGATGGCGAGTCGCTCGACCTTACGGCTTGGAACATCGAAGTGAATGGCAATGGTGGCGGCAATGCCGAGTTGCAGTACTACCGCGAGGAGAACGTCACCATCTCGGAAGAGCCCGAGAGTGGTCGTCGCTGCCTGACACTCACCGCCCGTCGCGAGAACTTCGCAGGCAAGTCGTTCACATCGGGTCGCATCAACTCGTTGCACAAAAAGTACTTCACTCACGGCAAGGTGGAGGCCTACATCGCCCTGCCCAAGACCGCCAACGGACTCTGGCCCGCCTACTGGATGATGGGCAACGACTTCTCGGAGGTGGGTTGGCCTCGCTGTGGCGAGATTGACATACTCGAAATGGGCAACTCGCACGGCATAAGCACCGGCACACAAGAGACCTTCTTCAATGGCGCTTGCCACTGGGGTTTCTACAAAAATGGCAACTATCCCAACTACGCCAAGTCGTCTAACGCTCCCTACTCGCTCCAAGAGGGATTCCATCTCTACACCCTCATCTGGGACGAGAAGAGCATCAAGATGTATCTCGACTTGGACAAAGACCCCAACGCAGCCCCCTACTACGAAATGGGCATTGAGGGCACCGACGACGAGTGGGCTACGGGACGCTACTTCCACCACGACCACTTCATCCTTTTCAACCTCGCTGTGGGTGGTCGCTTCACCGGCATACTCAACCCCGAGGGCATCACCGCACTCCCCAACGAGGGCGACGAGGCCAAGATGTATGTGGACTACGTTAGAGTCTATCAGAAGTAGTTGTCTGTTATCAGTGATAAGAAAAGATACAAAACACTTTTACGGCTATGAAATATAGAAACATTTGGCTCGCAACTTTGGTGGCAGCAACAATGGTTGGTTGTGGCCCTATTGAGCCGACCCCCAATGGCGACGACCTTGCCAACCTGACGATGGAGTACACCATACGTCAGGCCCGCAGCGCAAAGCGTGGTATAAGTGGCCCTATGCAGCTCGAATCGGATGTGACGCTGCTCGCTCCGGGTGTCTGCTGGCAGTACAACTGGGGGTCGAGCGTTCCCTACGCACAGCTTATGCACGACAACGGTATGGTCTTTATGCCAATGGCGTGGAACAACCACTTCGGTGCTGCCGAGATGAGGGCCTACAAGCAGAGCTACCCCGAGGCCGAGTACATACTCGCCTACAACGAGCCCAACCTCACCGACCAAGCCAATATGACCCCCGAGGTGGCAGCCTCCTACTGGCCCGAGCTGAAAGCCTTTGCCGACGAGATTGGTATGAAGCTCATATCGCCCGCGGTAAACTACGGCACATTGGCCGGTTACAGCGACCCCATAAAGTGGCTCGACGAGTTTTTCGCTCAGCCCGGTGTGAGCCTCGACGACGTGGAGGGTATTGCCGTACACTGCTATATGCCCTCGGGCGAGTCGCTCAAAAGCTTCATCCGTCGCTTCGACAAGTATGGCAAGCCCGTCTATATGACCGAGTTCTGCCACGCCGGTAGCGGCATCACCAACGACGTGCCCAAGCAACAGTCCTATATGGCCGACGTGCTGAACTATATGGAGTGCGACGACAAGGTGGGCGGCTATGCGTGGTTTATGTCGCGTGGCTCGGGCAGCTGGAAGGCTATCAGCCTGCTCAACACCAACGCCAAGAATCCCGAGCTGACCCCTCTGGGCAAGGAGTATGTCTATTTCTCCACCTTCGACAAAAACTGCTACTACCCCACCGGCGAGGCCTTCCCTGCGGCGCACTACCGCTCCAACAATGCCGAGGCTCTGGCCGAGGGCACAGAGTGGCAAAACACACCCCGCATCGTAGCCTCCACCGATGCCACAGGCCCTGTGGTGTTGTGTGACTTCTTCGCCACGTTTATGTGGGTGGAGTATGGCATTGAGGTGGCCGAGGATGGCAACTACGAGCTGCTGGCCCGCTACTCCAACTTGGTGGACGGCACTTTCGGCTTTGAGATTGACGGCCAGAGGGTTGCAACCAAGACCTTTGCCACCACAGGAGCTGAGGATGTGTGGAAAACCGACCGCACCGAAGGTTTTGCTCTGAGCAAGGGTCGCCACACCCTGCGTGTGGTGCTCGACGGCGGTAGGGCCAACTTCAACTGGTTCTGCCTGAGGAAGAAATAACAAACAAACAATCATAAACTAATAACCAAAAATCTATTCAAACTAATTGCTATGAAAAAAAACTATCAAAGTCCGGCAATCGAGGAGACTCTGGTTGCTGTTGAGAGTGGCATTGCAGCCAGCCCAACTCTCTGGTATGAGCAGGGAGGTCAGGGTGATTTCAATTATGTTGTATCCGAGGACGAAACTTGGGGCTAAAAAGAAGGAGGAAAAAGAGTATGAAAAAGATTTTCAAATATGCTTTTGCAGTTGTAGCCGGTGTTGCTGCACTTGCCGCTTGTACAAACGAGCCCGAGGAGGGCATCACCCCCGAGGTTGAGAAAGACTATGTTGTAGTTAAGGTTGGTATGGGCGAGAACACCCGTACACTGACCGATGCTGAGGGTATCAAATGGGCCGTTGGCGACCAGATTAAATATGCAGGTGGCGTTGAGCTTACCTCTGAGGCTCTTACCGCTGAGGACATTGAGGACGACGGCTACACCGCCAACTTTAAGTTTGCCCCATTGCTCAACGAGGTTGACCGCACCGGTTGGTTCACAAATGCATTTAGGAACACCTCTGAGTTTGACTTTGTTCCTCTTATGGTTGGTGGCAATGTTTATTCCCAAACCGAGGCTGGTGTGATGAATCCCGACTTTATCTTCCTCCACTCTGGTACGGGCCTTATTAACATTACCAAAGATGTAGCCCCCGAGGTGGATATGCAAATTGCAGGTGCTATCTTCCGCATTATGCCCTATACCGAGAGCTACAATGACGAGAAAGTTTTGTGGGTAGAGTTCGCCAGCAACAATGGCGCTCTAATTGTTGGTACTGCAATGTATGACCGAGGTGCTAATAAATACAATGGCATCAATCAAGGTTATAATGATGGTAGGAGCAACAAAGTTCAGGTGCTACTTGACACCCCATTCAACTTGACCAATGCAAACTCACGCGAGAATAGCAAAGGTATCTATATGGCAATTGCTCGCACTTCTGAGAGCACTCCTATTGAGGGCTACACCTACATCGTTAGGACAAACAAAGCCACCTACACATTCTCGTCTGACAATACACTTGAGGTAGGTGATAATGAGTTTAAGAACATCTATCTCAAACTCGAAAACGGTGTCCGTGAGCTCGCAGAGCCTAGTGTACTCACTTATCTCGATGGTGGCATCATTAATAAAAAACTCACCGTATCTGCCAATGCAGCAGAGGCTATTAACCTTGGTTATCTGCTTGCAGTAGTGGATGGCTCACATATGCGAAACTATAAATTGTATCCCGAACTGATTTGCGTATCATTGGAGGACTACAACAAGGGTGATTATTCCAACCCAGTAAACTGGATGAACGCCCATCTTGCCACCAACAACGAAGGCGTAATTACCGACTGTGTATGGCACTTGAATATTGAGGAGAACACTTCTACTGAGGCTCGCGAGGGTGTAATTATTCAGGATTGGTCTAAGTCGGGACTTTACACTGGTGAAAATCTTGTCCCCGCCGTTATGGTTACTCAGCAGGGTGTGGGTTCCACAAAGATTGTTACCTTTGGAACAAATATTGGAAACATCAACACAGAGGGCGAGGCCACATCAAACAAGCAATTGGGCCACCTCTTCTTCAATGTTGACGGCGCGAAAGCAGTTGATTTTGCGGGCAACAGCCACAATGAGCAGGCTATCTATGGCTCGGCACAATTCTTCTTTACCGTTTGGGGCTCGGGCGCAGCAGAGGCAGGCACTCCCGTTGATTGGGTAAATGTTTACTATGGCAAAGACTCCAACGGCAATGTGAACTCCGAGTTCTGGTTTATGGATATCGAGGAGAACAATACCGGAGACATAAGGGAGGCTATGATTTGCTGCCGTATCACCCTGCCCGAGGGTTACGAGTTTGAGGATGGCACAACCGTCAAGAACTTTGAGCGCCGACTCACTCAATATGCAGCAGGTGCTGCCACCAACGTTACTTTCACAGATGCAGTCACCAAAAATGTGAATGTTGCAAAAGAGGGTGTAACCGACTACAACATTGGTGGCTATTGCTTGGCACTCTTCAATGGAACAGAATATCGCGAATGGAATGAGGAATACAAAAATGTGATTTTCAGGTGCATCTCCCCCGAGGATGCCGCTGCCGGCAACTACGAGACCGCTCCCGAACTCGATTGGATCACTGCTGAGTATCAACACGATGCCAACGGCAACATCACCGATTGTGTTTGGTGGATTACCGTTCAGCCCAACGAGGGTGCAGAGCGCAAAGCAGTTATTTGTAGCATTTGGCCCGATAGCGACGAATTTGCTTACCCCAACAACAACCGTATCATCACTTCGACTATCACCCAAGCCGGTACTGTTGAAGGCGGTGAAGATGACGATGAGCCAGTAAGTGGCGAACTTGTATTCACCTCGCAGGTTATGCACGACCAAAACGTTAGCGCAGGTTCACAGACTCTCTACCTCGGTATTACAAATGCTACTCTCGACGGCGTAGCTGTTGATCTTATGCAAGGTCAGCCTGTTTGTGACGATGATTGGGTTACAACAAAATGGGAGAACACAAACAACTTCAACTTGCAAATCGATGTTGAGGCCAACACCTCTGGCGTAGCTCGTAGTACCAAAGTGTATGTTGAGTACAAAGGTGTGCGTTCGACCAACTATATTGTTGTAAATCAGGGCGCATAAGCTTCTCTATCAAAAGATGCGCTCAGCGCAGGCTGAGCGCATCTTTTTCGATTTGGAGTGTTGCACCAACAACACTCTTCCCCACAAAACCCTAAAAAACACAGCCTATGAAACGCATTTTCACTACTATGGTGGCTATTGTGGCCACATTGGCGCTGATGACAGCTTGCGAGGAAGACCCCGTAGAGCCTACACCCGACAAGCCCAATGTGGAGAATCCCGACAAGCCCAACCCCGATACTCCCGAGAATCCCGACAAGCCCAACCCCGACGAGCCCGAGCCCGAAAAGCCCGAGCTTACAATCACTGTGGAGGCCACAACCCCTCTGGACAGCTATGTGGAGTGGAGTGCTGACGACGCTCTGCTGGCGTGGTTTATTGGTGCTGACGGTTCGAGCAGCTTCGCTCAGAAAGAGAGCAGCACCCTCACCCTCGGCAACGACCCCACAAAAGCCACTGCCACCTTCACAACCATACCCGACGGAGGCAAGGCTTGGCTCACCTATGGCAGCAACAGCGGCTACGACGGTTGCTCGGCACGCAAGGTGGAGTTCAACTACTCCTCCAAACAGACCCAAGAAGTGGCAGGTGTTATGAATCGCAGCAATCTGCGTATGATTGGCACGCCCATAGCCGTAAGTGCCGACAACACCACCTACACCACCCAGATGAATCTCGTGGGCACGGTGGTTAACTATCGTCCCTACTCGCAGAAAGGTCTCTACACCGAGGAGAAGGTCACAAGCGTACAGCTCCTCTCGGCCGACAACCCCATTGCAGGCAACGGCGCAGCCATAGCCTACAACTTTGCCGACTTCCACGACACCGAGCGGGGATACAAGTACTGGACCGACAACTCGGGCTCGCTCTTTGGCGATGTCTGCACCATCTTCTGGGACGGCACATCGAAGAGCATAACCACCACCCTAACCACCCCTATGGATGTGGCTACATCGTCGGCTGAGATGGGCATATTTATGTTTGTTCCCGGCGTGAGGGTTGGCGGTTACAGCGTCGTACTTACCACCGACGTGGCAATCTACACCTTCAACTCGCAAAGCTCCAACATCGACTTCGGCATAAACAAAGTACTTTCTCTCGACCTCAACCTCGACGAAGCCGATGGTCGCACCGACCTCTCGGCCGTAAAGGGCGACTTGCAGTATATTGGCGACCTCACACCCACTACCGCACCCCTCTCGTGTGACGGTGTGACCGACCGTGATGGCGGCTACTGGTATGCTCAGGTAAGAAACACAGGCTCAGAGGCTTGGGAAAACCGCGAGGGCGTGGGCAACGAGCACTACTACACCGGTGTGAGGTTTGACGTTATCGACAACGCCACCGGCGCAACTGCCGACTGGCTCACCGTAGGTTACCGCAACGACGGCACAACCCACTGGTGGATTAACGCCACACCCAACCAAAGCGACATCGAGCGTACCGCCACCGTTACGGCCAGCTTCGTCGATGTAGATGGCTACGTCGTAACCGAAGAGTGCCGCTCGAAGAGCCTCGTCATAACTCAGCAGGCCTTCACCAACACCAAGACCCTCGGCTTCTTTGGTGGCATTGGCGACCAAATCATTGGCGGTGGCGTGGCAGAGAATTTCGACCTCGGCTACTGCGTAATCACCGTCAATGGCGTACTGGCCGAGAGCTGGGGCGACGACCGCTACAACGAACAGGCCCTCTATGGCAACGTTGAGATTGTCTGCCGCGAGGGTGCTGCCAACGGCCCTGTGGTCGATTGGCTCACTGTGGAGTATGGCAAAAATGGCGAGGGCCAGTTCAACTCCACCCACCTGCTGGCCAACGCCACCGAAAACAACACTGGCGCTGAGCGCAAAGCTCTGGTTTGCTGCACCTACAAAGCCCCCGAGGGCTACCTCTTCGAGGATGGCTCTACCGAGGCCTTCCGTCAGTTCTTCGTAACTCAGCTCCCCAACACCGGCCTCTCGATGATTGAGTTCTGGGGCGGCTTGGCTGCCGAGTACACCCACGACGCAAGCGCACAGCAAGACTGGGGTCTGAGCTGGTGGGTTATTAAGGTGGATGGCACCGACGCAACCGACTGGGGTGGCGACAAGCACAACGAGCAGATGCTCTATGGCGCTGCCGACTTTAAGTGCTACGACTACACCGGTGGCACACGTGGAGCAGAGATTGACTGGCTCACAGTGGATTACAAATATGAGAACGGCAAGTATATCGACACTTGGTGGTTGGCCAACATCGAGGCCAACACCACCGGTGCAGAACGCTGGGCCGAGGTTGTGTGTACCTTCCCCGAGATGGAGGGCTACACCTACAAAGACGACAATCGCGTAAAGACCATCATCATCAAGCAGTCGGCTAACTAATAGGGCAACTCTATTTCTGGCACTAAGCACCGGTTAAAACGCCGGTGCTTTTTTTTAATCCGCAAATCATACAATTATCCAAAAATCACTATATTTGCGCAATACAAACAGCTAACCCCATTTATTTTATGAGTCACAAGGTCTTTATTAGTTATTCCAGCAAAGACAAAGCCGTAGCCAATAAGATTTGTAATCAATTGGAGCAAAGCGGAATAGAGTGTTGGATTGCCCCAAGAGATATTGACGCTGGTTCAAAATATGCAACTGCCATAACCCACGCTATTGAGGATTGCCAAATATTGCTCCTGCTTTTTTCCAAAAACGCAGCAAACTCCTCACACGTCGAGAGTGAATTGGAGTTTGCGTTCTCTCTCAGGAAAACAATTATTCCTTGCAGAATTGACCATAGCTTAGTAAGAGACTACCCCGAATTTGATTATAGACTCCACAGCCGTCATTGGATTGACGCTCAAAATAGCTCTAATTATGGTGAACTCATTGAGGTCTTGTCTGAATTGATTGGTGTTACAACAACTACCAATGAATCGGTGCAGGTAAATAAAGTGAAAAATGGCAAAGGTTTTATGGCCTTTGAGAAGAGATTTAGGTATCTACTTTTAGCTCTATCTCTTTTTATTCCTATTGTTGGAATCGTCTTTTTCTTCCTTTCAAGGAAAAAAGACAAAGATATTTCTAAGGTTTACTTGTGTGTTGGTGTGGCCTCGTGGGTACTCAATTGGCTCTTACTTCTCGGTAGCTAATTTGAGCAACAAGCACATATCCAAAACAAAGCACCGACAAAAGCGTTTTTGTCGGTGTTTCTTTTACTACATATATGAACGCTTGTGAGCGGGGAGTGCTTTTTGGCCAAAATAGCGAGGTATTTTCAAAGAAAAAATACTAATTTTGTATTTCTATTCGTTTGTTGTCGGCAGACAACACCAAGTCCAGACCGCACGGTCACGACCAACTAAGATTGCAGAAAAGAACAACAAAGAATATATACTATGAGCGAAATTATTAACATTAAGGAACTTAACGAGCGCATCGAGCGCGAAAGCCTCTTTGTGGATTCGTTGAGTATGGAGATTGGACACGTCATTGTGGGCCAGCGTCACTTAGTCGATACCCTGCTTATTGGCCTCCTCTCGGGCGGTCACATACTGCTCGAAGGTGTCCCCGGACTGGCTAAAACACTTGCCATAACCACTCTCTCGAAGGCTGTGGATGCAAAGTTTAGTCGTGTGCAGTTCACCCCCGACCTGCTCCCCGCCGACCTCGTGGGTACACTCATCTACTCCCAGAAGAACGAGGAGTTCACCGTAAAAAAAGGCCCTATCTTTGCCAACTTCGTCTTGGCCGACGAGATTAACCGCTCGCCCGCCAAGGTGCAGAGCGCTCTCTTGGAGGCTATGCAGGAGCGCCAAGTAACCATTGGCGAGGAGACCTTCGCCCTGCCCGACCCATTCTTGGTTATGGCCACCCAGAACCCCATCGAGCAGGAGGGTACATATCCTCTGCCCGAGGCACAGGTGGATAGGTTTATGCTGAAAGTGAAAATCTCCTACCCCAAACGTCAGGAGGAGCGCGACATCGTAAGGCTCAACCTCGCAGGCGAGGGTCTGCCCGAGGTACACAAGGTTGTTACCCCCGAGGATATTGCCCGCGCACGCAAGGTGGTGTCGGATGTCTATATGGACGAGAAGATTGAGAAGTATATTGTAGATATTATCTTCGCCACCCGCGAGCCCGCCGAGTATGGTCTTTCGAAACTCTCGCCAATGATTGCCTACGGAGCATCGCCCCGTGCGAGCATTGCTCTGGCAAAGGCCTCGAAAGCCTACGCCTTCATCAAACATCGTGGCTACGTCATCCCCGAGGATGTGAGGGCAATGTGTCACGACGTTTTGCGCCACCGCATTGGCCTCTCCTACGAGGCCGAGGCCGAGAATGTCACCACCGAGGAGATTATAACCGAGATTCTCAACGCCGTAGAGGTGCCTTAGTCGGCTGTGCCTTGTGAGCGGCTGCTGCGTTATGCTTGCATCCATCTCACAAAACCTTGCCGAGAAAAAAGATGAAAGTTGAGAGTTGAAAGTTGAAAGTTTACACAACAACTGACGACTGACGACTGATAACTGACAACCGACAACTAAATGAAAGATACATCGGAGATATTAAAACAGGTAAGAAAGATTGAGATTAAGACTCGCGGTCTTTCCAACGACCTCTTTGCGGGCCACTATCACAGTGCGTTCCGAGGTCGCGGTGTGGCTTTCAGTGAGGTGAGGGAGTACCGCTTGGGCGACGACGTGAGGGACATCGACTGGAACGTCACAGCCCGTATGCGCAAGCCCCACATCAAGATATACGAAGAGGAGAGGGAGCTGACGATGATGCTTATGGTTGATGTGAGCGGGTCGGGCAGCTTCGGCTCGGGCGAAAAGACCAAGCGCACCATTATGACCGAGATTGCCGCTGTGTTGGCCTTCTCGGCAGCACAGACGGGCGACAAGGTTGGATGCCTGCTGTTTAGCGACAAGGTGGAGAGGTTTATCCCACCCAAGAAGGGCCGTTCCCACATCCTAATGATTATCCGCACGCTGCTCGAAACCGAGCCCGAGAGCAAAGCAAGCTCGCTTGTTGCTCCGGTGGAGTATCTGACGAGCGTGCTGAAAAAGCGCTCTACAACATTCATCATCAGCGACTTCGACACCCCCAGCGAGCAAAACGAAAGGCTCGACAAAGTGTTGGGTATAGCCTCGCGCAAGCACGATGTGGTGGCTGTGAAGGTCTATGACCCGAGGGATGGCGAGTTGCCCGATGTGGGCTTGGTGGAGATGATTGACTCGGAGAGTGGCCAGAGGATGTGGGTCGATAGCTCCTCGCGCTACGTGAGGGAGCACTATGCCGAGCAGTGGAGGGAGCGTGGCGAAGAGATGGGCAAAATGCTCGCACGCCAGCGAATAGACTGCGCCGACGTACCCACCGACAAAGACTATGTTAAGGAACTACTAAAACTCTTTCGACGACGATAGATGAGAGCAATGGTAAGATATATGTTGGCCACGATGGTGGCACTGATGGCTGTGATTTGGGGAGTTGTAGCCCAAGATGAGCCTGTGCGTATTGTCGGGGCAGCCTTTCAGCCCGAGAGCGTCTTGCTGGGCGACCACGTCGAGCTTACGTTGGAGGTAGAGGCCGAGAGCGACAGCTACGAGGTGGCCCTCCCTATGCTCGACGAGGGTCTGGCCGAGGGTCGCATCGAGCTTGTGGAGGACGTGGAGGCCGAGCGCACCAACCTCAACGAGAAGGGCTACCGACTAAGAAAGAGCTACCGACTAAGGAGTTTTGAGCCTGCAACCTACGGTTTCGACTCGTTGGCTGTGGCCTATACGGATGGCTCGAAGATAGACACCCTCTTTTGGAGCGGACGACTCACTGTGGAGGTGCAGGATATACCTATCGATACCACCCGACAGACCATCTACGACATAAAACAACCCCTTGATGCGCCACTGCTGGTGGATGAGTTCAGAGGCTATCTCTGGGGTGTGGTGTTGCTGGGCGCAGTTGTGGCCTCGCTTGTGTGGCTTGTGGTGAGGGCTCTGCGTCGCTCGCGTGGCAAGGAGGAGGAGGCCCAACTACCCAAAGAAGCACCCCACGTTGTGGCCATACGCTCACTCTTGGTGCTGGATAGCCAGAAGCTCTGGCAGAATGGTCGCTACAAAGAGTACTACACCCGACTGATGGATATTTTGCGCACCTACATCGACGGACGCTTTGGTGTGGGCGCTATGGAGATGACCACCGACCAGATAGTCGAAGCCTTCAAGGAGCTGCCCCTGAGCGACAAGCAGAGGCGAGAGCTGGGCGCACTGCTCGGCGAGAGCGACCTTGTGAAGTTTGCCAAACACATACCCTCGGCCGAGACCAACGAGGCCGCCTACTACACCGTCTATTACTTTGTGGAGGAGAGCAAGGAGGTGGCAGAGCAGGTTGTCGGAGAGGGCGAGCAGACTGTCGAGGGTATAATTGTAGAAGAAAAAGCGAACAAGGAGGAGGAGAATCAAGATGAGGGCAAGAGTGAGAAATAGTCTGCTGATGCTTGTGGTGCTGCTGGGAGTGTGTGGGCCTGCATACGGCCAGATGTTCCCCGAGCGTCGCCACATCCGCAAGGGCAACAGGCTCTATGAGGAGCAGCGTATGGAGGAGGCACAAAAGTCCTATCGCGAGGCGCTCCAACGCGAGCCCAACTCCATTGAGGCCGGCTTCAACTTGGGCGACTCGCAGTATGCCAAAGGGGAGTACGAGACGGCCGAGAGCAGTTTTACGGATATATTGGAGGCCGAGGGTGTGAGCGATGAGCTTAGGGCCAAGGCATTCTACAATCGTGGCAACGCCCAATTTCAGCAACAGAAGCTCAGCGAGGCGTTGGAGTCGTTTAAGGAGTCGCTCAGGCTCAATCCTACCGACTTGGAGGCCAAGTACAACTACGCCTACACCAAGAAACTCATTGAGCAGCAGGAGAACAATCAAGACCAACAACAGAATCAGAATCAGAACAACGACCAGCAACAAGACCAACAACAACAGCAAGACCAACAGCAAGATAACAACCAGAATAAAGACCAAAATAACGACCCGAACAACGACGAGCAGCAGCCTCAGGAGCAACCACAAGAGCCCGAAGGCGACAAGCCCGACCCGAGTGAAGGCTCTGAGCCTCGTCCCCAAGAGGGCCCAAGCCCCGAGAGCGAACAACTCCTCAACGCTGTGCAGGCAGCCGAGGACAAGACCCGCGAGAAGATTGACGCCGAGAAGGGTGTGGGTGTGGCCGGCTCGGGTAAGAACTGGTAACATTCTGGCACACGCATAGTTGGTGCAACCATTGTGGCACCAACGAAGCAGGAGAGAACTGAGTAAGAAACAGAGAGATTAGGGATAGATGAGATTTGCAAATCCAAATATGTTGTGGCTGGCAGCTCTTGTGTTGCCTATGGTGGCCTACTACCTCTGGTTTCAGAGGGCAGGCGGTGCTGCGCTGAAAATGTCGAGCGTGCGCCCATTGGCCAAAGCCCCACGCACACTGAAATACTACTGTCGCCACCTGCCTATGGTGCTGAGGTGTGCGGTGGTGGTGCTTGTGGCTGTGGCGCTGGCACGCCCACAAAGTAGCGAGCACCTGAGCAAAACCACTGTCGAGGGTGTGGATATTGTTCTAGCACTCGACGTGTCGGGCACAATGCTCGCAGCCGACTTCGAGCCCGACAGGCTTACGGTGGCCAAAGAGGTGGCTGCAAAGTTTATTGCCGACCGCCCCAACGACCGCATAGGTTTGGTGGCTTTCGCCGGCGAGAGCTACACACAAAGTCCCCTTACAACCGACAAGGCCGCCCTGCAAACCCTGCTCTCGCAGGTGAAGTTTGGAGTGGTGGACGACGGCACAGCCATTGGTATGGCTTTGGCTACGGCTGTCAATCGCCTGCGCGAGTCCGACGCAAAGAGCAAAGTTATCATTCTGCTGACCGACGGTGTGAACAATGCCGGTCAGGTTGCCCCCCTCTCGGCTGCCGACATCGCTGCCGAGTATGGGATAAAGGTCTATACGGTGGGTATTGGTAGGCGTGGCTACGCCCCCTACCCCTACTACGATGCGTGGGGCAACATCCGCTACCACCAGCAGCTTGTGGAGATTGACGAGCAGACCCTAACCGACATTGCTGCCCGCACGGGAGGAGAGTATTTTAGGGCCACCGACAAAAACTCGCTCCGCAACATCTATCAGCGTATCAACGAATTGGAGAAATCGCGCATAGAGACCGACAACTACACCCGCCACAACGAACACTTTGCCGGTTGGTTGCTGGCAGCCATATTGTTGTTGCTCTTGGAGTTTGCAGTCAGCCGCTTGTGGCTCAACAAAGTGCCATAACAGACCTCACACACACACACCAAAAAACCACAGTAAAAGAAAGATGTTTAGATTCGCTAACATAGACTACCTCTACCTGCTCGTGCTGATTGTGCCTCTGGCCCTACTCTTCGAGTGGGCGCTCTCACGCAGGGCCGCAATGCTCACTCGCTTTGGTAGTGCCGAGGCCATACGTCGCCTTGCGCCCGATGCGTCGAAGGGTAAACTGAGATTGAAGTTTTGGCTCTTTGCCGCAGCCTACGCCTTTATGGTGGTGGCTCTGGCACGCCCACAGGTTGGCTCGAAGCTACGCGAGGTGGAGCGCGAGGGTGTGGAGATTGTGGTGGCAGTGGATGTGTCGAACTCGATGCTCGCCAGCGACTTCTCGCCCAACAGACTCGAAAGAACCAAGTATGCCCTGAGCCGTATGATTGAGGGGCTCAAAGAGCAATATATAGGCGTGGTTATCTTTGCAGGCGATGCCTATGTGCAAGTGCCCATAACGGGCGACTATCTGACGGCACGCAACTTTGTGGAGCGCATATCGACCACTCAGGTGACTCGTCAGGGTACGGCCATAGGTGCAGCCATAGAGCTTGCATCAAGCGCCTTCACAAGCGAGAGCGGTAGTAGCAGGGTGATTGTATTGGTGACCGATGGCGAAAACCACGAGGACGACGCTCTGGCCGCTGCCGAGAGAGCCGCTGCCGCAGGGGTAAAGATTTACACCATTGGTATGGGTACTCCCGAGGGTGCGCCCATAGCTGTGGGCGACGACTTCATACGCGACAGCGAGGGCGAGATTGTCGTATCGAAACTCGACGAGGCCACGCTCCAAAAAATTGCCGCCCTGAGCGACGGTGCATACATCAGAGCCACCAACGCCTCGATTGGCGTGGAGGAGATTGTCGCACGTGTGGAGCAGACCGAGAAGGCCAAACTTATGGCCAACGTCTTTGAGGAGTACGACGAACTCTTCTATCTGCCCCTGCTGGCGGCCTTGGTGTTGCTGGTGGTGGAGTGGATTCTTCTACCTCGTCGCAACAGAGTTTTTGCGCGAATAAACCTCTTTGGCGAGCGCAAGTAGCCTGAGGGTGTTGTAATACTCCTCAAAAGTTACTATCTTTACACACAATCCAAACCATTTATTAACGAAGAAGTCGTAGAGTATGGCATATTTCGAGGTCTATGGAGGCCGCTCACTTAGCGGCGAGATTACCCCGCAAGGAGCTAAAAATGAGGCTCTGCAAATAATCTGTGCAACACTGCTCACCGACCAGAAGGTGACGCTCCACAACGTACCCGAGATTGTGGATGTCTTGGCGCTGATTGAGCTGCTGAGAAACTTGGGCGTGGAGGTTGAACGTCTGGGCGAAGGAACATATAGCTTCCGAGCCAAAAACATTGACTTGGGCTACCTACGCACCGAGGACTACCGCAAACGTGGCTCGAAACTGCGTGGCTCGGTGATGGTTATCGGCCCTCTCTTGGCTCGCTTTGGCGTGGCCTACATACCCAAACCCGGAGGCGACAAGATTGGCCGCCGACGCTTAGATACCCACTTCATCGGCTTCCAAAAGCTCGGTGCTAACATCAACTTCGACTCCTCGGGCGACTTCTTTGAGGCAGGGGCCGAGAAGCTCAAAGGGACATATATGCTTCTCGACGAGGCCTCGGTGACGGGTACGGCCAACATAATTATGGCTGCCGTATTGGCCGAGGGTCGCACAACAATCTACAACGCCGCCTGCGAACCCTACATCCAGCAACTCTGCAAGATGCTCTGCCGTATGGGTGCAAAGATTGGGGGTATAGCCTCCAACCTGCTGACTATCGACGGTGTGGAGAGCCTTGGCGGTACGGAGCACACAATGCTGCCCGATATGATTGAGGTGGGCAGCTTCATCGGTATGGCCGCAATGACCGGCTCAGAGCTGACTATCAAAAACGTTTCGTTTGACAACTTGGGCATCATCCCTGCTCAGTTTGCCCGTATGGGCATACGTTTCGAGCAGCGTGGCGACGACATCTACATCCCTCGTCAGGAGCACTACGAGATTGAGAGCTTTATGGACGGCTCTATTATGACTATTGCCGACGCTCCTTGGCCCGGACTAACCCCCGACCTGCTGAGCATATTCTTGGTGGTGGCCACCCAAGCCAAAGGTTCGGTACTCATCCACCAGAAGATGTTTGAGAGCCGCCTATTCTTTGTGGACAAACTAATTGATATGGGCGCTCAGATTATCCTCTGCGACCCCCACAGGGCTACGGTCATCGGTCACAACCACTCGCGTCGCCTTAGGCCCACCACAATGGCTTCGCCCGACATCCGCGCGGGTGTGGCTCTGCTGATTGCCGCAATGAATGCCGACGGCAAGAGCATAATCCAAAATGTGGAGCAGATTGATAGGGGCTACCAAAATATCGAAGGTCGCCTCAACGCTCTGGGAGCAAAAATCATCCGCAAAGAGTAGTTATCAAGATATAAAATAAAAAATAAGTGGGGCTTATGCTCCACTTATTTTTTATGAATCAAATCTTCAATGCTTACTTTTTGTCGCCAGCGATAAGGTAACCAAGTACAGCAAATACACCGAGCAACACACCCAAAACTGCTGCGATTGTAACATTGCGGCCTTGCCTCTCAGCCAATTTGTAGCAACCAAATCCACAGGCAATCCAAATAAGAATAGTAATAAGTTCCATAAAATAAGTGTTTAAGAGTTATTAAATAAAGGTTTCTTTATTGGGCTTATTTAGATGTTAATTATTTGCGGGTCATTGACCCGAGCAACAAATCTTCTACAAAATTATAAATAAAGTGCAATTTTCCCAATAATATGTATCAGAAAATACACCCCTACTCGGTGGGTTGGGTGGTGTGGGCGGTGTTGGGGTCGTAGTAGAAGTCGGGGTTTGACCAGTCGGCATAGTAGTCCTGCTGGAATGCGCCCAGCTGCTGGCGATACTTCTCTATATTCGACGAGGCAAGCCAAGTAATGTAGCCACCCGTCAGACCCGCAGCATAAAGACCCCTAATCTCTTTCTCCACATTCTCGGCATCGTAGGCAATGCCGTTCCTATCGACGTGGCGCATAACATTGTAGGCCTGCACCCAAGTGCGAACAACAGCAGGCGTGGGTGTCACCTTCTGCCTATCCTGCACCCTGCGACCCCACTCGTAGAGTATCTTATAGGGGTTGTTCCAGGGTTTCTGGATGCCATAGTAGCCGTTGGAGAAGTGGGCGGGATAGGGCATACCGCTAATTACGTCGGCCACATTGCTGATGGCGGGCCAATACTGACCATAGGCGGTGGTGTAGCCGGGGTTGGCGCTCTCGCCAAAGACATCTATCGAGACGTAAGCTCCCACCTTGTGAATCTCATCTGTGGCGTACTGCACAAAGCGCTGGATGGCCTGCACCTTGCTCTCGCCATAGCGGTTGTGGTAATCGACCACATCTTCCACCTTAGTCATCCTATCGGGGAAACGCACATAGTCGAAGTTAATCTCGTTGAAGCCAAATTTCTCAACCGACTCTTTGGCCAGAGCCACATTGAACTCCCACACACGACGGTCGAAACCGCTGGGCCAGTAGGCTTTATTGTGTTTGAAAGGCTCGCCGGTGGCCTTCTCGGTGATGGCGCATTGTGGGTTGTCCTTCACAAAGTAGGAGTCTTTGAAACAAGTAATACGACCCACAACATAGAAGCCCTCCTCGTGCAAACGGCTAACCACCTTGCGATAGAGAGCCTCTTTGTCGCCCGCGCGACGATAGTTGGTGGGCGAGTACTCTTTCATTGCGTCGGCCTTGTAGCCGGGGCTTTCGTTGTCCTTGATGTCGATAACAAAGGTGTTGATTTTGCTCTGTTTGGCCAGCGCAATGTAGGCCTCTATGTTTTTCAGCACGCCCGTACCCGAGTTGAGATAGAGCGAGTAGCAAGCGTGGGGCATAGGATTGTGCTCAAAGGAGGGTTTCTCCACAGGGTAGAAGTCACAACCGATGGCCTGACCGCCACCAAAGGAGTTTTTCACAGCCTTGTGGATGGGGTCGTAGAGGTCGGACAAGTAGCGCTCGGCAGCCTCCTCGGGGGTGAATACAAGATATTTGCCATAGACATAACCCTCCACGTCGCCAAGCCTTACACGATAGGTGGCAACCGTACCGTCGTGGCGCAACGAGTCGTAATCTACAATAGTGAGGCACTCGTTCTTGTCGGCAAAGCCCGCAATGGTCGAGCGCTCCCTGTCGCCAATGATGGTTGCGGGAGTGCGCACCCACATCTGCTGCTCCCTGACAGCCTCGCGGGGGGTCAGCACCAAGTTCTGCTCCTCGGAGTAGAATACCTCACCATCGAGGGCGAGTTTCATATAGCGCACACCCTCGGCCTTGTGGATGCAGTTGGGGTAGGCGGTGACGGTGCTACCGCGCAGGAAACCTCCTGCTGCACTCAGCTCGTCGCTCTCCTCGTCGAGGTGGAAGAGTTCCACCGTTGGGGTTGCCGAGGCCAAATAACGCACCTCGGTCACTTCGGGGTCTTTGCAAGCCGAGAGGCTCACTGCCACTACTGCAAGCGCAAGCACAACGCTCTGTCGAAAAAAAGTTTTCATACTCTCTCTTATGGGATTATCTCTGGGTAGGTATCAAAAGTTTGTTAGTTGCTACAAAAATACACTTTTTGCGCGAGAATTTGTATCTTTGCCTAACATATTTTCCCTGCAAACAATGAAACGTACTACAACACTATTTCTGACCCTCCTACTACTTGCCACCACCCTCTCGGCCCAACCTAAGGTAATTGCCCACCGAGGCTACTGGCGTGCCGAGGGAAGTGCCCAGAACTCCATAAAGTCGTTTGTTGCGGCTGCCGAGCTGGGGTGCTGGGGCAGCGAGTTCGATGTGTGGCTCACAGCCGACGACCAGCTCATACTCTACCACGACGACAGCCTCGGCGGAGAGCGTGTCGAGGAGCTCAACTATGCCGACCTTGCCGACTACCGCCTCAGCAATGGCGAGCCCCTGCCTCTGCTGGCAGAGTTTCTGAGGGTTGCACAGCAATACCCCGACATACAGCTTGTCTTTGAGCTAAAAGGCCACCACAACCACGAGCGCGAGATGCGTGCTGTCCAGTTGGCTGTGGCTATGATTGAGCAGATGGGCCTTGCCCACCGCACCGACTACATCAGCTTCTCCCACGCTGCCTGCAAGGAGTTCATACGCCTCTCGCCCCAGAGCAAGGTTTTCTACTTGCGAGGCGAGCTTACGGCCGGACAACTTCTCGACGAGGGCTTTGCAGGGGCAGACTATCACGGGGGCATCTATGTGGGCAACCCCAAGTTTGTCGATGAGTTGCACAAGCGTGGCTTGAAGGCCAACATTTGGACTATCAACGACCCCTCCGACCAAAGGCGAGCCATAGCTCTGGGCGTGGACTACATCACCACCGACTACCCCGAACTGCTCGTAAAGGAGAATTGAAAATGGAAAATTAAGCGAGGCTTGGGAGCTTAGGGATAGGGCCTATATGCCCTATATGCCCTATATGCCCTATAAGCCTTATAGGCCTTAAACTCCTTAGAACCCCTAATACCCTTAATACCCTTAATACCCTTAATGCCCTTAAAAACGCCAAAGCCCCGCAGTCGTTGCGGGGCTTTGGCATAGAAATTCGCTTGCACTCGTAGTTCCAAGCCTAAATCTTAAAAAGCGGAGACAGCGCGCACATAGAGGTTGCCGAACTTATACAAGTCGTTGTTGGTGTCGCCATCGTACATAAAGACATACCACGCGCAGAACTCATTAGTACTGTTCTCAGAGGAAGACCAATACCAAGTAAGATTTAGTTTCGTGCAGCCATTGGCGGAGAGCGTTGCGTTGATTTTACCTCGTGCTTTGTAGATGGCCAATAACTCATCTTGTGCGGGTAAGTACCACCCCTCTCCCAAATCGGCACACCAAGCAAAAGCAGGATACTTTTCTCTCCAACCGCTAATTGCCATTATCTTTTGCATATTAGCCTTGCCATCCGACATCGAGGTTGCGTCTGTCATATCACTAAAAACTGCCATTATTGCCCAATGCTTTCGGGCTTCTTCGAGGCTTACAATCTTGCCGTGGCGGCCATTATCCCAAATTTGGAAAACCACACCCCTCTTTGTGCCGTCGTCATAGAGGTCGCCCACCTTATACGTCTTAACCGTAGGTGTAGGTTGAGGCTTTGGCTCAGGGGCGGGTTGTGGTGTAGGGGTTGGCGTTGGTTGTGGAGGAATAACACCCTCACTTTTAACGTCCAGATAGGATACAACATCCCTATAATCGTTATAGTTAAACGACTGGTAGTTTCTCAGTCCAATGGGGAGTTTGGGTACACTGACACCTTTGAGTACCGTAACGATATTGCCACCCTTACGACCTGAGCGCAACTCTTCGGCAAAAGTGCGCCACTCGTAGCTAACATACGGGGTGGTAACATACTCAGCCTTAGAAGCAAAAACAATCATATGGTCGGCACTATCCAAAGCCTCGTCAATGATTTCGCCATAGAAAGCCACACCCCTATTTCTAAGCTCTTCGCTTGCCAAAAAGACAACTAAACCGCACTCGACAAGGTAGTCGTAGATTGGTTTGGCAAGTGGGTAGTCTTCGCTTTTGCACGAGATAAAAACGTCGTAGTTCATTTTATTGGGCTGATTAGGGGTCTATTACAACTACAAATATAATACTTTTTTTGGCTCAACCGCTCTATTGTGGCACACTATTGTGCTGCGAGGGTGGTCAGCGAGGCCGAGCGGGCCACATAGGTGGTGGTCATAACGCCGTCGGCATAGCCAAAGGCCACCGCAGTGTAGGCTGTGGAGGGGGTGAGGCCATTGTAGATGCCCGCAAAGCCACCCTCGTAGGTGTTCGACGCAAGCTCCTCGGCCGAGAAGGTCGCAACAACATAGTCGAAGATTGCGCCGTCATCTTTGCCCTCGCACACCTCGGTGGGCAGCACCACAACCACATAGGGGTCCATATTGCTGGCCGAGCCCTCCACCTGCACATAGGTGTCGGCAGGGTTGCTGAGGCTCACGCCAATCTCGTTGTCGGAGCTTCCCGGCGTAGCCAAAGGCTCGGAGGTGTACTCCACCACAGTCACCGCACCCGGAACGCAACTCATATTTATGGCCGAGGCCATAACGTAGTAGTCGGTGGCAGGCTCACAAGCAAACTGCTGATTGCGCTGTGTGCCCTTCTTGGCAATGGAGGCGTAGTAGCTCTCGATTGTTTCGCCCTCAGCCTTGGCCTCGGCCACACGCTTGGCCATAATCGGGGCGTAGCACTCCTCGGCACTCGCGCATCCCTCGGCGGCCATAACAGCCTCAATCTCAGCCTTAGTGAAGACATCCCACACATAGGCATCCTTCTTGCGGGCGGGGGTGATGGTAATGCTCATTGTGTGGTGCCACTCGCTCACACCAATGGTGAAATCCATATCGACGGTAGGCTCGGTGGTGGTGGTCACATAGTTGTAGCTAATGTCGCTGGTGCGAGTGCCCGAGCTGGTTATGCCCATAGCAAAAGTGACATACTCGGTCTCGGGGTGGAGCTGATTGACCGCCTGCCACTTCTCGCCCTTGAAAGTGAGGCTGGCAAGCATATCCGAGAAGCTCAGCCAAGCATTGTCGGCCATCTGGCGCACCCTCGCCATCTCGCTCTCGAAAATCTCGTCGTCGCTCGCAAACTTCTCAAACTCACTGCGTTCCATAGTCGAAAAATAGAAGCTCTTGGAGTTGTCGGAGGGGAGAATCTGGACAATGAAACTCGAATGGGCTATGTCGGAGAAATTGAGCTCGAAGCTAAGGCCGTCGGCCCTTTTCTGGCTCACTTGCAGGGTCACATCCTCCGCACCCTCATACGACACAGTGAGGTTGGTGGAGCGAGGCTCGGTGGAGCTATTCTTTGTGGCCGAGAGGGTGAGAGTACCGGCTGTGGAGCTATCCACAGTGAGCCAGTCGGCATCGTAGGACACCGCAACACTCTGACCCTCAATGGGGTTTTCGATTTGGTAGGCAACACTCACAGGGCTACCCGCACTATTAAGCTCCACAGCCTGCTGCGAAAGGGTCACAACGGGCGCTTCCACATCGGGGGTTGGGGGCTCGGGCTTGGGCTTAGACTCATCATCGTTGGGGGTAGGTTGCGTACAGCCAACTGCTGCCATCATAGCGACCAAGACGGCCGCAAACAATCTCAACTTTTTCATATTACAAATATCTTTGCGGTTTGTGGTTTCGGAGAACAAAGATACAAAGGGAAAATTGAAAATTGAGAATTGAAAATGGAAAATTATTTTGCCTTAGGTCTTTTGACGTTAGACGTTAGACTAAACAAGATGAGTGCAAGGCAGCATCGGAACGATGCTTTTGTGAGGGTGGTGCTCCCAACAGTAGGAAGAATTAACGAAGAAGAGCAGAAAACGCAGATAACGGAGGGATTTTTGCGACAAAAAAAGGAGCGAGCCCGCAGCCTACTCGACGTAGGTGAGGAACTCGCTCTCTTTGCTTTGGTGCAAAAAGCACCCGCTATATGCGTTTTAAGCCTTCTTCGAAGCGCCAGTCTTAACAGCCTTCACCTTCGCACCCGAAGTCTTTGCTGCGGCTGCTTTGGGGGCCTTAGGTGCGGCGGGTTTCTTTGCGGCTTTCTTAGGTGCCTCAGCGCCCTCGGCTACTACCTCGGCCTCCTCGGTAGCTTTCTTTGCGCGGCTACGACGAGTTTTGGGAGCGGCTGCCTTAGGAGTTGCGCCCTCAACGTAAGTCTCGTTGAAATCAACAAGCTCGATGATACACATCTCTGCTGCGTCACCTACGCGGAAACCGGTGTGGAGGATACGGGTGTAACCACCGGGACGGTCTGCAATCTTAGGTGCTACGGTGCGGAAAAGCTCAGCAGTAGCATATTTATCTTTCAAGTAGCTGAAAACAACACGACGCTGGTGGGTGGTGTCCTCTTTCGATTTGGTAATAAGGGGCTCAACAAATTTTTTCAGAGCCTTTGCCTTAGCCACAGTGGTCTCAATGCGCTTGTGGAGAATAAGGCTTGCAGCCATATTCGACATCAGGGCCTTGCGGTGCGAAGCCTGACGGCCAAGGTGATTAACTTTTTTATTGTGTCTCATAGATTTAGTTTCTGTTTTTGTGGGTTATTCCTTGTCCAACTTGTAGGGAGTAACGTCCATACCAAAGTGGAGATTCAAAGATGCCAAAAGGTCGTCCAACTCAGTCAGCGACTTCTTTCCGAAGTTACGGAACTTCAACAAGTCGTTGCGGTTGTAGCGAACCAAGTCGCCAATGGTATCTACCTCGGCTGCCTTCAAGCAGTTCAGGGCACGTACCGAAAGGTCTTGATCCGAAAGCTTCGTTTTCAGAAGCTGACGCATATGGAGAATACCCTCGTCGAACTCCTCGGCGGGAGAGGTCTCCTCCATATTGATGGTAATCTTCTCGTCCGAGAAGAGCATCAGGTGGTGGATAAGAATCTTTGCAGCCTCTTTGAGCGCCTCTTTGGGATGAATCGAACCGTCGGTAGTAACCTCAATGTTGAGCTTGTCGTAGTCGGTACGCTGCTCAACACGGTAGGGCTCTACCGAGAACATAACATTGACGATAGGAGTGTGAAGCGAGTCGATGGGAAGCAAACCAAACTCTGCGTCGGCAGGGCGGTTCTCCTCGGCGGGCACATAACCACGACCCTTGCCGATGGTCAAGTCGATAGTCAGCTTGGTCTCGGGGGTGAGGTGGCAGATAACCAACTCGGGATTCAACACTTTGAAGTTTGTCAGGAAATTCGAAATATAGCCTGCGGTAAGCTCGGTCTGACCGGCTACGTTGATAGTAACCTTCTCCGACTCGGCAGTCTCAACAGTGCGGATGAAACGCACCTTTTTGAGATTCAGGACAATATTTATCATTCCCTCCATAACTCCGGGGATGGCGGCAAACTCGTGATCAACCCCGGCAATCTTCACGGTGGTAATTGCATAACCTTCAAGAGCGTTAAGCAGCACCCTGCGCAAAGCATTACCGATGGTCATACCGAATCCGGGCTCCAATGGACGGAACTCAAACTTACCAAATGTGGAAGTGGATTCGAGCATTATCACCTTCTCGGGTTTCTGGAATGCTAAAATTGCCATAATTTTATCAATCAATTTTTAGTTAAGTACTATTTCGAGTACAACTCAACGATGAGCTGCTCCTTGATGTTCTCGGGAATATCCTCGCGCTCGGGACGCTGCAAGAACTTACCACTGAGGGTCTCCGAGTTCCACTCGAGCCAGCTGTACTGGTTGCTACGACGACCTGCAAGGCTCTCGGTGATTACCTCCAAGCTCTTCGATTTCTCGCGAACAGCTACAACATCACCAGCTTTCAGGCTGTACGAAGGAATGTTTACCACTGCGCCATTAACGGTGATGTGGCGGTGCGATACGAGCTGACGAGCAGCTGCACGGCTGGGGGCAATACCCAAGCGGTACACCACATTGTCCAAACGGCTTTCGAGAAGCTTCAAAAGGTTCTCACCAGTGATACCACCCATAGCGGCTGCCTTCTCGAAGGCGTTGTGGAACTGACGCTCCAACAAACCGTAGGTGTATTTTGCTTTCTGTTTCTCGCTCAGCTGGGTACCATACTCCGAAACTTTTTTGCGTTTGCGGTTCATACCGTGCTGACCAGCAGGATAGTTCTTCTTGTCGAGAACCTTATCTGCACCAAAAATAGGCTCGCCAAACTTACGAGCAATTTTGCTTTTGGGACCTGTATATCTTGCCATTGTTTTCTCTTTTTACTTGATTTGGTTCAAACTTAAAGTTTAATCTTCACTCCTAATTATACGCGACGGCGGTTAGGAGCGCGGCAACCGTTGTGAGGCAGGGGAGTAACGTCGATAATCTCCATTACAGTGATACCTGCACCGTCGATTGTACGGATGGCAGACTCACGACCCTGACCGGGGCCTTTTACATAAACTTTCACTTTACGCAAACCCAAGTCGTATGCAACTTTTGCACAGTCAGCAGCTGCGGTCTGTGCTGCGTAGGGAGTGTTCTTCTTGGAACCGCGGAAGCCCATCTTACCTGCCGAGCTCCAGCTGATTACCTCACCAACACTGTTGGTAATGGTGATGATTACGTTGTTGAAAGTCGAGTGTACGAAAGCCATACCGACTGCGTCAACCTTAACAACGCGCTTCTTAACTGATACTGGTTTCTTTGCCATAACTCTCTACTTATTTTATTTAGTTGCTTTTTTCTTGTTTGCTACAGTCTTCTTCTTACCCTTGCGTGTACGAGCGTTGTTCTTGGTGCTCTGGCCACGAACGGGAAGGCCAAGACGGTGACGGATACCACGGTAGCAACCGATGTCCATCAATCGTTTGATGTTAAGCTGTACGAGCGAACGGCACTCACCCTCAACCTTAATGCCACTCTCGGCAATTGCGTTACGGATTGCACCTACCTGCTCATCGGTCCAGTCATCAACTTTGATGTTGTAGTCGATACCGGCCATATCCAAAATCATTCGTGCAGTGCTGCGGCCAATGCCATAAATATAGGTCAAGCCGATCTCACCGCGTTTATTCTTGGGTAAATCTACACCTACTATACGTGCCATAAATCTTTTTCTCTTTTTCTTAGTTAATTACTTTTGGCGCATTTTGAACTTAGGATTCTTTTTGCAAATAACATAAAGGTGGTTGCCACGCTTTACAATTTTGCAATCCTCGCTTCTTTTCTTAATTGATGCTCTTACTTTCATCTTGAAAAGCTTTTTGTTTAATTAGTTTGTTTTGTGATAATCTCTTCGCCGAAAGGTCTTAACCAAAAGTAGCGGCTGTCGCAACCCTCTTCTCTCTCGCCTCTCAAACCTCCGCGCTCCCAGCAACGGCCTCGCTTTGGCCTGTCTTTCTCTTGGGGCGTCTTACGGGTTTGGACGCTCAGGGGCAACACCCTGTACTCTTGACCTCCTTTTCTTCGGCTATGGAGGTTACTTGTAACGGAACGATATACGACCCTTTGTCAAATCGTAGGGCGTCATCTCGACCCTTACTTTGTCACCGGGAAGAATCTTGATGTAGTGCATCCTGATTTTACCCGAAAGATGGGCGGTAATAACGTGGCCATTGTCCAACTCAACCCTAAACATTGCGTTGCTCAATGCCTCCACAATAGTACCATCCCTTTCAATAGCAGCTTGCTTTGCCATAAGAATTTTTCTCTTTGTTTTTAGTTTACGAATTCCTTGTTTTTCTGTTTAGCGCGCAAAGATAACAATTTTCTTTGTATTAACAAATTCTCAGCCACTTAGCGGTTTCTGATTGCCTCTTCTATCACACTAAAATCAGTCAGAACGTCTGCCTCTCCGTTGCGTATTGCCACCGCATATTCGAAGTGGGCAGAGGGTTTGCGGTCGCGGGTGCGTACCGTCCAACCGTCACGCTCAAAAACAACGCTCTTGGTGCCCATATTTATCATCGGCTCAATGCAGATTACCATTCCCTTTTTCAGCAGGGGGCCTCGGCCTCGTCTGCCGTAGTTGGGAACTTCTGGCTCTTCGTGCATATTGCGACCCAAACCGTGACCAACCAATTCGCGTACTACTCCATAGCCATAACTCTCGGCGTGTGCCTGCACTGCTGCGGATATGTCGCCTACGCGATTGCCCGCCACAGCTTGCTCTACACCTTTCAAAAGAGACTCTTTGGTCACTCGGAGCAACTGCTCCACCTCGGGAGCTATCTCACCAACACCAAATGTGTAGGCCGAGTCGCCATAGAACCCCTTTAAGATAGTGCCGCAATCTACCGACACAATATCGCCCTCTTTCAGGGCGTAGTCCGAGGGAATGCCGTGGACTACGTTCTCGTTCACCGACACGCACAACGTGTTGGGGAAGCCTCCGTAGCCGAGGAAGCCCGGAACTGCTCCGTGAGAACGGATAAAATCCTCCGCAATCCTATCCAGTTCGAGCGTAGTAACGCCCGGCTTGATGTGCTTGCCAACCTCGGCGAGCGTAGCGCTCACCAGCAGGTTATTCTCACGCAGCAGTTCGACCTCTTCCTCTGTTTTGAGAAATATCATCTCTCGTTATCCTTGAAAAATTCTTATCAAGTAAGCTCCGATTGAGTACTAATAGCGGCCCTTAATCCTACCGGTCTTCATCAGACCATCGTAGTGACGGAGCAGCAAGTAGCTCTCAACCTGTTTGAGTGTATCGAGAACAACACCCACCAAAATCAGCAGCGAAGTACCTCCGAAGAAGAGCGCAAACTGACGGTTGATGCCGAGCATCTCAGCAAATGCGGGCAAGATAGCCACGATAGCCAAGAAAATCGAGCCGGGAAGGGTGATTCTCGTCATGACGGTGTCGATGTAGGTACGGGTCTCCTTGCCGGGTTTAACGCCGGGGATGAAGCCACCGTTACGCTTCAAATCGTCAGCCATCATCTGGGGATTCACAATGATTGCTGTGTAGAAGTAAGTGAATGCAAATACCAGCAATGCAAATGTGAAGTTGTACCAGAAACCTGTGTAGTTGTTGAACAAAGCAGCAATACCCCTGGTTGACTCCCAGTTACCAAAGAGCATAGGGATGAACATAAGTGCCTGTGCAAAGATGATAGGCATCACATTTGCAGCATTCACCTTCAAAGGAATGTACTGACGCACGCCACCATACTGCCTATTACCCACAATACGTTTTGCGTACTGAACGGGAATCTTACGGGTAGCCTGCACAAGTGCAATAGCTGCCATAAGAATGAAGTACAGAAGCACAAACTCAACAACCAACATTACCCAACCACCGGTAGCAGCATTGGTCCTTGCGTCCAACTCTGCAAGCAGAGCGTGGGGCAAGCGAGCAACGATACCCACCATAATAATCAGCGAGACACCGTTACCAATACCTTTATCGGTAATTTTCTCACCCAACCACATCACAAACATAGTACCGGCAATAAGCACTACGAGTGCGGTGAAGATGAAGAAGGCGTTGTACTCCATAACGAAAGCACCGGGCGCCTGGGCGTGGAGGTTTGCAAGATAAGCGGGACCTTGCAGGCAGAGCACTACAATGGTCAAATATCTTGTTATCTGGTTCATTTTGCGATGACCACTCTCACCCTCGCGCTGCAACCTCTGGAAGTAGGGAACTACTATACCCAAAAGCTGAACGATAATCGAAGCCGAGATGTAGGGCATTACACCCAATGCAAAAATCGAAGCGTTTGAAAACGCACCACCCGAGAAGATGTCCAAAAGGCCCATCAAACCGTCGGCAGCCTGCGAACTCATCGCGCTAAGAGCGTTGGGGTCGATACCGGGAATCACCACAAAACTTCCGAACCTATATATAAGAAGGAGGCCAAGAGTATAGAGAATCCTCTTTCGCAATTCCTCAATCTTAGATATATTCTTAATGGTTTCGACAAGTTTCATCGCTTAACTTTGTTTGTCTGGTGTATAAATTAGAGTTTCTCAATTTTGCCGCCCTTAGCCTCGATTGCTGCAATAGCGCTCTGGCTGAAAGCGTGTGCGGTTACGTTGAGTGCTTTGGTGAGCTCACCTTTACCAAGAATCTTCACCTTGTGGTTCTTTGAAATGAAACCAGCCTCGATGAGAGTCTCAATGTTGATGTCGGTGATGTTCTTTGCGGTTGCCAAAGACTCAAGGGTATCCAAGTTGATGGGTTTGAACTCAATACGTTTGATATTGGTAAAACCAAACTTGGGCATACGACGCTGCAAAGGCATCTGACCACCCTCGAAGCCCAGCTTGTGGCTGTAACCCGAGCGCGACTGTGCACCCTTGTGACCACGAGTGGAGGTACCACCGTGACCCGAACCCTGACCGCGACCAATCCTCTTCTCGTGGTGAGTAGAGCCTGCTGCGGGTTTAAGATTGCTTAAATTCATCGTTATCTTCTTTTTTTACATTTTAACTTCTGTGAATTACTCCTGAACGGTCTCAACCTTAACCAGATGTTTAACTTTGTTAATCATACCGAGGATGATGGCCGAATCTTCGTGCTCTACACTCTGATTTACTTTGTGCAAACCAAGTGCATCGAGGTTGCTGCACTGATTCTTAGTCTGACCAATGCGGCTCTTTACCTGAGTGATTTTCAATTTTGCCATAGTCTGTTCCTTTCTTTGATTAGCCGTTAAATACTTGATTCATAGAGATACCGCGCAACTGGGCTACCGAAGCAGCATCGCGAAGCTCCATAAGAGCACCAACAGTGGCTTTAACCAAGTTGTGGGGGTTCGACGAACCTTTGCTCTTTGCCAATACGTTGTGAATACCAACGCTCTCAAATACAACACGCATTGCACCACCTGCCTTTACACCGGTACCGGGAGCTGCGGGGCGCATAAGCACCTGCGAACCACCATAACGGAACTCCTGCGAGTGGGGAATTGTGCCGTTGATTACGGGAATCTTAACAAGATTCTTCTTTGCATCCTCTACGCCTTTTGCAATTGCCGACTGAACCTCGCTTGCTTTGCCAAGGCCGTAGCCTACAACGCCAGCTTCGTTACCAACAACTACGATTGCAGAGAAACTCATGGTGCGACCACCTTTGGTGGTTTTCGACACCCTCTTGATAGCTACGAGCCTATCTTTCAGCTCGAGATCGCTTGTTCTTACTTTGATGTTACTGTTTGCCATAGTTGCTCTTAGAATTTAAGTCCGCCCTCACGTGCGGCGTCTGCCAACATTTTTACTCGACCGTGGTAGAGGTAGCCGTTACGGTCGTACGATACAGCCTCGATGCCTTTTGCAAGGGCACGCTCTGCAATCAGTTTACCAACCAATTTAGCCTGCTCAATACCATTTACTTTCTGTGCCTCCTGGGCAATCTCTTTGTCCAACGACGAAGCAGCTGCCAAAGTCACGCCCTGCTGGTCGTCAATCAACTGTACATAAATCTGCTTGTTGCTGCGGAATACAGTCATACGAGGACGAGCTGCTGTACCCTCAACTACCTTGCGGATACGCATTTTAATCCTCTGCCTTCTTTCGATTTTATTCAATGACATAATTTTACGCGATTTTACTATTTAGCGTTAGCAGACTTACCAGCCTTACGACGCAGGGTTTCACCAATAAATTTAATACCTTTACCTTTGTAGGGCTCGGGCTTACGGAACGAGCGAATCTTTGCTGCAACCTGACCTACAAGCTGCTTGTCGATGCTCCTAAGAGTGAGAATGGGGTTGCCTTTCTTCTCCTGTTTAACCTCTGCTTTAACCTCAGCAGGCAACAGAAGATAGATATCGTGCGAAAAGCCCAAAGAGAGTTTCAGGATCTGACCATCAACATCTGCTTTGAAACCTACACCTACGAGCTCCTGAACGGTCTCGTGGCCTTTCGATACGCCCACAACCATATTGTTAATCAGTGCGCGGTAGAGACCGTGCAACGAACGGTAGCGTGCAACCTTCTCGATTTTCTCAGGCAACGAGAGAGTCAAAACATTCCCCTCTACTTTCACATTGATTGCCGAATCAACCTGCTGGCTCAATGTGCCGAGAGGACCTTTCACGCTTACCAAATTGGTGGCCGATACCTCTACGGTAACACCAGCGGGCAAGTTTACAGGTAATTTACCAATTCTTGACATTGTTTTGTTTTGATTAAATGAGTTAATAACTAGTAGATGTAGCAGAGTACCTCGCCACCTACGTTCTCCTGACGTGCTTTCTTGTCAGTCATAATTCCTTTGGGAGTCGAAACAATTGCGATACCAAGGCCGTTCTGTACCTTAGGCATATCGGCAGCCGACGAATAGCGGCGAAGACCGGGACGCGATACGCGATCCAAACCCTTGATGGCGCAAGCCTTGGTCTGGGGGTGGTACTTCAACGCAATTTTAATGGTCGAAAAGCCCTTCTCGTTTTTCTCAAATTTGTAGGCAAGGATGTAACCCTGTTCGTAGAGAATCTTGGTTATCTCTTCCTTCATTTTTGAACCGGGAGCTTCAACCGTTTTGTGGTTGGCTTTCGCCGCGTTTCTAATCCTCGTGAGGAAATCCGCAATAGGATCTGTCATAGTTTTAATGGATTAAAAGTTAAAAATGTAAGTTAATTATTTAGCACCTCAATTGCCGGCTACCCCTCGAAAGGAGAGTCGGCAACGGTAGTTACTTCTTTATTTTGCGCTTTTTAAGCCGCCAAAGATAGAAACTTTTTACGATATTTTGCAAATTTTTTGGCAGGAATTAGAGCTATCGGCTTCATTTTCACCCAAAACACCTCTCACAGCTCACTCAAAACTCCTCTGCAAGCCCCACACTAAGGCCCTTTGTGGCTCTCCGCACACCGACCTTAACGCACGACTCAGAATCTCTTGACCGAACCCAACCATTCCTCCCAAAACATCGCACCCTTCTCTCATAGCACGGGCGCCCCCCGCTTCCGGAGGGTGCCCTTTTATGCTAAGCTAAGTTCTATCCTTAGTGCTGGTATGCTACCACGACGCTTTCTTAACGCCGGGAATCAAACCGTGCGATGCCATCTCGCGGAACTGGATACGGCTCAAACCAAACTGACGGATATAGCCTTTGGGACGGCCGGTAATCTGGCAGCGGTTGTGCTGGCGGATGGGGTTGGAGTTGCGGGGCAACTTCGAGAGTGCCTGCCAAGCCTCCATCTCATTCATCTCACCTGCCTTCACAGCAGCGGCAATAGCCTCACGCTTTGCAGCATAGCGCTTTGCGAGTTTAACACGTTTAACCTCGCGAGCTTTCATTGATTCTTTTGCCATAACTTATGCTTTTTTAGCGTTTTTGAATGGAAGACCAAACTCACGGAGAAGAGCATAGCCCTCCTCGTCGGTGTTGGCGGTAGTTACGAAGCAAATCTCCATACCGAGGATTTTGGTAATCTTGTCGATATCGATCTCGGGGAAGATGATCTGCTCTTTGATACCGAGGGTGTAGTTGCCCTGACCGTCGAATTTCTCGTTGATGCCTTTGAAGTCGCGGATACGGGGAAGCGCAACTGCGATAAGCCTCTCCAAGAACTCATACATACGGTCACCGCGGAGGGTAACGCGTACGCCTACGGGCATACCTTTACGGAGTTTGAAGTTCGAAATGTCCTTGCGCGAGCGAGTCTGAACTGCTTTCTGACCGGCGATAATCGAGAGCTCCTCCTGGGCAATCTCGATGAGCTTCTTGTCAGCAACAGCCTCACCAACACCCTCATTGAGGACGATTTTCTGCAATTTGGGTACCTGCATAATGCTCTTGTAGCCAAATTCTTTCATAAGGGCAGGGACAATCTGCTCCTTATAAGTCGTTTTGAGTGTAGGAATGTAAGCCATTATTTAATCTCCTCTCCTGATTTTTTTGCGTAACGTACAAGTTTGCCGTTCTCACCCTCTTTGCGACCTACGCGGGTAGGTTTGCCGGTTTTGGGGTCTGCGAGCATAAGGTTCGAAATGTGAATAGGAGCCTCCTGCTCTACGATGCCGCCCTGGGTGTTTTTGGCGCTAGGTTTGGTGTGTTTCTTGATGATGTTGAAACCCTCAACGATTGCGCGCTGGTTTTTGGTATCTACCTCAAGTACACGACCGGTTTTCTCTTTGCTTTTGCTACCGCCTGCGATAACATAAACATTGTCACCTTTTTTGATATGTAATTTCATACTGCTTATCGGTATTTAAGATTACAATACTTCGGGTGCAAGCGAGATGATTTTCATATACTGATCACGAAGCTCGCGAGCAACGGGACCAAAGATACGAGTACCACGCATCTCACCCTGGGGGTTCAGAAGCACTACGGCGTTGTCATCGAAACGAATATACGAACCGTTAGCACGACGAATCTCCTTCTTTGTTCTAACTACAACCGCTTTCGACACGGTACCCTTCTTGATGTCGCCCGAAGGGGTTGCGCTCTTAACGGTCACAACGATTTTGTCGCCAATGGAGGCGTACTTCTTCTTGGTACCGCCCAAAACGCGAATGCAAAGAACCTCTTTTGCACCGCTGTTGTCGGCTACTACCAATCTGCTTTCCTGTTGTATCATGACTATTTAGCTCTTTCAATAATTTCTACTAATCTCCAACGCTTCGTCTTGCTCAAAGGACGAGTCTCCATAATCTTTACGGTGTCGCCCTCGTTGCACTGGTTCTGCTCGTCCTCTGCCACAAAGCGAGTGGTCTTGTTCACGAACTTACCATAGATAGGGTGTTTAACCTTACGGTGAACTGCAACTACAATGGATTTCTCCATCTTATTGCTGACTACCACACCGATTCTCTCTTTTCTAAGATTTCTTTCCATAGCCTCAATTAACATTTAGTGTTTTTCTGGTGCAGTACAGTCTTCATACGAGCGATGTCTCTGCGAGCTTTCTTTATAACGGTGGTATCCTCCACGGGAGATACTGCGTGATTCACCTTCAAAGTGGCAAGTTTTGCCTGCTCAGCC
>JAZNFV010000031.1:0-100940 GCA_045576155.1 Tidjanibacter sp.
GTAGGTTGCATACGCGTTACGCACCCGTGCGCCGGTCGCCACCAAAGTATTGCTACCTCGTGATGCCCCTCGACTTGCATGTGTTAGGCCTGCCGCTAGCGTTCATCCTGAGCCAGGATCAAACTCTCCATTGTAAAAAAATTATAATGTATTGTTAGAGTCCTGACTACTTCATTACCCATTTAAGGAATTGAATTGAACTTGAATGAAGTCCTAAAACTTCATTGCTTTCTGCATTCTTTTTCTCTCTGTTAAACCAATAAATCAAAGAACCATTTTTGTTGCCTGCCCTTTCGGCGAGGCGCTAAAAAAATCGCCGCATTTTCTGAGGCGAACGTGGGCACAAAGGTAAGACCTATTTTCGTAACCACCAAATTTTTTAGAACTTTTTTTTGCTTTTAGGCTTACTTTTCTGTTTTGACCATCATTTCGTCCCAATTGCGGATGCAAAGGTAGCTACTTTTTTGAAACCTGCAAGCGTTTCTCGAAAAAAATTTACACTTTTTTGCAAGAAAAATCGCAACAAGCTGATAATGTGATGGTTGGGAATTGAGTTTTTTTGGCCAAAAATGGAGGAGGGGTTGAGAATTGAAAATGGAGAATTGAAAATGGAAAATTGCGGTGCGCCTGAGGTGCAGGACAGACCTCTCCCCTGCTTCGCAGACCCTCCCCTAACTTAGGGGAGGGAAGTGCTGCAAATTGAAAATTGAGAATTGCGGTGCGGGGTTAGGGAGGTTAGTGAATTTAGGGAGTGTAGGGAATTTAGGGGATAGGGCTTATAGGGATTATAGGGCCCTTAAGGCCCTTAAGGCCCTTAAGGCCTTTAAGGACTTAGGTCTTTTGTCGTTAGACCTTAGACGTTAGACCCACAGCCGAGGGCGAGTGCATATTGCGGGATGAATACAAGGCGCACAAGAAAACCACCTCCGAGTTTACTTTGGCGTAAATGAGGAGGTGGTTTATCGCAGGGCAACGCAGTAGTCGCCCGCAAGATGCGCTCGGTATGACATATATATAATATATATAGGTATGGCTTGGTTTGGGGGCGGGAGGGTTGTTTTTACGGGAAAATGGTTATCTTTGCAGTGCCACACAACGAAACAAAACTAAGCAAATCGTTGGCTTATGATTGCAAAACTACTTCTCATCATCTTCTACCTGCTCGCACCGGCAGGAATTCTTTGGGCTTGTCGTCGCTCTAAACTGCTCGGCAAGGTGGGCCCCGTACTGACGCTCTACATCTTGGGCGTTGTGATTGCCAACCTCCACATCGTTCCCACCTCTCTTGGGGGCATACAAAAGACCTTGCAGGATGTGATGATTCCGCTGGCCATACCTATGATGCTTTTTAGCTGCAATTTGCGCTCGCTCAAAGCCGGCACTACAATTAGGGCATTTGTCATTGGCGTATTCTCGGTGGCACTTATGGTTGTGGGCGGTTATCTGCTTCTCGGCAGCCACTTGGGCGAGGACGCAGCTACCATTGGTGCAACCCTCTCGGGTCAGTACTCGGGTGGCGCGGGCAACTTCGCGGCTGTAAATATGATGTTGGGCAAAGATGGTCTATCAAACGAGAAGTTTGCACTGGTGGCCACCTGCAACCTCATCGTCTCGTTCTTCTACCTGATGTTCCTGATGGGTGGTGGTGTGACGATGGCCCGCAAGATTGTTCACGGCAAGAATCTCAAAGCCTACAACGACTCCATCAACGCAGCCGACTATGTGAACGACAACCCCTACAAGGATTTTGGCAAGAAGAAGAGCATTGTGCAGCTGCTGAAAGTATTTGTTACGGCGGCAGTGGTGGCTGTCGTATCGCTATTGGTGAGCAACCTCTTCAAAGAGGGCAAAGCTCTCTTCGACATCCTCGGTGGCGACTTCTCGATGGTGGCGCTCATCCTTACACTGACGACCATCAGCCTGCTGCTCACCTCCTTTAAGAGTGTGCGCTCGTGGGACAAGAGTTTCGATGCGGGTATGTACCTCATCTACATCTTCTGCCTTGCTATGGCAATGCTGGCCGACCTCTCGCAACTCAACTGGAAACTGGGTTTCTGGGTGCTCATCTACCAAGCCATTATCGTCTTTGGCTCGCTGTTGGTGGCTGTATTGTTGGCCAAACCCTTCAAGGTGGATGCCGACAGCGCTGTTATCACCTCCGACACACTGGTCAATTCGCCCATTTGCGTGCCTATGATTGCCGCCACGATGAAGAACAAGGCTGCTATTATGGTGGGTATAACCAACGGCTTGGCCGGTTATGCTGTGGGCAACTACTTGGGTTATCTAATCTTCCGCCTGCTGTGCATTTTGTAGCACGGGCGTGAGGCCGAAATAGAGGTGGGGCAAGACCAACAAATGGGCGGTTTTGCCCCACTCTTTTTGTCTTCTGAGCAGGCAGAATTGGGGGTGGCGAGGTGGTTGGCGCTCGGAAAAGTGGCATTTTTGGAAAAAATCATTATATTTGATGCGCCACACACAACTCGGAGAGTGCGCCACAAGGGTGGTTGGTGCTCCCCCTAAAATCAGTTAAACCTCCGCCACACACGGAGAAAAGTACGAATTAGAAGCTATTTGAAATTTATTTACTTGATTCTTTTATACTATTTACGGCCCTTTTCCCTTCCGATTCTCGTTATATAGCCACCGCTATACGCCTCAAATCAGAAGAGAAAATAGCCACAAAATAGGCCATAAAATAATTTCGTAAACAAATCAAACAGCTTCTTAAAGATTCTGTAAAACGATGAAAGTATTTCGACTTTTGATGGCCGTAGCAGTTCTTGCATTGGTGGGTTGCGGCCCTAAAAACGAACCCAAAGAGAGACTTAACGACGGTTTCAAAGTGACCGTCTCGACCAACGAAATCATCGCCAACAACAAAAAGGCTGCTAAGTTTGTGGCAACCTTCGACGGCAAACTCTTGGTCGATGAGCAGGTGGGCAGCTATGTGGATGGCGAGCTTGTCACAATCCCCGAGATGAAATTCCGCACCGCCGAGACCGGCGAGCACGAAATCTACTTCACCTACGAGGAACACACCTCGCCCACATTTACCATCAGGGCCATTGAGCCGGCCCCTATGGCAACAACCATCATCCTCGTATTCTTCTATCTGCTCTCGCCTGCGCTGGTGCTGTGGGCTTGCAACAGGTGGAAGATACTCAACAAGATTGGCCCTGTGTTGATACTCTACTTTATTGGTATCATTGTTGCCAACCTCAACCTCATCCCCGAGGGATGCAAAGGTCTGCAAGACACCATCTCGACGGTGGCCATACCTCTGGCGCTACCTATGATGCTTTACAGCTGCGACTTCAAGAAATTCTCCATCAAGACCTCACTCAAAATCACCATCATAGGCATCTTGTCGGTAGCCATTGCCACTCTGGTTGGTTTCTTCTCGTTCAGGGAAGGTTTGGGCGAGGAGGCCAACACTATTGGTGGCGCTCTTATGGGCAAATGCACAGGTGGCACACCCAACCTCGCAGCCTTGAAGGTTATGCTCAATATGGAGAACTCCACCTTTATCATTATCAACTCGTTTGATATGGTCATCTGCTTCCTCTACTTGGTATTCCTGATGACCGCAGGTATCAAGATGGCTCGCAAATGGCTCGGCAGAGGTATCTACACCACCGACACAGATGTCAATCTCGACGAATATGCCGAGAAGAACCCCTACCGCGATTTCGGCAAGAAGAAGAGCATCAAGCAGCTCATTAAGGTAACAATGCTCACACTCGTTATTGTGGCTGCCGCCTTCGGCATAGCCACCCTTGCCAAACGCTACAACGAGCACATCTTCACCGTAGTGATGATTCTGACGCTCACCACCCTCGCCCTGCTCTTCTCGATGTGGAAAGAGGTCAAGACGTGGAACAAGAGCTACGATGCCGGTATGTATATCATCTACATCTTCTCGGTGGTGGTTGCATCTATGGCCAACTTCCGCACAATGAACTACGAGGGCGTGCTCTACATTGTCCTCTTCCAGATTGTTGTGGTCTTTGGCTCGTTCCTACTCACCCTGCTGGGCGCTAAGCTCTTCAAGGTGGATGGCGACACAGCTGTAATTACGTCCAACACACTCATCAACAGCCCCATCTTTGTGCCTATGATTGCCGCCTCGATGAAGAACAAAGACATCATCGTTGTGGGCGTTACCATCGGCTTGGTGGGCTACGCTGTGGGCAACTACTTGGGCTACCTGATGTTCTCGCTGATGCAGGTGCTCTAAACCACTCACACACCCCTACCCTACGACTAACCCCCTAAAAATGACCCAAAAGAATATGAAACGACTGCTCAAAATAGCGCTGGCGCTCATCGCATTGACCGCCACCACACAGCTCAACGCACAAAATTTCAACATCGAAAGTAGCGAGAGCGAGGCAAAATTTGCCACCATCAACTACCCCAATGGCGACCGCTACGAGGGTATGGTTGTAAACAACATCCGCCACGGTATGGGCATCCTAACCTACTCCAACGGCCTGCGCTATATGGGCAACTGGTACGACGGCAACCGTCACGGTCAGGGTACAATGTTCCAGGCCAATGGCAACAAGTACTACGAGGGCGAGTGGCGACACGGTATGCGTCACGGCAAAGGCATATTCTATTGGCCCAATGGCGACCGCTTCGAGGGCAACTGGTTCAACGACCTCCGCGAAGGCTTCGGCATCTACTATATGGCCAACGGCGAGCGCTACGAAGGCCCTTGGCAGAATGGTCAGTGTCAGGGCGTGGGCACTTGCTACTGGCCCAACGGCAATGTGATGTATCACGGCGAGTGGCAGAACGGCACAATGCACGGCAAGGGCAAAAGCTACAACTCCGACGGCTCGTTGCTCTACGATGGCGAGTGGAAGGAGGGCTTGCGTCACGGTCGGGGCACAGAGTACAATATGGGAGTTGTCATCTATGAGGGTGAGTGGGAAAACGGCTTAAAGGCCCAATAACCCGAAAAACAGAACAAAAAAAAGATAGTTAAACAATAAACCACACACAAAAACAGAGATTTTTGACTATGAAAAAAGTATTGCTAACGACAATAATCGCCCTTAGTGCCACACTCAACATTGCAGCTCAGGGCAAGAAAGAGCAGATTAAGACAGGTTGGAACTTAGGCCCTCTGCCCGCAGTGAGCTACAACTCCGACCTCGGATTCCAGTATGGAGCACTGTGCGACTTCTTCTACTTTGGCGACGGTAGCACCTACCCCACCTATCTCCACAAATTCAACGTGGAGCTGTCGCACTACACCAAAGGCGAAACCATTGCCCATATGTTCTACGACTCGAAGTATCTGCTCCCCGGCCTTAGGGTAACGGCCGCTATCTCCTACTTGGACTCGGCAATGTCGCCCTTCTATGGCTTCAACGGCTTCGCCTCGCCTCTGAATCAAGACCTCACCAGTGGTAGCTCCTACTACTATATGGACCGCACAATGTTGCGCGGTATTGCCGACTTGCAGGGCAGCATCTCCGACAAGCTCACTTGGATGGCCGGCCTTACCTTCTGGAACGTTACCACAGGCGATGTGCAGCTCGACAAATACAAAGACGAACTCTCGCTCTATGAGCAGTATCGCGTGGCCGGTCTAATCAGCGACAACGAGGTTGCAGGCACCCACTTGGAGCTCAAAGGCGGCCTTGTCTATGACACCCGCGATATGGAGGCAGCACCCACCAAAGGCTACTGCGCCGAGGTCGTGGCCAGCTTCTCGCCCGCACTCTTTGGCGACGCTGAGGCCTATGGTCGCATTATGGCCACTTGGCGTCAGTTCTTCCCCGTTATGGGCGACAGGCTTGTGCTGGGCTACCGCATCAACTATCAGCAGACCTTTGGCAACGCACCCTTCTACCTCCAACAGACCACCACTCCCCTCTATCTGCGCCAGATTAAGAACGAGGGTCTGGGTGGTAAGAACTCCATTCGTGGCGTATTCCAAAACCGTATCCTCGCCGATGGCTACGCTTGGGCCAACTTCGAGGCAAGGGTGAAGATTGTAAACTTCCGCTTCATCAACCAGAACTGGTATGTTGCCCTCAACCCCTTTGTTGATGCAGGTATCATCACCAAAGCTCGCGCCCTCGACCACCAACGTGGCGAAAATGCCGTTCAGGAGGAGATTAACAAAGGCTTGGGTCTTTACAGCGGCCACGATGCAAGCGGCATCCACGCCAGCGCGGGTATGGGCCTCAAACTCGTGATGAACCACAACTTCATCATCTCGGTTGAGTATGGCAAACCCTTCGACAAACGCGACGGCAAGGGCGGCCTCAACATCGGCACAAACTACATTTTCTAATTGAAAATGGAGAATTGAAAATTGAAAATTAAGAGCAATAAAAAAACTCGGGTATCTTTTTCGATACCCGAGTTTTTTTAATTCAAAATGCAAAATTCAAAATTCAAAATTGGTAGGGAACTTAGGGAGTTTAGGGAGCTTAGGGATAAGGCCTATATGCCCTATATGCCCTATAAGCCCTATATGTCGTTAAGGCCCTTAAAGCCATTAAGGACTTAGGTCGGTCGTCTGTAGGCGGTTGACGGTTGACTGCGCAAAAGGCGCAGGACTAACCTCTCCTGCCCTTTGGGCATCCTCCCCTGACATAGGGGAGGAGTAGTTGTGGGGCGAAAGACGCCCTTGTAACCCTTGTAACCATTGCGACCCTTGTAACCCTTGTGACCCCTGCTACCCCTGCTACCCCTGTAAAAAACACTCGGGTATCTTTTTCGATACCCGAGTTTTATTTTTGACTTAGGTCGTTAGACTTTCGACCTTAGACGTTAGACCGGAGCTAAGTTAGTAACTACGCGCAAATAGCACTCTGCGCTTGGAAGGCTTGCCGCTGTAAACACATACGCCATCTTCATCGACCGCATCGAAGGGGATGCAGCGGATGGTTGCCTTCGTGGCCTCCTTGATGGCCACCTCGGTCTCGGTAGTGCCGTCCCAGTGGGCGAGGATGAAGCCACCCTTATTTTCGAGCACTTCCTTAAACTCCTCCCAGCTATCTACCTTAGTAATCATCGAATTGCGGAACGCAAAAGCCTTCTCGAAGATGCTCTTCTGCATATCGGCCAGAGTCTGCTCAACAAGCTCGGCAATACCCTCCAACGAAACGCTCTCCTTAACCAATGTGTCGCGACGCATCATCTCAACAGTGCCATTGGCCAAGTCGCGAGGGCCTACAACAAGCCTTACGGGCACACCTTTAAGCTCATACTCGGCAAACTTGAAGCCCGAGCGCACATTGTCGCGGTTGTCAATCTTGACGCTGATACCCTTAGCACGCAAGGGGGCTGCAATCTTCTCCAACTCGGCGGTCATCTTGGCCAACTCCTCGTCGCCCTTGTAGATGGGAATCATAACCACCTGAATGGGGGCGAGCTTGGGAGGCAACACCAGACCGTTGTTGTCGGAGTGGGCCATAATGAGCGCACCCATCAGTCGGGTCGAAACACCCCACGAGGTTGCCCAAGCGTAGTCCATACCACCGTCGCGGGTAGCAAACTGAACGTCGAAAGCCTTACCGAAGTTCTGGCCGAGGAAGTGGGAAGTACCACTTTGGAGAGCCTTACCGTCCTGCATCAGAGCCTCAATAGTGAAGGTATCGACAGCACCAGCGAAGCGCTCGTTGGCACTCTTAGTACCCATAATCACAGGCACACCCATCCAATTCTGAGCAAAGTCGGCATAGACACGAATCATCTTCTGTGCCTCCTCGATAGCCTCCTCGCGGGTTTCGTGGGCGGTGTGGCCCTCTTGCCAGAGGAACTCGGCGGTGCGCAGGAAGAGGCGGGTGCGCATCTCCCAACGAACAACATTGGCCCACTGATTGCAGAGGATGGGCAGGTCGCGGTAGGACTGAATCCAGTTTTTATAGGTGTTCCAGATGATGGTCTCCGAGGTGGGGCGCACAATCAGTTCCTCCTCCAAACGAGCCTCGGGATCGACAACAACGCCATTGCCCTCGGGGTCGTTCATCAGGCGGTAGTGGGTAACTACTGCACACTCTTTGGCAAAGCCCTCAACGTGGTCGGCCTCGCGGCTGAAAAACGATTTGGGAATAAACAGGGGGAAGTAGGCATTCTGATGACCGGTAGCTTTGAACATATCGTCCAGAGCGCGTTGCATCTTCTCCCAGATTGCGTAGCCGTAGGGTTTGATGACCATACAGCCCCTTACTGCCGAGTTCTCGGCCAAGCCAGCCTTAACGACCAAGTCGTTGTACCACTGCGAATAGTTCTCCTCGCGAGGGGTGAGTTGTTTGAGTTCTTTTGCCATTTTTCTATTGTTGTTACTTATTATATTGTCTAACTGGTCAAAAAAATTGGTGCGGAAGGTAGTAAATCTCGCATCAAATCACTACATTTGCGTGTGGACGCAAAGTTTGGCACAAAGGTACACTTTTTTGCCGAAAAAGCTCCAACAGCCACCACTTTGAGTGGACAAATGCAAATTTTTTTCACTACAAGTGCAACGTTTTGCCCTCTTTTTGCGTCTATATAGTAAAGCGGGGACTAACTTCGCACCAAAGAAATAGGAGGATTATTATGAAAACTATGAGAAACATAATCACTATTGGGCTGGCTATAAGCCTTGTGGCCCTTGCGAGCAGCTCTTGCTCCACCTCACTCAACGTAAGACTCGGTGGCAACTCGGCCGCCTACATCGACGACCTCTACGGAACTCACGACGTGGTGGCTCTGGCCAAAGCCGAACAGGAAATTGCCGCAGCCAACGCCAAGGCCAAAGCCGAGCAGGAGAAACGTATTGCCGCAATGGTGGCCGCTTCTAATGCCGCATCCGACATCGACGACATCCTTGCCGATGTTGAGCTTGGTGGTACTTATGTGGCAACCAATGGCAATGGCGGTGGCGACAACATCAGCATCTACAACAACATCTATGTGGATGATTACAGCAGCGCCTATGCACGTCGTCTGAGGGGTTTCACCTCGATGAGTTACAGCCTCCCCTCGGCCTACTACGACTTCCGCTATGGCGATGCCTACTTCCTCACTCTGGCCTACGACCCCGCCTTCTACACCGTTATGGTTGTGGGCGACCAAGTGTGGGTAGAGCCTCGCTACATCACCAATATGTTTGGTAGCTGGAACAACCCCTACTATTATAGCTACCGCTATGGCTACAACCCCTACTACTATGGTTATAGCTACGGTTACTACGACTACTGGGGCTGGCGCTCGCCCTACTGGGGATGCGACCCCTTCTACCACTATTACAGCCACCACTACTGGCACGACCACTACTATCACAACCACCACACCCACCACCCCGGCTATCACAGCCCCAACCACCGTCCCGGTGGCCCCGGTGGTAGCTTCGGCAATCACGGTGGCGGCAAGCCCAAAGTGGAGCATCGCCCCTCCTATGGCACTGGTGGCTCGGTGGCCTACCCCGGTGGCAACCGTCCCTCCTACAACGACCGCTTGGGTGGAGGTGGCATCCGCGACAACAATCGTGGCGCAACCCAAATCGCATCGGGCAATCGTGGCACAAGCAACTCGCGCAACAATGGCGCTGTAACTCGCCCCGGCAGCTCGTCGGCTCGACCCGGCTCTACCAGCTCGACTGGTGTTCGTGGCAGCAACAACTTCAACACCGGAGCAGTGCAGGGTGAGGTCAATGACCGCCTTTCGGGTGGCGACACTCGCCTGAACAGCAACCTCAAAGAGAGCCTTACTGAGAGCACTCTGCGCTCGGGCTCGTCGCGTGGCAACGCCACCACCGGCAGAAGCAACTCGTCGTCGCGCTCGTCGTCGAATGTGCGTAGTAGCAGTGGCAGCACCTCTTCGAGTGCAACTCGTAGCAATGTAAGTAGCTCGTCGTCGAGTAGCAAACGCAACAACAGTTCGCGTTCATCGAGTGTATCCTCGTCGAGCCGTAGCAGTTTCAGCTCTGGGTCGAGCCGTTCATCGTCGAGCAGCAGCCGAAGCAGTGTCAGCTCGGGTTCGAGTCGTTCATCGTCGAGCAGCAGCCGAAGCAGTCTCAGCTCGGGTTCGAGCCGCAGTAGCAGTAGTTTTAGCTCAGGTTCGAGTCGCAGTAGTAGCTCCTCGTCGCGCTCTTCGAGCCGTAGGTAAGAGGGCCAACGACGACAAAAAAAGTGGCTCAAAAGTAGGCCTTAGCGATATTCTTGACCCTCTGCCACCCACAACGGAATACATTTTGCTGTGTGAGGGGTAGCAGAGAGGTCGGAGAAAAGTTTTGAAAAGAGATTTTTGTACTATTTATATAGAGTATTCCTAAAATACGTCTTAATATGAAAAGAGTATTTAGTATTGCACTGATGATTGCCCTCTCGACCTTGGGCCTGAGAGCACAATCAACCATTTTGGGTGGTGAAGTAGTTAGCCCCGCCAATATGAGCCATATGGATGCAGCGAAGTTCTCGCAGCAGGAACATACTTTTATGTCGGCCCGCGTGGCAGCAATGGGTGGAGCTTACACATCGCTCGGAGCCGACTTGTCGAGTATGTATATCAACCCCGCAGGCTTGGGTATGTATCGCAGCTCGGCCCTGAGTCTGTCGATGAACTACGACCACACCCGCTCGACCAACAGCACACAGAGCTCGGCCGCCAAGATGGGCGACTTCTCGTTCAACCAGATTGGTACGGCCATAAACCTCTATCAAGGTACGGGCACTCTGGTGAGTTTCACTATGGGCTTCGGCTACAACAAAGTGGCCGACTTGAACTATCGCAACAAGGCCTCTTGGGGCGATGGCGACGTGACCATAGGCGAGTTTTTTGCCGAGCAGATGTATGGTTTCAACCCCTCGGCTCTGTCGAGTAGTGCCGACCCCTTCCGCAACAAAAACATCTACACCGATGAGTGGGGTGGCATTTTGGCCTACCAGACCTACTTCATCGACCCCGCTATGGATAGCAACAACACCTTCTTGGGAGGTTACAACGTCACAGGTGTGCCTCTGGAAAATAGGGTCAATTCGCAACTCTCTATGGAGAGCTACGGCAGCGTAGGCGAGTATGACTTCTCTATGGGCTTCAACTTTGGCAACATACTCTATGTGGGTACTACTCTCGGTGTTCAAGACATTGAGCAGACCATCTACCTCAACTATTTGGAGGGGTATGTGGGTGCTTCGGGTGCGGAGCAAATGAGCTATTCGCTCTACTCGCCCCGCGTGTCCAACTACGGCTCGGGCATCAACTTCAAGATTGGTGCTATCCTGCGCCCCATCAGCGCACTGAGGATTGGTGTGGCCTACCACAGCCCCACCGTTGTGAGCCTCACTCGCGACTACAAGACCGAGTTGGAGACCTCCTTTGCCAATGGCGACACCTACCTGGGCGAATCGCTCGTCAATAGCTACACCTACGACTACACCTCGCCCAGCAAACTGCTCTTGGGTGCGTCGCTCACCATTGCCAACCGAGCCATTATCTCGGTGGACTACGACAAAGTGTGGTACGGAGGTATGGATATGGACACCGACGGGCTTGAAGAGGCCTTCGCAAACGACGTGGAGAGCGACCTCGGCACTGCCGACAACTTCCGCGTAGGTATTGAGGTATTGCCAGTTGAGAACTTCTATGTGCGTGCAGGCTACGCCTACTACGGCTCGCCCCTGAATCGTGCAGCCGAGAAATACAACGACGAGGGCAACGCCTTCTATGGCACATACAAAACCCACACCAACAACTTCTCGCTCGGCGTGGGCTGGCGTTTCGCCTCGGGCTCGACGGTGGATTTGTCGTGGACTCTTTCGAGAGCACATTACACCAATAGCGTGATGTACTACTACTCCTACATCGACGAGGTTGATAATGTGCTGGTTAGTGGCCCAACACTCACCGGCCTCACACACAAGAGTAACGCCATTGGCCTGAGCTACACGCTGCTCTTCTAAGAAGATTCGGCACGTGTTGGCCACCCGCCAACCAAAAGACAACAGCTAACCGACCGGCCACAACACTATCAACCCGACGGTTAAACAGACGCCTGCCCTCCCCGGCAGGCGTCTTGCTTTTTCGCTCTTGTGGCGTAGATTTATGTAAACGCCCCTACCGCCCACCATCATCTCGCCTCGCACAAAAAAAAGAGCACCCCCCCAAAGGGATGCTCTTTTCCTATTTAGTTCTGTGAGAGATTCTTACTCCAAAACGCTCTCGTAGTCGGCACGAGCACCAACTGTCACGTTCTGCCAATCGCGTACACCAGTACCGGCAGGTATCAAGTGACCGCAGATTACATTCTCCTTCAAGTTCAACAATGGGTCAACCTTGCCGAAGATAGCAGCCTCGTTGAGCACCTTGGTGGTCTCCTGGAACGATGCAGCCGACATAAACGAGCTGGTCTGCAATGCAGCACGGGTGATACCCTGCAATACCTGACGCGAGGTTGCGGGGATGACCTCACGCACGGTGATGGTCTTCAAATCCCTGCGTTTGAGCGACGAGTTCTCATCCCTGAGCTTGCGAACAGTGATAATCTGGTCGGCCCTAACGTTCTGCGAGTCGCCCGCATCAACAACATATACCTTGTCGTACAATGCGTCGTTCACCTCCATAAACTCCCACTTATCGACAATCTGCTCGGGCAAGAAACGAGTGTCACCCGAATCGACAATCTGGACTTTATTCATCATCTGGCGAACAATCACCTCGAAGTGTTTGTCGTTAATCTTCACACCCTGACCACGATATACCTCCTGTACCTCGTTCACAATGTACTCCTGTACCTTGGTGGGGCCGAGGATAGTAAGAATATCGTTGGGAGTGATAGCACCGTCCGACAGAGGCATACCTGCCCTAACGTAGTCGTTCTCCTGAACCAAAATCTGGCGGCTCAGAGGCACGAGATACTTGCAGCTCCTACCATCACGAGCGGTAATTACAATCTCGCGATTACCACGCTTAATCTTACCAAACGATACCTCACCGTCAATCTCCGATACCACTGCGGGGTTGGAGGGGTTGCGAGCCTCAAACAGCTCGGTAACACGGGGAAGACCACCGGTAATATCGCCTGCCTTACCAAACGAGCGAGGAATCTTAATCAGAATCTCACCAGCCTTAATCTTGGCATTCTCCTTAACAACAACGTGAGCACCCACAGGCAAGTTGTACTGCTTCTGCTCCACACCGTCCTTATCAACAATGCGAATCAAGGGGTTGCGATTCCTATCACGCGACTCGATAATCACTTTCTCCCTCAGACCGGTAGTCTCATCGTACTCATCACGATAGGTTACGCCCTCAACAACGTTGTCGAACACAACCCTACCATCGTACTCCGAGATGATAACGGCGTTGAAAGGATCCCACTCGCAGATGATGTCACCCTTCTGGATGGTCTCACCAGCAAGCTTATAGAGAGTCGAACCGTAGGCAAGGTTGTAGGTAAACAGGGTTGTACCGGTCTCCTTGCTAACAATGCGGAACTCTGCCAAGCGGCTAACAACCAAGTTCTTAGGATTGCCGTCGCGATCTTTGGTCTTAATAACACGCAAGTCGTCAATCTCAACAACACCCTCGTGTTTTGCAACAAGGCGGTTGTCAATCGAAGAACCACTTGCAACACCACCGACGTGGAATGTACGCAGAGTAAGCTGAGTACCGGGCTCACCAATAGACTGTGCTGCGATAACGCCAACAACCTCACCCTTCTGTACGGGACGACCCGTAGCAAGGTTGCGACCATAACACTTAGCACACACACCGTGACGCGACTCGCAAGTAAGTACCGAGCGAATCTCAACCTTCTCAATACCGGCCTTCTCAATAGCGGTAGCTGCATCCTCGTTAATCTCGTCGCCAGCCTTAACAATAACCTCGCCAGTGTGGGGGTGAATTACATCCTCAACAGCTGTACGGCCCAAAATCCTATCGTAGAGGCTCTGGATAACAGCATCGTTGCGCTTAACAGCCGTAGCGGTCAGACCACGCAATGTGCCGCAATCCTCCTCGTTGATAATAACATCGTTGGCAACATCGACAAGACGACGAGTCAAATAACCTGCGTCGGCAGTTTTAAGTGCCGTATCTGCCAAACCTTTACGAGCACCGTGAGTCGAAATAAAGTACTCCAACACCGAAAGGCCCTCCTTAAAGTTCGACAAAATGGGGTTCTCGATAGTCTGACCGCCCTCAGCACCCGACTTCTGGGGTTTAGCCATCAGACCACGCATACCACCCAACTGACGAATCTGCTCCCTACTACCACGAGCACCCGAATCAAGCATCATAAACACAGGGTTGAAGCCATCTTGGTCGGCTTTCAGGTGGTTATACACAGCAGCCGTAACGCGGTTGTTTACGTTTGTCCAAACGTCAATAACCTTGTTATATCGCTCGTTGTTGGTGATAAGACCCATATTATACTGCTCCAAGAACTGAGCAACCTGCTGGTTACCCTGCTCCACAAGAGCTTTCTTCTCCTCGGGGATAATCACAGCACCCAAGTTGAACGACAAACCGCCCTGGAATGCCATCTTATAACCCAGTGCCTTGATGTCATCGAGGAAGGCAGCCGCCTTATCAGCACCCGACTTCTTCATAACAACACCGATAATATCCCTCAGAGTATTCTTCTTCAAGAGCAAGTTGATATAGCCAACCTCCTTAGGTACAACCTGATTGAACAGCACACGACCTACCGAGGTGGGGATAATCTTAGTTACCTCCTGACCGTTCTCGTCCACAGTGGTAATCTGCACATTCACAAGGGTGTGCAAGTCAACCCTACGCTCGTTGTAGGCAATAATTGCCTCCTCAGGGCCGTAGAATGTGAAGGCTGCCTTCACGCCCTCCTTAGGACGGATGTCGCCATTCTGGATGTCGTCCCAACGATTGATGGTCTGGCCACTCTCAATAAGCTCTTTCCTATATACAGCCTTCTCCCTGTCGGGACGCTCCTCTGTGCCACGAATCTTGGTAATATAGTACAGACCAAGCACCATATCCTGCGAAGGTACTGTAATAGGCGCACCGTTGGCAGGGTTGAGGATGTTGTGCGAACCGAGCATCAGAAGCTGAGCCTCCAAGATTGCGGCATTGCCCAAGGGCAAGTGTACCGCCATCTGGTCGCCATCGAAGTCCGCGTTGAACGCCGTACAAGCCAGTGGGTGGAGCTGCATTGCCTTACCCTCAATCAGCTTAGGCTGGAAGGCCTGAATACCCAATCGGTGAAGGGTAGGAGCACGGTTCATCAACACAGGGTGACCCTTGATAACGTTCTCCAAGATGTCCCAGATTACGGGGTCTTTCCTATCAATAATCTTCTTAGCCGACTTAACAGTCTTCACAATACCGCGCTCGATGAGCTTACGGATAATGAAGGGTTTATACAACTCAGCAGCCATATCTTTGGGGATACCCATCTCGTGCATTTTCAGCTCGGGGCCCACAACGATAACAGAACGGGCCGAGTAATCGACACGCTTACCCAAAAGGTTCTGACGGAAGCGGCCCTGTTTACCTTTAAGGCTGTCGCTGAGCGACTTCAAAGGACGGTTGCTCTCGCTCTTAACCGCGCTGGTCTTGCGCGAGTTGTCGAACAAGCAATCAACAGCCTCCTGCAACATACGTTTCTCGTTGCGCAAGATAACCTCAGGAGCTTTAATCTCAATAAGCCGCTTCAAGCGGTTGTTGCGGATGATAACCCTACGATAGAGGTCGTTCAGGTCGGAAGTAGCGAACCTACCACCATCCAGAGGTACCAAAGGACGCAACTCGGGAGGAGTCACAGGAATAACCTTCAACACCATCCACTCGGGCTTGTTAATCTCCCTCGACTCGCGGAAGGCCTCAATAATGTTGAGCCTTTTCAGAGCCTCGGTCTTACGCTGCTGCGAGCTCTCGTGCGATGCTTTATGGCGCAACTGCTCGCTCAGGCGATCCAAGTCGAGCCTCTGCAACATTGTCAGCACAGCCTCAGCACCCATCTGGGCGATGAACTTATTGGGATCGTCGTCCGAAAGAGTGTTGTTCTCGGGCAGAGCTGCCAAAATATCCAGATACTCCTTCTCGGAGAGCAAGTCGTGCTCGTTGCCACCATTGGTAAGACCCAAGTTGGCAGCAGCACCAGCCTGAATAACGATGTAGCGCTCGTAGTAGATAACCGCATCGAGTTTCTTGCTGGGAACACCAAGCAGGTAGCCAATCTTCGAAGGTAGCGAGCGGATATACCAAATATGAACCACAGGCACAACCAACTGGATGTGACCCATACGCTCACGACGTACTTTCTTCTCCGTTACCTCCACACCGCATCGGTCACAAACTATGCCTTTGTAGCGAATCCTCTTATACTTACCGCAGTGGCACTCGTAGTCCTTCACAGGGCCGAAGATGCGCTCGCAGAACAGACCATCGCGCTCGGGTTTATAGGTACGATAGTTAATCGTCTCAGGCTTCAACACCTCGCCGCTCGAATTTTCCAGAATCTCCTCAGGCGAGGCAAGACCAATCGAGATTTTGCTGAAATTGGTAGTAGTGATTTTATCTTTACCGTTTGCCATAATTCTTATACCTATAATATATTACGATAGTTTAACACTGATTGCCAGACCGCGCAACTCGTGCAACAGCACGTTGAGCGATTCGGGAATACCGGGAGTGGGCAGGTTGTCGCCCTTGACGATGGCCTCGTATGCCTTAGCACGACCCATAACGTCGTCGGACTTGATGGTGAGAATCTCTTGGAGAATGTGGGCAGCACCGAAGCCTTCAAGTGCCCAAACCTCCATCTCACCAAACCTCTGACCACCAAATTGAGCCTTACCACCAAGGGGCTGCTGAGTGATGAGCGAGTAGGGACCGATAGAACGTGCGTGCATCTTGTCGTCAATCATATGGCCCAGTTTGAGCATATAGATTACGCCGACAGTTGCAGGCTGGTCGAACTTCTCACCCGTACCACCATCCCTCAGGTGGCAGCAACCATTCACAGGAAGACCCGCTTTGGCTGTGTACTCGTTAATCTCGTCGAGTGTAGCACCGTCGAAGATGGGCGTTGCGAACTTCAAACCAAGCTCCTTACCAGCCCAACCCAATACGGTCTCGTAAATCTGACCCAAGTTCATACGCGAAGGCACGCCCAGAGGGTTCAGAACAATATCCACAATCGAACCATCGTCCAAGAAAGGCATATCCTCATCGCGAACAACCTTAGCAACAATACCCTTGTTACCGTGGCGACCTGCCATCTTATCGCCCACTTTGAGCTTACGCTTCTTAGCCAAATATACCTTAGCAAGCTGAATTACGCCATTGGGAAGCTCGTCACCATTGGTGATGTTGTACTTCTCACGCTTAACCCTTGCGTCGGCCTCTTTATATTTAATGGTGTAGTTGTTGATGGTCTTACCAACAAGGCTTGCCAAGTGCTCATCCTCAACCCACTTACCAATGCCGAGGTCGAGATAGTTAATCTCCTCCAAAGCCTTCTTGGTAAACTTGCTGCCGGGAGCGAGCAACTCAACGCCCGAGTAGTCGTAAACGCCAAGCGAAACCTGATCTTTCAGCAGAGTCATAAGTTTCTCAACGAGAACAACTTTCAGCGCTGCTGCCTCGGCCTGGAACTTAGCCTCGGCCTCCTCCAACTTGTGTTTCTCCTCGGCCTTACCGCGCTTGCCATCCTTCACATTGCGGGTGTAGAGCTTGCGGTCGATGATAGTACCAAAGAGCGAAGGCTGAGCCTTCAACGAAGCGTCCTTAACATCGCCGGCCTTGTCGCCGAAGATAGCCCTCAGAAGTTTCTCCTCGGGGCTGGGGTCGCTCTCGCCTTTGGGGGTAATCTTACCAATCATAATATCGCCGGGTTTCACATTCGCACCAATGCGGATGATACCCCTCTCGTCGAGGTCTTTGGTAGCCTCCTCGCTCACGTTGGGAATATCGGCAGTAAGCTCCTCGACACCGCGCTTGGTCTCGCGAACCTCCATAATATACTCATCAACGTGTACCGAAGTGAACAAGTCCTCCCTCAGAAGCCTCTCCGAGATAACAATTGCATCCTCGAAGTTGTAGCCCTTCCAAGGCATAAACGCAACCTTCAAGTTGCGACCCAGTGCCAACTCGCCATTCTGAGTCGAGTAGCCCTCGGTCAGAATGTCGCCCTTAGCTACCCTGTCGCCAATCTTCACGATAGGACGCAAGGTGATGGACATATTCTGGTTGGTCTTGCGGTAGCGAGGCAACTTATAAGTGGTAATCTCCGAGTCGAAGCTAACGAGCTTCTCCTCCTCGGTGCGGTCGTACTTAACCTGAATCTGGATAGCATCGGCATAGACAACCTCACCAGCGCCCTCGGCTACAACCTGAATACGGCTGTCGCGAACCATCTCGCCCTCCAAGCCCGTACCAACGATAGGAGCCTCGGGATTGACCAGAGGTACTGCCTGACGCATCATGTTCGAGCCCATCAGCGCACGGTTAGCATCGTCGTGCTCCAAGAAGGGGATAAGGCTTGCTGCGATAGATGCAACCTGGTTGGGAGCAACATCGACCAAATCAACCTGCTGTGCGGTAATCACAGGGAAGTCGGCCTCGTTACGTGCCTTAATCCTATTGGGTTCGAGGAAGTTACCCTCGCTATCTACGGGAGCCGAAGCCTGAGCAATGTTCAGGTTCTCCTCCTCCTCGGCGCTATAATAGCGGATATTCTCGTCGTTCAAATCGACCTTGCCATCAACCACCTTGCGGTAGGGAGTCTCAATGAAGCCCATAGGACTAATCTTCGCATATACACACAACGAAGAAATCAGACCAATGTTAGGACCCTCAGGAGTCTCAATGGGGCAAAGACGACCATAGTGGGTGTAGTGTACGTCACGAACCTCAAAACCTGCCCTATCGCGGCTCAAACCACCAGGACCAAGTGCCGACAAACGACGTTTGTGGGTCATCTCGGCCAGAGGGTTGGTCTGGTCCATAAACTGCGAGAGCTGGTTTGTACCAAAGAAGCTGTTAATCACACTCGACAGTGTCTTGGCGTTAATCAGGTCGATAGGTTTGAACTGCTCGCTATCCCTGACGTTCATCCTCTCGCGGATGGTGCGGGCCATACGAATGAAGCCAATGGAGAACTGATTGCTCAGTTGCTCGCCCACAGTCCTCACACGACGGTTCGAGAGGTGGTCGATATCATCAACATCGGTCTTGGAGTTGATGAGCTCAATCAGGTAGCGGATGATGGCGATGATATCCTCGCGGGTGAGTACCCTCACCTCGGGGTTGGTATCAAGGCCAAGTTTCTTATTGATACGGAAACGACCTACGTCGCCCAAATCGTAGCGCTTGTCGCTGAAAAAGAGCTTGTCGATTACATCCCTCGCGGTAGCCTCATCTGGTGGCTCCGAATTACGCAACTGGCGATAGATGTAAACCACAGCGTCCTTCTCTGTGTTGCAGGGGTCCTTTTGGAGGGTGTTGTAGATAATCGAGTAATCTACGCCCGAAGGATTGTCCTTGTGCAGGAGGATGGTCTTGATGCCATTCTCCAAGATGATGTCGATATGCTCCTCGGTAAGCTCGGTCTCACGCTTGATGATAACCTCGCTACGCTCGATGGGCATAACCTCACCGGTATCCTCATCTACGAAATCCTCCCAGCTGGTCTTAACAATACCTGCGGCGAGCTTGCGACCCAAGCTCTTTTTCAGGTTGGTGCGATTGACCTTAACCTCGTCGGCGAGGTCGAAGATTTCGAGAATATCTTTGTCTGCTTCAAAGCCTACGGCCCTAAGCAAAGTGGTTACGGGCAACTTCTTCTTTCGGTCAATGTAGGCATACATCACGTTGTTGATGTCGGTTGCAAACTCTATCCACGAGCCCTTGAAAGGAATAATACGGGCCGAGTAGAGCTTAGTGCCATTGGTGTGGACACTCTGACCGAAGAATACACCGGGCGAGCGGTGCAACTGAGATACAACAACTCGCTCAGCACCGTTAATCACGAAAGTACCACCGGGAGTCATATAGGGGATTGTACCGAAGTACACATCCTGAATCTCGGTCGTAAACTCCTCGTGCTCAGGGTCTGTGCAGTAGAGTTTGAGTTTCGCTTTCAGAGGCACGCTATACGTCAAACCCATCTCCAAGCACTCCTCAATGGAGTAGCGTGGGGGGTCGATGTAGTAGTCGAGAAACTCCAACACGAAGTTGTTACGGGTGTCCGTAATGGGGAAGTTCTCGGAGAAAACCTTGTAGAGTCCCTCGTTTTTACGATTCTCAGCAGTAGTGTCTAATTGAAAAAAGTCGCGGAATGATTTGAGCTGCACCTCCAAAAAGTCGGGATAATCCATCTTGTGGGTGATGGAGGAGAAGCTAATTCTATTGTTTGCTTTCGAGGACATTGTCTGCAAAAATTATTTTTGAAAGATTTTTTGTTGAAGCCGCTTTCGCTGCACCCCTTCGACTCGGAGATTTTGGCCCGCCAGCCACTCTCGGTTGGCCCTTTGTGCTACTCATCGCAACACTCTCGCCACTCTCGGTGACACCTCAGCATCGCTCACGCAGTGACTTACTCACCACCTGCTTTGCGTCGCTCACATAGTGGCTTTCTCACTCTCGCTTTGCAGCACTCACTTTGTGACCATCTCATCACTCGCATTGCAGCGCTCACACAGTGGCTTTCTCTCCACCAACTTTGCGTCGCTCACTTTGTGACCATCTCGCCACTCGCGTTGCGCCTTAGCGTGCCTTTTATCTCCACCCTGCCTCTTCGTGGGTGCGCCGAACTTTTCGGCCTCTTCTTTTTTGCTTGCCGTCACCGGCAAAGGATTTTTGGCAACATTCAAGCCACCCAAAACCCTCTATTTCAGCCATTTATAGGCTCACGAAATCCACCTAACCTAACTCTGGCTTTGCGCCTTACCTTTTAGACGCGAAAAAGGCATAGAGCTTATTTTGACATAAGCTCTATACCCAGTATGGAGTGAAGTTAATAGATAAACTATTTAACCTCAACCTCTGCACCTGCGTCCTCAAGAGCGGCTTTGAGTGCCTCAGCCTCCTCTTTCGAGATGCCCTCTTTGATAGCCTTAGGAGCAGCGTCAACCAAGTCTTTCGACTCTTTCAAACCGAAGCCAGTAGCCTCTTTCACAGCTTTAACAACTGCGATCTTAGCCTGACCTGCGCTCACGAGAATAACGTCGAAAGAAGTTTTCTCTGCGGGTGCAGCTGCCTCAGCAGCAGCGGGAGCAGCAACTGCAACAGCTGCAGCTGCGGGCTCAATACCGTACTCCTCTTTGAGGATGGTTGCCAACTCGTTTACCTCTTTAACAGTCAAGTTTACCAACTCTTCTGCCAATGCTTTAATATCTGCCATAGTTTTGTATAAAATTAAATTGTTTTACTTCGTTGTTTGTGTTTTGTTTGGAAAAATTAATTTCTTTCTTCAAGTGCCTTTACGATGCCTGCAACCTTCTGACCAGCGCTACCCTGCAATGCCGAAACAACATTCTTGATGGGCGATTGGAGCAAAGCAACGATGTCGCCAATAAGCTCCTCGCGCGATTTGATGGTGCAAAGCATATCGAGGTTATTGTCACCGACATATACGCAATCCTGAACGTAAGCGGCTTTAAGGATGGGTTTCTCGCAACCTTTGCGGAACTCCTTAATTACCAATGCAGGATTTTTGCTATTCTCGGAGAACATAATCGACGAAGTGCCTTTCAGAACCTCGACAAGTGCAGCATCTGCTTTCTCCACTGCCTCCAATGCCTTAACGAAAAGGGTGTTCTTTACAACAACCAACTTAACGTCTTTCTCGAAGCATTTGCGACGCAACTGAGCGGTCTGCTCGGCGTTCAAAGCCTCAATGTCGGCAATGTAGAAATGGGGATACTGATTGAGTTTCTCGGTCAGGCCTTCAATAACTATTCTTTTTTCTTCCCTTGTCATAGCTCAATGTTTTTTACTATTTGAAATCGAGTGATTTGGGGTCAATCTGGAGACCGATACTCATTGTCGTTGAGAGATAGATACTAAGCATATAAGTACCTTTGGCTGCGGCGGGTTTCAGCTTGTGAATCATATCGATGAATGCGTTGGCATTGTCAATAATCTTATCCTCGCTGAACGAGATCTTACCAACTGCCGAGTGAACAATACCGTACTTATCAACCTTGAAGTCGATCTTACCAGCTTTCACCTCCTGAACAGCTTTTGCCACGTCCATAGTTACGGTGCCGGTCTTAGGGTTGGGCATCAAGCCACGAGGACCCAGAATACGACCCAAAGCACCTACTTTTGCCATTACGTTAGGAGTACAGATGATGGTATCAACGTCGGTCCAACCGCCCTTGATTTTCTCAACGTACTCATCGAGACCTACGTAGTCAGCACCAGCCTCGCGAGCCTCGTTCTCCTTGTCGGGAGTACAAAGCACCAACACACGTACAGTCTTACCTGTACCGTGAGGCAGAGTAACCACGCCACGTACCATCTGGTTTGCCTTACGAGGGTCAACACCAAGACGTACATCAACATTTACCGAAGCATCGAACTTAGTGAAAGTAATCTCTTTCAGAAGAGCTGCGGCCTCGCTCAGCTTGTAGAGCTTTCCGGGCTCTACTTTTGCGAGCATTGCTTTTTGATTCTTTGTCAATTTACTCATCTTCTCAGTCTAATTACTTTGCAGGAACTTCGCCTACTACGGTGATACCCATACTGCGTGCAGTACCTGCTACCATACGCATAGCAGACTCAATAGTAAAGCAGTTCATATCGCTCATCTTGTCCTTAGCAATAGCCTCAACCTGCTCGATAGTTACACTACCTACTTTCTGACGGTTGGGCTCAGCCGAACCAGCTTGGATACCAGCAGCCTCTTTGAGTGCAGCAGCAACGGGTGGCTGTTTAACGACAAACTCAAACGACTTGTCGCTATATACGGTAATAATTACGGGCAGTACTTTGCCGGCCTTCTCCTGAGTCCTTGCGTTGAACTGCTTGCAGAAGTCCATAATGTTGACTCCCTTAGAACCCAACGCAGGGCCTACTGGTGGCGAAGGATTGGCGGCACCACCTTTAATCTGCAATTTAATAAATGCAGCAACCTCTTTTGCCATAGTTTCCTTTGTTAATTATTCTTTTTCTACTTGCATATAGCTCAACTCCATAAGAGTCTTGCGCCCGAAAATCCTCACAGAGACTGTCAGCTTCTTCCTCTCCTCATCGACTGCTTCGACAATACCAGAGAAAGTCGTGAAGGGACCGTCCGTAACTTTTACGCTCTCTCCAACGATGTAGCTTACGGCACTCTCTTCCTCACCCTCGCTCATTTGGTCAACCCTTCCGAGAATCCTTGCAACCTCTGCCTCCCTAATAGGGGTGGCAATCAGTCGCTGGCTCTCCTCTTTGGTCTCTCCCAGGAAGCCGAGCACATTGGGTGTGTTGCGAAGAACGTAAGGTACTTCATCAACCATAGCTGCTTCAACCAATACATAGCCGGGATACGACACCCTCTCTTTGCTCACTTTCTTACCGTTGCGGACTGTAAAGACCTTCTCGGTAGGAATCAGAACCTGCGAAATAAGGTGTTCGAGGTGGAGGTGGCGTATCTCGTTCTCGATATACTCCTTCACCTTTTTCTCCTTACCGCCGATGGCGCGTAACACATACCAGTTTTTTGTCTGTTCGCTCATTGTTTTACTTCTGATTAAAAGTCAAAACTAAAAACCTTGAACTAGTGAGCCAAAATGCTGTACACAGCTTTCATAATGGACTCAAAGGTCAGATCCATAGCAAGAATCACAACAGCAATCAGCAGGGAAGCAACCATAACGGTAACTGCAAGACTCTGCAACTCTTTCATAGGAGTCCACGACACTTTGTGAACCAACTCTTCGTACGAAGCCTTAACGTATTTTACGAGTTTCATATGCTTATTTCTTTATTTGTCTTCACTCAATAAGTCCGGCACTCTCTTTTCAAAGACGACCGGACTTGTAGCACGAGAGGAGAGAATCGAACTCCCACCAACGGTTTTGGAGACCGCTATTCTACCATTAAACTACTCTCGTAAAAGTGGGGCAAGCTCTGCTCTTGCAAGCCTCGAAGCCTGCCCCTATATTTGAGATTTCGATGTATTACTACTCAAGAACCTCTTTGATCTGACCCGAACCTACGGTACGGCCACCCTCGCGGATTGCGAAACGAAGACCTGCGTTCAAAGCAACGGGGTAGATAAGAGTTACCTCAATCTCAACGTGGTCACCAGGCATTACCATCTCGATACCATCGGGAAGTTTAACCTCACCGGTAATATCCATAGTACGGAGGTAGAACTGAGGACGATACCTGTTGTGGAAAGGAGTGTGACGGCCACCCTCTTCTTTCTTCAAGATATAAACCTCACCACGGAATTTGGTGTGGGGAGTAATCGACTTGGGTTTAGCTACTACCATACCGCGCTTAACCTCTTTCTTGTCGATACCACGCATCAGCAGACCTACGTTGTCACCTGCCGAACCCTCATCGAGGAGTTTGCGGAACATCTCAACGGCAGTACATACCGAAGTACGAATCTTCTCATCCAAACCTACGATCTCAACGGGGTCACCAACGTGGATAACACCAGTCTCGATACGACCAGTAAGAACGGTACCACGACCGGTGATCGAGAATACGTCCTCTACGGGCATAAGGAAGGGTTTGTCAGCGTCACGGGGAGGCAGAGGAATGTAGGTATCAACTGCGTCCATAAGCTCCATAACTTTCTCCTCCCACTCGGGCTCACCGTTGAGTGCGCCAAGAGCAGAACCGCGGATAACGGGAGCGTTGTCGCCGTCGAAGCCATTCTGGCTCAAAACGTCACGAATCTCCATCTCAACGAGCTCCAACATCTCCTCATCGGGTACCATATCGCATTTGTTCATGAAAACAACGATCTTAGGAACGTTTACCTGACGAGCGAGAAGTACGTGCTCACGGGTCTGAGGCATAGGACCATCAGTCGAAGCAACTACCAAGATAGCACCATCCATCTGAGCAGCACCAGTTACCATGTTCTTTACATAGTCGGCGTGGCCGGGGCAGTCAACGTGTGCATAGTGGCGGTTTGCAGTCTGATACTCAATGTGAGCGGTGTTGATGGTGATACCACGCTCTTTCTCCTCGGGAGCGTTATCAATCGAGTCGAACGAACGCAACTCCGAAAGACCTTTTTTACCAAGTACCTGGGTAATAGCAGCGGTAAGAGTAGTTTTACCGTGGTCTACGTGGCCAATAGTACCAACGTTTACGTGTGGCTTTGACCTGTCAAATTTTTCTTTTGCCATAACTTTGTAGTTGTTATTAGATAAGTATTGTGTTAATGTTTATTTCTCTTTTGGAGCGGAAGACGAGGCTCAAACTCGCGACCCTCAGCTTGGAAGGCTGATGCTCTATCAACTGAGCTACTTCCGCAAATTCTCTTTAAGCAACTTCTCTGCACACCAATAGTCGCCACCGTTAAGCGCCGACCTCTTGGATGGTCGATTTTGTCACCACCGAGAACCACAAAAGAACAATCCACCTTTTGCAGATGAATTGAACTTTTGATGCGTGTGGGAGAGGATGGATTCGAACCACCGAAGGCGTTGCCAACAGATTTACAGTCTGCCCCATTTGGCCACTCTGGAACTCTCCCGATATGTTAATTTTGTTGCCGCTTTCCCTTATCTCCGAGTGCGGCGACTCGTTTGGAGCCGATGGAGGGATTCGAACCCCCGACCAGCTGATTACAAATCAGCTGCTCTGGCCAACTGAGCTACATCGGCAGTTAGTTTGCCCTGATTTGGGGTTGCAAATATATGGGGAAATTTTAATTCCGCAAAATTTTAGGCAACAAAATTTCAAAAATTCATCTCAATCTTTCACAGAACCCTAATTCCGACCAATTACACATAGCGCAATAGTTCAAAATCGGCGACAAAAATACAACTCTTTTCTTTATAAAAAAATAATTAGGCCAGTTTTTTGCGCCAAGCCAGCAAATTTTAGCTATCTTTGCTGAAAACAGAGCTGTTTATGAAGCGATTTACACTTATATATATAATATGCGCGTGGGCGGCTCTCCTCCCTCTGAGCGGTCAAAATGCCAGCGACTTCATCGCCGAAGCCCGCTCCGGCAACCCAACTGCGCAGTACAATCTGGCTCAGTGTCATCTCTACGGCTGGGGCACACCCGTCGATAGTATTCGTTGGCGACACTTCTTACGCCAAGCTGCCGAGGGTGGTCTTGTGCAGGCACGTGAGCAGATGGCCACACTGGCCGAGCCCCACTCTCCCGACATCGCCTCCTACTGGCGAGGCGCTCCCTCCACCATCCCCCATCGCTACTCCTACCTCTCCTATGAGCAGGGATACTACTATGGCGAGCAGATTGGCGGTGTGCGCGACGGCTACGGCACATTTATGTGGGACAGCGGTGTGAGCCACACAGGGGTGTGGGATGATGGCGAGCCCTACGATATGGGCATCTCGCGCTTTGGCGAGCAGACCGTCATCTGCACCTACTCGGGCGAGGCCGAAGGGCCCGGAGCTATCATCATCCACTCCGATAGCGCCCACTTCCCCGGTGCTGAGGGGAGCGTCATCTATGTGGGCTATATCGAGGATGGACAGCCCAACGGGCGTGGCACGCTTTACAATCGCGAGGGCCACCTAACCTACTTTGGCAACTTCAAAAATGGTCGTCCCACCGACCCCTACCCCTCTAAGGAGAGCTACAACTCCTACACTTGGACTTCGGAACAACTCTCCACAGGCGATAGCTGGGAGGGCGAGAAACACAACGGCATACGTCAGGGCTTTGGCATCTATCGTTGGAGCGACGGCTCGGCGTGGTATGGGATGTGGGTAAATGATTTGCGCGAGGGGCAAGGGCTCTACATCCGTGCCGACGGAGCTATGATGACGGGTTTGTGGACCAACGGCACACTCAACCAAGCGAACTAACCGAGCAGAGCGCTCAAAGTTCACCACTTTGGGCATCTTTACCCTCAAAAACCAAACGCCTACCCCTTTGAGATGGGTAGGCGTTTTGTGTGGAGCGGGATGTGGGTGGGTTGTGGGCTATATGGCCGATGTGTCGTAGGTCTGTTCCACCGTTGCGCGGTCTTTTATGCCCTGCTCGTAGCCGGCCTTGTAGCCTCGGCTCTGACCCATTGCGCTAATCCACATTGCAGCCAGCAGGATGAGCAGAAATTTGTAGATGCGTTTGGTCTTGGGTGGCATTATGCGCCAACCATATTCCAGCTTGCGCCAGAAGCCCACCACAGCACCCTTGATTTGTTGCCAGAGTCGTTTTGGCGAGAGGTCGGCCATCGAAAAACGCCTATGCGAAGAGCGCCTTGTGGCTTCTCGTGGACGTATCACTTTGAGGTTTTTCACCCTTACGGATAGCTCTTTGTGCTCTTTGCGAGTGCCAATGACGGCTGTCAGTTGGAGGGTGGTTTTGCCTTTGGACTTTTCGATAAGTATGGCCCTCGTGCCGCTGTCGGGCAGATGGAGGAGGGTTGTTTTGTAGCCGTTGTCGATGCGCAATGTCACGCTGTCGGGCACTCCGCAGTCCCAACTGAGGGTCACAACCTCGCCTTCGGTAGCGTGTGTGCGGTCGGCGGAGAAACTTATTGTCTGCTTGCTCATAGTACTTTGTGGGTTAATCGTCTTGCGATGATACAAACAAAAAGCGTTCCAGACACCCCCACCTGCCATTTTGTCAGACTTTCAGCCCCCAAAGAGCCATTGAGAAAAGGAATAATAGGGATTGCAAGGGTCTTTCGCCCCACAACCACACCTCCCCTAACCTCCCCGCCCAAACTCGGGTATCTTTTTTAATACCCACGTTGTAGTATTGTATTTGCCACGAATAATCCCTATCTTTGCCTCAATAAAGCAAATTTCCAATGAATCACGATGTTTTCATAAGCTATTCGCGTAAGGATAGGGAGCAAGCCGAGGCACTCTGCAATGCGCTTGCCGAGGCTGGGGTAAAGTATTGGATTGACTTGTCTATTGGTGGTTCAACCAATTTTCTAACAGAAATTACACGTCGAATTAAGGCTTGTAAAACTTTGATTTTCATTGCTTCGGCCAATTCGGCTGCCTCGGAGTTTACGCAGAAGGAAATCCTCTATGCCATAAAACACAAAAAACCTATACTGCCCTATAAGATTGGCGACTTTCAGTTTGAGGATAACGACGAATTGGACTTCATTTTCACTAATGTCCAGTGGGTAGAGAGCTTGGATGCGGTTGTAAGTGCGCTCAATGATATGGGCCTAACCAACAAGACTACAAGCGAGGTGGTTGCACCCAAGCACGAGCCACAGCCCAAACCTGCGACTAAGACCTATAAGGTTGGCGACCTCTACGACGATGGCACTAAGAGGGGTGTGGTATTTGAAGTAACACCCGACGGCCGCCACGGTAAGATTGTGAGTTTGGAAGAGACCGAACTACCTTGGGCTAAAGATAATCAAAAAGTGGGCACATCCGACTTTGGGCCTTGGACTAATATAAATATGCAGGCAGTGTATAGAATTGAAGGTTGGCGAGAAAAATATCCTGCTTTTGCTTGGTGTGCTAATTTGGGAGAGGATTGGTATTTGCCAACCACAACTGAGTTGAGAGACTTATTTGAGATCAAGGATGTAGTAAATGAGGAGCTAGAACGTCAAGGTGCGAAAAAAATTTTGGGAGCTCCATTTGTAACTTGGTCTTCAACAGAAAATAATGCAACAGTTGCATGGGGTGTTACTGTGAGAGATGGCATAACCCTTGATTATAATGACATCAAACTCAACCTCCATCATGTCCGTGCTGTAGCTAAGTTTTAGGCTTCGAGCGCAAGCGAATTTTTATGCCAAAGCCCCGCAATGATTGCGGGGCTTTGGCGTTTTAAGGGCTATGAGGGCATTAGAGGCTCTAAGGAGTTTAAGGCCCATAGGGCATATAGGGCTTATAGGCCCTATATGCCCTATTCTCTAACCTCCCTAAATTCCCTAAGCTCCCTACCCAAACTCGGGTATCTTTTTTAATACCCGGGTTATTTATGAGGCTTTTGAGCAGGGGAAGGTAGCACAAATGGTGCGCTATCGCACCTCAAAAACAAAAGGCTCGCAAAAAAGACGACACTACCCACAAAATAACAAGTCCCTCCTTTGGCAAAGGAGGGATTTAGGGAGGAATGTGAATGTTCGTGCGCTATCGCACCTCAAAAACAAAAGGTCGGCATCGAGCCGACCTTGTTTTTGAGGTGCGAAGCGGAATCGAACCGCTGTAGAAGGTTTTGCAGACCTTTGCCTAGCCACTCGGCCATCGCACCAACTATTTATCATTCAGCAACTTACACCCCAAACGGCCCTAAAACCGTCGCCAAGTGGGTTGCTTTCGGAGCACAAAAGTAACTATTTTCTCGCAAACTCCAAATTTTTTGTGTATTTTTACCTCTGATTTTGATATTTATACACTCTTTTCATCTCCTTCTGCGACTATGACACTCGCCGACCTCGCTCTGCTCTACACCCCCGCACTGGGCAACAAAACCATTGCCCATCTTATCGAAACCTTCGGGTCGGCAGAGGCTATCTTTGCGGCATCCGAGGAGCAGTTGCGCACACAAGGGGGCATTGTGCGTCAGAGCGTCATTAGCGACATCCGCGCCCGAGTGGGTTTCAAGGCCGCCGAGAAGGAGTTGGACTACTGTCAGAAGCACCACATCTACGCCATAGCTGCCACCGACACCGTCTATCCGCCCCTGCTGAGGGAGTGTGCCGACCGTCCACACATTCTATTTGTGCAGGGCAACCTTACGGCACTCTCGAAGCCCTCGGTGGCTTTTGTAGGCACTCGCACCATAACCAACTACGGCCAGCAAGTGGGTCAGAGGCTCATCGAACAGCTCCACGACAAGGTTGCCGACATTTCGATTGTCAGTGGCCTTGCCTTTGGCAACGACGAGTGTGCCCACCGCGCGGCCCTCGAAGTGGGGGCAACAACGGTGGCCGTAATAGCCAGCGCTCTGCCCGAGGTCACTCCTGCGGCCAATGCCTCGCTTGCCGAGCGCATCATTGACGAGGGAGGAGCGATAGTCACTGAGGTGTCGTCGCAGCACAAAAATACGGGTAAATTCTACCCTGCACGCAACCGTATCATTGCCGGCCTCGCCTCGGGTACGGTGGTTGTGGAGTCGCCCTACGAGGGAGGCTCGCTCATAACAGCCGAGTGTGCTCTGAGCTACGGCCGCATACTTATGGCTGTACCTGCACGCGCTTTCGACAAAAACTCCTTTGGCTCCAACCTGCTCATCAAGCAAAACAAAGCCTCGATGGTATGCTCGGGTGGCGACATCATCTACGAGCTGGGCTGGGATGTGAGCCACAACGAAGAGAGCACTCTTGCTCCCACAACCCACCCCACCGAGACGCTCAACATCCAACCCGACGAGAGGGTGCTTTTGGAGGCAATGAGCGTGGGCGAGGTGGTCGAATATGAGGTGCTTGTGGCCCGCACAGGCTTTGCCCCGGCCAAAGTAGTGGCTCTGCTTACGGGCTTGGAGTTGTGCGACGCTGTCAGGGTGCTGCCGGGACGCAAATGTGAGCGACTATTGTAGTGTCCCACAAAACCAAACATACAGACAATGAAACTAATAGACACACATACACACATCTATGGCGAGGAGTTCGACCTCGACAGAGAGGAGGTTTTCGAGCGTGCCCACGAGGCGAGCGTGGAGGCTTTCATATTCCCGGCCATAGATAGCCAGACCAACCAAGCGCAGTTTGCCCTCACGCGCGAGCGCCACGACTGCTACTCGCTCATTGGCCTACACCCCACATCGGTAAACGACAACCCACGCTGGCGCGAGGAGCTGGCCGAGGTGGAGAGGCTTCTGGCCAACTGCAATGGCGGTGGGTGCGATGCCCCCATAGGCTCGGCAGAGCGACCTGTGGAGCGATTCTATGGCGTGGGCGAGGTGGGCTTAGACCTCTATTGGAGCAGCGATTTCAGGGCCGAGCAGGAGGAGTGCTTCCGACGTCAGGTGGAGCTTTCGATTGACTACGACCTTCCGCTGGTTGTCCACACACGCTCGGCGTGGGATGAGATGCTTGCCATTTTGGAGGAGTACGGGGGCAAGGCCCGAGGCATACTCCACGCCTTTGGCGAGAGCGCCGAGACCTACGAGCGCATAGCTCAGATAGGGGGTTTTCTGGTGGGTATAGGTGGTGTGGCGACCTACAAGAAGAGCCTCTTGTTGGAGAGCATACCCCACATTCCGCTCTCGGCAATGGTTGTGGAGACCGACTCTCCCTACCTTTCACCCGTACCTTTTAGGGGCAAACGCAACGAACCCAAAAATTTGGTGTATATTTGTGAGCAGATTGCCCGACTAAAAGGGTGTAGCCCCGAGGAGGTGGCCGCCGCCACAACCGACAATGCCCGTCGGCTCTTCGGCCTAAACTACTAACCAACAAATTTTTAGCCTAAGAAACTAACACTACCCGAGATATGAAAAGTTCCGTATTGCTAATCTACACAGGCGGCACAATCGGTATGCACACCGACCCCGAGAGTGGCGCACTCGTACCCTTCGACTTCACCCACATCCACGAGGAGATTCCCTCGTTGCGTCGCCAAGAGGTAAACATCGAGGTGCTCCCCTTTGAGCCAATCGACTCGTCGAATGCCTCGCCCGAATTGTGGATACGCTTGGCCGAGCAGATTGAGGCCAACTACAACAAGTTCGACGGCTTTGTTGTGCTGCACGGCACCGACACAATGTCGTATAGCGCAAGCGCACTGAGCTTTATGCTCCACAATTTGGCCAAGCCTGTGGTCTTTACGGGTAGCCAGATTCCCATTGGCGTGCTCCGCACCGACGGCAGGGAAAACCTCGTTACGGCCATAGAGTTTGCCTCGGCCAAAGATGCTAAGGGTCGCCCGCGCGTACCCGGTGTGAGCCTCTACTTCCAGAATCGTCTTTTCAGAGGCAACCGCACCACCAAGCAGAGTGCCGAGGAGCTGAGCGCCTTTGCGTCGAACAACTATCCTCCTCTGGCAGAGGTGGGTGTGAGCATCCAGTACAACGAGCCCTACATCCACCGCCCCAAGGCTGGCGCACCATTCAGCATCAGCACCGCTTTGGAGAGGGATGTGGCCATCATAAAGATTTTCCCCGGACTAACCGAGAGCATATTCCGCTCGATGCTGGCCAGCGGAGTTAAGGGCGTGGTGCTCGAAACCTATGGCGCAGGCAACGCTCCCACGAAGAAGTGGTTTATTGGTGCACTGAGGGAGGCCATACGACGTGGTGTGAGCATTGTCAATGTCACCCAATGTAGCAATGGCGAGGTCAATATGGACATCTACGAGACAGGAGTGGCGCTCCAAAAGGTGGGTGTTATCAGTGGCCACGATATGACCACCGAGGCTGCCGTCACAAAGATGATGTATGTTTTGGCTCAGGAGCAGACCCCTTCGCGCCGAGCCAAATTGCTGAAAAAATCCATTTGCGGTGAGTTTGGCCGATAGGAGAGAGCTTTTAGCTTTTTTTGGGGGGGCATATAAGCCCTATAAGCCCCATAGGCCCTATAATACCTTAATGCCTTAGGTCGTTAGACGTTAGACCTTTGACGTTAGACCAAAAAAATAATGCCTTAGGTCGTTAGGCGGTCGGCCAAAGATATAGGACAGACCTCTCCCCTGTTTCACAGACCCTCCCCTAACTTAGGGGAGGGTTATTCTTGCCTTAGGTCGTTTAGACGTTAGACCTTTGACGTTAGACCAATAAAAACTCGGGTATCTTTTTGGATACCCGAGTTTTTCTTTTCTAAGATTTGTTAAGTATAATCAATGCCGCAATCACCCCGGGCACCCAACCCGCAGCCGTAAGCAACAGAGTTATAAGAAACGAACCACACCCTCTATTGATAACAGCCAGAGGGGGAAAGATTATTGCCAAAATTACTTGCCAAACAGTCATAATAATCAGTGTTTTATAAAGTTAGTATATTGTGTGATATGTTCTAATTCAGGTTATACTCAATGAAGAACTCCTCATTTTGCCACCCATCGGCAAATATGCTCTCGGCACTGCGAGTGGAGGGTATGCCGGCCTCATTGAGGGTCATATTGCGTGCGCTATTGGGCGAGGTCATATCGCAATTCTCGGGGCTTTCGCAGTAGTAGGAGAAGCACTTTTGAGCCTTCTCCACACCGCGCATCTTCATAATCTTGCGCCACCCAAATAGGCCATATTTCATCACCAAACGGCCCTTCGACACCACCAGACACCTGAGCGAGAAGTTGAGCGTCGAAGCCCCTTTGCGAGTGAGCAGGAAGTCGATGTTGTAGTCGTCCTGCTTGGGGCCTGTGCCCACAAACTTACACCTGTCGCCACGTCCCGAGTAGTCGAAGTAGTAGCTCTCATCTTCCTTGTCGTGATCCTGCATAACCTCGCCCATCGACTTGGTGCGAGTGAAGAAGGGGGTCATATCTTTTATGGTGCTGCCGTCGGCCACATTGTAGAGGCCACAACGGATTATGCCACCCTCGGGGCTATATTTTACAACCATACGCTCGCCCGAGCCCTGCACCTCGGTGCTCACAAGACGGCCCTCGGTGTCGTAACGTGCGTCGATGATGATGGTAGGCTCATCCGACCCCTTTACGGCATCGCCAAAGTAGCTCACAACGGCCCACTTCTGCACCTCCACCCTGCTAACTCCCTCGGGCACAAAGAGTGGCACACCCTCGCCAATAGCTTTGGGGGCATTGGAGTTGAACTCGGCCATATACCATTGGTAGGCCAATGTGGGGTCGGTCAGGGTGCTGCGCTTGAAGCCTTGTGCAGCGAGAGTGAGTGTTGTGAGAGTGAGGGCTAAGAGTAGGGTTAGTTTCTTCATTGGTGCTGGTGTGAAGTGGGTTTGTGTGGGTAGTTACGGGTCGCTTGGGTGTGTTTTCGGCGGTTTCACTCCACCGCCCGCCACCCCCAAGTGCGACACTACAAATATAATAGTTTTGGGGCAAATGCAAAAATCATCTGCCCCAAAAACTAAAAGATAATATAAAACCACCAAAGTGGCTGGCCTATTACTCTACAATAGCGCTCTTCACAAGCCTTACAACGCCCTGCGCACTAACCTTTGTGCATCTGGAAATGTCGTAAGGGCCATCCATTGTTAAATAGACTCCCGAGGGTAATACCACTCCATCCAAAGTGTAATATGAGGCCAGATAACCACCCGGGGCTACCGTACGCTTGTACTGTGCCTTTTTAACAAAACGCAGCAACTCTTCAATAGTAGGTAATCGCCAACCCAATGGCGCTCTATAACTACCATTTGACATTTCGTCACCCTTGCTATACAACGAAGTAGCTCCAATGTTTTGGTGTTGCCAGAGAGTGTTTCCGCTCAAAACAACTTGTCCGCTTGCGATTAGTTGGCGCTGTTCGTAAAGTTTTTGTTCGCGCACTCTCCTATCTTCTGCGAGCTGCCTTTGCCTCTCTTGCTCAGCGGCAAGTTGTTTTCTTCTCTTTTCGGCATCAGCCATAGCTTGAAGTTGGCGTTGCCTGTCTTGTTCGGCTTCTTGTTCTGCAATGGAAGGGCCAGTTGACACAGGACGAAGAACACCGTTGCTGTGGTCGATGGCCAAATATATATCATCGCCCAAACCAACTGCATCTGCATAGTTCTCCATTAGCGACAACTCCGAAGATGTTGGGATACGCCAATCATTTCGCCCATACGCACCTCGCTCGTTGAGCATCCTAATCACCTCGTTGGCATCGCGATGATTCTTATAATCGCCCAAATCCTCACAATAAACCCACAAACTTTGTAACAAACAAATGGGGGCAGACAACCTTCGTGCATATCGCTTAGGCTGTGGCCTATCAACATAGACGGTACGATATTTCTCAATATACTTTACCTTCTCTATGACAGGCTGGTTGTTTATTATAATGGTATTTTGGTTTGAGAGTTGATTGATATTTTGATTTGTATTTTGATTGACGTTGTTGTTTATATTGTTGTTAATGTTGTTGTTTATATTCTGATTAACATTCTGATTGGTATTATAGTTTTGTGCAGTGGCTATAAGAGGCCAAAGGCAAACCACAATCAAAAATAATCTCCTCATAACTCAACTATTGCATATTATATTCAACGATATACTTTCCATAAGTAAGGCCATTATACAAACACTCTGTGGCGGACTTTTTGACACTCATTCCTGCCTCATTGAAACAAGAATAATATACCGACTCCATCCTACCAATACCATTTCTAGTATATGCCGAAACTGTTTTTTGAGCTTTTTCGGTGCCTGTGCGTTTTGTAATATCCTTCCAAGTAGAACGACCATAATGCCTCATAAGGTCTGCCTTGGACTGAATAAGATTTACTACGCCATTGCTTGATACAATATAATAATCTGGATATCGCTTGATAGGCAAAATGTTGGTACGATATGGGTCATACGAGCCGTAGTCGTCGCCTACGTATTTAACCCTATCTCCTCGGTCATAACTATAATAAAAATCAACATTTTCGCCTCCTGCATAACCACTTCCTACTTTTGTTCCAATGGGATCATAATTAACAGTCCTTCCAAGCCTAACAGCTTGTCCAAGTTCTTGGCCGGTATCAACATCGTACACCTTACAAGTAGATATATAATTGTAGCCACAACTGATTTGAATAATCCAATTATCTCCTTTGCGCGACAAGGTGGACAAGACACCACCACTATATGTTGCTGTAAACTCATGTATCGGTTCTTCGGTGGCTTTAATCTTTGTACCAAAATAGTCTTGCTGCTCCCATATTTGTATTGTAATAGAACCTACACCCGAGGGAGCAAACAAAGGAATCACCTCTTCTAAACCTGCAAAATACTTGCTCTCAAAAGAAGATGTAACCCACTGGTTAGCCATTGTGAGATTCCTAAAAGCACTCTTGCCAAAAGACTGAGCCGAGACGCTTAATACGGCAAATACCGAAATCGCTAAAAGAAATAGTTTCTTCATAGTTACTATTTATTTTGTGCGACAAGCGACTCCAACATTGTCAAAGGTTAGTATAAAAAGAAAGTGTGGAGTCGATTGATTTATCTGTCTTGAGGTTCTGGAATACCTATACCGCAAATAAACAATACCCCACACCCGTATTAGTCGGGGCATAGGGTATGCCACGATAAAATCTAATACAAGGTGACGAGTGTAGTTGTTTTCCCTGCGGTAGTGAAATTTTCCAGATTTCAAGACAAGGTAAAAAAATACACTTTCATCAATATATGTCTGTCGTACAAACGACACTACAAATATATATAATTATATGGAAATTGTGATAATTTACTACAAAAAAGCGCAATTTTGGAGTTTGAGTTTTGAATTTTGAATTTATTGATTACCTTTGCAGTCCGAAAATCACGAAAACTGATAAACAAATATAAATAGCGCTATGAAAAGGACTTATCAACCTTCAAAGAGGAAAAGAATCAACAAACACGGCTTCCGCGCCCGTATGGCTACTGTCAATGGTCGCAAGGTGTTGGCTGCTCGCCGCGCCAAAGGTCGTAAGAAACTCACCGTTTCGGACGAGCTTCGCAACAAATAGTCGAGAGGACTAAGAGTTGATTCGATGCCACGATGGTGACAAGGTCACCCGCTCGAATGGCACAAACAAAAACCACATCGGACGCGATGTGGTTTTTTATTTTGTCCTTACCTCGTGGGAGGGTCAGGCGCTATGGTTGGCAGGATGCAGGAGTCGCAACCTATCGTTTTGCGTATATGACCTGCTTGGTGAGGAAAAACTCCTCCTCAAACCAGTCGCTGATGCGGTAGATGTCGCACCTAAGGCGTGCATCGGCAATCTCCTCGGCCAAGTCGCCACCTTTCAGAATAAGCATACCGTTGGGTTTCGACCCCTTTTGGCCACTTCGGAGTTTGGGCAGTGCCCACCCTTTGAGGGTTTTCAGGTCGGTGACAGCACGGCTAACAACATAGTCGAACTCCCCCTTCACAGCCTCGATGCGGGCATTTACGGGGCGAACATTCCGTAGTCCGAGGGCTGTGGCCACCTCGCTGACAACCTTAATCTTCTTGCCAATGGAGTCCACCGCCGTAAACTCCACCTCGGGGAACATAATAGCCAGAGGTATGGTGGGAAATCCGCCACCGCAACCAATATCGCACACCTTTGCCCCCGCCTCAAACTGGCACACCTTAGCTATCGAGAGCGAGTGGAGCACGTGGCGCACATAGAGCTCGTCTATATCCTTGCGCGAGACAACATTTATCTTGGCGTTCCACTCGGCATAGAGTTCGCCCAGAGCATCCATCTTGCGCTGCTGGGCCGAGTCGAGGGAGAAGTATTTGGCTATTATTTCGGGTTGCATAGTGCTATATTTTGGGTCTAACGTCTAACGTCGAAGGTCTAATGTCCTAAGTCTTTTGGGTTGTGGGTTAATGGGTTGTGGCTATCTTAGCCCTCTCTACTCTTTCACTCCAATGAGCCTGCCGGCCCACTCGTGGAACATCTTTTGCTCCTCGGGCGAGGCCTCGCCGAGAGAGTTGATGCAACCAAAGTGCAGGTTGGGGTTGTGGTCGGCCTCTCTGAGTTTGCGCTCCATATAACCGCTCTGCTTGCGAGCCGAGGGTTTCAGGAAGAGCGCCATACCATCGCTTGGGCGCACCTGCACCACACCCTCCTTCTGCCCCTCAATCATAAAGAGTGACACATAACTCCACTGGCTACGGTCGCGGAAGGGGTGGCGTATGTTCTGTTCCAACTGCTCGGTGTGGGTGGCGAAAAACCGCTCATACCAACTGCGACGCAAGGGTTGGGGTGCGTGGGGAAAGAGCCAAAAATGATTTGAGCCAAGCAGTCGGGCCGCATTGACCATAGCATCTTTATAACCAAAGGGTTTGCGACCTCCGCGCTTGGGTTTGAGCCAACGCAGCAGCCTACCCGCAAGGGTGCTGAAACGTTTGGCGTAGATATAGGTCTTATCGCCCTCAAACCACAGCGAAGGCTCAACCTCGCGGGTGAGGAACATATCGTCGTTGAAGTAGAGGTGGCACTCAGCCAAATCGGGTATGCGCCACAACATCGACTCAATGCTTATGGAGTTGAAGGTGGGAAGGTACTCCTCGTAGCCCCTGAAAATCTCCTTGTGATCCACAATCACAATCTCGGTGGTGCTATTGGGGAAGTTGCGCTCCACCCACTGGTCGATGTGGGGGTCTTGATTGTCGGTGACAATGTGTATCTTCCTCACCCAAGGGGCAAAGCGCAAGATTGAGCCAACGGCATAGAAGAGCTCGCCTGTGGAGGAGTAGCGACACTCGCCACCCACATCCTCCTGCAAGGTCACGCTCCCGCCACCTCCGCGAGCCATACGTTTGGCGCGGTGGGCAGGGTCGGCCCCATCGACCCAAGTAAATACCACATCTACAACTTCTTGGGTGTGCATAGCCTATCTAAACAATGTTGTGGAATCTTTCGGGAATCTTGACAATCACTACCTGCTCCAACATAGAGGGTTTGTTCAGAGCATAGGGGGGACGGAAGAGGGTCTGCACCCAACGAGCCACCCTCACACTCGGCTCCCATTTGTGGGCCTTGCGCGACGAGCAGAGGCGTATGGTCTTGGAACGTTTGGCCAGATGTTTTGTCCAGCCGTCGGCCCTACGCGAAGGGTCGGCAAAGCGAGCCTCGATGCGGCCCAAATCGAAGTAGCCAAAGTGGAACAGATACAACCCTTTGGCTATGTGGAAGTTGTGGCCTTTGACACGATGGAAGCCCGAACCCCAACGGAGCGGACGAGCAAGCACATTGGCCTTGGTGTAGCGGCTCGAAAGTCGGCCATAGTGACGTTGCGAAAGAAAGGGCTCGTCCTCTCTGATTGGCCCTTCTAACCCTGTGTGCTGTCCCACATCAACACCCAGTCCCGAGAGCGAACCGGCGATGTGCTGCGAGCTCAGAAACTCCCTCAGCGACACTCCCAGAGCGGGATCGACAATCAATATCTCGTCGGCATCTGTACCAATCACAAGGTCGTACTTTTCAAACAGCCCTGCTGCCACACCCGAGAGGAACTCTATGCGGCCCTTGTCGGCTCGGGCGACCTTGCCCACAACCTTCTCGCGCACCACCACATTCACACCCTCACACCACGAGGGTACGCTCTGGTCTGTGCCGTCGAAATAGACATATAGGTTCTCGCGCCCCAACTCACGACCATAGTACTCCACCCACTTGCGCAGGTAAAATTCGTCGTTGCGTACCATTGTGAGGGCACATATTCGTTTCATTGTTGCCAAAAGATTGTTATGGTTGTGGTTATTGCTACTACAAATATAGGAAAAATAATAGAACTTTGCCCCCTACTTAACCTTTGGGGCTATCATTTCGGCCACACGAGTGCCATCCAGAGCGGCCGAGATGATACCTCCTGCATAGCCTGCACCCTCGCCTGTGGGGTAGAGATGGCTCACGGTGGGATGTTCGAGCGTATCCTTATCGCGCGGGATGCGTACGGGTGTGGAGGTGCGCGATTCAAGACCAATGATTTGCGCCTGATTGGTCACAAAACCCCTCATACGAGCGCCCCACTGACTAAAACCACCCCTAAGGGCGTGGGCCATATAGTCGGGCAACCACTCCTCGCCACGACGTGCCACAGCGCGAGGCAAATAGCTCGTGCGTGGAAGGTCAATCGACACCCTGCCGGCCACAAAGTCGGCCAGACGCTGTGCCGGGGCTGTGCCGTCGCCACCGACAATCTCGGCTGCGTGGTGTTCGAGCTGCTGGCGATATTTCAGACCCGCCAACACACCCCACTCCTCGTGGAGGTGGGGGAAATCCTCGGGCCTAACCTCCGTCACAATGCCTGCATTGGCCCAACGCGAAGAGCGTGCCGAAGCGCTCATACCATTGACAACACACTCGCGGTAGTCGGTCATTGCCGGAACAATCACTCCGCCGGGACACATACAGAACGAATAGACACCTCGGCCTGCCACCTGCGATGTGAGCGTATAGGAGGCTGCCGGCAACCACTCTCTCATATCCTCCGAGTGGTACTGGATGCGGTCAATGAGCGACTGAGGGTGCTCCACCCTCACGCCCATAGCCCACGACTTAGCCTCCAACTCAACCCCCTTAGCGTGGAGCATTTCGTAGATGTCGTCGGCCGAGTGGCCCGTTGCAAGCACCACAGCAGCACCCTCTACAAGCCTATCGCCCAGCCACACACCCACAGCCCTCTGGTTGCGAATTTCAATATCGGTTACTTTCGACTCGAAATAAATCTGACCTCCTGCGCGAAGGATGGTCTGGCGCACCTGCTCAATTATGCGGGGCAGGCAGTCAGTACCGATGTGAGGATGGGCTTCGTAGAGAATCTCGGGCGAAGCGCCGTGAAAGACAAGAGTTTGGAGTGCGCGGTTGTAGTCGCCACGCTTCTTGGAGCGCGTGAAGAGCTTGCCGTCGGAGAATGTGCCAGCACCTCCCTCGCCAAAGGCGTAGTTCGACTCGCTATCGACACCTGCGCCACGATGAATCTGGGCAATATCCCTGCGCCTATCGTCCACCTTGCGCCCCCTTTCGAGCAGTATGGGCCTAACGCCAAGTTCTATAAGCCTCAGGGCACAAAACAAACCTGCCGGGCCTCCGCCAACAATAATTACCTCCGTTTTGCCGTTTACATCGGGGTAGTCGAAATGAATCTCCTCGGGCAGAGTGTCGCTATCGACAAAAATCTCTACCGTAAGCAACACTTTGGGAGTTTGGTGGCGGGCATCCACCGAGCGCTTGACCACTCGGGCCAAAGCGACCTGCTCGCGACGTATGCCGAGAGTGCGAACCGCAATTGAGAGCCACCCCTCGGTGGAGGCGGCCTGCTTGGGCGAAAGAGTTAAATTTAGTGTTTTGGGCACGATGTGTGATTCTTTTCGGCAAAAATAACTATTTTTGTGCAAAATCCTACCGAAACAAATGCGTAAACTAATAATCATACCAACCTACAACGAGTGCGAGAACATCGAAGCTATGGTAGAAAAGGTTTTATCACTCGTTGGCAACTACTCCATACTCGTTGTCGATGACAACTCGCCCGACGGCACTGCGGCAATAGTCAAAAGGCTCATTGAGGCCCATCCAGAGCGTCTTTTTCTGATTGAGCGCGAGGGCAAATTGGGCCTCGGCACAGCCTACATTGCAGGCTTTCGTTGGGCCTTGGAGCGAGGGTATGAGGCCATCTACGAGATGGATTGCGACTTCTCCCACGACCCCGACGACCTCGTGCGCCTTACGGCCGAATTGGAGCAGGGGGCCGATGTAGCCGTTGGCTCTCGCTATGTCAGTGGTGTCAATGTGGTCAATTGGCCAATGCGTCGTCTGCTCTTGTCGTTCTGCGCCTCGCGCTATGTGGGACTAATCACCCGTATGCCAGTGCGTGATGCTACGGCAGGTTTTGTGGCCTACCGAGCAGAGGTGTTGCGAGCCATCGACCTCGATAGTGTACGTATGAAAGGCTACGGATTCCAGATTGAGATGAAATATACGGCTTGGAAGTTGGGATTCAAAATCAAAGAGCTCTCCATAATCTTCCGCGACCGCACATTGGGCACATCGAAGATGAGCGGCTCTATTTTTGGCGAGGCCTTTTGGGGAGTGCTGGGGCTACGCTTCCGCCGCTTCTCGTAGGGTGTGCATCTTGGACGCAACCCAACAACCAAAAGCGCGGGTATCTTTTTTAATACCCGAGTTCAAATTGAAATTATTTTGACTTAGGTCGTTAGACGTTTGACGTTAGACGTTAGACAAAAAAACGCGGGTATCTTTTTTAATACCCGCGTTTCTAATTTTCAATTTTAACTACTCGCTTAGCAGGTCGGCCACTACGAAGCTACTGCCTCCCACGAAGATAAAGTCCTCTGGGCCAGCAAGCTCGATAGCTCGGCGGTAGGCCTCGTGTACGCCCTCAACAACCTCGCCCTCGTAGCCCTCGCGGAGAAACTTCTCGGCCAGTTCCGAGGCGGGCAGAGCACGTGCCACCGAGGGGGCTGTGAAGATATAGTATGCCTCGTGGGGCATCAGAGGTATGACTGCATCGAAATCCTTATCATTGACCATCCCCACAACCATAAAGAGTCGGTCGTACTCTTGGGCGGCAATCTGAGCCACCACTTCCCTGAGTCCGTGAGCGTTGTGGCCGGTGTCGCAATAGACCTTAGGCGACTCGCCCAATTTCTGCCAACGGCCCATAAGGCCTGTACTCTCCACCACCGAGCGCACACCCTCAACAAGAGCTCGGGTGGAGATATTCAGCGGTGTGCGATGGCGCAGCAGGCTCACCGCAGTGCGGACTGTGAGGATGTTTTTGCGCTGATAGCTACCCATAAGATCCAAATCGAGTATCTGGGTGCGTCCGTCGCGTGGGCGTTGGATGTGGTAGCGCACGCACTGGTCCGAAAGTTCCGTATCGACCACCTCCCACTCCCTGTCGGCATAGACAATGTGGGCATTGCGCTCGGCAGCCACACTGTCGAACACCTCGTCGCTCTCCTCTTGGCTCTCGCCCACCACCACGGGCACATCGCGCTTGATGATGCCGGCCTTCTCGAAGGCAATCTCACGCAGGGTCGAGCCGAGTAAGGCAGTGTGTTCGAGCCCGATGTTGGTGATAATCGAGAGAATGGGCGTGATGATGTTGGTAGAATCGAGTCTGCCACCAAGCCCCGTTTCAATGATAGCCACCTCAACATCCTGCTCGGAGAAGTAGTCGAAGGCCATAGCTGTGGTCATCTCGAAGAACGAAAGCCCAAGCTCAACCATCTCCTCGCGGTGCTTACGCACAAAGGCTACAACATCCTTCTCGCTGATGGAGTTGCCATTGACCTTTATTCGCTCACGAAAATCGACCAAGTGGGGCGAGGTAAAAAGACCCACACAATAGCCCGCCTGCTGCAAAACCGAGGCAAGGATGTGCGACACCGACCCCTTGCCGTTAGTGCCGGCAACGTGGATGGTGAAGTAGTTGCGCTGGGGGTTGCCCAGACGGCGACACATCTCGGTGATGTTTTGCACCCCTTCTTTGTAGGCACCCGGGCCAACGTGTTGGTAGGAGGGGAAGGAGTTGAAGAGGAATTGGGTTGTCTGTGTGTAGTTCATTCTTCTGGAAGGGTGTATTGATTGGTTTGACGACCCTCAGTGGGGCTTGATTATTTGCTTATAAGGTGGTTTTTGCGACGTATGCGGTAGCTCACATAATAGAGCAACGAGAGCAGGAAGAGGTAGCTGCCAATGCGACCAATGTAGTCGCCGGCCTTGGCGTAAATGGTAGGCTCGCGCAAGGGAGTGACGCTCTGAGTGAGTGTGCCTCGCTTATCCCAGCCGAGCGACTGCACCACCTCGCCCTTAGGCGATATGAAGCCACTGATGCCGGTGTTGGCTGCACGACACACCCAACGACGACTCTCAATAGCCCTCAGGCGAGAGTAGGAGAAGTGCTGACGATAGCCCTCCGTATCGTGCCACCACCCGTCGTTGGTGATGACCATCATAAGCTCAGCTCCATCGGCCGAGAAAGCACCGAAGTGGTCGCCATAGACCGACTCGTAGCATATTGGAGCTGCCACCGACACCCCATAGGGGAAGCGCGAGTTGCGCAGGTGGAAGGTGCGACGATACTTATCCGTACCAAGCTGACCCGTCGTGCCGCCCAAATCGACAATGAGTTTTTTGAGCGGTTTGAGCAAGTTCATATAGGGCATCTTCTCCACACCCACCACAAGGCGTGACTTGTGGCTCACTTTGAGTGTCGAGTCGCCATCGAGGGCAAGCGCAGCATTGTAGCGGTCGTAGCAGAGCGAGCCACTTGTGCGAGCTGTGGCACTCGCCTTAGCAGGGTCGGGGTAGCGATGGTAGGTCATTGCTCCCACAATAAGTTGCGACTCGGGGTAGTGTTGCGCCCTGAATCGTTCCAAATGGGCCACCGAACCACTCTCCAAGTGCCTATCCTCCCAAATAGCATCGCCACTATCGCCAATGACCGTCTCGGGCAACACAACAAAATCTACGTCAGAGGGGGCAGTGTTGATGAGCGAGGTGAGTATGGCAAGCTGTTGAGCTGTGGGGGTGGTGTATTTCTCGGTGTAGGGATCGAAGTTGGGTTGCACAACCGTCACCTTAGCCTTTGGAGCACCCTCGGGCTCGGTGTAGCTTGCACCTATGATTAGCGAGGCCACAATGGGGAGCAACAAAGCTACCGAGGTGGCTACAACATAGCCCTTTCGGCGGGGCTTGCCACTAACCAGTGCCTCAAAGAGCAACACATTGACTATCAGCACCCATAGCGAGCCACCAAGTGCGCCGGTCAGCTCATACCACTGCACCGCCCACACGTCGCCTGCAAAGCCGTTGCCCAAGACCAACCAAGGGAACGAAATCTCGCCGTGAAGGTAGAGGTGTTCGGCCCAGAGCCAGCCTGCAATGAGGGTTGTGTAGGCGTGTATGGGGCGAGCTCGCTTGGAGAAGTGGTGGTAAATCATTACCACACCGCCAAAGAGCAGAATCTGCACAATGGTGGCAGCCACAATGCCCACAGCCGCAGCGTAGTAAATCCACCAGCAGGTGGCCACACACCACGCACCCATAACCAGCGAAGTCCAACCCGCCATAGCCCACCAGTGGCGACGCGACGAGTCGTAGGAGGCCGAGATGAGTAGCAGCGGCACAAGGGCCACAAAAAGCGTGAGGCCGCTCACACGCAGCCATCCCAAGCTGAGCAACACTACACTCAGCAGAGCCAATAGTAGGCGTTGATATGTTTTAAGTCTAATTCTCATTGTTGAAAGATTGGCGGCCCTTTGTCTGCCCCACTCTGCGAGGCAACCACCCCACTCGAAGATGAAACGAACAAACCAAGCCTTTATTTTTTACAAAAATAACCTTTTTGACGGGATAATGCTCCTATTGAGCAAATAATTTTTCCTCCCCACCCAATTTTCCCACTCCCTAAGGCTGTTTTTTGCCCCAAAAGCACTATCTTTGTAAATGGAAAATTATGCTCCAAGGCAAGCAGGGGTTGAAAATTGAAAATTGAAAATTGAAAATTGAAAATTGAGAGCTGAGAGCTGAGAGGGAGCTTAGGGAATTTAGAGAATTTAGGGAGGTTAGGGCGTATAAGCCCCATAAGCCCTATATGGCCCATAGGCCCTATGAGCCCTTAAAGCCCCTAAGGCCCTTAAAGCCTTTAAGGACTTAGGTCGGCAGACGTTAGACTGCGCCTATGGCGCAGGACTAACCTCTCCGTCGCTTCGCGACACCTCCCCTGACATAGGGGAGGAGTGGTAGTGGGGCGAAAATGAATTAAAAATTCAAAATTATTTTGACTTAGGACTTTTGACGTTAGACCCAAGAATAAGAGAGTGCGATTTGTTGAGGGTTTTCAAGGCTTGCGAAGCTGGGGAAACCGCAGTTTACTATGGGTAAATGAGGATTTCCGAGGCAAGCGTAACACAGAAAACACCAACAAGGCGCACTCGACGTTAGACCTTAGACGTTAGACAAAAAGGAAATAATTATGTGGTTGATGACTTTCATAGGCGGAGTTATGGTAGGCTGTATGGCTTCGATGCCACCCGGCCCAACCGCCATACTAACCATCCAGCGCAATGTGAGCAAAGGGTGGTTCTCGGGTATTTCCACAGGTTTGGGTATCGCCACCAGCGACACCTTCTACGCCTCTATTGCTTTCTTCTCGCTCTCGTTTGTGACGGGATTTATTGAGAGCAATATGCTGCTCATAAAGTGCATTGCGGGCATCTGCATTGCGGCCTTTGGTGTGAACATCTTTTTGAAGAAGCCCGATATGCAGCTCCGACGCAACAAGTCGCAGCGCGACCGCCTCAACTGGAAGGACTACGCCTCGGGGTTTCTGTTGAGCTTTGCCAACCCTGCCTACATCTTGGTACACATAGCGTTGATTGCCACCGTCAAGTCGATGGGATTCTACAACACCGACGAGAACGCCTTTGCCAACGCCTCGATGATATTGGGCATCTTCACCGGCTGTGCGGGCTGGTGGATTGGCATCTCTTCGCTACTGAAAATGATTCGCAAGTACTTCCGCCCACGCCACCTGCTGTGGATAAACCGCATTGCCGGCATTGTCATCACCCTGATTGGTGTGGCGCTACTTATCTCAATGATTTCCGACCTACAAATAGACATACAATTCAATGAATTTAATGAACTCTTCAAGACCAAATAGAAAAATTGTTATCGCCGTCGATGGTTTCTCTTCGTGCGGCAAGAGCACCTTTGCCAAGATGGTGGCTGCCCACTTGGGCTACATCTTCATCGACACAGGGGCTATGTATCGTGCCGTAACCCTCTACGCCATTGAGCACAACTGCGTTGAGAGGGGAATACTCAACGAGGAGCGTCTGGTGGGCGAGCTGGACAACATCCACATCTCCTTCCGCTTCAACCCCGAGAGGGGCGCAAGCGACATCTACGTCAATGACGAGTGGGTCGAGGGCAAGATTCGCACCATCACCGTCAGCAACCTCGTGAGTGCCGTCAGCGCCATAGGCGAGGTGAGGGCACGCTTGGTGGCTATGCAGCAGGAGATGGGCCGCGACAAGGGCGTGGTGATGGATGGCCGCGACATCGGCACAGTGGTATTTCCCAATGCCGAGATGAAGATTTTTATGACTGCCGACCCCGAAGTCAGGGCCGAGCGTCGCTACAAGGAGCTGCTCGCCAAAGGTGAGGAGGTGTGCCGAGAGGAGATTGTGGAGAACATACGCCAGCGCGACCACCTCGACCAAACTCGCGCCATCAGCCCCCTGCGCAAAGCCGACGATGCCATAGTCCTCGACAACGGAGGTATGACCCTCGAAGAGGAGTTGGAGTGGTTCGACCAGAAGCTCAGCGAGATTATGGGCGCATAGGTGTCAGACAGCAACGATTAGCCAATTATGAAAGTTACGATAGATACCAAGTCGGGATTCTGCTACGGTGTGGTTAGTGCCATATCGAAGGCCGAGGAGCTTGTGGCTGAGGGGTGCTCGGTCTATTCGCTGGGCGACATTGTCCACAACGACCTCGAAGTGGCTCGCCTCGAAAAGTTGGGCGTAAAGACCATCTCCCACGCCGAGTTAGCCAATATCCACCCCGGCAACAACACCAAAGTGCTCATCCGTGCTCACGGCGAGCCTAAGAGCACCTACCATAGACTCGAAGAGTGCGCCCTCGGCTATGCCGATGCCACCTGCCCCGTTGTGGCTAAGTTGCAGAAGCTCACCATCGAGGCCGACCGCCAGATGAGTGAGGTGGGAGGCAGGGTTGTGATTCTCGGCAAGAAGGGCCACGCCGAGGTTGTGGGCCTCAATGGTCAGATTGACAACAGGGCGCTGGTGGTGGAGAAGCTCTCCGACCTCGACGAGATTGATTTCAGCCGCCCCCTCTTCCTACTCTCGCAGACCACCCAGAGCCTGACGCTCTTCGCTCAGGTGAGAGATGAGGTGCTAAGCCGCTCAACCAACCCCGAGAGTGTTGTGGTCAGAGATACAATCTGTCGCCAAGTGGCAGGCCGCGAGGAGCACCTCAGGGCCTTTGCTTCGGAGTGCGATATGGTGGTGTTTGTCTGTGGCGCAAAGAGTTCCAACGGCAAGGTACTCTTTGAGACCTGTCACAACGCCAACCCCCACAGCATAAAGATTGAGTCGCCCGAGGAGCTGCGGGCCGAGATGTTTGAGGGGGTCAGCAACGTGGGCATCTGCGGAGCAACCTCCACCCCCCACTGGCTTATGGAGCAAGTGAGGGATAAGATTTTGAGCCTCTAACTCAGCCTGCGGGGCAGGACAAGTCCTGTTTTGTTAGGGTGGTGCTCCAAGAGAGTCTAACGTCTAACGTCAAAAGTCTAACGACCTAAGTCCTTAAAGGCTTTAAGGGCCTTAGGGGCATTAAGGGGTTACGGGGAAGATATGGGCTTATGGGGCATACTCCCTAAACTCCCTAAACTCCCTAAGTTCTCTAAATTCTCTAAGAACATAGCGAGCTTAGCCAAAACAAAATGACAAACAAGCTTGGGAAGTATTCCCAACACTAAAAGTTTTTAGTGCAGCTTTTTACAAAAAGGACAGCAAGCTGTCTTTCGTGAGGGTGGTGCTCCCGAATGGCGACTGAGTTTTGATAGCCGCACCAGCACTAAAAGTTTTTGGTGCAGCTTTTTACAAAAAGCTGCAAAAAGAAAGAAAAAATATGAAAGGAGATTATATAGGAAAGGCTTTGCGCCACTTTGTGAAGTTGGTGCTTATTGTTGGGGTGTTGTTTGTTGCGATGCACCTTACGGGAACGTTGGCCATTGAGCCGGCCGATTTGATTGGCGGCAGGGGGTTTGTATTGTTGGTGGCTGTGGTGGCTATTTCGGCCACCTACCCCGCCTATGGATTCACCTCCTACACCATTGAGGCCAACTACGAGGGCTCGCTGCCCGACATACACAGGGCAATGCTCAGGTGTGGCTACAAGGCAGAGGGGCATAGTGCCGAGAGGGTGGTTTTCAGGGCCACCAGCCCTCTGAAACGCCTGCGCTACTTGGGTGGCGACGACAAGGTGGTTGTGGAGAAGGTGGCCGACAACCTTGTAGCTATTAGCGGTGTGAGGCGCGAGGCCGAGCAGGCTCGCTTCCGCATCTGTGGCGAGCTGTCGAGAAAGGAATAACCCACCCCAAAGATAAGAGCAACTATGAAAGTGAAAAGCAGAGTTAAAGGTGCGGTTGTGGTAGTGGCCCTTGTGGGGTGTGTGCTACTTGTTTCGGCCGCCAAGGATAGTACCTTCCGCTTGGGCCAGAGTGTGGAGGTGCTGGTCAATATGATGCGCAACATCAACCTCTTCTATGTAGATGACGTTGAGAGCGACAAGATTATGAAGGCTGCGGCCGAGGGTATGACCAAGATTCTCGACCCCTACTCGGTCTATCTTTCGCCCGAGAGTATGGAGGATTTCGACGTTATGACCACAGGCAAGTATGGTGGTTTGGGCTCGATGATTCGCCAGAGGGGCGAGTGGGTGGAGTTCTCGCTGCCCTACGAGGGGTCGCCAGCCGATAGGGCGGGCATACGTCCGGGCGACAAAATATTGAAGATTGACGGCAAGGATGCCAAAGGTATGACTTCGGAGCAGGTCAGCAGCAAGCTCAAAGGCGACCCCGGCACAACCCTCACCTTAGAGTTGGGCAAGTTCCCCACAGGAGAGCCCCAGAAGGTGAAAATTACGCGCGAGATAATCTCCATACCCGGTGTGCGCTATCACGGTATGGTGGCCGAGGGTGTGGGCTACATCGACCACAACGAGTTTACGGTAGGTTGCAGCAACGACCTGCTGAGGGCCTACGAGGAGTTGCGAGCCGAGGGAATGACCTCGCTCATCATCGACTATCGTAGCAATGGTGGTGGCGTGTTGCAGGAGGCGGTCAAGACCCTCGCACTCTTTCTGCCCGCAGGCAGCGAGGTTGTGAGCACCCGCTCCTCCAAGTCGCACGTCGAGAATAAGAGCTACAAGACCGAGAGCAAACCCATTGCTCCCGACATACCTCTGGTGGTGCTCACGAGCAATTCGTCGGCCTCGGCAGCCGAGATTGTTGCGGGAGCGCTCCAAGACCACGACAGGGCTGTGGTTGTGGGTCAGCGCACCTATGGCAAAGGCTTGGTGCAGAGCACCTTCCAGCTCGGCTACGGTGCTTATGCCAAGCTCACCACTTCGAAGTACTACCTGCCCAGCGGTAGATGTATTCAGGCCATCGACTACGCCGCCCACAACGACGACGGCAGCTACAATACCATACCCGACTCGCTCATCTCGGAGTTTAAGACTCGCAACGGCCGCAAGGTCTATGATGGAGGCGGCATTATGCCCGACAGGAAGTTGGAGCCCGAGTATGTGAGTTCGTTTGCTGCGGTGGTCTATGCGCAGGGCTTTGTCGATGACTTCCTCAACCACTTCTGCGCCCTCCACTACGACCGACTCGAAGGCAACGTCACGCCCGAGAGTTACCACTTCACCGAGGCCGACTACGAGGAGTTTATTGAGTGGATGAGCGACAAGGAGGTGCTTTGGGAGAGCTATGCCAACACCCTCTGGAAAGAGTTTAAGAAGGCTGCCGAGAAACAGCGCTGGAAGGAGAATATGGACGAGCAGATTGCTCTGATTGAGAAGAACCTCAACAACAATAGCGAGGACAACTTGCGCCTCTACGAGCGCGAGATGAGGGAGATAATCGAGAATGAGATTGTGCGTCGCTACTGCTACACCGCAGGCGGCATTGTCCACTACCTGAAAGACGACAACGAATTGAAGGAGGCCATCGCAATACTCTCCAACCCCGAAGAGTATGCACGAATACTCGCCGAGCAAGATACGGCCAAACAATAAACCCACGCGAGAAATCGTTTTTTCAATCCTATGAGCCAACTACTCGACAGACTCTGGCAACGAGTCAAAAGTGTCCCCTACCGAAAGAGGGTCTTGGTTATCAGCATTGCGGTGATAATCGGCTCTTTGTCGTTGCTCTTTACGACCCGTATGTCGCGTATGCTGCAACTCAAAGAGATGAACGAGATGGCGCTCTGGTCATACGCAATGGAGCGTATGGGCGAGGGCACTCACAACGACCCCATAATCTTCCAAGTTGTTCACAATCAGAACATACCTTTCGTTTTGCTCGACGAGAACGGACGTGTGGAGAAGTCGCACCTTGTACCCGAACACATACTCAACCACCCCGAGCGACGTATGAAGCTGATTATGAAGCTATCGAGGCAGAACGACCCCATAGAGATTAGCACCCCACGAGGCTCGCGCTACATACTCTTCTATGGCAACTCGGCTCTGCTCGACTGGCTCATCCTCTTCCCCTATGTGCAGCTGGCGGTGGTGGCCATATTCGTGTTTTTCGCCTTCCTGACGTTCCGCACCTCCAAGCAAGACGAGCAAAATAGGGTGTGGATAGGCTTGGCTAAGGAGACCGCCCACCAACTCGGCACTCCTATCTCGTCGCTTATGGGCTGGCTCGAATATCTGCGCTCGCAGGAGATAGACCCCGCAGCCGTTGATGAGATGAGCAAAGACCTCAAACGTCTGGTAAAGGTGGCCGACAGGTTTGGCAAAATCGGCTCGGAGACCTCACTCAACTCCACCAACCTCGGCGAAGTTGTGGGCGACTGCGTGCTCTACTTCCGCACACGCATACCTCGCAAGGTGACACTCAACTACAACGGCCTTGCCATTGCTCCTGTGATGGTGCAGATGAATGCCGCTCTGTTTGAGTGGGTTGTGGAGAACCTATTGAAGAATGCACTCGATGCGCTCCAAGGCGTGGGTACGATAGATGTTGTTGTGAGCCAAGACGAGGAGTGGGCCTACATCGATGTACGCGATACGGGCAAGGGCATTGCCAAGTCGAACTGGAAGAAGATTTTTGAGCCGGGATTTACGACCAAGACCCGAGGCTGGGGCTTGGGCCTCTCGCTGAGCAAACGTATAATTGAGGAGTACCACAAAGGCCACATAGCTGTCACCGAGAGCGAGATGGGCAAGGGTACAAACATCCGCATCTCGGTAAGAAAGAGTTGATTAGCCACAAACTTATAACACACCCACCTATGCCATTGGAGCCAACCATACAGACCCCCACCCCCGTGCTCGACACACTCTCGGGCCACTCGCCCCTTGCCGCTGCCGACAGCCTGCGCGTGGGCTTGGAGGAGCTGCTCGGCCCTAATGCTACACTCGTAGAGCAGGGCGTTGAGCAGGGTGTGGAGCTGTTTCGCCTGACCGACAACTGGGTTGTGGGCGTTATACTGGTGGCAATTTTTGTGGCCTACCTATTTATATTATACGCCTACGGAGGTCATTGCGGCCAGATGGTAAAAATTATCCTCGGTGGACATATTGGCATAAGAGTTGCAGACGAACTAAGCTATCTCTATATGAGGGCCGTAAGGAGCTCGGTGGCGCTGGGCATTGCGCTCTGGGCTATGGTAGCCCTCAGAGTTATAGACCTTAGCCTGCCCGAAAGCCACTCGACACTCAGCTCGCTCTGGATTGGACCGATGTTTGTTGTGGCGGGTGTGGCGCTGGGGACAATACAGCGTGGGCTCACTGGCGGAATATGCGCTCTGGTGCGTCGCCCCGACTTGGCGCAAGGCGTTAGCATATTGGCCGATACGACAATGGCACTGGTTGCATTAGTGGCCACCCCTTTGGGACTCTTCTTTGTGGTCAATGCGGGAAGTAGCGCTGTGTGGTTTGGTGTGGCAGCCGTTGTGGTGGCCGCCTTGGGCCTTGTGATTTTTGCAGGAAAAAGTTTAATTTTCTTTATTGAACAAAAAATTTCTATTTTACTTTGGTTTTTGTACCTTTGCACCGTCGTTTTGATTCCCATAGGTATCGTAGTCGCCCTTGTGGTGAGGATAGGTACTGTTTAATGTCGAACCAAATAAACTCAAAGCGTTGAAAATTAAGAACATACTTATTTCGCAGCCCCAACCTGCGGTTATTGAAAAGTCACCCTTCTACGAGGTTGCACAAAACAACGAACTCAACCTCACATTCAAGCCCTTTATGCGTATTGAGGGCGTGTCGCTCAAAGAATTTCGTAGCCAACGCACCGAAATTCTCGATTTTTCGGCGGTTATCTTCACCAGCAGAACCACCATCGACAACTTCTTCCGCATCTGCGAGGAGGCTCGTGTGAACGTGCCCGAAACGATGAAGTACTTTTGTATCAACGAGGCTGTGGCCCTCTATTTGCAGAAGTATATCGTCTATCGCAAGCGCAAAATCCACTTTGCCGATAGCAAGTTCGACAGTTTTATGGAGCTTATCCTCAAACACAAGGAGGAGAAGTTTATCCTTGCGCTGGCCGAGCCCCACAACCCCGAGATTCCCCAGACCCTCGAAAGGCTCAAAGTCAATTTCCGCAGCCTCATCTTCGCCCACACCGTCAGCACCGACCTCAGTGGATTGAAGCTGAGCGACTACGACTTGTTGGTATTTTACAGCCCCAACGAGATTGCCTCGCTGGTGTCGCAGTTTGGCACCGAGAACATACCTATGATTGCTGTCTTGGGCGAGAACACCGCCAAGGCCGCTGTGGAGGCTGGTCTGAAAATCCACTCCAAAGCTCCCGCACCCGGCATCCCCAACATTGTCAGGGCTGTTGAGCTGCTTGTGGAGGCTTCCGAGAAGGGCGAGAAGATTGAACCTATTGAGTTTAGCCACAGCCACAAGGCCGAGAACTTCATCAAGGCTCAGGAGGCCAAACCCGTAAAGCGCACCAGAGCAAAGCGCAAACCTGCTGAGGGCACAACCCCTGCAACTAACGACAAAAAAACTAAGAAATAGGGAAGAGTTTGCGGGGTGACAGCGGTTGCCCCGCAACTTTTTTCGCCACAATGGGCAGCCCTGCCCAGAAAACAGACAACCCAAACAAGGCCTAAGAGAAGGTGGAAGGCACAGTAGTAAGACATACATTTTGTAAAGCCGAGCGACTTTGTGGCAAAGCCGCCAATGGGCTTTTTGTTGGCAGCAAGAGCGGCTTTGTGCATCCCTACCGCTATGTTGTCAAGAAGCGCCCCGCCCTCGACCAAGACCAAGCCTCGGTGTCGGTGCTCATTGTTGTCCCCAAGCGCAATGTCAAGCGTGCAGTGGGTCGCAACCTGCTGAAAAGACGCACCCGCGAGGCCTATCGACTCTGCAAACACAGCCTCACCAACAAGGCTGCAACAAAGGGTTTGCACATAGATATTGGGCTGATTTACAGCACCAAAGAGATTCTCGACTATAAAATCATCGACAATGCAGTTAGGGCTATTGTGGAAAAAGTTGGTAGCCGCTTGTAGGTGGTTGCTTAGCGCCCCCTTTGTGGCGCTCATACGATTCTATCAAATCTGCATCTCGCCACTCAAACCTACGCCCAGTTGCCGATTTACCCCCACCTGCTCGCAGTATGCACTGGAAGCCATCCGCAAATATGGCCCTTTTAAGGGGGGCTGGCTCGCCCTGCGTCGCATCCTGAGGTGTCACCCGTGGGGCGGCAGTGGCTACGACCCAGTACCGTAGGAGAATTGAGAATGCAAAATTCAAAATTCAAAATTATTTTGACTTAGGTTGTTAGACGGTTGTGGAGCGAAATACACCCCTGTAACCCTTGTGACCCCTGCTACCCCTGCTACCCCTGTAAAAAAACTCGGGTATCTTTTTTAATACCCGAGTTTTTTTGTTTGCGGTAGTCGGCTGAGCACCCAACTCACAAAACCTCCGACCAAAGCACCCAAAACCCAGCCAAAAAGTATCTGCGAGGGGAAGTGAACACCCAAATAGATGCGCGAGTAGCCCACAAGCACCACCCACAACGCCATCCAGAGCCAATAGCCCTTAGCCCTGCCCACTCCCCCGAGGCCCAAAATCAGAAAAATGGACATTGTTGTAGCAGCGTGAGCCGAGATTGTACCATAGCGGCCAAAAATGCAGTGTTCGCCCTTGATGGGGTCCCACACCAAGTGGAGGTGTTCTTTGATGCCCTCAACACGATTGGGGCGCAAAACCTGATAGGTCTCCTTGAAGTAGTTGCAAATCTGGTCGCTCAGGGCCACGCCCAACAACACAGCCACAAGCATAACGACCATCCTGCGCCACCCCCACTGTCGCCATATATACCACAGCATAAAGAGGTAGAGAGGGGCCCAAGTGAGCTTTTCGGAGACAAGCCACATCAGGCGATCCACAACAACGCCACCGTCGAAGTTGAGCGCCAGCATAGCGCCGTAATCTAATTGGACAAGGTCTATCATTGGGTTAAATAATTGGGTGAGAGAAGGTTTCGTTGGGTGGGGCAGAGGTTATTAGTCGTCGCCTCGGGCAATGCCTATGTAGTAGAGCAGGGTGGCAATAGCACTCAGCGCTGCCACAAGGTAAGTGCGAGCGGCCCAGCGAAGCGACTCCCTTGCGCCCTCCATCTGCTTGGGGGCAAGCACTCCGCTACCTTCGAGCCACGCCAGCGCACGAGCCGAGGCGTTGTACTCCACAGGCAGGGTCACAATAGAGAAGAGTGCCGAGGCGGCAATCATTGCAATACCCACCCAAAAGATGGCGGGGAATGTTCCCAACAGCAGCAAGCCTATGATGATGACCCACGTCGAGAGCGTCGAGGAGAACTGAATCACAGGCACAAGTGCCGAGCGCAGACGCAGAGGTGCGTAGCCATAGGCGTGTTGCACAGCGTGACCACACTCGTGGGCAGCCACAGCAGCAGCCGCAATCGAGGCGCTATTATAGACACTCTCGCTCAGATTGACGGTGCGAGTAGCGGGGTTGTAGTGGTCGGTCAAGTGACCGCGTGTGCTAACAACCTGCACATCGGTTATGCCGTGAGCACGCAACATTCGCTCGGCCACATCCTTGCCCGTAAAACCTCCGGGGAAGGCCACTTGCGAGTACTTTTTGAATACGGATTGCAGGCGTGCTTGCACAATAAAGCCCACAACTCCGATGATGATAATCAGTAGATAGGAACTTGTCATTTTAAGTCTATTGTTGTTTGTTGGTTTGTAATGGCTCTGTTTCTACTTTATAGAAACGCCAAAGGGGGCAATTTTATTACTCAACAAATTTGTAGTAGGAGTCGGCCTGAGCGGTGGGGGTGAGGACAATCTCGCTGATATTGACGTGGTCGGGTTGCATAGCCGCCCACACAATAGCCTCGGCCACATCGTCGCCGGTCAGAGGTTTCAGACCACGATAGACACCGTCGGCACGCTCCTTGTCGCCGTGAAAACGCACCACCGAGAACTCGGTCTCGACCATACCCGGACGAATCTCCGTCACACGTATGCGGTGGCGTAGCAGGTCGATACGCATACCGTGACTCAGTGCGTGTACGGCGTGCTTGGTGGCGCAATAGACGTTGCCATTCTCATAGACCTGAGTGCCTGCCGTTGAGCCGAGGTTGATGATGTGACCACCCTTGCCACGAGCAATCATACGGTTGGACACCGCACGAGTGATGTAGAGTAGGCCCTTGACGTTGGTGTCAATCATTGCGTTCCAATCGCTCACGTCGCCTTGGTTGATATGCTCCAATCCGGCAGCCAAGCCGGCGTTATTGACCAAGATGTCGATGTCGGCAAAGGCCTCGGGCAGAGCCTCCAAGGCTGCGTCGCACATAGCCTTGTCCCTCACATCGAAAGAGGCCAAATAGACCTCTGCGCCAAACTGCTCTTTGAGTTCGGCTTTGAGTGCTGCCAGACGCTCGCTGCGACGGCCTGTGATGATGAGTTTATATCCCTCCTCGGCAAATGCTCTTGCGGTAGCCTCGCCAATGCCAGAGGTTGCTCCCGTAATCAATACTACTTTCTTTTCTGGTGTCATAGTTTCCTTTGTTTAGCGTGAGTTGTGCAAAACCTGCCATTTTCTTGGGTTGATGGTTGGTTCGTGATGTAAATATACCAATTTTTTCGTACTTTTGAGCCATCGGACTATATTTTTATGGCAAAAGAGCGGGTAGAGTTGTTTTTGGCTCGCCGAATTTCCTCGTCGGGCGAGAAGCGTAGCGGTGCTATGATTGGCATTGCCCGCATCTCGGTGGCCATATCTATGGCGGTTATGTTGGTGGCCATAGCGGTAATTGGAGGTTTCAAGGAGGCCCTCGGCCGAGAACTCACCGGACTCGATGGCCACATCAAGGTTGAGCCTTCGGGCTCCTACTACGACCTGTCGGGCTCTCCTCTCAGGCGCAACCTCGACTTCGAGCAGTCGGTGGCCCAAATGGAGCATTTCGCCTCCATTACTCCCTACGCATCCCGCTCGGGCATTGTGCGCTCCTCAACAGCTATGCAGGGCGCTTACCTCAGGGGTGTTGGCCAAGGCTACGACTCTCTCTACTTTGCCTCCAAGCTCATTGCCGGCTCGCTCCCACGCATCGGAGGGGCTGAGCGCAAGAAGGATGTGCTCATCTCCAAGAGCCTTGCCGACCAACTCGAAGTAAGTGTGGGCGACAAGATTGAGTATCTGTTTTCGTCGGCAAACAACCCCGTCAGGCGCGACAGCTACAAGGTGTCGGGCATCTACTCTACGGGGCTGACCAGTATGGAGTTGGGCTTGGCTCTGACAGACTTGCGCAACATCCAACGCATCAACGGCTGGGAGGAGGATATCTGCTCGGGCTACACGATTATGGCCGACGAGATTGACAATATGGCCCTTTTGGCGGACAACGTCAGGGCTGAGGCCTACCTCGCAGGCGACAATGCCCTATGGCGCACCTCCGACCTCAGGGGGCGCTATCCGCAGATTTTCGACTGGCTTGCCACCCACGACATCAACGGTGTGGTTATTGTGGTCATAATGATTGTGGTGGCACTGCTGAATATGATTACAGCGCTGCTGATTATCATCTTCGAGCGCATACGTATGATTGGCACGCTCCGAGCGCTGGGTATGCGTGGCGGCCAGATACAGAAGGTTTTTCTGTGGTGCAGTCTGAGGGTAATACTCATAGGGCAGTTTTGGGGCAACCTCTTGGCAGGGGCTCTGCTACTTATTCAGCATCACACCGGCATCATCGCACTCGACCCCGAGGCCTACCTCATCTCCGAAGTGCCTGTGGCCTTTGAGTGGGGTTGGTGGTTGTTGCTCAATGTGGCCACCCCCGCAGTTATCGTGGCTCTGCTGGCCATACCCGTTACCATAACGTCGCGCATCAAACCCGACCATACACTCAAATATCAATAAATCAACCTTTTTTTGATAGACCCAATGAAACAGACCCTCAAACGACTCCTTACGCTCTCGGTAGCGTTTGTCACAATGGCTGCCCTGAGCGGCTGCAACCTCATCTCGCGCGACAGCTTCAAGTTTCACGGGGCTAAGGTCGTGAGCTTCAACCTCAACGAAGGAGCTAAGGTGGAGATGACCATCGAGAACACCTCGCCCTTCAAGGTGACTGTGGTGGGTGGCGAGCTTGCAGCCTATGCCAAAGGCGAGCCCATAGGCGAGGTCTATATCAAAAACCCCGTTGTGCTGCCTCGCAAATCGACCACCACCATAACCCTCGATGTGGGATTCCGTTTCTCCTCGCCACTCGCAGCACTCAGAGCGCTTGGAGCACTCACCTCGTCGCCCAACGACGTTACCATCTCGGGCTATGGCGAGGGAAAGGTGTGGTTCTTCAAAAAGCGTTTTGAGCGCAGAGATGTGCCTCTTTCCAAATTTATTAGTATCTTTGGCAACGTGTCCGACTATATCTAATCGTTTACGACAGTGAGAAAACACCTTTTCATACTAATCTGCGCTCTGCTTGGCGGGGCATTTTCGCTCCAAGCTCAGGAGAATGGCTTGGTGGAGATGGGGCGTGAGCTTTTTGGCAGCCTTAGTCAGCTCTTTGAGGCTCAGACCACCAAGACCGATAGCGCCCAGTGCAAGATTGTCATCAACCACAGCGCCCAGATGGCCATAGACAAATTCAACGAGCAGACCTCGCCCCGCGAGAGCTATCAGGGCTACCGCATACGCATCTTTGCCAGCCACAACCAAACGGCTCGCACCGATGCCGAGGCCGCCATTGCACTGCTCAATGAGCACTACAACATCAGCCACTACCTCAGCTACGAGAATCCCTATTTTTTGGTCACTTGTGGCGACTGCCTCACTCAGGAGGAGGCCATAATGTTGCTCTCGAAGGTGAGGATTCACTTCCCCAAGGCATTTATTGTCACCACCGAGATTCCCGCCTCCACCTTCACCACCCCACCCGCTCCCCCTGCCGAAGAGCCGACCGAGGAGGAGAATGAGGAGGAATTGAAAATTGAGGAATAAGAGAGCTTAGGGAGCTTAGGGAATTTAGAGAATTTAGAGATAGGGCCTATAAGCCCCATATGCCCTATAAGCCCCATAAGCCTTATAGGCCTTAAACTCCTTAGAGCCCCTAAGGCCCTTAATGCCCTTAGAGCCCTTAAAAACGCCAAAGCCCCGCAACAACTGCGGGGCTTTGGCATAGAAATTCGCTTGCGCTCGAAGCCTAAAACTTAAAAAGCGGACACAGCGCGCACATAGTAGAAGTTGGAATTAGCGAAGTTGCTGGTGTAGCCGTCATACATATAGACATACCACGCGCAAAACTCATTATCAATATCCTCGGAGGAAGACCGATACCGATCACTATTTAGTTTCGTGCAGCCATTGGCGGAGAGCGTTGCGTTGATTTTATCTCGTGCTTTGTCTATGGTCTTTAACTCTTCTTGTGCGGGCAGATACCACCCCTCACCCAAATCGGCACACCAAGCAAAAGCAGGATACTTTTCTCTCCAACCTCTAATTGCCATTATCTTTTGCATATTTGCCTTGCCATCCGTCATTGAGGTTGCGCCTGTTTTATCACCACAAACTGCCACTATTGCCCATTGCTTTTCGGCTTCTTCGAGGCTTACAATCTTGCCGTGCCTACCGTCGGGTGTTACTTCAAATACCACACCCCTCTTTGTGCCATCGTCGTAAAGGTCGCCCACCTTATAGGTCTTAGTCTCAGGTTGGAGTTGTGGCTTAGGTTCGGGCTTAGGTTCGGGCTTGGGTTGTTGGGGTTCGGGAGTTGGCTGAGATGAAGAAACTCCAACTATCTGGGTTGCCATCTGGACAAGTTTGGGAAACTCCGAGCGATAGTCCAAACTGGCATCAAGCCAATGGCTCATTTGCAATTTCAACCTAAAACCACCTCTCAGGGGAGTATTGTCTATGCGATAGGGCAAAATCGCCTTGTTCTCCGAAAAAGCAAGGTTTAGTTCGGCCTTGCACCACGTCGATACGGAAGACTCCTGCGAGAACACAAAGACAAACAACTTGCAACTGACAATAGCCTCGTCGATGAGGTCGTCGTAGTTGTTGCCCACAATATCACGAGGGGCTATCCAACATTTTAGGCCACTATTTTCCAATAGAGCACATATATCATTGGCCACTTCCGAGCGTTTGCTCGAATAGCTTATGAAAACATCGTGATTCATAGTTTGGGTGTGATATAGAGTTGTTTATTTCTCAATCTTTGAAATGTTCACAAGGGCGCTCAGTATGCCCTCGGCATCGTAGCCGCAGTGGTGTTTGAGTTGGCCAACAGTGCCGTGCGACACAAATTCGTCGTCGATACCGAGGCGCACAATGCGAGGCGCAAAGCCGTTGTCGCTCATCCACTCCACAACCGCACTACCAACACCGCCACCAAGCACACCGTCCTCAACGGTAACAATGCGCTCGAACTTCTCGGCCACACTCCTAAGCATCTGACTATCGAGCGGTTTGGCCCAGCGCAGGTCTATATGGCACACCGAAACACCCTGCTCGGCAGCTCTCTCGGCAGCCGTTGCGCCATCCAAAGCGGTATGTCCAAGTGTCAGCAGAGCCACATCCTTGCCATCGCGCAGCATCTCGGCCTTGCCCACCGCAAGCTCCTTCATTGGCCCTTCGGCCACGCCCACAGCACCACCACGAGGGTAGCGGATAACAAAAGGCCCTGTGCCACGACTGGCTGTGAACATCATATCTCTAAGTTCCTGCTCGTTGCGAGGAGCGGCAATAGTCAGGTTGGGTATGGGTCGGAGGTAGGCCACATCGAACTCTCCGTGATGGGTAGCACCATCCTCGCCCACCAAGCCTGCCCTATCGAGGCAGAAGACAACGTGGAGGTTTTGAAGCGCCACATCGTGGATGAGGTTGTCGTAGGCACGTTGCATAAACGAGGAGTAGATGGCACAAAACGGCACTTTGCCTCCCGCAGCCAACCCCGCAGCGAAGGTCACAGCGTGGCCCTCGGCAATACCCACATCGAATACTCGCTCGGGCATAGCCCCCTGCAAGATGTTCATCGACGTGCCTGTGGCCATTGCAGCGGTTACGCCCACAACCCTCTCGTCGGCCTTAGCAAGCTCCAATAGTGCCCTGCCAAAGACATATTGATACTTGGCCACACCGCCCTTTGAAGGCTCACGCTCGCCTGTGGCAACGTCGAATCTGCCGGGCGAATGCCACACAGCAGGGTCGCCCTTCTCGGCAGGAGCATAGCCCTTGCCTTTGAGGGTCATAACGTGCAGCAGCTTAGGCCCTTCGATGGTTTTGAGCGAGCGCAAGGTGCGCACCAAACCCACCACATCGTGACCATTGGTAGGGCCGAAGTAGCGGAAGTTAAGACTCTCGAAGAGGTTGCTCTGGCGCAACAAACCACGCTTGATGGTGTGGGCAGCGTGTTGCAACAAAGCCCTCAGGCGAGGCACAAAGTGAAGCCCGCCCCAAACACGACGTTTGAGCCTATTGTATTTGCGCGAGGAGGTTATGCGCAGCAGGTGCTTACGCAGTGCTCCCACATTGGTGTCGATACTCTGGCGGTTGTCGTTGAGCACCACAAGCAGGTTGGTGTTCGACGCACCGGCATTGTTGAGTCCCTCAAAAGCCAGTCCGCCCGTCATAGCACCGTCGCCAATGACAGCCACAACACCCCTCTGCCGGCCCGACATCTTGGCGGCCTCGGCCAAACCATAGGCTGCCGAAATAGATACCGACGAGTGGCCCGCACCAAACGAATCGCCCTCCTCCATACGAGGGAAGCCGGCAATGCCCCCCGCCTTGCGCTGACTCAAAAACTCTTCGCGGCGGCCGGTGATGATTTTATGAGCGTAGGCTTGGTGGCCCACATCCCACACAACGGCATCCTCGGGAAAGTCGAATACATAGTGGATGGCTACGGCAATCTCCACAGCGCCGAGGCTCGATGAGAGGTGGCCCGGATTGACGGCACACGAGCGCACAATATAGTCCCTCAGCTCGGCACAATAGTCGGCCAGCTGCGACACATCAAGCGCTTTCAGGTCACTTGGGGAATTGACCCTTTCGAGATATTTATATTCTATTTTTTCCAAAGCTCAGTAGTGGTTAAAGTGCAAATATACCAAGAAATTGCGGAAGATGGGGCAAAAATGCAAAAAAAGTTGTATATTCGTAACCGATAACGGGGTGTGTAGAGAGCCCCCGCAAACTTTCGACACGAAAACAACAAAACCAATAGTTATGAAATACAAAAGAATACTCCTCAAACTCAGCGGTGAATCGCTGGCAGGAGAGAGCGGTCGTGGACTTGCAACCGAAGTGCTCGACAGCTACGCACAGCAAATCAAAAAGGCCGTAGAGTGCGGCGTTCAGATTGGTATAGTCATTGGCGGTGGCAACATCTTCCGAGGCCTGCAAGGTGTGGGTCGTGGCTTCGACCGCGTAAAGGGCGACCAGATGGGTATGCTCGCCACAATCATCAACTCGCTGGCTCTGCATAGCCACCTCGAAAGTCTGGGCGTAAAGACCAAAGTGCTCACCTCTATCCGTATGGAACCTATTGGCGAGTATTTCTCGAAGGCCAAAGCTGTGGAGTATCTCGAAGCGGGCTATGTGGTTATCATTGGTGGTGGCACGTCTAACCCCTACTTCTCTACCGACAGCGCCTCGGCACTGCGCGGCATTGAGATTGAGGCCGAGGTGTTGCTCAAAGGCACTCGCGTGGATGGTGTTTACACTGCCGACCCCGAGAAAGACCCCACAGCGACCAAGTTCGACGAGATTACCTTCGACGAGGTTTATGGCCGAGGTCTGAAAATTATGGATCTTACAGCCTTCACGCTCTGCAAGGAGAACCGCCTGCCCATCATTGTCTTTGATATGGACACCGAGGGCAACCTCCAAAAAGTGCTCGAAGGCGAGCAGAACGGCACTCTCGTACACAACTAACCCCCACCCCAACACACCCCTACCCTATGCGTTTTTGGCTCACACTCCTCTCGGCCCTTGTGGTATCGCTCACAGCGGTGGCACAAGACGACCCCTATGCTAAGGTCAAGGAGGGCGACAAGATGCCTGCCTTCGAGGTGGAGATGACCAACGGCGAGCGCCTCAGCTCGGAGAGTTTGGAGGGCAAGGTGGTGTGGATATGCCTGTGGGCCAGCTGGTGTCCGTCGTGTCGCAAGGAGTTTAAGCGACTGGCCGCCAACGAAGAGTTTGCAGCCCTCGGGGAGCACGACAAATTTCTCTTCCTGCCCATTGCGAGGGAGGAGAACAGCGCTACGGTGGTGGCGTGGCTACGCAAGAAGGGCTACGACTACCTCTCGGCAACAGACCCCGAGCGCAACACCTACGAGCTCTTTGCCGAGCAGGAGATACCACGCAACATACTCGTCGGGCCCGATGGTGTTGTTGTCCACCACAGCAGCGCCTACTCAAAGACGGCCCTCGGGGAGATTATCGACAAGGCAAAAAAGATGTTAAACTAACAAAATAAAACTAAGAGAAAATTATGAACGACGACAGCGTATTGATTCTGGAAATGGCCGAGGAGAAGATGACCAAAGCCATCCACCACCTCGAAGATGCTCTTTTGAGTGTTCGCGCGGGCAAAGCAAGCCAGCACGTACTCAGGGGCATTATGGTTGAGTACTACGGCACAGCTACCCCCATTGAGCAGGTGGCAAGTGTCAATGTGCCCGACGCAAAGACCATCCTCATCCAGCCCTGGGAGAAGAATATGATTGGCCCTATTGAGAAGGCTATTTTGGTGAGCAACATTGGTCTGACCCCCTCCAACAATGGCGAGCACATCCGCCTTACCATCCCCGCACTCACCGAGGAGCGCCGCAAGGAGCTTGTTAAGCAGGTGCGTGGCTATGCCGAGACCGCCAAAGTGAGCTTGCGCAACGCACGCCGCGACGCTGTGGAGGCCTTCAAGAAGGCTCAGAAAGATGGTATGCCCGAGGATGTAGCCAAAGATGGCGAGAGCGATGCTCAGAAACTCATCGACCGCTACACCAAGAAGCTCGAAGAGCTTATCGCCGCTAAGGAGAAAGAGATTATGACCGTATAATCCCCCGAGGCCTATGGTGCGACTATCGGGTCGCCACACCAGACAAAAACCCACCTCCGCAGTTTACTGTGCGTAACTGCGGAGGTGTTTTTTTGTGCGCCCCAGCCGAGGGGAGGGTTGAAGGGGAATTTAGGGAGGTTAGGGAATTTAGGGAGTGGCCTATAAGGCCTATAAGGCCCTTAAAGCCCTTAAAGCCTTAGGTCGTTAGACGTTAGACCTTAGACGTTAGACGTTTTTGAAGCACCACCCTCACAAAACGGAGCTTGCTCCGCGCCTATGGCGCAAAACTAACCTCTCCTGCCCTTTGGGCATCCTCCCCTGACATAGGGGAGGAGTGGTTGTGGGGCGAAAGACTCCCTTGCGACCCTTGTAACCCCTGCTACCCCTGTAAAAAAACTCGGGTATCTTTTTTAATACCCGAGTTTTATTAAGACTTAGGACGTTGGACGTTAGACCTTAGACGTTAGACCCAAGAAGGTCGGCTGGGTTTTGTGAGTCGAGTTTCGTGCCAAACTAAGGAGCGAGTGCGCAGCCTACTGGGCGTAGGTGAGGAACTCGCTCTCTGACGTTTGGTGCGAAAATCGCCCACAAGGCACAGCCGAAAACAAGGCGCGCTCGAAAAACAAGGCTGATTAAAAGTACTTAACCTCCTTGCCCTCAATGGCCGAAATCAGGCCGTTGGCAAGCGAACTTGCGCCAATGCGCCACAAGGCGGGAGTACACCACTCCTTGCCCAAAATCTCCTCAACAATGGTGTAGAAGAGTGCAGCCTCCTCGGCCGAGCGGATGCCGCCAGCAGCCTTGAAGCCCACCTTGCGACCCGTTTTGAGGTAGTAGTCGCGGATGGCGGTACACATAACCACAGCAGCCTCGGGGGTGGCAGCAACAGGTATCTTTCCGGTGGAGGTCTTAACAAAGTCTGCACCGGCAAACATAGCCAAGAGCGAAGCCTTGCGGATGAGCTCGGGCGTTTGGAGCGCACCGCTCTCAATAATCACCTTAAAGATGGTATCCTCGCCGGCCTCCTCGCGGAGCATTGCAATCTCGTTGGCCATAGGCTCGTAGTCGCCTTCGAGCATCTGACCCACGTTGATAACCACATCTATCTCGTCGGCACCATTCTCCACAGCCATCGACACCTCCAACATCTTCACCTCAACAAAGGTCTGCGATGCGGGGAAGCCTGCGGCAACGCTTGTGACACCAATGTCTGTGCCCTCAACACCCAATCCCACAACATCGACAAACGAGGGGAATACACAAATGGAGGCCACATTGGGGATGTGGGGGAAGTGCTGCTGGAAATCGACAGCCTTCTTAACAAACCTACCAACCGACTGCACCGAATCTTTCTCGGTGAGGGTCGTGAGGTCGATGGTGCTATAACAGAGTTTATAGACCTCCGCATTTTGATTGCGGATAGACTTTTCGCGTGCCTCGGCAACAAATTGTGCCACCTCTGCCTCGCTCATTGCAGGGCCGTACTCGGCAAGAAGTTTACTATACTCCATAGCTCTCTATTATTATGGTTTAATCTAATCTATTCTGTTTCTTAACGAATGAGTTGCAAGATAGTGATTTTTTTTGAACTCACTGCAATTTGAGTGCCCCAAAAGCAACTTTCACTCCTTTTTGTCGGGCAGGTTGATAAGTTCGCTACAACTAATGCTCTGCTTAGTACCAACCGCACGTGAGCCTACCAAGCCCATACCTCCCTCTACATTGCTATAAATCTGCACAGGCTCGCCAAAAGATGTGCCCTCCTCGGCCATCTCCACCGAAAGGAGGTAGCGAAAAAGGTGTTGGTCGATTTGGTAGAGCTCGCACCACACCTCCGAATAGGGGACATACTCGGGGTGCATCAAAAACTCCATCCAAAGAGGACTCTTATAGCCATTGAAATACTCGTCGCTGAAAAATACGTGAGTGCCATCAATGGGTGTCTCGCCCAAAATATCGTCGAGCACATCGCTCATCCTTCCGCCCATAAAAACCTTATCAACATACTTGACAGGGGTGCGAAAGACCTCGCCGCTATAACTCGTAAAGAGTCCTGCCGAGAGCCAGTAGTAGTTGGTCTGCTCTTTGGGGTCGTTCAGAGGCAACTGGATTATGCCTTCAACATAGTTGCTCTCGTTCAATCTGCAAGAAACCCGCATATCTTCCACTACGGGCACAGCAGGTATGGTGGTGCTGCCCTTCGCCCGAGCACCCAGACGCTCGCACGAGGCCCTAAACTCCACCAAGCTGCCCGAGCGCAACAGCTCCGAGCCTTTATAGTAGCAGCTACCCAGCAAGTTGCCGTAGATGTCTTTCTCCTCCACAAGCACCAGCTCCTCCACAAACACACCATCCACATAGAGGCTCACCGAGGCATCCTTTATGTCGGTGTACTCGGTCTTGTCGTCGAGGAAGAAACGGCTCTCGCTCAGATAGACTTTGGGCGAAGAGTTGGCCGTAACAACCGCATTCATAACCAATTGGGGAGCTGTCTGCTCTCCCTCAAACACCACATCGCTCTCACACGCACCAAGTCCCACAAGCAGGCCTGCAAGAAGCCCGATGCGCAGGAGCATATATTTTCTCAGTTGTTTCATCATAATAGTCCGAGGGGGTTAGAATTTATAGGAGTAGGTTAGGCTGGGCATAATGGGGAAGAGGGTCGCTTTTTTGAGTTTGCGCACACTCTTGTAGATGGTATTTTCGCCACTACCCTCTGTCACCGTTTCGTCGGAGGTGTAGAGCAAAAATGGGTTCATATTGTTGTAGGCATTGTAGATGCTTATGTTCCAAGTGCGCACACCGTAGCGTTTCTGTTTGTGGAAGTTGATGCTCACATCGAGGCGGTGGTAGGCCTCGTAGCGGTAGTTGTTGCGCGAGGGGATGTAGTTGATATTGGGCGTGCCCGACTCTGCATTGTTGGGGTAGAAGTCGTCGGGCAGAGGCTCGTGGGTATGGAGAGCCAAAGTAGCACAGTTGCCCGAGTTATAGACCCACGTTGCTGAGAAGTCTATACGCTCGGAGAGTTTGTGGGCCAAAGTGATGCTCAAATCGTGACGACGGTCATACTTGGCAGGGAAGGGAAGCCCTCGATTTATCTCCTGCCCGGGGCGGTTGAAATGCCTCATCGACTTCGACCAAGTGTAGCCAATCCAACCCGTTGTGCGACCCACCGAGCGTTGGAGCAGAAACTCCAATCCGTAGGCCCAGCCGTCGCCCATTGCCACCTTCTCCTCCCAACCAGTAGCGGTGGTCAGCAACGACGCTCCGTCGCGGTATTCGAGCAGGTTGCTCATCTTTTTGTAGTATCCCTCCACCGAGAGGTCAAACAGACCCGGCAGGTCGTAGAACAAACCAGCCGAGTATTGCGACGAGCTCATTGGCTTAATGCGCTCAGTGACAGGAACCCACAAATCGGAGGGTAGGCTGATGGTGTTGTTCGAGAGCAGGTGGACATATTGGGTCATATAGGCATAGCCCACCTTGGCCGAGAGGTTGTCGGCCAGCAGCACACGACCACTCAGGCGTGGCTGCAACGAGTGGTAGAACTCGTCGCCAACCATAAATCCGGAGTAGTTAAGACCCACATTGGCCTGCACCCTATCGCCCAGCGAAAGCTCATCTTCAACATAGGCCACCACCTCGTGGGCAAAAATCACCTTCTCGCCCAACATCTCGTCGATGGTGATGAGCGTATCGAGCTTCTCGCCCGTATCGGGGTCTATCATATCGACACTGATTGAGGCCCTTGCCACCGCCACATCGGGCGAAAACCTGTGATTGACATAAGCACCTCCAAAGCGCACACTATGCTCGGTCGAAGGAGTCCAGCTCATATCGACCTTGGCTGTGATGTCGCTGATGCCCGAATTTGCCCCCACAGTCACCTCCGAGAAAGTGCTCTCGTTGGCCGACGTATTGGTGGCTACTGTACCGAAGCTCAGGTCGTTACGATAGCGGGTATAGGTGGCCGAGGCATCCATAAAAAGCCTTGGCGACAAGACGTGATTCCAACGTGCCGAGGCAACCATATTACCCCACTGCCAGTTGGTTTTGAGCCTCACCTCGTCGCGCGACTGCCCATCCCACACATACTTCTCACGCAGGTTGAGATAGATTGCATCGTCGCCCATATAGAAACTCAAAAACAACCTGTCGCGAGGCGAAAAGTTGTGGGTCAGCTTCAAGTTTAGGTCGTAGAAGTAGTAGCCACCATAGGCCCTGCCGTCCTCGAAAGCACTCGATGTGATGCCCATAACCAAAGGCAGGGTGAGGATGTCGCTATATGTTCGGCGCAACGAGATGTTCATCGCCGTCTTGCCCTTCCAGATTGGGCCATCGACACTCACTTTGGAGCTAATCAGACCAACACTCACGTTGCCATTGTAGGCATACATATCGCCATCTTTGGTGCGCACATCAACAACCGACGAGAGGCGGCTGCTGAATCGTGCTGGGAAATTTCCCTTGAAGAGAGTCACACTCTTTATAGCGTCGGGGTTGAAGGCCGAGAAGAAGCCTCCCATATGATTGACATTGTAGATTGGCACGCCATCGAGCAGCATAAGGTTCTCGTCGGGGCCTCCACCTCGGACATAAATGCCCGCCGACCCCTCCGAGCCTGCCTGCACACCCGGCAGCAGTTGCAGGGCTTTGAGCACATCCTGCTCGCCAAAGAGTGTGGGGGTGGCCTGAATCTGCGCTATGGGCACTTCGATAGCTCCCATCTGCGAACTTAGTGCGCCACTATGGCGGCGGTCGCCATAGACCACCACCTGCTCAATATCCACCGCAGGCGAGAGCATAATGTTGAGCTCCACGTCGCCATTGAGGTCAAGCTCCTCGACGTGAGGCGCATAGCCCACATACGAAAACTCCACCCTCACCCTACCACTGGGCATAGTGAGCGAGTAGAAACCATATTCGTTGGTGGTTGTGCCGAGGGTCGAGCCAACCTCGTAGATTGTTGCACCCAGCAGTGTCTCGTGGCTCACAGCATCCCTCACCAAACCGCTTATGGTGTGGCGCTGACGTTGTGCTGCAACCTCGGGCGCTGCCAACAGCAACACCAAGGCAAGCAGCAGTAAGGATAGTCGTGGGGAGCGAATGTTCATATTATATATATAAATAGGTATCCGCTTGGGGTTTACACAACAAAGATAGTAATTTTTGAGCAAATTGAAAACGGAAAGCGGAGCAAGCTCCGTATTATTAGGGTGATACTACCCAAACTTTCGGGAGTGTAAAAAAACGCATATAACGAGATGAATGCAAGGCATACAAGAAAGCGACCTCCGCGCATAGTCGCCTATGTAAGGAGGTCGCTTATCGATGTATAACGTAGCAGTCGCTCGTTATATGTGTTTTTTAGAGCTCTACGGTCTGCAACAACTCATAAAACTCAATATCATTCTGTGCCTGTGCCTTCAACTCGGGCTCAGCAGCAACAGCAGCTTTCAGGTAAGCAGCAGCCTTGTCGGTGTCACCCTCGCGGTTGGCGATGATGGCGCGTACATAGTCAGCCTTTGCACCCTTAACCTCAGCGATGGCAGCCTTAGCTCCCTCGATGTTGTTGTCGCAAAGCTCTGCAATAGCCAAGTTGTAGCCATTGAGTTTAGCCTTAGCCTCCTGATAGTTACCCTCTGCAAGTGCGATAGCGCCCTCGGTTGCCTTAACAGCCTCAGCGTTTGCGCTACCAGCATATTTCTTAGCAGCCTCCAAGTCACCCATTGCGAGCGATACAGCAGCCAAGTTACCTGCAACCTCGGGAGCAGCCTCAGCCTTCTCGAAAGCAGCTTTTGCCTCGGGCAATTTAGCCGAGAGAACGTAGCAAATACCCAAGTTGTTGTATGCGCGAGCGTCACCATAGGTGTTGGCAGCCAACTCGTAGATAGCAACCTTCTCGGCAACATTGTCGGTGAGGGTTGCAGCGTGGAGCATATGCTCAACGTCGAGTTTGGTGCAGCCACCCTTAGCAGCAGCCAAAATCTCCTCGTCGGTCAGACCAGCGTAGGTAGCCTCAACAGCGAAGCGGGTGCGACGCAACTGGGGAAGAATCTCCTCTGCCAATACTTTGAATACAGCGCTCATATTCTGAATCTCCTGATCGCGCTCTACGGGCGACGAGTACATTTGGAGAACATTCAAGATGAGGTCTTTGTCCTCGATGTCGGAGTTCTCAACCAAGGTCTTGAAACCGTCCCAGTCCTCACCGTAGGAAGCAATCTCGTAGTTGAGACCCTCGATGCCTTTGAGCTGTTTCTTCATAGCCTTAGCACCGGTCTGGCTACGCTGCTCGGAGAGTTTGTTGTTGAATTTCTCAGGGCCGTCGGGCGAAGCATAACCCGAAGCGTAAACGTTACCAAGGGTAGTGCGCTCAGCCTCTTTGTTGGCAGCTACGAAATCCTTGAAGAGTTTAATCTGCTCTGCGGTGAGCTGGTTTTTGCGAACAACCGAAGAGTTGATCTGATATTTAATCTCAGCCTCAGCGGTAGTAACCGAGCTACGCTCGAAGTTAGCCTCCGAGAAGTGGTAGTCGCTACCATTAGCGCTAACCTTGCCATTCTCTGCGGTGGCAGCCTCAGCAGCCTCAGCAGCACCAACACCAGCAGCCAATGCCTGAACAGCGCTTACACCCTTAGCAGCAGCGATGGTTGCCCAAGGAGTGAAGTCGGCGGTCTCTTTGCAATCGTCGTAGCATTTAGCCTCGATGCGGAGCTCCAAAGTACCAACAGCAGCCTTGTTGAAGGGGAACGAGATGTGCTGAGTGTACGAGCCACCCTCGAAACGGCTGATAGCGGTGTAGTTGCCTACAACGTCCTCGCCCTGAACATACTTGGGAGCGCACTCAATCTCACCGTCGCCATAAACAAATACGGGGGTGATTTTCAGAACGGTCTCAGCGTTGAAATACATCTCGGGGAAGCTAACAGTAATGTCAGCATCAACAGTAGAACCTTTGAGGGTCAAAACCTCGGGAACACAGGTAACCTGAATCTGGTCCTGCTTCTTCTGCATTTTCTCATAGCACTCGCCGCAGCTTACCATTACGGAAGCTACCATAGAAAGCACCAAGCTTACAGTTGCAAATCTTTTCATAAAATTGTTTTGTTTGTCAGTTGATTATTATTGTTTATTGTCTTTTGTCCGTTTGCCTTACGCGCCTTTGTGCCCATAAAACATCCTTTTGTGCCGATAGTGGTTTAGTCCGGCTGGGCCGTTCTACACCACTACGACTAACAAAGGTATATATTTTTTTTGAATTACACTGCCCCATAGGGGCAAAATTCACTTTTTAGCACTATTTTTTCTCGCGGCGCTCGGGGCGGTGGCCACCTTTGTGCTCACCTTTGGGGCGTGCGGGCCTCTCTGCGGGCTCAACATAACCCTCGGGCTTGGGCAGCAACACCTTCCTCGAAAGTTTCAGTTTGCCGGTCTTAGCGTCAGAGCCAATGAGCTTAACTTCAAGCATATCGCCCTCTTTAAGGCCGGTCTCCTCCATAGTCTCGAAACGTTTGTAGTCAATCTCCGAGATGTGCAACAAAGCGTCCTTACCGGGAAGAATCTCAATAAATGCACCAAAAGCAACAATCGAGCGAATCTTGCCATTGTAAACCTCGCCAACCTCAGGCACAGCTACGATGCCCTTAATGCGAGCCAAGGCTGCATCCATACCCTCTTTGTCCTGACCGAAAATATCAACAATACCCTTGTTGTCCTCCTCGGTGATGGTGATGGTTGTGCCGGTGGTCTTCTGAATATCCTGAATAACCTTACCGCCGGGGCCGATAACAGCACCGATAAAGTCCTGAGGAATAACAATCTGAACGATGCGGGGAACGAAGGGACGGAAGTCCTCGCGGGGCTCTGCAATGCACTCGGTGAGCTTGCCGAGGATGTGCATACGACCCTGACGAGCCTGTTCGAGAGCCTTAGCCAAAACCTCATACGACAGACCATCAACCTTAATATCCATTTGGGTTGCGGTAATACCGTCGGCCGTACCAGTTACCTTGAAGTCCATATCGCCCAAGTGATCCTCGTCACCCAGAATATCGGACAGAATTGCATACCTGTCACCCTCCGAGATAAGACCCATAGCGATACCCGAAACGGGTTTCTTCAACTTCAAGCCCGAATCCATAAGTGCCAAAGTACCGGCACAAACGGTAGCCATCGACGACGAACCATTCGACTCCAAAATGTCGCTCACCACCCTAACTGCATAGGGGTTGTCCTCGCCTACGGGAACCATAGGTTTCAGAGCCCTCCAAGCCAAGTTGCCGTGACCAATCTCGCGACGCGAGAGGCTGCGTGCAGGCTTAGCCTCGCCAGTGGAGAAGGGAGGGAAGTTGTAGTGCAGAACAAACTGCTCGCTACCCTGATTGAGCACCTCGTCAATCATCTTCTCATCAAGCTTAGTGCCAAGAGTTACGGTAGTCATCGACTGGGTCTCGCCACGAGTAAATACGGCCGAGCCGTGAGCGCAAGGCAGAACGCCCACCTCACACCAGATAGGACGAATCTCGTCGGTCTTACGACCATCGAGCCTCTTACCCTCGTCGAGAATCATATTCCTCATAGCCTTCTTCATCACCTCGTCGTGGAAGTAGCGGTGAATCATACCCTTCTTCTCTTCCAGCTCCTCCTCGGTAAACTGCTCGCAGAACTCAGCTTCGAGAGCCTCGAAAGCCTCACTACGCTCGTGCTTAGCGCTACCTGCGGTGGCAATAGCATAGGCCTTGTCGTAGGTCTCAGCCACAACTTTGGCCTTCAACTCCTCGTCGTTTACCTCGTGGCAGTACTCCCTCTTGACATCTTTGCCAAGCTCTTTGGCCAACTCAATCTGAGCCAAGCACTGAGGTTTGATTGCCTCGTGAGCAAACTTGATGGCTTCGAGCATATCGGCCTCGCTAACCTCCTTCATCTCACCCTCAACCATAAGGATGTTGTCGTAGGTTGCACCAACCATAAGGTCGATGTCGGCATCTTTATTCTGCTCGAAAGTGGGGTTAATCATAAGCTGACCATTCACCCTTGCTACCCTCACCTCCGAGATGGGGCACTCAAAAGGAATGTCCGACACAGCCAAAGCTGCCGAAGCAGCCAAGCCAGCCAGTGCGTCGGGCTGAATATCCTTGGCAGCCGAGATGAGGCTTACAGTAACAAACACCTCAGCGTGGTAGTTCGAGGGGAACAAGGGGCGCAATGCGCGGTCGATAAGCCTTGCTACCAAAATCTCGCTATCCGAGGGGCGAGCCTCACGTTTGAGGAAGCCACCGGGGAAGCGACCTGCTGCCGCATACTTCTCGCGGTACTCAACCGAGAGAGGCATAAAATCACAATCGTCTTTTGCATCTTTGGCGGCCACTACGGTTGCGAGCAACATTGTGTCGCCCTGCTGAACGATTACCGAACCGTCGGCCTGTTTGGCATACTTGCCAGTCGAAATGGTAATCTCGCGCTCATCGTCGAGGCGGATAACCTTTTTGATTTCGTTGTACAACATCTTTGTTTTCGTCTAATTTATTTTTGCATCCAATTGGTTTTCAACAACTAAGAGCTTTTGGCGCGTCGGGTGCTTCCCACCTCCAAAACCTCCCGCCCAAACGTAAAGCAAAGGCAAGTACCAACGACTGGAACATTGCCTTTGCTGTTTGGGTTCTCCTTGTGAGTAGTCGATTACTTACGAATACCGAGAGCTTTGATGATAGCCCTGTAACGCTCAATATCTACTCGTTTGAGATAGTCGAGCAACTGACGACGTTTACCTACAAGACGAAGAAGAGCACGCTGGGTGCCAAAGTCGTGACGGTTCTGTTTCATGTGCTCGGTAAGGTGGTTGATACGGTAGGTAAAAAGTGCAATCTGGCTCTCAGGCGAACCTGTATCCACTTTCGATGCACCGTACTGACCGAAAAGCTCCTGCTTTTTCTCTGCGTTCAAATAACTCATTGTACTGTAAAAATTTAGTTATGTTCCACTTTACGACGAATCCGCCTTATTCGAATATCGCCAAAGCGTGGCGCAAAGATACACATAAAATTGAAAGTTGAAAATTGAAAATTGAAAATTCACTGAAAATTAAGCAAAAAACACCTATTTAACCGTTGGCGGGGAGCTATGATTTGGCCAAGCCGCGCCTATTGCCCCACATTTTTCTATTTTTCAATTTTCAATTTTCAATTCCCCCTCCTATCTTTGCACTATGAAAATCGGAAAAATTGCCATACCCATTTTGCTCTTAGCGCTTGTGGCCGGACTGATAGTGACCGACTGTCAGCGCAACCACTCGCGCAAGGCCGCACCCCACACCATCCTCAGAGGCGAGGCGCTGGGCACATTCTACCAGATAACCGCTCTCGGGGAGTTGCCCGAGGGTTTCCAGAGCCAGCTCGACTCGCTCTTTGCCGAGGCCAACAACTCAATGAGTATTTTTCAGAGTGGTTCTTTGTTGAGTCGTATAAATCGTGGTGAAACATCCACCGCCGACCCCCACATTGCCCACTGCATTGCTCTGGCCCAGAGGGTTAGCGAGCTATCCGACGGTGCATACGACATCACCATACGCCCACTTGTGGAGGCCTTTGGTTTTGCGGGCAAAGATGCCAACTACAACATCAACATCGACTCGCTCCTCGACTTTGTGGGCTACCAGAAAGTGCGCCTCAACGGTTTGGAGGTGGTCAAGAGCGACCCCCGCGTGACCATCGACCTCAACTCGGTGGCTAAGGGCTACACCGTCGATTTGGCCGCACAATTGGTGGAGGCTACGGGGTGCAAAGACTACCTTGTTGATATTGGTGGCGAGATTTACTGTCGTGGCACAAACCCCTATGGCGAGGCTTGGGGTGTGGGCATTGAGACCCCTTTTGAGGGCAACTTCTCGCTCACTGGCGAACACCTCACTACTATTGTGCGCGTGAGTGAGTGTGGTATGGCCACCAGCGGCAACTACCGCAACTTCCGTACCGACGACAAAGGCAACAAATACACCCACATAATCAACCCACATACGGGCGCAAGCACCACCTCGTCGCTACTGTCGGCCACCGTTTTGGCCGAGAGCTGTGCGCTGGCCGACTGCTACGGAACGATGTTTATCGCCCTCGGCCTCGATAAAGCACGTGAGGTGGCCGCAAGGGAGAATATAGCCGCCTTGTTCATCTACGACGATGCAGGCACAATGAGGGTCGAAAAGAGCACCGCCTGGGAGAATTGAAAATTGAAAATTGCGAGTAAGCGAGAGCAGAGGCCGCTTGTGGACTATGCCGAGCGCGAGCAATTAAAAGACTCCGCAGGAGGATTAAAATTCAAAATTATTAGGGAGGTTAGGGAATTTAAGGAGTTTAAGGAATAGGGCCTATAAGCCCTATAAGCCCCATAGGCCCTATCATCCCCGTAACCCCTTAATGCCCCTAAGGCCCTTAAAGGCTTTAAGGACTTAGGTCGTTGGACGTTAGACGTTAGACGTTAGACTGCTCTTACGGCGCAAAACTAACCTCTCCGTCGCTTTGCGACACCTCCCCTGACATAGGGGAGGAGTGGTTGTGGAGCGAAAGACGCCCCTGTGACCCTTGTGACCCTTGTGACCCTTGCGACCCCTGCGACCCCTGCAAAACACTCGGGTATTAAAAAAGATACCCAAGAACTACTGGGTCGAGAAACTACTGGGTCGGGAGAACATCGGCTGGGTTTTGTGGAGATTATTTTGTGCCAATCCGAGCGAGCAAACCGCAGCTTACTCGGGTAAGTGAGGATTTGCGAGGCGATGGTTGGTGCAAAATAAGCCCACAAGGCACAGCCGCCAAACGAGAGAACCACAACATACGATTAGAATATATATGACAAACGAAGAGATACAAATACTCCAAGGCCTCAACCCTGCCCAAGAAGCTGCGGTGAGAGACTTTCAAGCGCCATCGCTGATTGTGGCCGGTGCAGGCTCGGGCAAAACCAGAGTGCTGACCTGCCGCATTGCGTGGATGATTTCGCAGGGCGTGGCTCCCTATTCGATTATGGCGCTGACATTTACAAACAAGGCCGCCAAGGAGATGAGGGAGCGTATAACGACGCTTGTGGGCGAGTCGAGGAGTCGCTACATCTGGATGGGCACGTTCCACTCGGTATTTCTGCGCATACTCTACAACGAGGTCGATAAGATAGGCTTTCAGCCCAACTTCACCATCTACGACACAGCCCAGAGCGAGAGCTTGATAAAGTCCATAATCAAGGAGATGCAACTTAGCGACGAGGTCTATAAGCCTCGCGATGTTCACTCGCGCATATCGTTGGCCAAGAACAACCTTGTGACCTACCAGTCCTACGAGTCGAGTGCCCAGCTTATGGAGGAGGACAAGAAGCGTCGTATGCCCCAGTTCTACCAGCTCTACCGCAACTACTGCGTGCGCTGCAAGCAGAACAACGCTATGGACTTCGACGACCTCTTGTTGCAGACCAACATACTCTTCCGCGACCACCCCGAGGTGCTCGCAAAGTATCGTGAGCGCTTCCCCTACATACTTGTCGATGAGTATCAGGACACCAACTACGCCCAGTACCTGATTGTGCGCTCGCTGGCGGGCAGTCCCAACGCCAACATCTGCGTTGTGGGCGACGATGCTCAGAGCATCTACTCCTTCCGAGGAGCGAAGATTGAGAACATATTTCGTTTTCAGCGCGACTTTCCCTCGGCCCGCATCTACAAGCTCGAACAGAACTACCGCTCGACCCAAACCATTGTCGATGCCGCCAATAGCATCATTGAGCACAACCAGCACCGCATCAAAAAGCGCGTCTTCTCGGAGAACTCGCAGGGCGAGCGAATAAGGGTTTTCAGGGCCTACACCGAGGGTGAGGAGGCTCAGATGGTGGCCAATGGCATACGCGCAGCCCACATTGCCGACGGTGGCGACGATTGGAGCAACATAGCCATACTCTACCGCACCAACGCCCAGTCGCGTGCTTTGGAGGAGGCTCTGCGCAAGCGCGACATCCCCTATCGCATCTACGGAGGCCACTCCTTCTACGACCGCAAGGAGGTGAAGGATTTGATGGCATACTTCAAGACCATTGCCAACCCCCGCGACGACGAGTCGCTGTTGCGCATCATCAACTATCCCGCACGAGGCATTGGCGATGTGACCATAGGCAAGATACGCTCGTTGGCTCAGAGCAAGGGGGTTTCGATGTGGGAGGCTATGGTGGGAGCAACCGCTGAGGAGCAGGCCATCTTGGGCCGTAAGGTGATTGACTTCCGCAACCTGATTAGCTCGTTGTCGCTCTCGCGTAGCGACAAGACCCTCTATGAGTTTGGACTCGAAGTGGCCACACGTAGTGGCATCATTTCGGCCTACAAGCTCAACCCCTCGCCCGAGAACGAGAGCGCACTGCAAAATGTGGAGGAGCTGCTGAACTCGATGCAGAACTTCCGCCACGAGATGATTGAGGTTGGGGGCGAGGAGGAGATTACCGAGCCTACGTTGGAGGTGTGGTTGCACAACATCTCGCTGCTGACCGATATGGACGAGAAGGAGGTGGACAAACGCAACTGGGTTACACTGCTTACGGTACACTCGTCGAAGGGTTTGGAGTTCGACCACGTTTTCATCACGGGCTTGGAGGAGAATCTCTTTCCGAGTGTCATTTCGCTCGCCTCACCCGACCAGATTGAGGAGGAGCGCAGGCTCTTCTATGTGGCAGTCACCCGCGCCAAGAAGGATGTGACCATAACCTTTGCTACGTCGCGCTTTAAGTGGGGCTCGATGGAGTTTAGCCGCCCCAGCCGCTTCCTCAAAGAGATTGACCCCCGCTACCTCGACCTTCGTTACGAGGACGACGACGAGGAGCAGGAGGAGGAGAGCCGCAACCGAGGTCGCGGACAGATTGAGGATTTGCGCCGCCGCTTCGACCAGCGTCAAGGACGCACCATTGTGGAGCGCAGAGAGTTCCACAGCCAATCTGCGCCCATAACCCCCAACCGACTCACTCAGCCCACACCCCAGAGGCCCGACCCAAGTCGTATGCGCAGCATTGGATTACGCAGCGAGGGAGAGTCGGGCGGCACAGTGAGCAGGTGTGGCAACTATGCTGTTGGTCAGCGCGTTAGACACGCTCGCTTTGGCACTGGCGTAATCCAAGAGATAGAGATGTTGCAGAAGGATGCCAAGATAACGGTTTTGTTTGACAACCCCCTGCACGGCAAGAAAAACCTACTCTCCAACTATGCCAAGTTGGAGGTAATTTAGACCCACCTTCGGATATGAAAAGAGAAGATAGATATAGGGGTGTGGTGGAGTACTTTTCGGAGGCTATGCCTGTGGCGGAGAGCGAGCTTAATTTTGGCTCGCCCTACGAATTGGTGGTGGCGGTAATGCTCTCGGCACAATGCACCGACAAACGTGTAAACCTCACGACACCAACACTTTTTGAGCGTTTCCCCAATGCCGAGGCGCTGGCAGCCGTAGAGGCCGACGAGGTCTATCCCTACATCCGCAGCATCTCCTACCCCAACAATAAAGCCCGCAACCTTGTGCGTATGGCTCGTATGCTTACCGAGGAGTTTGGGGGCGTTGTGCCCGACAGCGTCGAAGAGCTCGAAAAGCTCCCCGGCGTGGGTCGTAAGACGGCCAATGTGGTGGCCTCGGTGCTCTTTGGCAGGGAGGTTATGCCTGTTGATACTCACGTATTTAGGGTGTCACGACGCATTGGTCTGACCGTTGGAGCAAAGACCCCGCTCCAAGCCGAGGCCCAACTCGAAAAGGGCTTCCCCAAACACCTGCTACCCATAGCACACCACTGGCTCATACTTCACGGACGCTACGTCTGCACCGCCCGCAACCCCAAGTGCAACGAGTGTGGCATCCGCCAATGGTGCAAAACAAATGGAAAATTGAAAATTGAAAATTGAGAATTGAAAATTATTAGGGAGGTTAGAGAATTTAGAGAATTTAGGGAGGTTAGGGCATATAAGCCCTATAAGCCCTATAAGCCCCATAGGCCCTATCATCCCCGTAACCCCTTAATGCCCCTAAGGCCCTTAAAGCCTTTAAGGACTTAGGTCGTTGGACGTTAGACTGCGCCTACGGCGCAGGACTAACCTCTCCGTCGCTTCGCGACACCTCCCCTGACATAGGGGAGGAGTGGTTGTGGGGCGAAAGACGCCCTTGTGACCCTTGCAACCCCTGCAACCCCTGCAAAACACTCGGGTATTAAAAAAGATACCCAAGAACTACTGGGCCGGGAGAACATCGGCTGGGTTTTGTGGAGGGATTTTTGCGCCAAACAAGGGAGCAAGTCCGCAGTTTACTAAATGTAAATGAGGAACTTGCGAGCCGAAGCTTGGCACAAAAAGCACCCACAAGGCACAGCCGCCAAACGGAAGAACCACAACATACAAGTATGAAACAATATAAAGCCCGCGGCATAGTCCTCAACACCATCAAATATGGCGAGTCGTCGATGGTGGCACAACTGCTCACAGATGTGGGCGGTCGCAGGGGTTATATTGTTCAGGGACTGGGCAAAGGAGCATCGAAAAGCCGAGGCAAAGGAGCTCTCTTTCAGCCTATGTTTCTCGTTGATTTTGTGGGCATTGAGAGCAACAAGACCGAGCTCGACAGACTCAAAGAGGTCAGCCTCGCCGAGCCTCTGCAATCTATCCCCTTCGATGTTAGGAAGAGCACCATTGCGCTCTTTATGGCCGAGATTCTCTACCGCCTCATCCGCGAGGTTGAGCCCAATAGCCCGCTCTTCGACTTTGTGTACTGCTCGGTGGTGGCACTCGATAGGATGAAGGAGGGGGTCTATAACTTCCACTTGTGGTTTATGGTGGGGCTGAGTCGTTACTTGGGTTTCTACCCCTCGGGCGACTACACCGAGGGCGATGTGTTCGACATTGAGTCGGGCTCATTTACCAACCAGCCGCCACGCAGCGGGCTCTTCATCAATGCCGACAATAGCCGCCTGCTGCACGAGCTTATGGAGGTTGATGCCGACAAGCTCGACACAATCTGCCTCTCGCGCATCCAACGCAAGGAGTTTATCGCATCGTTGTTGGCCTATTTTGGCTACCACTTGGAGACCATTCACTCCATCGCCTCACTCCGCATCCTGAGCGAAGTGTTTTAGCACAACCACCCTGCACAAAAAAACAAAAACAAGGTACGTTGACGTACCTTGTTTTTACCTTGTTTTTGCGCCCAAACAGCGGGCAACAACCTAATTATCAACGCATTGCCCTAAGTGCCTCCAAAAAAGCACCCTCGGCAGCCCAGAGATGTTCGGTTTGAAGCCACAAGCCACGAGCCAAAGCCTCTTTTGAGGGTCGCTCGGAGGTGATGGCCGAGCGATACTCTTGGTCGGCCGGGTGGGTCACAGCGCACCACTCTTTCAGGTAGGCCGAGTGGTAGCGAGAGAGGGCCGCAAAGTGGGCCGAGGGGATTGCTCCCTCGCGCAGGAAACCACTCCACACCAACAACAGAGCCTTCTCGGGGCTCTTGTCGTCGAGGTCGGGCAGCACATCGTCAAACGAATCCCACTCCCTCATTGCCACATATATAAACCCGAGCAGAGGGGTCACTTCCAAGTGGTCTTCGCCATCGACATCGAGCACCATCTCCAACTGTGCAGCAGCCATCTCCAAGTCGCCCACAAGGAAAAAGTCGGTGGCCGAAGCGTGGAGCAACACAATAGCCTCGCGCGTTGCATCGTCATCCCAGTCGAGCTCGATGGGCTCATCCTCGGGCAGCAGCGCAACGAGCTCTTGCACAGCCGCAAAGCGTATTTCGGCAGCCTCCTCCCAGCGTCCCTCCTCCTCGGCTCGACGTGAGCGTTGCAGGGCGGTGTGGAACTCCACATCGGCACCTTTGGCCGACTTGTCGTGGACTATGCGGAAGGTTTGATTGAGGGTGGGTTTAAGCGAGTTTCTTGCCATAGCCAAATACTTTTTTGAGCATAAATGCCGAGATTATAAGTGTAAGCAGAGCTCCCAGCAGGTAGGCCACAAGGCGGTTGCTCATACCAAACATCAGGGGAGAGATGAATATGTAGCTCGAACAAACGTAGGTCATAACCACCGCAGGCACAAGCGCAATCCAAATGTTGCGCCTGTTGTGGTACAACCACACCGTTATAGTCCACAGAGTAAAGACCGAAAGGGCTTGGTTGGCCCACGCAAAGTAGCTCCACATTGTGCCAAAGGGGAGCAGGAAGATAATCACAAGGCCGAGTGCGAAGATGGGCAACGACACCCACATACGCTTGCTTACGCTCTTCTGCTCAATGCCAAACATATCGGCCACAATAAGCCTTGCGCTACGGAAGGCTGTGTCGCCCGAGGTGATGGCACAAGCCACAACACCAAAGACCACAAAGTAGGCCAACAGCTCTCCAAGAGTGGAGGTGGCTATCTTATCGACCAACACCGCAGCCTTGCCTCCATACTCGGCAATAGCGCCATTGAGTCCCTCGACACCGCCCCAGAAAGCCATACCTATGGCGGCCCAAACGAGGGCAATTACACTCTCGGAAATCATTGCACCATAGAACACTACGCGACTCTCGTTCTCGTTGCGCATACAGCGGGCCATAAGTGGCGACTGGGTGGCGTGGAAGCCCGAAATTGCACCACAAGCAATGGTCGTAAAGAGCATCGGCACAAGCGGGAATCGCTCGGCATCGGCCTTCATATTTTGAAATCCGCTAAACTCGGGGATGGCCGAGCCATACTCGGTAAAGAGTGCCCAAAGTATGCCTAACGCCATAAAAATCAGAAGTCCACCGAAAACTGGGTAAACCCTACCTATAATCTTATCGATGGGCAAGACTGTTGCGACCAAGTAATAGACCAAGATGAGGGCCAAAATCAGCAATAGCAGGGTGGAAAAAGTGTGACCTGCGGGGCTAACAAATGCCACCGATGCGAGCTCTGGGGCGCTCACACGCTCGGCAATCAACTCTGCCGGCTGCGACATAAACACCGCACCCACCATAATCATCAGAAAGACAGAGAACCAGCGCATAATGGTCTTAGTGCCACTGCCCAAGTATTTGCCCACAATCTCGGGCAGGCTCAGACCGCCATTGCGGAGCGAGATAACACCCGAGAAAAAGTCGTGCATAGCACCAAAGAAAATACCGCCAAGTGTAATCCACACAAAAGCCACAGGGCCATAGGCAGCTCCGAGCAACGCACCGAAAATAGGCCCAAGACCGGCAATGTTAAGTAGCTGAATAAGAAAAGTTTTCCAGCGAGGCATTGGGATGTAGTCCACACCGTCGAACATAGTCTTGGAGGGAACGTCGGCGGTGTTGCGGATGGCAGCCACCTTGTCGAGATACCGACCATAGAGGAAGTAGGCCGCAATGAGCAATGCAAGGCAAATCAGAAATGTAATCATATCGTTTGTGGTTTAATTATCGCTAAAACTGCCCACGAAGATACGGATTTATCGGCAATATAGTCCTCTGCGCGAGATTTATTTTTAGCTAATGCTAAAAAATTCCTATCTTTGCACTATGGAGAATCTGTTAGGAAAAAACATTGAAGAGCTTAGGGCTGTGGCCGAGAGCGTCGGATTGAAAAAATTTGCCGCCACACAACTTGCCGAGTGGATTTACAAAAAGGGGGCAACCTCCTTTGAGGAGATGACCAACATCTCGCTGGCAGCTCGCAAAGCACTTACCGAAAGCTACTCGCTCGGACTGAGCGCCCCCGTAAGCGTAGCCGAGAGCGAGGACGGCACAAAGAAATACATCTTCGTGGTGGGCGACGGCCAACGCATCGAGAGCGCCTTCATCCCCGACGGCGACAGAGCTACGCTCTGTATTTCGTCGCAAGCAGGGTGTAAGATGGGTTGTAAGTTCTGTTTTACGGGGCGCGGTGGCTATCACGGCGACCTCACCACTGCCGAGATTCTCAACCAGATATGCTCCCTGCCCGAGAGGGAGCGCATAACCAACGTTGTGCTGATGGGTATGGGCGAACCGCTCGACAATCCCGACAATGTACTCAGAGCCTTGGAGGTGATGACCTCGGCTTGGGGATTTGCTTGGAGTCCCACCCGCATAACCCTCTCTACGGTGGGTGTGCTACCCAACCTGAGGCGTTTTCTCAACGAGTCGCAGGTACACTTGGCCGTATCGCTCCACAACCCCTTTGGCGCACAGCGTCAGGAGATTATGCCCGTAGAAAAGGCTTTCCCCATACGCGACGTGGTGGCCCTCTTGAAGGAGTACGATTTCAGCCACCAGCGCAGAGTGAGCTTTGAGTACATCGTCTTGAAGGATATGAACGACAGCCCCGAACACATCAAGGAGCTGTGTCGTCTGCTCGACGGACTGAAATGTCGCATCAACCTCATCCGCTTCCACGCCATCCCCGACTCGCCCTACGTTAGTCCCGATGGCGAGAAGATGATTCGCTTCCGCGACACCCTCACTCGCAAGGGCATTATGACCACCATCAGAGCCTCACGAGGCGAAGATATAAAGGCCGCCTGTGGATTGCTCTCGGGCGAGGCAGGGCGCAAATAACCCACCCCAAGGCCAACCTACCACACACCACCCCATACAATCAGACAAAACAATGTCAGCCAACCTATCGAAACTCGCAGGCCAAGTGGCCATCTACGGCATCAGCAGCGTTGTTGCACGACTGCTGAACTACCTGCTCGTACCCTATTATACGCGCATAATGACCCCGGCGGAGTATGGAGTCATAACCGACATCTACGCCCTTATTCCCTTTGCGCTGGTGGTGCTGACACTCGGTATGGAGAGTGGCTACTTCCGCTTTGCAGCCAAAGCCGAGGGTAAGGCGGAGCGCAAAGATGTCTTTGCCACAACGTGGGGCACAACGCTCGCCGCCGCCACCCTGTTCCTCGGTGTGGTGTGGCTCTTCCGAGGAGGCATATCGGAGGCTATGGGCTACGCCGACACCCCCTACGTGGGCATTACGGCACTAATCATATTCCTCGATGTGGCCGGAGCTATCCCCTTTGCACGCCTACGCCAAGAGGGTAAGGCTATGCGATTTGTTGCCCTAAGACTGCTCTCGGTTGTGATAAACATAGGGCTTTGCTTGTGGTTCTACAACTTCCAGCCCTCTTCGGTGGCCCTCTTCGACAACCCCACCGACCCGGGTTATGCCTTTGTGGCCAACCTCGTATCCAGCGCCATAACCTTCGTTCTGCTTGTTATCTCGTCGCGCGACACCCTGCCACGCATACGTCGCAAGACACTCCGCACCATATTCATCTACTCGTTGCCGCTGTTGGTTAGTGGCATTGCAGGCACAGCTAACGAGTTCATCGACAGGCAGATGATTAAGTTCTTGATGCCTGCCGAGGAGAGCTTGGCGGCGCTCGGCATTTATGGCGCGGTGGTGAAAATTGGCGTTGTGATGTTGCTCTTCACACAGATGTACCGCCTTGCAGCCGAGCCATTCTTCTTGGCAGAGTTCAAGAAAGACGAGTTCAAGAATGCCAGTGCCGAGGTGATGAAATACTTTGTCCTCGTCAGCCTTGCTATCTTCCTCTTTATCACACTATTTAGCGACCTATTTGCACTTATCGTAGGGCCCGACTTCCGCGAGGGTATGTATATCCTACCCATTGTGCTCGTGGGCAACGCGCTGAGCGGAGTGGTGCTCAACCTCTCGTTCTGGTACAAGCAGTCGGGGGCAACCAAATATGCTATTGTGATTACGGGCGTGGGACTGATTTTTACAGTCGTATTCAACATTTTGCTCGTGCCGACGTTGGGCTATGCGGGCGCAGCTGTGGCCCGCCTGCTGTGCGAGAGCGCAATGGTTGTGGTGAGCTACCGACTCGGACAGAAGCACCAACCCACCCCCTACGACCTCAGGCGCATAGGCTTCTATGTGGTTGTGGCTGCGGCACTTTGGGGCGTTTCGCTACTCACCTCGTCGCTCCCAACGGCACTCCACTATGGCTGCAACACCCTAATGTTGGTGGGCTTCGTGGTGCTGGCTGTGCGTTGCGAGGGCATCAACCTCGGAGGACTTCTCAGGAGTGTGCTCAGAAGGGGGCGATAACCTTCGGCCACGAAACAAAATTTGATGTCAAACAAATCAAAACAATAGGAACACAATGAAAGTAAAAGTCATCAACAACTCCCACCACCCCCTGCCACGCTACGAAACCCCTCTTTCGGCAGGTATGGACGTGAGGGCCAACCTCGACAAACCCATCACACTCGCACCACTGGAACGCACACTCGTTCCTACGGGTCTTTTTGTGGAGCTTCCCGAGGGCTACGAAATGCAGGTTAGACCACGCAGTGGCTTGGCTGCCAAATTTGGCCTTACGGTGCTCAACGCTCCCGGCACCATTGATGCCGATTACAGGGGCGAGGTGAAGGTAATTTTGGTAAACCTCTCCAACGAGCCATTCACCATCAACGATGGCGAGCGCATTGCACAGCTTGTTGTGGCACAACACGCTCAGGTTGAGTGGGTTGATAGCGACACTCTTTCGGAGAGTGAGCGTGATGCAGGCGGCTTTGGCAGCACCGGAAAATAGTGTTTCGGGGGCTTGACCAACGGGCATAACAACACTCAAAACCGAGCACAAACTACGGGCCTCCATCCCACTTGGATGGAGGCTTTTTTTGCCCCTTTATGAACACCAAAACGTACCTTGTTTTTGGCAAAAACGTACCCTGTTTTCCAAAAATGAGGGGGCTTTACAAAGGGCACAAACGAAGCTGCAATAGGGGTAAAATTGTTGCCAAAATTGGGGTACAAGCAGGCAGAGAACAGCGACTGAGCCAACCTCGTACCCCTTGACATCGCCCCTAATAAGGGGCGGAAAAAGGATAAAAGCTGCGGCCCGATTTTGATTTTTCATTTCCGCATCCTATCTTTGTAGTTTGCATACTGCCCTAAAAGGGCAAACCGAAAAACAAGCAAGATGAAATTCAACGAGGTAATAGGTCACAGCCAGCTGCTCGAACAGCTCCGCAACAACATAGACACCGGCAGGGTTAGCCACGCACAACTCATTGTGGGTGAGTGTGGTTGGGGCACACTACAAGTTGCTTTGGCCTATGTGCAGTATCTCCACTGCGCCCACCGCGAAGGTGGCGAGCCTTGTGGCAAATGTCCCTCGTGTGTGCAAATTGCGGCTCTGGCCCACCCCGATGTTCACTTCGTGTTCCCCATTGTCAATCCCACCAAAAACCCCACCTGCGACTACTTCATTGGCGAGTGGAGGGATATGGTAACGGCAAGCGATGCTATCTTCGACGAGCACGAGTGGTATGACAACATCGACGCAGCCAACGCACAGGGCATAATCCCCGTCAAGGAGGCCGAAAACATCATCCGCAAACTCTCCTACAAAGCCTTCGAGGGCGAGTACAAGAGCGTTATCGTGTGGCTACCCGAGAGGATGAACACCCAGACAGCCAACGCGCTGCTGAAAATACTCGAAGAGCCCTGGGAAAAGACTCTCTTCTTGCTTGTGTGCGAGCACCCAGAGTCGCTGCTCACAACCATACTCTCTCGCACTCAGCAGATTAACGTCGGCCGTATAGAGCCCGAGGCGTTGGCCAACTACGCCATCTCGCGACTTGGAGCAACACCCAATGCCGCAGCCTCAGCCGCCCGAATAGCTGGTGGTTCTATCACTACTCTCCGTCGTGTGCTCAGCGAGCAGGAAGGCTCAGCCTCAGACAATTTCGAGCTATTCACAAGGCTTATGCGCCTCTCCTACTCCAACCGCCACTTGGAGCTATTCGAGTGGGCCGAGCAGGTGTGTGCAATGGGTCGAGAGGGGCAAAAGAATTTCCTCGAATATGCGCTGGGGCTTATACGCGAGAGCTATATGCTGACGGCCGGGATGGAGAGTGTGAGCAATCTTTGGGGCGCAGAGAGAGAGTTTTGCCTGAAATTTGCCCCCTTTGTGGGCAACCACAATGTGGAGGCTCTGGTGGCCGAGATGGAGAGGGCTTTGCGCGACATTGGCCAGAATGGCAACCCACGTATGGTCTTTACCCACTTTGCGCTGGCAACCAGCAAGCTCATTGCCCTGAGGGCACAGTAGAGCTACGAGAAACCGAAATAAACCTAAAAACAACCAAATAAAACACAACAAAAGATATGGCAAAAGCGATTATCATAACAGGTGGCAACGTTGGCGACGTTAAGGACACCCTGCGTCGTGCGCAACAGGAGATTAACAAAGAGTTGGGCATTATCCTACGTTGTTCCCACAGCTACGAGAGCAAAGCTTGGGGCTTCACCTCGTCGGAGAATTTCTACAACCAAGCTATCATTCTCGACACCGACTTCGCACCCGAAGAGTTGCTCGACAAGGTGTTGGAGATTGAGACCAAACTTGGCCGCGACCGCGAGGAGGAGGCACGCATAAAAGCCCAGACAGGCGAGAGGTTTGCACCCCGCAAGATTGATATCGACATCCTCTTCTACGACGACGAGGTTATCGACACCCCACGCCTAAAAGTACCCCACCCTCTGATTCAGGATAGGGACTTTGTGTTGCGCCCCCTCAACGAGATTGCCCCCGACAAGATTCACCCCACGCTCCGCAAGACTATCCACACCCTCTTTGAGGAGATGGAGGCTTCGGGCAATTAGTCATTGGCTCGGAGCAGGGTGGCAGTAGAAACAGACCAAAAAAGCAAAACCAAACAACGACTGATGCGTAAGAGTTTAATTGTAAGAGTGATGCAAGTGGCGGTAGTGGGCGTGTTCGCAAGCTCGCTGCTGTGGCGTTGTGCCAACATTGTAGCACCCCAAGGTGGCCCAAAGGACTCGCTACCACCCATTGTAGTGAGCGCCCAACCCGGATTCAACACCACCAACTTCACAGGCCGAGAGATTTACATCGGCTTCGATGAGTATGTGCAGCTCAAAGACCAACAGAAGGAGTTTTTCACGTCGCCAATGATGAAGAAAAACCCCACCATCACAACCAGTGGCAGGGGCATACGCATAACCATCCTCGACACCCTCGAAGAGAACCAAACCTACGCACTCAACTTCGGTCGCTCGATTGTCGATAACAACGAGGGCAACCGCCTGAGCGACTTCCGCTATGTCTTTTCCACCGGCCCAAGCATCGACTCAATGGTGATGAGCGGCTACACAGTCAGCGCAAGCAAGGGCGATAGTGTGAGCAACTCGCTCATATTCTTCTACCCCGCCGAGGCCGACTCCATACCTCAGTACGACTCGTTGCTGCTCAAACACAAGCCCGTAGCGGTGGCTCGCGCAGCCTCCAACGGCATATTCATTGCCCAGAACCTCAAACCCATAGACTATAAAATCTACGCCATTGAGGACAAAAACAGCAACTTCACCTACGACCCCGAAACCGATATGGTCGGCTTCTTGGACTCGGTACACAACCCTCTGAGGGAGCACGATTTTAGTGTGTGGTACGACACCACCCGCCACTACCTTACGGCCGAGCCTCAACTCTACTTCAAGATGTTTACCGACAGCAGGTTTAAGCGCCAGTCGCTCTCCGACTCCAAGCGCGACGAACAGCACAAGGTGACGCTCTACTTTGGCGCACCCAACCCTGAGGTGTTGGAGTTTTCGCTCGACAGCATAGCTGCCGATGAGATTGTGACCGAGTATGTCACTCGTGGCAAAGATACCATCAACTATTGGCTCAACGTACCCTCCGAGCGCTTGGGCGACACCCTCAAAGGCAGGGTGGTCTATATGAAACACGACTCGGTGAACATACTCCGCCCCGACACCGCCAAGCTCGCTCTGGTGTGGCGTTACATCGAGAGCAAAGAGGAGAAAAAGGCCCGCGAGGAGGAGGAAAAGAAGAAGGAGAAGGCTCTGCGCGATAGTGTGGAGTATGTGCCCCCGGTTAAGCCCAACCCCTTTGTGGTGGATGTGGCTAAGGGCGAGCTCAACCCCGAGCGCACACTGACCTTTAAGTTTGCTATGCCACTTGTTAAGGTGGACACATCGGCCATAGATTTGCGCTTTGCGGGCGACGCTCTCTCGGCCGAGGAGGAGAAGAAGATTGCCGACGAAAAGGCTAAGGAGGCCCGCAAGAGGGGTGTGGAGACCATTGTGGAGGATGTCTCCGACCTGCCCACAGTGCCCTTTGAGTTCTTCCGCGACAGCGTCGATATGAAGATTTGGCATCTGAGGGCCGACTGGGGCGAGAAGAAGAAGTACAACCTCACCATACCGGCTGGCGCTTTTGCCAATGTTGCCGGCCAGAGCAACGACACCCTCAGCTCGACCCACACAACCTTCGACGGCTCGAAGTTTGGCAAAGTAATAGTAAATGTTTCGGGAGGAAAGCCCGGGGCTAAGTATGTCCTCTACCTGAAAGACGAGAAGGGCTCGACATTAGCCGAGATTAAAGATGTCACGTCGGGTAAATATACCTTCAACTACGTTAAACCTGGCAAGGTGCGCCTCGGTGTGCTCGAAGACCTCAACGCCAACGGCAGGTGGGATACGGGCAACCTCATTGAGCGCCGCCAACCCGAGCGCACAGAGCCTTATGTCGATGAGAAGGGCGAAGAGGTTATGGAGGTCAAGGCCAACTGGGAGATGGAAATAAAGGCCGATATGAACTCCGTATTTAAGCCCATCACCTTCGAGAGTGTCAATGAACAGCTCCGCAAGACCGAGGCTGTGAGGTTGCGCAAGATTCTCGAAGACAGAGAGAAACGTCGCCAAGATGCACTGAAAAAAGAGAAAGAGCAGGGCGGTGGCTTGGGTGGCTTCTCGTCGGGTATGAGCTCAATGAAGGGCGCAGTAGGCTCGATGAGCAATATGGGAGGCGGTGGAAGCGGATTCCGCCGTTAGCCCCAACAACCAAACACACGAGAGATAGATTTGACGATTATGAGAAACTACAACATATTCAGAACGCTTTTTTGCAGCTTGCTGTTGCTCCTACTCTTGGGCATAGGCTCTGCCTCGGCCCAACGCCAGTATGTTGGCGTAAAGGGCGGCTGGGGCGAAGGCGACGTGAGGCTCTACCCCCACTGGACATCGCCCCCTGTGTGGGGCAAACTCAATGGCGGAGTCTATTGGGTCTATTATGGTGGTGGCAAGCCCAACTCCTACTTGTTCGACGAATATACGGGAGGCGTGTGTGTGGAGCTTGAATTGCTGCAAAGGGGATTTCAGTATGCCGCACTCGACAGGAACACCAAGCGCTACACCTATGGCCGACATATGAACTCCATTGTCGTGCCCGTTATGTGGCAACCCCACGCCTTCTTGCTCCAAGATAGGCTGAGGATATTCCTCAACGCAGGCGCAACCCTCTCCTACAACCTCGACGCAGGCTCCATTGAGTACTACATCGACAACGAGACGGGAGGGTATGAGGAGTTCCCCTATGAGTGGCAGACCGTTAGGGACAATCGCTGGGGCTACGGCTTGGTGGTTGGCTTGGGCGCAGGCTGGAACTTCGAGAAGATTGAGGTGATGATGGAGGCCCGCTACTACTTCGGCTACTCCGACATTGTTAAGCGCAAAACCATCTACCTCGGCACTCAGTTTTTGCGCTCGCCATTAGACAACATCAATTTCAGCCTTGGCGTGGCGTACCACTGGAACCACTCGGGTAGCTGGGCCAAGAGCCCCGCACAGCGCAAGGCTGCACGTGCTGCCCAGCTCGACCCACTGCCCACCGAGGGAATGATAATTGAGAATGGAGAATTGAAAATTGAAAACGGAGCAAGCTCCGATTTGTGAGGATATTACTCCAGAAAGCCCACACAAGGCGTGGGTATTAAAAAAGATACCCAAGAAGAGGCTCGGATAGCTGACAGCTGAGTGCTGAGCGCTGAGCGCTAAATAAACTGATAACTGACAACTGATAACTAAAAAAATATGGAAAACATTGGAAACGAATCGACCCGCCAACAGAAAGTTGCACGCCAGATACAGAAAGACATCAGCGAACTCTTCCTCAGGGAGTGCGCCGAGTTGGTCAAGGGTGTGATTGTGTCGGTGACGGCCGTAAGGGTCAGCCCCGACTTGGAGTATGCTCGCATCTACCTGAGCATCTTCCCATTTGACAAACACGAGGCCATTATGGAGCGCATCAATGCCGACTGCTGGAAGATACGCAAGCTGCTTGGCGCACGTATGCGCAATCAGCTGAGGGTTGTGCCCGAAATCAGCTTCTTCCTCGACGATTCGCTCGAATATATTGAGAACATCGACAACCTTCTGAAAAAATAGGTCGGAGCACACCCAACCATAGGCCTTAGCAACCCCGCACCGCCCCCTCGGACAATGAAAAAACTTTCGCTACTATTTGCTCGTCGCTACCTCCACTCGGCAAAGTCGCTCTCGGTGATAAACACCACAGCGACAGTCAGCTCCGTAGCCATAGGCGTGGCAGTTGCAGCAATGGTCATCTTGTTGTCGGTCTATAACGGCTTCGACAACATCGTACAGCAAATCGACACCACCACCGAGGCCGACATTGTTGTCACCCCGGCCAAAGGTCGCTACTTCACCGAGGGAGCAATCGACACCGCCGCACTCGCCAATGTGGAGGGTGTGGAGGCCTTTGCGGGCTACATTGAGGAGAGCGTTATGGCCGAATATAAGGGTAGGCGACTCTTTGGCACTCTCAGGGGTGTGGATGAGGCCTACACCGAGGTTGTTGGGCTGGCCGACGAGCAGATGATGTGGTATGGCAAGTGGCAGCTCACTCTGGGCAACTACCGACGTGCTGTGGTTGGGCGTGGCATAGACGACCTGTTTGCCGACGGCTACTCCACAAAAAACGCCACACTCCACGACCCGCTCACCCTCTTTGCCCTTAGGAGTGAGAGCATCTCGCCCCTACTTCCCATATCGGCCCTCAGGAGCAAGACCATACGTCACGCCGGCACACTCTCCGAGAGTGCCACCTCGCTCTCGAACCACATATTCACAAGCCTCGATTGGGCACAAGAGTTCCTCGCCAAGCCCGAAAGAGTCTCGGCCATAGCAATAAGAGCCACCGAGGGAGCGAAACTCGAAAAGGTAAGCAGGGCGATAGAGGAGCTATTGGGCGAGGAGTTTGTGGTAGCCACACGCTACGAGCGCAACGAGGTTATGTATAAGGCCACCAAGTTGGAGAAATGGGGAGTGTTTTTCATCCTCCTGCTGGTGACAATCATCGCCTCAGCCACCATAATAGGCTCACTGGTGATGCTCATTGGCGAAAAACGCAACGACATAGCCACCCTCTACTCCGTTGGCGCTCGACGCTCGTTTGTGGCTCAAATATTTAGCCTCGTGGGGGCACTCATTGGTGGCAGAGGTGTTGTTGGGGGTATGGTGCTCGGTGTGGGCATTGCACTTGTGCAACAAATTTTTGGCCCAATAAAGATGCCCGGCAACACGTTCCTTGTGGAGAACTACCCTGTGGCCATTGAGCTGGGCGACATTGTGGGCATAGCAGTGGCGGTTATGGCTGTGTGCCTGCTGCTGACACAATTTACAATCAATCGAATGATTCCAAAAGCAACTAAACCCGATGAAGTACGCTTGTAAACATATCATACTCTTGGCTGTGGCAGCTCTCGCACTGGCGGGATGCTCCAAAAAAACAGTCATCCCCGACAAAGACTTGGAACGTATCACTCGCGAGATGTTCCTCACCAACGCTGTGGCCCAACAAAAACACATCCACACCGACAGCCTCGATGTCTATACCCCCATATTGGAGCGCTACGGCTACACACAAGAGGACTTTTTCAACACTCTGGCCAACTTCCAGAAACGCAAGAGCGCACGTCTGAGCGACATCATTGAGTCCTCCATCGCCTCGCTCGAATCGCTCTCCGAGGGTCTGGAACGCAAACTACGCAATTTGGCCTATGTCGATTCGCTCGCCAAAGCCGAGTGCAGTAAAGAGGTGCTGTGGGTAGAGAAAGTTGAGGTAAACAGATTTAAGGATACGGCCAAACTGCACATCACATTCCCCATAGTTGATAGGGGCGAGTATGTGGTGAGCTACAACTACCAAATCGACACCCTCGACAAAAACCTGCGTCTGCAATCCAACCACGCCATCTACGACGACCAAGGCCGACGCCTCCACCTGACACGCAACAACCTCCAACGCGAGGTGCGCAAGAGCTACACCTCAATCATCAAACCCAAGACCGGGGCTGTGGAGTATCGCCTCACACTGGCCGACTACACCCGTCGTGAGGATGAGCCACACATCTATTTCGACTCCATCAGGGTGGTCTATTTGCCCCCCTCGGAGGTGGCGCTGGCTCGTATGGACTCAGTGCTGAGTTTCCGACCTATGCTCTATACCAACGACACTATTAGGGCCTACGGCTACCTCGACGCCCGTACTCCTATGCTCGCTCACGACACAGTGTGGATTGCACTCGACTCTGCGGAGCTGGCCGAGGCCAAACTGCTACGCCACGAGGCCGACAGCCTTGACAGTAGGGCCGAGGAGATTGCCGACGAGGTGGAGAAACTGCTGAGTCGCAGCAAACGATTGCAAACCAAAGCCCAGAAGGAGTGGTATCGCAACGATTCACTGCGCAAGGTGGCCCACGCCAAAAACCTCATAAAAGCCGAACAGCTCCGCCAAGAGGCCGACAGCCTCGAAGGTTGGAGCAAGAGCCTCGGTGAGAAGGCCTCGATACGTCGCCTAAGAGCCGACTCTATCGACATTGTTATCTTTGGCGCACCCACTCGCCCCGCAACCGAGCAGGCAAACAACGAAGAGTAACCCACAATCAACAATAGGAGCTATTATGTACAAAAAAGAGGAGATTTACGACCCCGAGACTACCGCCCAGCTGATGGAACACTACTACGCCATCCTCAAACTTCTGGGCGAGGACACCTCTCGCGAAGGACTGCTGAAAACCCCCGAGAGGGTGGCTAAGTGTATGCAGTTTCTCACCAAGGGCTACAACGAAGAGCCGGCAGAAATACTGCGTAGCGCCATATTCAAGGAGGACTACAAACAGATGGTCATCGTGAAGGATATTGAACTCTACTCGCTGTGCGAACACCATATGTTACCCTTCTACGGCAAGGCTCACATTGCCTATATTCCTAATGGTCAGATTGTTGGCCTATCGAAGATACCCCGCTGCGTGGAGAGCTTCGCCCGCCGCTTGCAGGTGCAGGAGAGGCTCACAATGGAGATTCGCGACTGCATTCAGGAGACGCTCAACCCACTGGGTGTGGCTGTGGTTATTGAGGCGGCGCATATGTGTATGCAGATGAGGGGCGTGCAGAAACAAAACTCCATAACGACCACCTCGGCATTTAGTGGCGCTTTCCTCAACCACCACGAGACCCGACAGGAGTTTTTGGAGCTGATTGGGGCTAAATTGCACTAAAAAACCCCAAGTGCCCACTTGCGAGTGCGCCTTGTTGGGTGCTGATTGTACCGAATTTACTCTCGCTCCACAACCATATCACTCCCCTGAGTCGGGGGGCGAAGGCGGGGAGAGGCCTGTTGCTCCAAAGGCCCTAAACTCCATAGAGGGGGCGGTGTGAAAGCCCTTGATGTGAACGATAATTGGGGTCGGACGGTCAAAAAAAGCAAAAAAAATGCATTTCGGTTTTGGAATTGCAAATTTATGTTTATCTTTGCGTGCTCAAAAGGCACAAGCCCAGATGGCGGAATCGGTAGACGCGTTGGTCTCAAACACCAATAGGTTAACCCCTGTGCCGGTTCGACCCCGGCTCTGGGTACGGAAAACCCTCGTAGAACAACTTCTACGGGGGTTTCTTCTTTTCAAGACCTCAAAAATGGTCACTTTTGGTCACCACTTTGAAAAAAGGGGTCCAAAAAACGCCTCAAAAGCGGTCCAAAATAATCTCCAAAAAATCGCTTTTGGGGGCAAACAAACAAAAAATAATTTATTATTTTTTTGTTACACCGAAGATTATTTTCAAATCATCTTTCAATAATTCTTTTATTTAACACAAATTGCGTATATTTGGATACTCTTTTGTTTCAAACTCTCCTAGCACCAAACTAACCATATGGCAAACAACAAAAACACTCAACAAGAGGACTCTCGCAAAAAGCACAACAACAAAGACAAACAAGTAGTTGTGATTCCACACGATGGCTCGCAAGGAGAAACGCCCAATCCAGAGGGTGAGCAGCACAAAAAAGAGCCTTTTTTTACCGTCAAAAGAGTGCTTCTCCTTATACTATTATTGCTATTGGCCATTATTGGATTGCGCTTTTTTGTGTTTCTGACTATTTTTGCAGTAGGCATAATAATCAGTATGGTTACGTCGTGGAGAAAAAAGAATAAAGGAGAAGAGCCACGACAAAAGATTGATACGCCAACCCCAGCAAAAGAGACTCCTGTTGAGCCACCCCTTGAACCAGAAGAGGATTTATGGAGGCCAAAAATCCCCAAACCCGAAGGCGATATGGGTATATTTATCAAGCTTTGTGCTTGGGTTAGACATATTTGGTCTATTACCATGGTGCGGAGGTGGACATATTTTTTTACATCTGTTGGTGGTATTTCGGGTGGCTGTGTTTTTTGTATCAATACAGACATTAAGTATCTTGGTATCTTTATCATTATTTTATGCTTGATAGCATACATTGCGTCGCTGATAAGGAGCAAACAAGATAGGCGTTTAGTGTTGGTCAGCAATAAGTTTGAGAAGATTTTACTCTGCTATATTATTCCGATCTTTACTGCGCTTGGTTTTTTGTTCTACCACGACGCTCCACAGTTTGCACAAATCACCCTCGTTATTGCAGCTATATTGTTGGCCATTTCGCTTATAATGAGTATTGTCACCAACATTTACAATCCATTTTACATCCTTTTGTCGTTCTTGTCCAAATTGTGTATTGTGTTGGCAATGACCTTGCTATGTGCAATTCTAATAATAGTTTTGATCTTGTGGATAATTTTAAGTTTCATTCGGGGCTTTGACAGCGACTTAGAGAATGAGGAGAATCAAAGGTGGACTATAATTGGCTATGATGATTCTCTCGATGCATTTATTGGTTATAGGCGCAGATACTAATCTTTGTTGTTTAGGCATAAAAAGTGGATGGGAACGAAGCTCAATCCACTTTTTTTTGTAACTTTACGCCAAATGAGCAATAACTTTGCTCGGCTTTCAACCGCAAACTGCAACAACTAAAACTAAAAACCATACAACACTATGTTTGCAAAACAAACCTACATCGCACGACGCAACGAGCTGCGTCGTCGTATGCCCAAAGGCGGTATTGTCGTACTTCCCGGCAATAGCGAGGCGCCCCGCAACTATTTCGACAACGCCTACGCCTTCCGTCAGGACAGCACCTTCCTCTATTTCTTCGGACTACAAAATGCCGACCTCGTGGGCATAATCGACCTCGACGAGGAGCGCGACTATCTCTTCGGCAACGACTACACCGTCGATGACATCATCTGGATGGGCCCACAGCCCTCCATCAAGGAGCTTGGCGCACAGGTGGGTGTGGAGCACACCGCCCCCTTTGCTGAGGCTCGCCAGAGGGTGCAGGCAGCTCTGCGCGAGGGTCGCAAGGTACACTACCTTGTCCCCTATCGTGGCGACGGCACGCTCCTGATGAGCAACCTCACCGGCATACAGCCCTCCGAGCACTACGCCCATTGCTCGGCCGACCTAATCATCAACGTGGCAGCTATGCGCGAGGAGAAGAGCGCCGAGGAGATTGAGGAGTTGCAGAGGGCCTTCGAGGTGGGCTACCAGATGCACACCACAGCTATGCGTCTTACCCGCGAGGGGGTATCGGAGCGCTTCATTGCCGGCGCAATGGAGGGTGTTACCCACCAGCTTGGCGAGGGTGTTTCGTTCCACTCTATTGTTTCGCAGCACGGCGAAACACTCCACAACCACTCCCACGACGGCATCTGCCAGAATGGTCGTCTGCTGTTGGTGGATGCAGGTGGCGAGAGTGTCAATAACTACTGCTCCGACCACACCCGCACCTTCCCCGTAAGCGGCAAGTTCAGCCCCATCCAGAGGGATATTTACAACATCGTGCTCAACGCCCACGACGAGGTGTTGAAGGTGGCCAAACCCGGCCAGTATATCAACCTCCACAATGTGGCTCTGAAAACCTTAGCCGAGGGTCTGATTGGCGTGGGTCTTATGAAGGGCGATGCTGACGAGGCTGTGGCAGCGGGTGCTGTGGGCCTCTTTATGCCTCACGGACTGGGTCACGGACTGGGTATGGATGTTCACGACTGCGAGGCTATGGGCGAGAGGGGTATGAGAGATTACTCCAAGATTGTGGCTCGTGCCGATGAGGTGGACACCTGCATTATGCGTAGCCGTTGGCGCTTGCGTCCGGGCACAGTGCTGACCGACGAGCCCGGCATCTACTTCATCCCCGCATTGATTGAGCAGTGGAAGGGCGAGGGCAAGTGCAAAGAGTTCATCAACTACGACAAACTGGGTGCTTTCTACGAGTTTGGAGGCATCCGCTTGGAAGACGACCTGCTCATCACCGAAGATGGCAACATAATGCTTGGCGAGGGCAAACATATCCCCATCACCATCGACGAGGTGGAAGAGTATATGGCTGCCGCAAGATAAGCCTATGCTAAACAGAACAACCGTCGCACACTTGTGGGGCGGTTGTTTTTTTGCGTATCAGGAGTTGATTTTTATCTAATTGTGTTATATTTGCATCGTTATATGGTGCTTTGAAGAAAAAGCAACACCACAAGCGACCAACACTAACTATTTTCGTAATAACCTACTAAACAACCAAATCTATTAACAACAATCTAATTTTTATGAAAAAACTGTTCAAATTTGCGACACTGCTCTTTGCAATGGTTGCTATGAGCCTAACAGCTTGTCAGGAAGACCCCGAGCCTGTCATCCCCACCGACCCCTTTGAGGGTGCTTCGTTGGAGGTTAAACTCGTTGGTGCCGACATCACTGCTGCCACCGTTTCGCTTAATGCCGAGGTGGTGAAAGTAGCTGCTTATGTCGTAAAACCTGTTGAGGGCCAGATGGTTGCCCCCACTGCCGAGGAGATTTTTGCTCAGGGCACTATGGTGGCTCTCGAAGAAGAGGGCGCAACACAAGTCACCCTGCGCAACCTAACGGCCGAGACCCAGTATGTTACCTATTGGGCTGGTCGTATCTCGTCGGACAAGGTGTGGAGCGAGGTTAAGGAGTTTAAGTTCAAGACTGCTGCCGAGCCTATCATCCCTGTGCTGAAAGCCAAACTCGTTGGTGCAGAATCGACCACAGCAGAGCTTTCGCTCTATGCCGAGAATGTTGCTCGCGTTGCCTACCTTGTGAAAACCGCAGCCGAGGTTGAGGGTCAGGATGTCCCCAATGTTCAGGTGATTTTCGCTACCGGCAAGACCGCCAACCTTGAAAATGGCGACAACACGCTGACCATCACCACCCTCTCGCCCAACACCGAGTATGTTGTCTATATCGCTGGCGAGATTGCTGTGATTGAGGAGTATATGGAGGATATTATTACTGTTAAGGGTATCAAGACCTCCGACTTTGCCGACGACATCACTGTTCGCGATGTTCACTATCGTGGTTTCACTGTCGATGTGAAGGTAGATCCCAAGATTAAGGAGCAGAACCACGTCATCAAATGGGCTACAATGAGTCTTTACACCTACAACTCGCGCGGTCTGCCCGATATGAGGGCCTTGAACCTCCACGACACCGCTTGGGGTGGCATCAACCTCTTCAACGAGAGCCGTTCACTCATCATCGACGAGGAGCATAGCTACATCTACGATGCCAATGGCCAGTTCCAAGAGACCTACTTCGACGCTCCTGTTCCCGGTCAGCCTCAGGTTGTTGCAATGGGCGAGTACCGCCGTGGCGAGCACTGGGGTGGTTGGGGTATGGGCTACTACACCCCTATGTTCGACGAGAACGCCTACATTATGGACCAGAGCAAGAGCGATGTGCCCATCGACGAGACCCCCTACTGGACCGGTATGTACCATAGGGTAAACGTAACCGTACAGCAGCCCGAGCCTCTGCCCGAAGACCTCATTCAGGTGGAGATTATCCCCGAGCCCGACGACGCTCAGGTGATTGTTACGGCCGACGAGTCGCTCGAACAAGTTGCTATTATGATTATGAGCGAGTCGGAGCACAACACCGCAATGCGCCTGCTCGAAGAGAAACATATGCAGTGGTTTGCAACCTCTATCGACGCTATGTGGGGCGGTGTGACAATGATTGTCGATCCCTACGACGAGGAGCGCGGATTCAACGGCACAATCAAGACCAGCCTGAGCGAGTACTTCTACGAGGTTGTTCGCGACTCGAAACACTGGGTATATGTTGTTGGTCTGAGGGGCGATGCCGATGGCGATGGTCGCCTCGATGGTAACGAGCAGGTATTCAAGAAGTTTGAGTTCTATCTGCCCGAGCCTACCAAACCCGCACCCGAGCTGGTTGTGACCGCATTGGAGTCCACCTCGGCCTTTGAGGTTGGTTTCAACATCAAGTGTCCCACCAAAGATGCCGACAAGGGTAAGGCTATTGCCAACTACGAGAAAGAGTGGCTGATGTCGGGTATGACCGCACAGGAGATTGTATATAATTATGGTAACAGCTTCACCACCGTTGAGCTGATGCAGATTAACTCCGACGAGGGCCTTAACATAACCTACACCTCGCGCCCCAACGAGAAGACCTATCTGGCAGCTATGGTTGCCAACGACGAGGGCACAGAGACCTACTCCGACGCTGTCATCGCAAGGTCGCTCTTGGAGCCTGCTGCTGAGAGGGTTGAGAGCGAGCTCTTCGAGAGCCTCAGGGGCGACTGGACTGCTACCGCAACGGTTGCTTACAGCCTCTACAACACCGAGACTGAGGAGTATGACCCCTATACCGCTACCCACACCAGCAAGGTTACCATTGGTAACTTCGGCTATCCCGAGAATCTGACCGAAGAGCACTACCAAATCTTTAATCGTCACGGTGTTAGCCGCGAGAATGCCGACTTGTACTATGGCGAATTTAAGACAGCTGCCAAGACCTTCATCGACAACACTCGCGACCAAAACCGCATATTGATGAATGGCTTTGACTTGGCTGGTGGTCTTCACTCCTACTTCACCTACGCCGATCCATTTAGCCTCTTCGTTTCGGACACCTACAATGGCTACACCAGCGAGATGCCCCTCTACGACTTCGGTCCTAAGTGGTACTTGGAGGTTGCTGCCGATGGCTCGGTTACTGCACCATTCAACATCAACTACTTCACTCCTATGTCGAGCTGGTATGCAGAGAACAACGCTATCTACGAGTCGCACTTCATCGCCTACGACCCCATCAATGGTCTTCCCGTTGGTTATATGGGCGATGCCGAGGGTAACTACGTAAATGGCCACTTCCCTGTTGAGATTTCCGAGGATGGCAACACCATCACCATTAAACCTTTGGTACACAGCGGTGTTAGCTACTATCCCAATGCCGCAGTTTACTACGGTATGGGCCAGTACAGCGTACAGGTGGCTGTGATTTCGGAGATTGTCCTCACTCGCAACACCTCGGCTGCGGCTCCCGCACAGAAGGTTGCCAAGAAGAGTGCCGGCAAAGTTAAGGATGTGCGTGCTCAGTCCAACCAGAAGATTGAGACTCCCGCACGCCCCGCAAGTCGTGGCGCTATCGGCAAGAAGGTCGAGGCTAAGTTTGTTGCCGGCCCCAAACACTACACCAAAGAGGAGAGGGGCAACATCTGGATTGAGGCACGCAAATAATTGCTGCTAAACCAGTTGGGTTTATATAATGAAGAAGCAGGTGTGATTAACTCACACCTGCTTTTTTTGTGCTGCGCCAATATGTGGGTGGGGGGGTGGATGATTTGGGAGAGGTGTTAGGGAGATTAGGGAGGTTAGGGAATTTAGGGAGGTTAGGGAGTGGCCTATAACCCCTATAACCCCTATAACCCCTGTAACCCCTATAAGGCCTATAAGCCCCATAAGCCTTTAAGGTCTTAGGT
>JAZNFV010000032.1:0-60591 GCA_045576155.1 Tidjanibacter sp.
GCTGTGCCTTGTGGGCGATAGCTGCGTTACGCTTGCTTCGGAAATCCTCATTTACGCCCAGTAAACTGCGGTTTCCTCAGCTACGCAAGCCTTGCTCTCGCCTCACAAAACCCAGCCGCAGGACAAGTCCTGTTTTGTGAGGGCGGTGCTCCCGACCGAATTTTCGCAAGCGACATCCTCACTTACGTTCAGTAAGCTGCGGTGTCGCTTTCTCATTTGGCACAAAATTTCCTCAACAAATCGCACTCGACCTTCTCCCGACCTGCAATCTCTCGGGTATCTTTTTTAATACCCGAGTGTTTTTTACAGGGGTAGCAGGGGTAGCAGGGGTCACAAGGGTTACAAGGGTTACAAGGGCGTCTTTCGCCCCACAACCACTCCTCCCCTATGTCAGGGGAGGATGCCCAAAGGGCAGGAGAGGTTAGTCCTGCGCCGTAGGCGCATAGCTGACCGCTGACCGCTGACCGCTGACTGCTGACTGCTGACTGCTGGGATGACTGAGAGGACTGGGTAGTCCCAGTAAACCCAGTGAACCCAGAGCACTGGGCCTAATAGGGCATATAGGGCTTATAGGCCACTCTCTAAATTCCCTAAACTCCCTAAACTCCCTAACCTCCCAAACAATTTTGAATTTTGAATTTTGAATTTTGAATTACCAAAAACGCGGGTATCGAAAAAGATACCCGCGTTTTTGGTGTTGGCTTAAAACACCTTGAAGTAGCCCACATTGAGTAGGCCCTTGTTGCCAATGCCTATCTCGGCAAAAAAGCCGTCCCAGCCACCCCACGAGAAGCACAATGGGTAGAAGTTTATCTCGGGGATGTCGTAGCGGTATTCGTGGTGGTGGCCACTTTGGGTGTGGATTGAAAGGCCTAAATGTGGAATTACGGGGGCTGACACAGAACCGTACATCGAAAAAGCCCCCGACCAAAAGTAGCGTGCGCGTGCGCCAATGAGAACCTGAGTATTATAGTGGGCTTCGCTGCCTATAATCTTGCCCTCGTGGTCGATGAGTCGTTCCTTATGAAACGACATTGTTGCCTCAGCTCCAACCGAAAGCCACGAATTTACCATATAGGAAATCTCCACCGAGGGCGCAACAAAGGGGATGACGCTCTGCCAACTGCCCCACTCGCAGCTGCGGTCTATAAAACTCCACACAAGGTTGTTGGTCGAAAGTGTGCCTACACCGATGCGCAGCTCCCAATCCTCCTCAAATAGTTGTGCGCTGGCAGGCTTGCTGGCCGCCAATGTGATGAAGGAAGCGAGGAGGAGTGGAAGTGCGGTTCGTAGATTCATAATCCTATTCCCATCAGGGCATTAAGATATGGAATGATATGTTTCTAATTAGATGCGCAAAGGTATTAAAACGTTGCATACGTTGCTAATTTTTTCTCTTTTTTTTTCGCTCCTCCCGACAATTATTTGTCCCAACATCCCCCACAAAGGCACAAGAATTGCTCATTGAGGAGGAAAAACACATCTATGGGAAATAAATTACATACAAAAACAAAGAATGTGTCACCACTTGAAGAAGAGAGGCTGCTCCCCGAATTTTCGGCTGCATCCGACAAGGCAACCCTTTTTCTGAGGCTCTTCGTGGGGGTGTTGCTCTTTACTCAGGCCATAACCAAATCGCAAGATTATATGTGGTTAGAAGGGCTCTACCCCTCGGTTTGGGGATTCTCTCCCTCGGAGGTTGTCTCCATAGTTGGGGTGGTGGAGGCTGTGGCAGGAGTGATGCTCACCATTGGGTTGCTCACACGTCTAACCTCGGTGGTTATGATTGTGGTAATGCTTGCCGCAGCCTTTCTCTTCTTCCCCCATCAAGGCTTCTCTCAGGCCGAGTTGAAGGTGGTCTATGCGGGCATCTATGCCACGTTGGCCATAAGTGGCGGAGGTCGCTATGCCCTCGACACTATTATCTTTTCGATGCGTCAGTGGCGTATAGAAAAGTAGCCACAATAATCAATTGCTGCGTTGGAGTTGCTACGCTCTTCCGTCTGACTCTCTAACACCTCTACCGCACAAACAAAGGGGGATGATAGCTTTGCCATCATCCCCCTCTGTTTTTAGTGTTGCAAATTATTTTGCAGCCTCAACCGAAGCTTTACGGAACTCTTTCATAAGTTTGGTAATCTCCAAAGCGGCTTTGCGAGCGCGAGTGCCGGCAGCTTTGTTACCTTTCTCTACTTGGAGTTTTGCATTCTCTTGGAAAAGCTCAATCTGAGCATTGATTTTCTCTACTAACTGTTGCATAATTGTAAGGTTTAATGTTATTGTTTATAAGGTTTCGTTCTTACTCTTAGGCAAATGTAAGAAAATAATTTTATAATTCCCAACTATTTAGCTATTTTTTCCTTTTCAGGCGGCCAACGATGCGTTGGAATACGGTTTTCTTCTTCTCTTCGTTGCCGTATCCATAGCCGTAACCATAGCCGTAGCCGTATCCATAGCCATAACCGTAGCCGTAACCATAGCTCTTGCCACCCTTCTCGCCACCGTAGTAGAGTTTGCCAACGCCAACCTGCGAAATGAGGATACCCATATTGTTGAGCGACTTGCGCGACGATATGGCCTTAACTGTATCAAGGCTGTTCTTGTCGGTGTGACCCATACGCATACAGTAGAGAGTCATATCGGCAAGGCGGTTCACAATCATAGTATCGGTAACCAGAGCGATAGGAGCAGTATCGACAATGATGTAGTCGTACTTGCTACGCAACTCGCTAAATACGTTGTCCAACTCGGGACGCATCAGAAGCTCGGCTGGGTTGGGAGGAATAGTACCTACAAACAAGGCATCAACACCGTGTACGCAATCCTTAACAATCAGATTGTCGAGGTTGTTCTCCTTGCCCACCAAGTAGGTAACAATACCCTTGCTGTGGTGAACTGCGCCCACACGTTTCTCCATCGAACCCTTACGCATATCCATATCGACAATGATAACCTTCTTGCCGGTGATAACAAACGACAGAGCGATGTTGAGTGCAACGGTAGTCTTGCCCTCCGAAGGAACGGTAGATGTCACCATAATGGTCTGACCGCCCTTAGGCATCATAAAGTCGATGTTGGTACGCACCATACGGAAGGCCTCCGACACAGCGTCACGGCTGTTGGGAGTAACCATAACGTCGCTGGTGTGGCGGCTCTCCTTCGAGGGAATAGCACCAACAATGGGCACATCGCCACCAACCGAAGCCTCAACCTCCTCCACAGAGTAAATCTTAACCCTCATAGCCTCGGCAATGAAGATAATCACAACGGGAAGAACAAAGCCCATAATCAGCGCCAGCAACATAATCATCATAGTGCGGGGCGAGATGGGTACAGCAGCAGGCTCGGCAGCATCAATAACCCTCGATACGGGAGCGGTGGTGGCAAGTTTCAGGCTTGTCTCCTCCCTCTTGTTGAGCAGGAACTCATAGATACGAACCTTAATCTGCTGGTCACGAATAATCGACTGAGTACCTTTCTCAATCGAAGGCAGGTTGCTCACCTTAGCCTCGTTCTCGGCAATCTGGCGATTAACCGAGCGGAGCTGTACTTGGAGCGAACTCTGGATGTTTTTGATAGATGCGGGGAGCAGACCCTGCATAGAGATAATCCTATCTTTCAGAGTAGCCACCGAGGGGTTGGAGAGTTTGTCCTCGCCACCCATAGTCTTGAACTCCAATACCGACTTGTTGTAGTCGGAAATAAGTGAATTGAGCGAAGCATCTTCGATACCGATGTTGGGGATAAGCTCCACCTTACCATTTACGGCCTTAACCGATGCCAAAATGTCTTTCAGGATGCTAATCTGAGTCTCAATCTCCACGCTCTGCTCCTCCAAGCGGGCAGCAGACTGGATGTAGAGGTTGGCCTCGGTTGTGGGGCTTACACTACGCGAATCCTTGCGGTAGTTCTCAACGCTGCTATCTACCGATTCGAGGTCGCCACCTACAATAGCCAAGCGCTCTTCCACAAACTCCATAGTGGCGCGAGCAACAGCCCTCTCGCCCTCTTTGGCATCCTCGTTATAGACGTAGATGAGTTCGTTTACGATGTCGGCCGATTTCTGAGGCACAGCGCTCTTCATACTCACCGAGATAAGGCTGGTGGTCTTGCTCGAAGGAGCAACCGAGAGGCTTGCGCCCAAAGCACGAGCGTAGCGTTTGGGATTAACCACGCTCACGAAATACTTATTGTTGGTCTTGATAACCTCGTCGTAATCCTCATAGCGCTCGTTCTTGACGATGCGGATGATACCCATATCGCCAAAGATAGGCTCGTCGTAGCCGGCCGAGAATTTCTTTTCAACCTCATTGTTGCCGGGGAGTGTATATTTGATAATACCCGAAACCTTGTCGGAGGCGAGGTTAATCTCGATGTTGAAGGGGCGTTGGAGCGAATCAACAACCACCTGTGCGGGCACCGAAGGGCCATAGACCTCCACCTTGCGGAGCTTGGCCTGAGTCTTGTAGATGACATTCAGATTGAGGTTATCGACAACCTTATACATCAGGCTGTGCGAGCGCAGAATGGCAGCCTCGTTGTCCACCACCGAAGTCTGGCGCATCATCCTCAGGTTGGTCATTGTCGTTACGTCCGACTTAACGCTACGCGAGGCGTTCTCATCAACGTAGATAAGAGCCGAGGAGGAGTAGATTTTGGGCGAAATTTTGCAGTAGAGGAAACCCACAGCAAGGCATCCTACAACCGACACCAAGAACCAAAACCAGTTGCCAGTAAAGAATTTCCAAATACCTCTCAGCGATATTTCCATACCCTCATTTTCGGGGTTCTGCTGAGGTGTTGCATTTTGTTGCATATTGTTTTCCATAGCCATAACTATTTCGGTGTTAGTTGGTTAAAGTCGCGTTGAGGCGAAGGTGATGTAGTAAATCATCATTGCAATGGTCGAACCGAGCGATGCAAGCGATGTGATAACGGGGAAGTAGGTTGTGAAGGTCGAAACCGACTTGGCTTTTGCGCCCACAGCCTCAACATAGACAACGTCGTTCTGTTTGAGGTAGAAGTAGGGCGACGAGAAAATATCCTTCGATTTGAGATTCATAACCTCAACGTGGCGCGAACCGTTCTCCTCGCGGATAACCATCACTTTCTCCCTATTGCCATAGACGGTAAGGTCGCCCGAGAAGCCCAAGGCCTCCAAGAGAGTGAGCCTATCGCCAGGGAAGTTGTAAGTGCCGGGGTGTGCAACCTCACCAATTACGGTAACGTAGAAGTTCAGAAGGGTTACGGTCACAACGGGGTCGGGCATAACGGGTACAAGCAACTCTTTGAGTTTGCTGGCAATCTGCTCGCGAGTGAGGCCGGCAACTTTAATAGTGCCCAGCACTGGGAACTCAATAGTGCCGTCGCTACTTACGGTGTAGCCTTCGTAGCTCACGTTGGAGATAACTCGGCTCGACGAGTTTACGCCCGATACGCTACTTGCTACTTGTGAACGTGCCGAGAAGAGGTTGTAGGGGATGGCAAGTTCGGGTTTCGACGACGAAACGGAGATTGTCAGCACGTCGCCGGGTTGGATGGTGTTGAGCTGGCCAGCGTTGCTGCCGAGGTCACCACTTGTGGAAATCTCCTGAAAGTAGGAGAGGTCTTTGTAGCTGCCACAGGCCGAGAGCATTAGGGCAAGCAAACCACACACAAAAATACGTTTCAACATAGCTTTATATAATTTTCGATTTATAATTTGTCGATTATAAGCGGACAAATATAGTAATTTTTTCTCACATCCCCATCGTAGATGGGTATTTTGTGACATTATAGGGAATTTTTGTATTTCGAGAGGTTGTGAAACTCGCGTTAATTTAGAAGGGCAGAACACGGCTGATTGGCTGTGTCCCGCCCTTCCAATGAGTTCTCTTAGGTGGGTTCGATGGGTTGTTGGGAGGTTAATTTTGACCCTCCAAAGCTTTGCGCAGAGCGCGGGCAAGTTGGTCGGGGCAGGAGGTGCCTTTACCCTTGCAATCTATCCCTTCGAGGGTTGCGATAATCTCCCTTGCGGGGCGACCTTTGGCGAGTGCTGCAACCCCTTGTGTGTTGCCGTGACAACCGCCCGTAAAACGCACATTTTCTACCACCCCTTCGGGCGATACTTCAACCTCTATCAAACGCGAACAAACCCCACCCTGTGGAATGTAGCTAATTGTCTTATTCATAGTGTTTTAGAAATTTATAAATCCACCAATCGTGACTATGCCTTTTGCACCCCATCCGAGCTCTAAGTAAGCACCTCTGAGGCTGCCAAATTTCATACATATCGGATAGATGTTTCCCATAGGCGCAACGGTGGCTTGCGTGTTGTTTGTGTCGGCATCTTTTTGGGTGACAACAAAGAGCGTTGCGCCCAAGCCCCACGAGCCGTAAAACGCAAAATTATTCTTCTGCCAGTAGGTGGTGTTGGCCAAAAAGCAGAGCGAGTTGTGGAACGAACTGATGTGGCGGCTCAGTGCCCCTGTGTCGTTGTAGATGGTTTGGGCGCTGGCGTAGCCCGACGAGAGCGAAGCGCCAATTTGCATCCAATGGTTTATTGGGTGCAACATCTCCAAATTGATGGCTGTGCAGGGGGTAAAATCTTCTCGCGAGATGTTGTCTTTGAAGTCGATTGAGCCGAGCCCAACCAAGAGCAGGTTAATGTACTCGGGTAGGGAGAGCAGGCCGGCACTGGCCTTTAATGTCAAATTTCTATCCACTTGTGCTTGTGCGGTGGTGGTTGAGTTGAGTGCTATTGTAGCAACCAACAAGAGCAGTAATAGTCGTTTCATAGCTGTAAAATTTAGTTCTACGGTTAGGAGTCTTGTTACTGACTAATTACAAATTTAGCAAATAAATCCGATTTTGCAATTTTTACCCTCAAAAAATAGGCTCATACAACTATTTATATATTCTAAAAAAAGATTATCTTTGCATCATTCTATTTGGGAAACTACAACTAAAACTAATACAACGAATCTGTTTTTTTATGAAACTGAACAAGAAAATGATTGCAATTTTGGGTTGTTTGTGCTTTGTGGGCCTGCTTGGGCCTATTGTGTCGGCCATCAAGTCGTTGGACGCACCTGCCGACGCTAAGGAGGCTGAGAAAGTGCCTGCCTTGAATCCCGACAACTTCGACAAACGCTACAATGTTGAGGACGACTTCTATGAGCGCTTTACGGCCGGATGGCAGAAGCGCAACCCCCTCTCGGCAGAGTATTCGCGCTTTGGCGCTTTCGATATGCTGCGCCAGAGCAACGAGCTGAGGGTTAAGGAGCTCTTCTCGGAGATTGAGAATATGCAGGCTACCGCAGGCTCGGTGGAGCAGAAGCTCGCCGACCTCTACCGCTTGGGCTTGGATAGTGTTAGGCTCAATAGGGAGGGTGCAGAGCCTTTGCGTGGCTCGCTTGCAAAGATTGAGGCTGTGGGTAGCCGTAGCGAGCTGAGTGCCCTGCTGGGTTGGATGCACCGCGAGAGCTGCAATCCTTTCTTTGCCAGTGGCGTAGGCCCCGACGAGAAGAACACCTCGGTCAATGTCCTCTACATTGGTCAGGCCGGTTTGGGTATTGGCGACCGCGACTACTATTTCGACGAGAGTGCCGCCCCCATCCGCGAGGCCTATGTCGGCTACATCAAGAGGGTGGCCGGCTTGGCTGGTTACTCCACCGAGGAGGCCGAGCGCATTGCCGCATCGGTTATGGAGGTGGAGCAGGCGCTTGCCGAGTCGCACTTTACCAACGTCGAGCGTCGCAATCCTCAGAAGAACTACAACAAGCTCACCCTCAGTCAGTTGAAAAAGGAGTTTGCCAATGTCGATTGGAACGCCTATGCCGAGGCTTTGGGCTTTAAGATGCCTGCCGAGTTGGTAGTAAGTCAGCGCCCCGCTTTGGCTCGCGCCAATAGGCTCTTGGCTCAGGAGGAGTTGCGCACCATAAAGGACTACCTGCTCTTCCACGAGATTCGCAGTGCAGCCAACTACCTCTCCGACGACTTCACCGAGGCTCACTTCGACTTCTATGGTCGCACCCTTTCGGGTAGCGAGCAGCAGCGTCCTCGCTGGAAACGTTCACTCAGTGTGGCCGACGGCAATCTTTCGGAGGCTGTGGGCAAACGCTATGTGGAAAAATTCTTCCCCGAGCAGTATAAGCGCAAGATGGTGGAGATTGTGGCCAACCTCCAAAAGGCTCTGGGCAAACATATCGACGCTCTGGATTGGATGAGCTTTGCCACCAAGGTTAAGGCCCACGAGAAGTTGGCCTCCTTCACTGTGAAGATTGGCTATCCCGACAGTTGGGAGGAGTATGCCGCAATGGAGATTGACCCCCGAAAGAGCTACTTGGAGAATGTGCGTGCTGCCAGCGCTTGGCACACTGCCGACAACTTGGCCGACTTGGGCAAACCTGTCGATAAGGCCCAGTGGCTTATGAGTCCCCAGACGGTCAATGCCTACTACAACCCCACCACCAACGAGATTTGCTTCCCCGCAGCTATTCTGCAACCCCCATTCTTCAACCCCGATGCCGACGATGCAGTCAATTATGGAGCTATCGGTGTGGTTATTGGCCACGAGATGACTCACGGCTTCGACGACCAGGGTCGCCAGTACGACAAAGATGGCAACCTGAACGATTGGTGGACTAAGGAGGATGCCGAGGCTTTCGACAAGAGGGCGCAGGTGCTTGTTGAGCAGTTCAACGCCATTGAGGTCAATAAGGAGGGCTTGCACGCCAACGGCCAGTTTACCCTCGGCGAGAACATTGCCGATCAGGGTGGCCTGCGTGTGGCTATGACCGCACTGAAAGATTCGTGGGGCGGAGAGCGTCCTGAATCTATCGACGGCTTCACTCCCGAGCAGAGGTTCTACATCTCCTACGCCACCCTCTGGGCACAGAACATCCGCGAGCAGGAGATTGTGCGCCTGACGAAGATTGACCCCCACTCGCTGGGCAAATGGAGAGTAAATGGCACTCTGCCCAACATTGCCGATTGGTATGAGGCATTCGATATTACCGACGGCGATATGTATCGCGCACCCGAGGATAGAGTAGTTATTTGGTAGTGTCGAACTCCAAGGAACGATAAATCAATTTACGGCTGTGGGTGCAATAATAAAAGGCGCTTCACAGCCGTTTCTATAACAATTAAAGGTTTAGGTTGCAGTTGGTTAAAAAAATGAGATTGAAAAATGTCGTATAAGGAACAATATGCCGATTTTATGACCCTCTGTGGGGAGGTGTTCAGTACACATAGCGTGGGACTGATTGGTCAGGCTTTGGAGATGGCAGCCACAGCCCTCGAAGGGCGTGTGCGCTACGATGGCACGCCACTTATGGGCCACTCGGTTGCCACCGCTACCATTGTGGCACGCGAGATTGGTCTGGGCCGCAACTCGGTTGTGGCGGCCCTGTTGCACGATGCCGCACGTATGGAACTTGTGCCTCTGGCCGACATCAATAGGCTCTTTGGCGAAGCGCCTGTGGGTATCATACTCGGTATGAACGACATATCGAAAATCCGCACCAAGACCGACAAAGACCAGATTGAGGATTTCCGCGACCTGATAATTACCTACTCCACCGACCCACGTGTAATACTCCTGAAACTGGCCGACCGATTGGAGGTTATGCGCCAGATTGATATGTTCCCCGAGGAGAAGCAGATGCGTAAGTGTTGGGAGAGTATGAACCTCTATGCTCAGATAGCCCACAAACTCGGTCTTTACAACATCAAGAGCGAGCTGGAAGAGATTTCATTCTCCCACATCGAGCCCGAGGCCTCGGCAGAGATACGTCGCAAGCTCGATGAGAGTGCTGCACGTCGTGAGGAGCTTATAGCCGACACCCTCGCCCCAATCGAAAAGAAGATGCGCGAGAGCGGCATTCGCTACCACCTGAAAAGCCGCACCAAGAGCGTCTATTCCATTTGGCGCAAGATGCAGAAACAGCAGGTAGGTTTTGATGAGGTGTTCGACATATTTGCCATACGTATCATCATTGAGTGTGAGCCCGAGCAGGAGAAGATGCTCTGTTGGAACGTCTTTTCGATTGTCACCGACTTCTACACTCCCAACCCTGAGCGTATGAGGGATTGGATTTCCATCCCCAAGAGCAACGGCTATGAGTCGCTCCATACCACCGTCTCGGCCTTTGGCGAATGGGTCGAAATACAGATTCGCACCGAGCGTATGGACGAGGTGGCCGAGCGAGGCATTGCCGCCCACTGGCGTTATAAGGGTGTTGGCGGAGGTAGTCTGAGCCACGAGGAGTGGTTGTCACGTCTGAGGGAGATTATTGAGGAGAGCGACTCCAAGTCGGGCCTCTGCACCAAGCTCAACGCCTTTGCTACCAACCGCGAGGTGTTTGTCTTTACCCCCAAAGGCGACATACGCAAGCTGCCCGAGGGTGCTACGGTGCTCGACTTCGCCTTCGACATCCACACCTCGGTGGGTAGTAGTTGCGTTGGCGCACGCATAGGTCAGCGCAATGTGTCCATAAAAGAGCCCCTGCGCAATGGCGATATAGTAACAATACTCACCTCGAAGAACCAGAAACCTAAGGCCGATTGGCTCAATGTTGTGGTGACAAGCAAGGCCCGCAGCCGCATCAAGGCTTTTTTGCGTGAGGAGGAGAGTAAGCTCGCCCGTCTGGGCCGCGAGGAGTTGGAGCGCAAGCTGAAAAACTGGAAGCTCGCCATAGCCATCGACGACGCTGTGACGGTGCTGTGCAAGCACTTCAAGCTGCGTACAGGTATGGAACTCTACGGCCAGATTGTCGATGAGAAGATTGATATGGCCGATGTGAAGGATATTGTGGTGCGCCACATCGAGGGCGGGCAGACCCCACAGCCCGTAGTTGTGGCACAACCCAAAGCCCCCGCACCCAAAAATGAGGACAACAACAACGAGGAACTTGTGTTGGGCGACCACGTTGGCGGTCTGGCTTGGCATACGGCACGTTGTTGCAACCCCATATTTGGCGACGAGGTGTTTGGATTCACAACCATAAACAAGGGTGTGACCATCCACCGCACCGACTGCCCCAATGCACGCAGGCTACGTGAGCAATACCCCTATCGCATCATTGCGGCACGCTGGAAGGGCGAGAGTAGCAAGGGTAGCTTCATCGCCTCCATAAGGGTTGTGGCTGAGGATACTACGGGCATACTCAACCAGATTACCGAGACCATCGGTGGCCTGCATATAAGCATCCGCTCCATAGCCCTCTCGCCAATGAGGGACAATATGTTGGGTGGTACGGTGAGTGTGGAAGTGCCCTCGTCGAGTGTGGCCGATATGGTTACTTACGCCATTCAGCGCATCGACGGAGTAAAGAGGGCACACCGAGTGAATAAGTAGAGGACTGCCGACGACCGACAGCCGACCGAGAACCGACGTGAGGCATTAAGGGCATTAAGGGCATTAAGGGCCTTAGGGGCATTAAGGAATAATAGGGCATATAGGGCATATAGGGCATATAGGGCATATAGGCCCTCCCTAACCTCCCTAAATTCCCTAACCTCCCTAAAAATAAGGCTAATAGCTAAAAACTGATAACTGACAACTGACAACTGATAACTAAAAAAATAGGTATGAGAAGCGATTTGAGTATTTGGATGTGGATTATTGTATTGTTTCTGTTGCTTACGGGAACAATCTCGTTGGGCGATATTTTCGGCCTAATTTTTGGCATCATAGGTTTCTTTATTATGATGGCTCTTATTGGTGTGCTCATCTTCCGCTATAAGGTTCGCAAGGCCCAGCGCGAGGCCAGCGAGCGTGGCGAGGAGTTCAGGGGCTACACTTGGCGCTTTGGCGGCTTCCAAAACACCTCCCGCCCCAGCAACCCCAATGAGGGTAGAGTGAGGGTCGATGGCGGCACTACCACCAAGAAACGTGTCAGCGACGACGTTGGTGAGTATGTTGATTTTAAGGAAGATTAGTTGCCGCCACAAATTTTCGTCTAACGCCTAACGACAAAGGCCTAACGACCTAAGGCTAATGGGCTTTTGTGAGTTGAGTACAGAGTTTTCCGCCCCTCAGTTGCCGGCTGACGTTAAGGAATTGTTACTTTTTACGGAGAGTTACTAAAAAAATTTAATAATAGTTTTGGTAAATAGTGGGAAGTTTGTACTTTTGTGGTGTGGAATAGATTAACAACAAGATATAGTAACACTTAATCAATCTTAGAATTATGGCACAGATTAAAATTGGTATCAACGGCTTTGGTCGTATCGGTCGTTTGGTATTCCGCGCTGCTTGCAATCAGGCAGACAAATTTCAGGTAGTTGGTATCAACGACCTTATTGATGTTGAGTATATGGCTTATATGCTCAAATACGATAGCGTACACGGCAAATTCAACGGTACTGTTGAGGTTGTTGATGGCAAACTCGTTGTTAATGGCAACGCTATCCGCGTAACCGCTGAGCGCAACCCCGCCGACCTGAAATGGAACGAGGTTGAGGCTGAGTATGTTGTTGAGTCCACCGGTCTTTTCTTGACCAAAGAGAAAGCTCAGGCTCACATCGACGCAGGTGCCAAATATGTAGTTATGTCGGCTCCTTCGAAAGACGATACCCCTATGTTCGTATGCGGTGTTAATACCGACACCTACGCAGGTCAGACCATCGTTTCGAATGCTTCTTGCACCACCAACTGCTTGGCTCCCCTTGCAAAAGTTATCAACGACAAGTTCGGTATGGTAGAGGGTCTTATGACCACCGTTCACGCAACCACCGCTACTCAGAAGACTGTTGACGGTCCTTCGGTAAAAGACTGGCGTGGTGGCCGCGCTGCTGCTGGCAACATCATCCCCTCCTCGACTGGCGCTGCTAAGGCTGTGGGCAAAGTTATCCCCAGCTTGAATGGCAAACTCACCGGTATGTCGTTCCGCGTTCCTACCCTCGATGTTTCGGTTGTTGACCTCACCTGTACCCTCGCAAAAGAGGCTACCTACGCTGAGATTTGCAACGCAATCAAAGAGGCTTCTGAGGGCGAGTTGAAAGGCATTCTTGGCTACACCGAGGACGCAGTTGTATCGAGCGACTTCATCGACGATGCACGCACTTCGATTTTCGATGCAGGTGCTGGTATCCAGCTCTCGCCCAAGTTCGTGAAACTCGTTTCGTGGTATGACAACGAGTGGGGTTACTCGAACAAGGTGTTGATGTTGATTGAGAATATGAAGCGTTACAACGGCTAAAAAACGCATATAAGCGGCGTCTTTGGCGTTGCACTGCGATAAATCCCCTCCTCATTTGCGCTAAGCAAACTGCGGAGGGGATTTTCTTGTGCGCCTAAAATCCGCTCGCTTATATGCGTTTTTTTTAGTCCAACGTCTAACGTCTAACGTCAAACGACCTAAGGCCTTAAGGGCCTTAGGGGCCTTAGGGGCTTTAAGGTGTTATAGGGCTTATAGGGCTTATAGGGCTTATAGGCCCTATTCCTTAAATTCCCTAAACTCTCTAAACTCTCTAAACTCTCTAAACTCCATAACCTCCCTAAATACCCATTCTTACCATTCAATGGGGCTGAGGCCGTGAGCGGTGAGGTAGGCGTTGGCCTTTGAGAAGTGGCGTGAGCCGAAGAATCCGTTGTGGGCAGAGAGGGGCGAGGGATGGGCGCATCGGAGTACCAGATTGCGCTCGGCATCCACAATTGCACCCTTACGTTGGGCGTAGTTGCCCCAGAGCATATAGACAATCCCTTCGCGACGTTGGGCGAGGGTGCGGACAACGGCGTCGGTGAACTGCTCCCAGCCGTGACCTGCGTGCGAGGCGGCCTGATGCGCCCTCACCGTAAGGGTGGAGTTGAGCAGCAGCACGCCCTGCTCGGCCCATCTTGCAAGGTTGCCCGAGGTGGGTATGGGCTTGCCCAAGTCCGATGCAATCTCCTTAAATATATTTCTCAGCGAGGGTGGAAACAGGATGCCGTCATCCACCGAGAAACATAATCCATTTGCTTGACCCTCACCGTGATAGGGGTCTTGGCCTATGATAACCACCTTCACTCGTGAGGGTGGGCAGAGGTCGAGTGCGCGGAATATGTTTGCTCCCGCAGGATAGACCACCGTAGAGGCATATTCGTGGCGCACAAACTCCACCAGTGAGCTGAAATAGGGTGCGTCAAACTCGTCTTGAAGGAGCTCTCTCCACTCCGGATGTATGCGTACATTCATAGGGTTGCGTTATTTATGAGGGGATTTATTGGCCACCCGAGTTGAGGTAGCACATAATCTGGTTGTCGAAAAGGTGGTAGTGAACTATGGGGGCAGCCACGCCATAGAGTTCGGCTTGAAGGGTCTGCTCGTGTGGGTTGATGTCGGTAACGACCATATCCTCAATGAAATCGAGCCCTTCCTGACCGCCATACTTGTAGAGAGCCTCCTCAGCGCTCCACATAATGGCCTCAAACAGAGGGCCTACTGCCTCGGCAAATTGCTCGCGCTCTTGGGGCGATATGTAGCGTGAGGCTACGCGCGAGAAGTTGCGCTCGACAGACTCCACGTCCACCCCGCAACGTCCTTTGCTAAACATCACAGCCACCCATTCGGCTGAGTGGGAAATGCTCACAAAGGCCACATCGGCGACGGCTCTTTCGAGTATGAGTGCTCCCGAGCCCACGTAACGCAGCGAAGCCTCCGTCCCCAACTCCCTACGTAGAATGTGGCGGCAGGTGCTCCACGCAGCCCGTCGGGTGGGGGAGAGTAGGGTGGCGAGGTGGTCGCAGTCGGCCTCGGTCAGCAGTGGCGACTGCTCACATTGTGGCTCAATGCGGGCAACCACAATGTAGCCGCCCTCGACCTCGAAGCGTTTTTCTCTGGGGAGTTCTATCACCATAGATGGTGTGTGGGTGGAGTGTGAAAACTATTTGGCAGCAGTTGTAAGTCGCTGCACCTTAATCTCTTCGGCATAGTGGCCCGTAACCTTCATTACGGTCAGCTTGGTGGAGTGGAGTGTGAGTGTGTCGCCTTTTTTCAAAAAGTCCTTCTTGGCTTCGAGCATAAGTCCTGCCACAGTCTCGGCCTCGCCTCGGTGGTCGTCGAAAGTGCCCGCAGCCAACTCCAAAACCTCCTCCATCATACCGATGTTGGCCTTACCCTCAAAGATAAAAGTATTTTCGTCGATGCGGGTGTAGAGCACCTCCTCGGGGGCGTCGCTCTCGTCGTTAATCTCGCCCACAATCTCTTCGAGAATATCCTCCAACGAAACCAAACCCAATGTTGAGCCATACTCATCGACCACAATGGCTATGTGTACTTTTTGGGTTTGGAACTCGTTGAGCAGTTCGTTGATTTTCTTATGCTCGGGGGTGTAGTAGGCGGGGCGTAGATACTTGCGCCAGTCGAAGTCGCTATCCCTACCGATGTGGCGAATCATATCCTTCACATAGAGCATACCGACTATGTGGTCGATACTATCCTTATAGACAGGTATGCGCGAATAGCCGCTCTCGATAATCATCTTCTTCACCTCGTCGAAATTCTCCTCCTCGCCCAGAGCCTTAATCTCCATACGGGGGTGCATAATGTCCTCCACCTCGGTGGAGGCAAACTGCACAATGCCGTTGAGCATCTGTTTCTCGGTTTGGCTTGGATTCTCGGTTATCTCCAATGCGTCCTCCAACTCCTCCATTGAGATGTTTTCGGGCTGAATGAAGCCCCTGTTTTGGATTGCGTCGGAGTACTTAACCAACACATATACAAATGGTTTGAGCAGTCGGGCCGAAAATTTCAGCGGCAGGGCCACGATGCGTACCACACCCATAGGGTTGTAGCTCGCATAGACCTTGGGGATAATCTCGCCAAAGAGCAACAACAAGAAGGTTACGGCCACAGTCTTTATGGCGAACTCCCAGCCCTGCGAGTGGAACTCCACAAGGTCGTCTATCAGGTTGTTGCACAAGGTAATGATAAAGATGTTTACCAAGTTGTTGAGAATAAGAATGGTGGCCAAGAGTCGGTCTTGGTCGGAGAGGTGTTCCATCACGGCCTTATTGGTGGGCGTGGAGTGCTTGCGAATCTTGTCGAGCTGTGTGGGCGAGAGCGAGAAGAGTGCCGTTTCGGAACTCGAAGCCAACGCCGAGCAGCAGAGCAAGAGAACAATAAGCACAATGTTACCTACTAAAATCCACTCAAAGGGGTGGAAGGTCATTATGGACAAGAGGTGATGAATCATCGAAATATAAAAATTTATGAAGCTGTGTTTTTATATGGCTTCTTATTCGTCAAACAAGGAAGGGGTGCTCTCCTCAGCACGCACATTGCTCTCTTTTTTGGCGTGGCCACCATCGAGCACATCGCCCACCGAGGCGCGTGAGCCGCCCGGGGTGCTACCGGTAAGCTGCATCCCCCTGCGGAAGTAGGCAGGCTCAATGAGCATATTGTCGATGTCCTTATACTTCTCCGTAAAGTTCCATCGGATGCTCTCCTCGCTATCCTCTTCGCCGGCAGGAATGTTAAATTCGCCCTCCTTGCCATCTTCTTTGCGCGAGGGTTGCTCAAAGCTGGTGGCAATAACGGTAATCTCCACCTCGCCCTCGTCGAGAGCGTCGGTAGGGCCGCCACCCCAGATGATGCTTGCCTCGGCTGCGGCGGGGTTAAGACTTGCGCGTGATTGAATCAAATCCACAGCCCTCATAGCCTCGTCGAAGGTGAGCGACGAGTCGTTGGCATAGGCTATGCTCAGCAGCACTTTCTTTGCACCCTTGATGTCCGACCTGCCCAGCAGAGGCGACGATATGGCCTGCTCAACGGCCGTATCGACCTTGCCCTCGCCTTTGGCGCGTGCCGAGCCCATAACTGCCACACCGCTATCGGTCATTGTTGTGCGTGCATCCTCCAAATCGACGTTTACGAAGCTGTTGCTTGTAATAATCTCGGCAATACCTTTCACAGCCGAGGCCAACACGTCGTCGGCCTTGTGGAAAGCATCCACAACGGGCAGTGAGCCGTAGATTTTCGAGATGTTGTCGTTGTGGATAAGCACAATGGAGTCGGTGTTGTTCCTCAGTTCCTCAACACCTTTCAGAGCCTGACCCATACGAGTTGGGCCCTCGCCCTTGAAGGGAAGGGTTACTACTGCCACAGTAAGCAGACCTTTCGACTTGGCTGCCTTGGCAATAACGGGAGCTGCGCCAGTGCCTGTGCCACCACCCATACCTGCGGTGATGAAAATCATACGGGCCTTGCTATTCTCCAACTCCAACATAATCTCGTCGAGCGATTCGATGGCCAGCTGCTTTCCCTTGTCGGGATTGTTGCCTGCGCCACGTCCGCTACCGAGCTGGATTTTCTTCTCAATAGGGCTTGCTTCGAGAGCTTGGTGGTCGGTGTTGCAAACCATAAAAGTTACGTCCCTAATGCCTCGGTCGAACATATGGTTTACAGCATTGCCACCTGCACCACCAACGCCCATAACCAATATGTCGGTTGTGGCCTTCTTGGCGGCTGATATGGATTTTAAGTGTTCGTTCATTGTTGTACTACGCTTTTGGAAGAGGTTTGGTTGGTTGTTTGGTTGTTGTTTGGGGCTGGAAGGCGACTATTGGAAGTCGTCGTCTTCAACGTCTGGGCCGAATACTCGGTCGTGCAACCACTTCAACAACTTCTTGCCCTTAGGCGTTGGGGGATCTGTTGGGCCGTCGGGTTGGCCTATTGGGCCATTGGGAGTTGTGGCAGGGCCTTCGGGCTTGTCGGTTGGGCCTTCGGTGGGAGTAGTGGTTGGAGTGGGCACAACAGGAGGCTCAACCACAACCTTCTCGGTTGGCTCGACAGGCTCGGGACGCGAGTAGTCGCTGCTGATAAGGCCGCTCTCCTCCATACCGATGCTCAGCAGACCAATGGCGCAAGCCAGCTCGGGCTGGGAGTAACCCTTCATCGACTCGCCCGAGATGTTGCACTCGGCGCTACCCAAACGCACGTCGTAGCCCGTGTGCTCCTTGAAGATGACCTCAATGCCACCCAACTGCGAGCCACCACCGGTGAGCACAATACCACCGGGGAGGCGGTTGTGGAATCCGGAGGCTTTAATCTCGGCATTGACATACTCAATGATGTCGAGCATCCTTGCGTAGATTATGGTCGTAAGGTCACGGTAGGTAATCTCTTTGGATTTCTGCGAGGGGAGGTGGGTGTTGATGCGCACTGCCTTATTGATTTTGTCGGCAGGGATGGCGCTGGCAGTAGCATAGCCGCAGCGGGTTTTGAGCATTTCGATTTTGCCCTGAGGAATGGCTGCGGTGCTGATGTCTTTGTTTATGGCCGACGAGCCCATAGGAATCGAAGCAACATACCTTACGATGTTGTTCTGGATGATACACAAGTCGGTGGCGTCGGCACCAAAGTCAATCACTACAACGCCGCTCTCCTTCTCCTGCTCGGTGGCAACAACTGTGGCGCTGGCAATAGCTCCGCTGACAAAGTGGGGAGTGCCCAGCTTGGCACGTTCAAGCGCTTTGGTGATGCGGTCGAGCACCGACTTGCCGGCCAAGATGAAGCTGAATTTGGTTTCCAAACGGTGGCCAAAGCGACCAATGGGGCTGCCGAGAGTCTCGTTGGAATCGACTTTGTAGTTCTGGGGGTAGCGAGTCAGGATGACCTTACCTTCGGGTGCTTGCACGTTGTTCATATTCTCGTGCAGCTTATCCACATCCTTCTCGGTAATCTCGCCATCGACACCGCCCACAAATACAAAGCCCGAGTTGTCGGCACAAACAATGTGTTTGCCCGAAACGCTCACCCACACCTCTGAGGCCTTAACATCGTGGCGCCTCTCCAACTCGGTCACAGCACTACGGATGGCCGTAGTGACGTGCTCGATGTTTGTTACCTCGCCTTTGTTGAAGCCGCTCATTGGCTGAGTTACAGCATCCACCAAAATGGTCTCGCCCTGATGAGAGAGCAAGCCGAGGGCAGCAGTGACCTTGCTACCGCCCATATCAACTGAAATCAAATAGTTCTCCATAACCTTCTGTTCCCTCCTATGATTATATTTTTTTTATTGTCTTTATCTTTTTTTCGAGTTGCTACTTTTTCTTCTTTGGGGCTTGTGGAGCTTTCCACAAGGCCTGCCCCTCATACTCCACATTGAGTATGCCACCTGCGCTCATATCGACCACTTGGGCCTCGGCAAAGCGACTCCAACGGTAGAGCTTGGCCTCAACATCATCCAGCGAGCCAATCTCCACCACGTAGTCGCCATAGCGTGGTATGAGCTTAAAATGTGGCTCTCCAAACTCTCCCCTTGGTGCTTTGGTCTTGGGGGGTGTGGCCACAATCTGAACGATTTTTCCCTCGTAAGAGGGAGTGCTCTCTGTCAAAACTACAAAGTTAATGAGTTTGCAAAGAAAATTGTAACAATCCTTATATTTTTTTTCTTCGCCCAGCAACCACTCTTTCAGGTCGCCCCTGAAACTTGTCCCAAATGGGAAATCTATCCTGCCACTCACAACCGGCAGATTGGGCGAGGCGAGTGGCTCAATGGGCAGAACGTAGAGGCCTTGTGTCAGGTAGAAGTCGTAGCCGTTCTCGGTGCAGACTCTCAGCAGGGGCTCACGCTGGGTGAGTTCCACAGTGAGGGTGTTGTTGTAATCGACATAGGTTATGGCCCTTGCCGTGAAGCAAAAATCCTCCACCAAGCGATTGATTTTGCCCAAGTTGAGGCTATCTACCCTCTTGCCAACGGGGTTCTCGCCGGCCTCATCCACCAAGTTGATTATGGTGGCGGGGGTGATGAAACTACTTTCAAGGCTGTCCCTTACAATCACCTCCATACGCTCGACGCGACGGCCCTGCTGGGCGTGCTCACGCAGCCCGAAAGCCCAGACAAGGTAGGCCACCACAGCACCCCAAAAGAGGATGTTGCCCACCGTGCGCCATATCTTTTTTCCCTTCTCCTTCATAAGCTCTCCTATGCTTCTACTCTCTTCTACAACTGATATTTAGCCCTAAGTACTGCCTCGATAGCTCCGCACTCGCGGTCGATGTCGCCTGCGCCGAAGCTCACCACAATGTCTGTATTCATCGCTCCGATGGTCTGGGCCAAGAGGCTCTTATTTTCGACTATGGTGCAGGGAGCGCTGATGCCCTCGGCCAACATCTGGCTCGTAACGCCCTCAATCGGTAGCTCACGAGCGGGGTAGATGGCGAGCAGTACCACCTCGTCGGCTGCCGAGAGGGCCTTGCTGAACTCCTCGGCAAAGTCGCGTGTGCGAGTGTAGAGGTGGGGCTGGAAGGCGACGGTGAGTTTTCTCTGTGGGAACATCTCCCTAATGGAACTAATGGCCGCACTAAGCTCGCGTGGATGGTGGGCATAATCGTCTATATAGACGCACTTGGGCGTGTTGATATAACACTCAAACCTACGTTTTACGCCCGCAAAACTCTCCAAGCCCTCTTTCAGACCCTCCTCGCAGAACTCTCCTGCCGCCCAAATGGCTGCAATGGCTGCCACAGCGTTCTCCACATTTATCTGTCCGCCAATGCCGAGTCGGCAGCCCTCAATCTTCCTGTCGGGGCAAACCACGTCGAAACGAAATGTGCCGTCGCCCACAGGGGTGCGGCCAGAGGTGTGAAAGTCGGCCTTGGGGTTGTCGAGGTCGTAGGTGTACTCCTTGATAGAGGAGTTGGTGTGGGCAATATCCAAGCCGTAGTGTTTGATGAGTGTGCCACCCTCAACAATCCTCTCAACAAACTGTGCAAAGGCCCTCTTCATCTCCTCGTGTGTGCCGTAGATGTCCAAGTGGTCGGCATCGGTGCTTGTCACCACCGCAATGGAGGGAGTGAGCCTAAGGAATGAGCGGTCGAACTCGTCGGCCTCGACAGCCATACGGTCGCCACTGCCGAGTAGCAGGTTGCTGCCAATGTTGCGCGAGATGCCGCCCAAGAAGGCGCTACCTCCACCCGTAGCCTTATGGGTGAGCCACGCTGTGAGGGTGGTTGTGGTGGTCTTGCCGTGAGTGCCCGCAATGGCAGTGGTGAACTTTCCGCGCGTCAGGTGGCCCAAAATCTCGGAGCGTTTGACCACTTCGAAGCCATTTTGCTTGAAGTAGCCCAGCTCGCTGTGGTCGGCAGGTATGGCAGGCGTATAGACCACCAGTGTCTGCTCCCTATCGCGCCATTCGGGGCCTATGAGTGCCACGTCGTCGGTGTAGTGTATTGCTGCGCCCTCTTTTTCGAGCTCGGCTGTAAGTGGCGAGGGGGTGCGGTCGTAGCCGGCCACAGCTGCACCCTCGTGGATGAAGTAGCGAGCTATGGCGCTCATACCAATGCCTCCAATGCCAATAAAATATACGTTCATTCCTATTTGTTTTTGTCTAACGTCTAAGGTCTAACGTCTAACGTCGGGGGGGGAAAGGGGGGAGTGACGTTAGACCACCTTGCTAGTTTTATACTCCTATATGTCAATTATTTGTCAATCGCCTCTATTGCTATGCGGGCCACCTTCTCGGCCGAGTCGGTTATGCCCAAGCTACGTATGCCACTGGCCAAGCGGGTCAATCGCTCCTTGTCGCTCATCATCTCCTCCACCACACCGATAGCCCTCTGGACAGCCTCGCTATCTTTCACAATCTCGGCTGCACCTTTGTTTACTAAGGCCATAGCGTTGTGGGTCTGGTGGTCTTCGGCCACATTGGGCGAGGGGATAAAGAGTGTGGGCTTACCCACAAGGCACAACTCGCTCACCGAGCAAGCACCACTACGCGACACAACCACCGTAGCTGCCTCGTAGGCGTAGTCCATACGGTCGATGAATGCTCCGCGCCATACTCCCGTCATATCCCTGCCACGACAGAAATCCTCCATCTCCTTGTCGTAGTACTTGCCATTTTGCCATATAACCTCCATCTTGCCCTCGGCCACAATCCTATCCAAGTGGGCCTTCATCATCTCGTTCATTGTGCGTGAGCCGAGTGAGCCTCCCACAACCAACATCACAGGCTTCTGGCCCGAGAGCGAGAAGTGGGCAAGGGCGGCATCGTGGTTTACACTCTCGCCAAAACTACCCCTGAGGGGGTTGCCCGTATAAACGATTTTCTCCGAGGGGAAGAAGCGCTCCATACCTTCGTAGGCCACACATATTTTGCGTGCTCTCTTGGCCAAGAGTTTGTTGGTAACGCCCGCAAAGGAGTTCTGCTCCTGCAACACCGTTGGTATGCCCATCTTCTGGGCGGCTTTCAGCAGTGGGCCACTGGCATAGCCACCGAATCCAATGGCAAGGTCGGCCTTCTCATCTCGGAGCAGTCGGCGAGCCAGACGCATACTCTTGGCCACCTTAAAGGGAAGTAGTAGGTTGCTCAGCGTGAGCCTACGTTGCAGACCCACCACCGGCAGACCCACAATCTTGTAGCCCAAGGCAGGAATCTTCTCCATCTCCATCTTGCCCTCAGCTCCCACAAACATCACCTCCACCTTGTCGCCCAACAGGCGCACCAGAGCCTCGGCTGTGGCTACGGCAGGGTAGATGTGGCCTCCTGTGCCACCACCACTAAGTATCACTTTCAGACGTTTTCCCATAGCTATATTTTTCTGTTTCACTTAGAAACCATAAAACTAATTCTTAACTCAACGTGAGCCTTGCAGTTTGCGCACTATTGTGGTTGCAGAGAATCAGCAACTTAAATTGCGTCAAATTCACCTCGGCTCACACTTAGACCGAGTCTTTTATTTGCCCCCGGCAATTTTGTTTGCCCTTTCGGCCTCCTCCTGCTCGGCGCGGGCGCTCACACCCATCAGCACACCCAGCATAGAGAGGGTCAGCATAAGCGACGTGCCACCCTTGCTGATGATGGGTAGTTGCTGGCCCGTAAGCGGGAAGAGCGATACGGATACGAGCATATGCATAAATGCCTGCAAGACAATCACTGTGCCTATGCCCAAGACCAACAACCCCGGGAAGGCCGCACCGCACTTTTGGAAGATAACCATCGAGCGGTAGAATATAAGTAGGAAGGCAAACAGCACAATCACTCCTCCAATCAGGCCATACTCCTCAATCAAGAAGGCGTAGGCCATATCTTTGTCGGCCTCGGCCAAGTAGCGGTTGGTGCTACGGCCCGCACCCTTACCCTTAATCTCGCCTGTGGCAATCGACATCTTGGCGTAGATGGTTTGGTCGTGCTCGTTTCCCATACGAGAGTAGTATTCGAGCTTATCGACAACTCCCTCTTTGGCCGACTTGACCATCATATTTGGTGTCCAAGCCTTCAAACGCGAGATGAGTGTGCCACGACGGCTGTCCTCGCTACCATAGATAACCAGCGCAAGGCTGGCAACCACCACACCCACAAGCAATATCTTACCCAAGTCCCTTATGTGTACCCTGCTCAGATACATCATTGCAAAGCACGAGGCGGCAATGATGAGCGTGGTGGAGTTGCTCACAATCAGCGTGACCAAACAGCTGATGGCAATAGGCAGGATTATGGGCAGGGTCTGACCAATGAGAATATCCATCTGCTCCTCTCGGTGGTTGCGCCACTCGGAGATTCTGAAACTGGGTATGATTCGCAACTTATCCATCTGCTTTTGGCGTGTCGAGAGTTGCGAGGCGAGGTTGAAAATCACCGCAAATTTCAGAAACTCAAAGGGCTGGAACGATATAGACTCGGTGATTTGCAACGCACGTGCGGCATCTTTGCCGTCGTGGGTGAAAATCATTACCACCGTCAGCAGCAGCGAGACCACAAAAAATGGGCGGGTGAGCTTTCGATACCACTTTATTGGAATCATCTGCATAACATAGAAACCTGTCATACCAATGCAGATGAACAGAATCTGTTTTATAAGCTCCTGATTGGCGTTGGTGGCCGCATCGTAGGCTGTGGTCGAATAGACCACATAGAGCGAAAAGACAAGCAACACGATGATGACTATCCACATCACCTTGTCGCCCGCAAATATACGGCTCACTCCCTTGGTGGAGGGTTTATAGTCGGCACTCTTAGCCATAGTTTGGTGGGTTGTTAGGGTTGTTCTAAAAAATGTTGTTGCAGTTGCTATTTCTCTTGTGCCATTTCGAGCACTTTGGCCTTGAATAGACGGCCACGTTCCTCGTAGTTGCGGAACAAGTCGAAGCTCGCACAAGCGGGCGAGAGCAGCACCGTATCGCCACTCTGGGCCACCTGACGGCACACCTCCACAGCCTCATCGAGCGACGAGGTGTTATAGACGGGCACAATGCCGTTGAAGTTGTCTATCAGCTTGGAGTTGTTCAGACCCATACAGACAAGCACTTTGACCTTCTTGCCCACAAACTCCATAAGGGGCTCGTAGTCGTTGCCCTTGTCCGTACCACCTGCAATCCAAATGGTGGGGCGTTTCATACTTTCCAGTGCATACCACACCGAATCGACGTTGGTAGCCTTCGAGTCGTTTATCCACTCCACGCCGTCAATCTCGCACACCCTTTCGAGGCGGTGCTCCACACCCTCAAAGGAGTAGAGCGTCGAGAGTATCTGCTCCTCGGCCACGCCTGCGGCAAGTGCGGCAAGTGTTGCGGCCATAGCGTTGTAGGCGTTGTGGAGTCCTTTGATGTGGAGTTTGTCGAGTTCGATAGCCACTCGGCGCTCACTAAGGCATACCGTAGCCACCCCGTCGGCAATGTTGCCCTGACCAAAGGGGTGCGACTCGGCCACAGGGGCATCTTTGGCCACCTCGCCAAGTATTACCTTGTCGTCGCCACAGTAGATGAAGTGACTCTCGGGGCTCTGATTGTGGGTTATGCGCATCTTGCTATCGATGTAGTTTTGGAAGAGGTAGTCGTAGCGGTCGAGGTGGTCGGGGGTGATGTTCATCAGCACAGCCACATCGGCCCCAAAGTCGTAGCAGCCATCGAGCTGGAAGCTACTCAGCTCCAACACATACCACTCCTTGTCCTCCTTAGCCACAGTGCGGGCATAGCTCTCGCCAATGTTGCCACCAACGGCCACGTCGTAGCCAGCCTCGGCGAGTATGCGGTGGATGAGGGTTGTTGTGGTGGTCTTGCCATTTGAGCCTGTGATGCAGATGGTGCGGCCCGAGCTGAATGGGCGTGCAAACTCAATCTCGCTTATTATCCTCACACCCTTTTGGCGCAATAGGCGCACAATGGGGGCTTTGTCGGGTATGCCGGGGCTTTTGACAACCAAGTCGGCCGAGAGTATCTTCTCTTCGGTGTGGCCTCCCTCCTCGTAGCAAATGCCCTCTTGGTCGAGCAGTGCGCGATACTTGTCGCTCAGTTGGCCTGCGTCGCTCAGGAAGGTGTCGTAGCCCTTGCTTTTGGCCAACACGGCCGAGCCGTAGCCGCTCTCGCCACCACCCAAAATTACTACTCTCTGTTGTTTGCTCTCGTTCATATCTTTTGTTCTCTCTTTATTTCGGTTTTTCTTTTTTTACGTTATGGGAAGTTCGATTGCCTCTTGTGGGGCAGCGACTACCTGATTTTCAGCGTCACCAGCGCAAAGGCGGCCAGAAGAATCTGAATAATCCAGAACCTGACGACAATACGGTTTTCGGGTATTTCGCTCTTTTGGTAGTGGTGGTGGAGTGGGGCCATACGGAATATGCGCCTACCCTCGCCATAGCGCTTGCGCGAGTAGCGGAAGTAGCCGGTCTGAATCATCACCGACAACACCTCAACCAGATAGATGCCACAGAGGATAGGCAGCAGAAGCTCCTTGCGGATGGCTAGTGCAAAGACGGCAATAATACCGCCAATGGCCAAACTGCCCGTATCGCCCATAAATACCTGCGCGGGGTTGCAGTTGTACCACAAGAAACCAATCAGCGCACCCACAAAAGCAGCTCCAAAGACTGCCAGCTCGCCACTGCCGGGGATATACATAATGTTGAGGTAGTCGGCATAGATGACGTGGCCCGAGAGGTAGGCCAAGATGGAGAGTACCACCGCAATGATAGCGCTCACACCGGTATTTAGGCCGTCAAGACCGTCGGTCAGATTGGAGCCATTCGATACGGCTGTGATGATAAATATGGCCACAAGTATGTAGAGTGCCCACGTCAGCAGGTCGCCCGCTTTGCCCTTGATGGGGACAAACAGGTGGTAGTCCATCTCGTTGTTCTTCACAAAGGGAATGGTGGTTTTGGTGCTCTTCTCGCCCACGTAGTACTCCTCGACCCTTTGGCTCACAGTGCCGTCGCCCGCAACAACCTCTACAATCTCGCTGCTCTTTGTTGCGGTGTTCTTATCGACCACAACCACCTGCTCCGAGAAGCACATCACAGTGCCCACAATAATGCCGAGGCCCACCTGACCAACTATTTTGAACTTACCTTTCAGTCCGTTCTTATTCTTGCGAAAGACCTTGATGTAGTCGTCGGCAAAGCCGAGCGCACCGAGCCACACTGTGCTGATAATCATCAACCAAACATAGATGTTGGTCAAGTCGCCCAGCAGAAGTATGGGTATGAGCACCGAGCCGAGAATGATGATACCGCCCATTGTGGGTGTGCCCTTTTTCTCCATCTGTCCTGCAAGTCCGAGGTCGCGAATATCCTCGCCAATCTGTTTGCGCCTAAGGTAGCGAATCAGTCTGCCACCGAAGATTGAGCCAATCAGCAGTGCGAGGATGATTGCTCCCACCGAGCGAAACGACAAGTACTGAAACATACCCAAGCCGGGGATGTCGAAGTTTTGTTCGAGATACTTTACTAACGAATAAATCATTTCTACTTTATATTATTTTTTATTTATTCAGCTTTATGTTTGTAAATTTCTGAAAAACTAATGGCTGATATTGTAAAATAACTTAATATATGTACGTGGCTACTCCAACGTGCGGAAGTACTCCTCCACCTGCTCTTGGTCGGAGAAGTGGCGACGCTCTGTGCCGACAATCTGGTAGTCCTCGTGGCCCTTGCCTGCAATCAGCACCACATCGCCACTCTGGGCCATACGCAGTGCGGTGCGGATGGCTTGTGCGCGGTCGGTAATGGTGAGGTAGTTGTTGCGACCCACAACGCCCTGCTCCATATCGGCCAATATGGCCTCGGGATTCTCGGTGCGAGGGTTGTCGGAGGTGAATATGGCTGTGTGAGAGCCTTCGGCAGCTATGGCAGCCATCTCGGGACGCTTGCTCCTGTCGCGGTCGCCACCACAGCCACATACGGTAATGAGGCGGTGGGCCTGACCCACATCGTTGATTGTGGCGATGACGTTGGCCAGAGCATCGGGGGTGTGGGCATAATCGACCACAGCCGTAATGCCCGTAGCGGAGCGGAAGGTCTGGAAGCGACCACAGACACTCCTGAGCGAACTTAGGGCCACAAGCACCTCGTCGCGGTCGAAGCCCACGAGTGTGGCGGCCTTATAGACAGCCGTGAGGTTGTAGCCATTGAACCTACCCAGCAGGTGCGACCACATCTGCTGGCCATCAATTTCCAGCAGCATACCTTCGAGCGAGGTCTCAACTATCTTTGTGTTGGTCGTACCAACGCCCCTGAGCGAGTAGCTATATTTCTGAGCCTTGCAGTTCTGCAACATAACCGCTCCATTCTTGTCGTCGGCATTGACCAGTGCCCAACTGCTCTTGGGCAGTCCATCGAAGAGCAACTTTTTGGCTCTGATGTACTCGCCGAAGGTCTTGTGGTAGTCGAGGTGGTCGTGTGTGAGGTTGCTGAAAAGCGCACCCTTAAACCAGAGGCCTGTTGTGCGGTGTTGCACCAAGCTGTGCGACGAAACCTCCATAAAGCAGTAGCCACACCCCTCGCTAACCATCTCGGCCATCAGTCGGTTGAGAGTAATGGCATCGGGGGTGGTGTGGGTGGAGTGGATGCTGCGTGAGCCCACCTTATAGACCACCGTTGAGATAAGGCCGGCCTTATAGCCCAACTTCTCGGTCAGCTCGTAGAGTAGGGTGGCGGTGGTGGTCTTGCCGTTTGTGCCCGTCACACCCACCAGCATCAGCTTCTGACTGGGGCGGTCGTAGAAGTTCGAGGCAATCCATCCTATGGCGCGGCTGCTATTCTCCACAACAACGTAGCTCACTCTGGGGTCTATCTCTTCGGGTAGCTCCTCGCAGACAACCACGCCAGCCCCCTTTTGGGTGGCTGAGCCAATAAAGCGGTGACCATCGACCACCGTACCTCTTATGGCGGCAAAGAGTGCCCCCTCTTGTGCCTCGCGCGAGTCCATTGTAAGCAGCTCCACGCTGTTTTCGGCAGGGCCTACAATCTCTCTTATATCAACTCCTTCGAGTAATTGTTTCAGTTTCATATTATTGTGCAAATATGTTGTCAAAAAATAACTATTTCGTATTGGTTACTTCTAAGCGCAGCCTCACCTCGCAGGGGAGTTTGCCCTCCACCACACTCTGCTCCACAACGCTGCCTTGGCCCGAGAAACTAACCTTGCAGCCCGCCTGTTCGAGTGTGTAGAGTGCATCCCTAAGGCCCATACCCCTCACATCGGGTATTTCTGCCACAAGGCCCTCCGAGAGTTCCTGACCATAGCCCGCGCTCGCGGCCCTGCTGGCTGGCTCTGTGTAGCTCCTTTTGGCTTGTGGGGCGGGGGCTACACCCTTAGTGGCCGAGGTATGCCACTCGGGGTCGTGGGCGTAGATATACTCGGCAATCTCCTTAAATACGGGCAGTGCCACGCCTGCGCCGGTGTAGTATTTCACCTCGCCAGCCGCTTTGGGGGTCTTAATCGAGACTATGCAGCTATACTTGGGGTTGTCGGCGGGGAAGTAGCCCACACAGGTGGCCAAGTACTCCCTGCCTCCATTCTTGTCGATGTAGGCTGTTTGGCCACGTCGCTCTTTGGGCAACATCACTTGGGCTGTGCCGGTCTTGCCTGCCACCGCAAAGGGTAGTTTGGCAAGGGCGTGACCCGTACCCTCTTTGGCCGTCACAACCTCCTCCATACACTCCCTCAATGCGGCCAGAGTGGAGGGTTTGCAGATGGCCGGATTGACCACCTCCGTTTGGAACTCCTCAATCACAACTCCGTCTTTCTCGATGCGTTTGACAAGCACCGGGGTGATGAGTTTGCCATCGTTGGCCACAGCGTTGTAGAACATAAGCACCTGCATTGGGGTCATATCAATCTCATATCCATAGGCCGTTTGGGCCAAGGTGGTGTGCGACCAGCCTCCCTTTTTTCTGTTGGAGGGGTGTTTGATGGCGCGGAAGCCCAAGCCGCTCAGGCGCTGTATGTCGCTAACCTTATCCAAACCTATGGAGTTGATATAATCGACCCACCTCTCGGGCTCTTCGCCATAGGTCTCGGTAACAGTCTTTACAAATCCGATGTTCGACGACTCCACAAAGATACCTTTCAGGGTGGTCTTGCCTGTCTTGTTGCCCACAACGTGGGTATCTCTAATCGTCAGGCCGTTTATCAGGGCCGTAGGCTTAGTGCCGCAGTTAATCCTTCGGTCAATCGACATCCCCGCCTCGTCAATCAGTGTCATTAGCGACACAGCCTTGAAGGTTGAGCCGGGCGAGCCGTGCCAACGTATGGCGTAGTTGAAGTCGTCCTCCATTGTGCCCTCGGGGTGGCGGGTGAGGTTGGCCATAGCTCTAATCTCGCCCGTAGAGCACTCCACAACCACCGCAGTGCCGTCGAGAGCCTTGTTGTCTTCGAGCTTGCGACGCAGAGCACCCTCCACAACATCCTGCAAGTCGATGTCGATGGTGGTGTGGATGTCGTTGCCATCCTTGGCGGGGGTGTTGATGGAGTCGATGATGGGTACTTTCGAGCTACGACGTGCGTCGAGCCACAAGAAGCGGTTTACACCATCCGAGGCCATCATATCCTTCTCGTAGGCTCGCTCCACACCACTCGAAATGGTGTACGAAGCAAGCGAGCCGTGAAGTTTGTGACGTATGGTGGCATTCTCAACGATGAGTCCATACTTGCGCTGCATAAGCGGAAACTGGCGCAAGCGGTTGTACTCCCACTGATTCAAAGCCCTCTTGGTCACAAAGGGGCGGCTATAATAGGGTTTGGCCAACTTGCGCATAGAGGTGTCGCGCGTCTTGACCAAAAAGTCGTCATAATACTCGGGGCTCTTGCCAAACATTGCCGAGAGCGAGTCGCAAAGCGCAGGGCGCAGGAGGTTGAAGATGGAGTCGGTAAGCGACTCGGCGTGCAGGTCGAGCCTTATACGATAGCCGCGAGTGTCGGTCGTAAGCACAGCACCCGAGCGGTCGTAAACGTTGCCACGATAGCCCTCCACCTCCTCGGTGGTGTAGCACTTATCCTGCGAGAGATTCCTCAGGGGCTCGCCATTGGGGCCCCATTGGGTGATGAGTATCTGAGCAATGATGGCCAACGAAAGCAGGGTGAAGATGATATACATCTTCCTCACCTTCTTCTGGATGCTCTTTTTTATTCGCCCCGGGTGGGGGTCGATAGCTTTATTATCTTTCGGGTCTCTCATCTTTGCGGATTACTACGGGTGGAATGTTGTTCTGACGAAGCTCTATCTTGCGGGCCTTAATCTCCTCTTCGAGGTTGATGTAACGCACCGCATCGAGCCTCTTAGACGAAAGCAAAAGCGCTTCGGAACGGAGCTGCTGCAACCTCAGTCGTGAGCTAATCTCCTCACGCAGAGTTCGCTGGGCGTTGAAGGTGTAGCCCATATAGACTATCACCAGCAGGCAGCAGTAGAGTATAAAGGGGTAGTAGCGACGTATCCCGGGGCGGTAGAGTAGTTCGCCCGAGAAAAAATCTTTCGTACCTCCACCCTTAGGGCGGTTTATGTCGCTTGGCTTCACAGCGCCTGTGGGCTTATGGTCGCCCCTTGGTGCGGTGCTCTGTCGGCCGTTTTTGCTAAGTCCCATATTGAGTTGTCAGTTGTCAGTTATCAGTTGTCAGTTTTTTGAGGGAAGTTATGGGGTGGCCTATAAGCCCTATAAGCCCCATATGCCCTATTATTCCTTAATGCCCCTAAGGCCCTTAAAGCCCTCAGGTTGGTTGTCGGTCGTCGGTAATATAGAGTGGTTTGGAGAGGGAAATCTATCTCTTCTCGGCCACTCGCAGTTTGGCACTACGCGAGCGAGGGTTACGCTCCACCTCCTCGGCTGTGGGCACTATGGCCTTCTTGCTTACCGCCACCCAAGGGGTGGTGGCGTTGCCGTAAAAATCCTTCTCCACACGACCCTCGAAGTTGCCCGTCTTGATGAAATTCTTTACCAAGCGGTCTTCCAGAGAGTGGTACGATATGACACAAAGGCGACCCCCCGGGCGGAGCACTTTCAGGCTCTGTTCGAGGGCCATCTTCAAGGCCTCCATCTCGCCATTGACCTCGATGCGCAATGCCTGAAAGAGTTTTGTCAGAAACTTAGCGCCATCCTTCTTGGGGGTGCAGGGCTCTACCGCCTCAATCAACTCGCCCGTTGTGGTAATCTCTTTGGTGGAGCGGTAGCGCACAATGCACGAGGCAATCTTGTAGGTCGTCTCCAACTCGCCATACTCCTTGAAGATGCGAGCCAAATCCTCGGCAGAGTAGGTGGCCACGAGTTCTCGTGCCGAGAACGTAGCCCTCTGATTCATCCTCATATCCAGAGGAGCATCGGCCTTGAACGAAAAACCCCTCTCGGCAGTGTCGAAGTGGTGCGACGAAACACCCAAGTCGGCCAAGATGCCATCCACCTCACCGTCGGCCACACCACGCAAGCGCAACTGCGAGCGCAGAAAGCGAAAATTGCTCTCCACGAAAAAGTGTCTTTCGTCGCCCGTCATATTGGCCTTCGCATCGGCATCTTGGTCGAAGGAGAAGAGAGTGCCCTCCTCGGAGAGCGAGGCGAGGATTAGTCGTGAGTGGCCGCCACCGCCAAAGGTCAAATCGGCATATATGCCATTGGGTTTGATGGCCAAACCATCGATGCTCTCGTCGGCGAGTGCGGGGGTATGGTAAATCTCGGTCATAGCGTTTTCTTACAAAGTATTGAAATACTTTGTAAAGGTACGCTATTTGCTGCGAAGATTGCAACAAAAACCGCAGAAAGTTATTAACAATTTTAGTGAAGGGGAATTTTAGCCCTCTTGCAGAGGGTTTTAGGCTCTTTCGACAAGCACAACAGCATAGGCTGCCACGCCCTCGCCACGCCCTGTGAAGCCTAACTTCTCGGTGGTGGTGGCCTTAATCGAAATTCTGCCGACATCGGTGTTCATCACCTCGGCCAAACGCTCGCGCATAGAGTCGATGTGGGGGCGTAGTTTGGGCCTTTCCAGAGCAATGGTAATGTCCACATTGCCAAGCTCATAGCCCTCCTCGCGCACAAGGCGCATTGTGTGGGCCAACAGCAGTGTGGAGTCGATACCTTTGTAGGCGGGGTCGGTGTCGGGAAAATGCTTGCCAATGTCGCCTGCGGCAATAGCTCCGAGCAGGGCATCGCATAGGGCGTGGATGGCCACATCGCCATCGGAGTGGGCTATGCAACCAACGGGGGAGTCGATTTTTTTACCCCCAATTACAAAGTCCAATCCTTCGGCCAAGGCGTGTACGTCAAATCCAAATCCTATACGCATTTTCACAACTATTGGTTTGATGCCACAAAATTACAAAAATTATTGCTACCTTTGAAGTGTCGCAGCCCAATTTTTTTGAGATTTTTTTGCTGCGCAAGAGAGAATTTATTTGCAAACCTAATAAACGAAACTTTATGTCTGAACTAAGCAACCTAAAACCCTCGCTCGTGTGGGGTATTTTCGAGGAGATTACGCGCGTTCCGCGCCCCTCAAAACACGAAGAAAAAATCATCGCCTACTTGGTGGATTTTGCCCTCCGCCACAACCTCCGCCACAAGGTGGATGCTGCTGGTAATGTGGTGATTTACAAGCCCGCAACGGCAGGCTACGAAGAGCATCCCGCAGTGGTTTTGCAGAGCCACAGCGATATGGTCTGCGAGAAGAATGCCGACACCCAGCACGACTTTTTCTCCGACCCCATTGAGGCCTACATTGATGGCCAGTGGGTTAGGGCTCGTGGCACTACTCTGGGTGCCGATTGCGGCATAGGTATGGCGGCTGCTTTGGCGGTATTGGTGGACGATACTCTCGCCCATTCTGCCATCGAAGCCCTCTTTACGGTGGACGAGGAGACGGGCCTGACAGGTGCTTTCAATCTCGCTCCCGATATGCTCTCGGGCAAGTATTTACTCAACCTCGATTCCGAGGACGAGGGCGAACTTTTCATTGGTTGCGCCGGTGGTATCGACACGCTTGCCACCTTCACATATAAGAGCGAGCGCGCGCCCGAGGGCTACGCTTGGCTGAGGGTTGATGTGGGCGGTCTGAAAGGTGGCCACTCGGGTGACAACATCCCCGACGGATTGGGCAACTCCAACAAGATTATGGCCCGCCTTTTGCAGTTGGCCGAGGAGCGCTACGCCCTAAGGCTCAGCGACTTCAATGGCGGCAACCTCCGCAACGCCATTCCTCGTGAGGCTTTTGCTGTGGTGGGTGTGCCTGTGGCCAAGAAGGGTGCTTTCCTGCGCTTGGTAAGGAGCTTTGCGGCCGACATTGCAGGCGAGTTGCAATATACCGATGCGGGCTTCTGGATGAAGGCCGAGGAGTGTGGCAAGCCCCGTCGTGTGGTCGATGCCGACACCCAGCACCGCCTTCTTACAGCTATTGTGAGTGTGGCCAACGGAGTGCTTGCAATGAGTTTTGCTATGAAGGGCTTGGTGGAGACCTCCACCAACCTTGCCTCGGTGAAATTCTTGCCCAAAGGACGTATTCAGGTTGTCACCTCGCAGCGTTCATCGGTGGAGAGTGCCAAGCGCTATGCGGCTCGCACCGTTGAGGGCACTTTTGCGCTGGCGGGAGCTAAGGTAGTCCACTCCGACGGCTACCCCGGCTGGGCTCCCAATCCCAATAGTCATCTGCTCGATGTGGCTGTTGCTACCTATCGCGAACTCTTTGATAAAGAGCCTGTTGTGAGAGCTATTCACGCTGGTTTGGAGTGTGGCCTCTTCTTGGAAAAATACCCCCACTTGGAGATGATTTCCTTTGGCCCAACGCTGCGTGGTGTTCACTCGCCCGACGAGCGTTTGGAGATTGCCACCGTCGATAAGTTCTGGCGTCACTTAGTGTTGCTCCTTGCACGATTGTAAAAGGGGTGGCCTATTATATATAATAAGGTAAGGCACGACCAAACGGTCGTGCCTTACCTTTGCTATCTACTCGTATGGGAGGAGCTACTCCATTGGGGCTATTACCACCTCAATGGGGCTATTTTCGAGCCTCTGAGCAATGCTCCTAATCTCCTCCTCGGGAGTGCCAATGGTGTGGAAGGGGTAGAACACTTTGGGTTTGAGGCGACGTGCAGCCTCCACAGCCATATCCACAGTCATCGTATAGGGCAGATTGACAGGCAGGAAGAGGTAGTCAATCTCCTCCACAGCAAGCATCTCCATTGTAAGCTCCGTATCGCCACCAACGTAGATGCGGCGGCCGGCCACCTCTACAACGTAGCCGTTGTCGCCCCTCTCGCGAGGGTGGTACTGGGAGCGCTCGATGTTGTAGGCGGGCACAGCCTCCACAGTCATCCAGCTGTTCATATAGGTGCGATTCTGCTCGCCCAACACCTCAGCACCCTCCAACTCTTTGCCCACAACGCTGTTGGCGATGATAATGGTGTCGCTCTTGCGTAGGATTTCCACCGCTTTGGGGTCGAAGTGGTCGTCGTGGTGGTGGGTTATGAGTATGGCGTCGGCTTTGGGTAGCCTTGCGAGGTCTGCCTCCGAGCAGCAGGGGTCGAGGTAGATGTGTTTGCCATCCCACTCGATTCCTATGGAGGCGTGGCCGAAGAGGGCGAAAATAATGTCGCCTCTGTTGTCGCCGGCCCTGCGGTCTTGTACGAAGTTGGTTTTCATAATCTTTCTTTGGTCTAACGTCTAACGTCTAACGTCAAACGTCAATTTGTATTTATACTATTTCAGATATTTGTTGAGCCAGCCGAAGAACTCCCTGTTCCAAACAAGCGAGTTCTGGGGTTGGAATACTTGGTGGGCCTCGTTCTCAAAGGCTACGAGCCTTGCGGGTATGCCCTGCACCTTGGCTGCCGTAAAGGCCTCCAAGCTCTGGGTGAAGGGGATGCGGAAGTCCAGCTCGCCAGTGAAGATGAGGATGGGGGTGTCCCATTTAGCCACAGCCTTGTGGGGCGAGTTGGCGTAGCTACGCTGAGCAATGCGGTTGCGCTTGTCCCAGTAGGGGCCGCCGTAGTCGTTGTTTACAAACCAAAGCTCCTCGGTGTGGCCATACATACTCTCGAAGTTGAATATGCCACAGTGGGAGATGAAGGCTTTGAATCTGCCCTCGTGGTGGCCGGCAAGGTAATAGACCGAGTAGCCGCCATAGGATGCACCCACAGCGCCCAGACGCTCCTCGTCGCTCCAAGGCTCGCGCGAAACGTCGTCGATGGCAGCGAGATAGTCGCGGATGTTCTGGCCGCTATAATCGCCCGAAATCTGGTCGAGCCACTCCTGACCGAAGGAGGGGAGGCCACGTCGGTTGGGGGCAACTACCACATAACCCTCCGAGGCCATAAGCTGGAAGTTCCAACGGTAGCTCCAAAACTGGCTCACAACACTCTGAGGGCCACCCTGACAGTAGAGCAGGGTGGGGTACTTCTTGGTGGGGTCGAAGTCGGGAGGCAGGATAACCCAAGTGAGCATTTGTTTGCCGTCGGTGGTCTTAACCCAACGTTTCTCGCACTTGCCCATAGGGATGTTGTCGTAGATTTGCTGATTGACGAAGGTCAGCTGCGAGAGAGCGCCCGTATGTGCAACACCGTAGAGCTCGGGGGCTTTCATTATGGTGTTCATATGGGCTACAATTTTGTTGCCAACCTTGGTGAAGGTGTTGATGTCGTGGTCGCCCGAGGTGAGAATCTCCACCTTTGCGCCCGCACTGGCCGAGGCACGGCAAATCTGGTGGGTGGCTGTGATGGGGGCAATGAAGTAGAGAGTATCCTCGCCCTCCCAAACAACATTGGTGGCGTTGTAGTCAAAATTGGAGGTCACATCTCTCATCGAGCCATTCTCGGAGTTCCACACGAAGAGTCGCTCCTTGTCGCTCTCGTTGCCTGCGCGTCGCATACTGCGGAAGGCAATCTGCTTGTCCGAAGGACTCCATACGGGATATTTGTCGTAACCGGGCATCTCGCCCCACTCTTTGCAGATGTTGCGAGTGGTTTTTGTGGCCAAATCGTAGATGAAGATGTCGGAGTCGGTCGAGATGGCGTAGTCGGTGCCTGTGAGCTGCTTGCAGGTGTAGGCCAAAGCAGTGCCGGCATTGTTCCAAGCAATCTCCTCGCTGTCGAAGTAGGGGGCAAGGGGAGCGTCCCACGCTGTACCCTCCATAATGTCTGTACCCTCTTTGATGATGCCATTGCCGAGCTGAGCAACAAAGATGTGGGAGTAGTTGCCCTCATCCCAGTAGTCCCAGTGGCGAGCCATAAGGTCGTCGTAGATGCGCGAGCGCGATTTGTCGGCATCGGCATAGACATCCGAGCCTTTAATATCGACAACGTGTACCTTCTTGGTGTAGAACATAGAGTTGCCTGCGGGGGCTATGCCGTAGCTCTCAATGCCCTCAATGTCGGTTAGTTGCTCTTTATCTGTGCCATCCGAAAGAATGCTCCACACCTGACCGTCGGCCATATAGTAGAGGCGGTTGCCCACCCACTGGGGCGACGAGCCTTTCTCTACGAGTCGCACTACCGGGCCACCTTGTGCGGGCATAAGGTAGATGCCGGTTGTGCCTTTGTTGTCGGCCATATCGTAGTATGTCACCGTAAAGGCCAAGAGTTTGCCGTCGGGTGATAGCTTCTGACTGCCCACACGACCCATTTTCCACATCACCTCGGGGGTGAATTTGCCTGCTGCAATCTCCTCGGGGGTGAGATTGTTGGTAAAATTAACTGTTTCCATCACAGGTTGATTGTTGCAACTGCACACCAATGCGAGTAGTGCAGTGGCGGTTGTTTTTAATAAATTGGCGAATTTCATATTAGGTTAGTAAAATTATTTAATAAATTGTCGCTTATTGTTTGTCGTTTTGTTGTTTTGTTGGGTGTTTGAAATTAAAATTATTTAGAAATAAATTAAAAACTTTAATTATCTATCTTGTATTTTAGATAATTTTCAAAAACCCACTTAATCGTTGAGTAGCTTCCATCGACAGCCGCCCAGAGCCTACGGCCCGTGAGCCACTCGACAGCGCTTATTCCCTCCTCCTCTTCGGGGGTAAGCTCGGGCTCTTCGCCCGGGGCGAACATCAGAAACCACTCGGTCTGCTTAATCTCCCAGTGGCCATAGGCGCGGTGGAAGTGGCGAGTGGTGCAGAGTGGCGCTACAATCTCCACCTCTTGCAACCCTGTCTCTTCGCACACCTCCCTCAGTGCGGCCTCTGCGGCACTCTCGCCCTCGTCGATGTGGCCTTTGGGTAGGTCGCGCCACCCCTTGCGGGTCATAATCAAGATGCCACCGGCCTCATTCTCAACCACTCCGCCTGCGGCACACACCGTTGGCATTTGGCCACAAAAACGCTCTTGGCAGCTCTCCGCATCGGGGGCTACAATCAGCAGCCTGCGCTTGCCCTCGGTGTGGGCCAAAAGCTCCTCGGGCGAGGGTGTTGCGCCCTCGGTAAGATGGACAATAGCCACCTCGGGACTCTCCTCGGGGCGTGGGCTAAGTGCCCTAAAATCAGCCTCGGAGATAAAATCGTAAAAATTATTTTCAAAAAATAGTCGCATAACTCTACAAAATAACTAATTTTATGGCATAATTACAAATTTAAGCAATGGAAAAATACGAAAGCAAACAACAACAAATACGTCGCTCGGCCGAACAAATCTATTTGGCCCTCTCTTCTTTCAACAACTTTACCCCTATGATTCAGGACAAAGTGGAGGAGTGGCAAGCCGACGACGATACCTGCTCCTTCAAGCTCAAAGGTATGAGCGTGCGCCTGAGGATGGTCGAGCGTGAGCCCGGCAAACTCATCAAGATTCAGGGCGACGATGTCAACCCCATCGACTTCACCTTCTGGCTTCAACTCAAAGAGGTTGCACCCTACGATACCCGTATGCGTATTGTAGTCCACGCTGAATTGAATATGATGATGCGAATGATGATTGGCAAGAAGCTACAAGGGGCGGTGGATCAGATGGCCGAGGCTATTGCGGCAGCAATGAATGGCTAAACACTCACTGCAAGCTGGGTTCACTGAGACTTTATAGTTCTCTCAGCCCTCTCAGTCCTCTCAGTCCTCTCAGCCCTCCCATATTAAGACTTAGGACATTAGACGTTAGACGTTAGACGTTTGACAAAAAAAAGAAAACAACAAACCTAAAATAAACCGTAAATCTTATGTTAGAACAATTTGTAACTCGCCACATTGGCCCTTCCGAGCACGATTTTCAGCAGATGCTCGCGACCATCGGTGTAAGTAGTGTTGAAGAGCTCATCTCGCAGGTGATGCCACAGAGTATCCGTCTGCACAAGCCTCTGGCTTTGGATGAGCCTATGACCGAAGCACAGTTTGCAGCCCACATACGCTCGTTGGCTGAGCGCAACCAACTCCTACGCTCGTTCATCGGTATGGGCTACTACCCCAACTCTATGCCTGCGGCCATCATCCGCAACGTCTTTGAGAATCCCTCGTGGTACACCTCCTACACCCCCTATCAGGCAGAAATATCGCAGGGTAGGTTGGAGGCACTACTTAACTTCCAGACTATGATTGTGTCGCTGACTGCAATGGAGATTGCCAACTGCTCGCTCCTCGACGAGGCTACCGCAGCAGCTGAGGCTATGCTTATGATGTATGCCCTCAGGAGTCGCGACCAGCAGAAAAACGGTGTGAACGTACTCTTTGTCGATAGCAACATCTATCCCCAGACGCTCGACGTGCTGCTGACCCGTAGCGAGCCCTTCGGCATCGAGATAGTAATAGACGACTACGCCACCTACGAGTTCTCGGGCCGAGAGTTTGGCGCTATGGTACAGTATCCTGCTGCCGCAGGCGAGGTGCGCGACTATGCCGCCTTTGCCGAGGCTGCCCACGCAAGCGGTGCTAAGGTTGCCGCAGTGTGCGACCTGATGAGCCTTGTAGTGCTGAAAGCTCCCGCAGAGTGGGGGGCAGATATAGCCGTAGGCTCGTCGCAGAGGTTTGGTCTGCCTATGGGCTTCGGTGGCCCAAGTGCAGGTTTTATGGCCACTAAGGATGCCTACAAACGCAATATGCCCGGCCGCATCATTGGTGTGTCGGTAGATAGACTCGGCAACCGCGCTCTGCGTATGGCTCTGCAAACGCGCGAACAGCACATCAAGCGCGAGAAGGCCACCAGCAACATCTGTACTGCATCGGCACTGATGGCCTCGATGTCGGGCTTCTATGCTGTCTATAATGGTCCCGAGGGTTTGGCTCGCATCGCCTCCCACATCCACTCACGCACTGTGGCTGTGGCCGAGGGTCTGAAAGCACTGGGATTCAAACTGCGCTCGGAGAGCTACTTCGACACTCTCGAAGTGGAGGCCGAGGCTGCGGTAGTGCAGGATGTGGCTCTGGCTCACGGTATCAACTTCTTCTATCCTGCCGAGGATAGGGTTAGGATGAGCTTCGACGAGGTTACTACCGACGAGGAGGTGGCCGAGGTTGTGGCTATCTTCGCTGAGGCAGCCGGCAAGAAAGCGCCCAAGAGTGTAAAGATTGACGAGCAGGCATCGGTTTTGCCTGCCGAGCTGCGTCGCCAAAGCGCTATCCTCACCGAGCCCGTATTTAATAAATACCACTCCGAGACAGAGCTTATGCGCTACATCAAACGCCTCGAACACCGCGACATCTCGCTGGCCGACAGTATGATTTCGCTTGGCTCGTGTACGATGAAACTCAACCCCGCTGTGACGATGATGCCTCTCTCGTTGGCAGGTTTTACCAATATGCACCCCTTCGCACCCACCGCTCAGGCTGAGGGCTACCTCGCTATGATTGCCGAGTTGGAGAAAGACCTCTCGATTATCACAGGCTTTGCAGGCTGCACACTCCAACCCAACTCCGGCGCTGCGGGCGAATATACGGGTCTGATGATTATCCGCGCCTACCACCAAAGTCGCTCGCAAGGCTATCGTAACATCATCCTCATCCCCGCCTCGGCTCACGGCACTAACCCCGCCTCGGCTGCTATGGCAGGTATGAAGATTGTCACCGTAGCGTGCGACGAGAAGGGCAATATCGACGTTGAGGACTTGAAGGCTAAGGCCGAGCAGTATGAGGGCGAGCTGGCAGGTCTTATGGTTACTTATCCTTCGACTCACGGTGTCTTTGAGAGCCGCATCCGCGAGATTGTTGATGCTGTTCACGAGCACGGCGGTCAGGTCTATATGGATGGCGCAAATATGAACGCTCAGGTGGGTCTTACTAACCCCGGCTACATTGGTGCTGACGTATGCCACCTTAATCTCCACAAGACCTTTGCTATGCCTCACGGTGGCGGTGGCCCTGGTGTTGGTCCTGTTTGTGTGGCTGAGCACTTGGTTGATTTCTTGCCCTCCCACTCGGTGGCAACCACCGGCGGTGCAGATGGAATTACGGCCGTTTCGTCGTCGCCTTGGGGTAGCGCACTGCTGCTGCCTATCACCTATGGCTATGTGAAGATGTTGGGCGCTGAGGGCTTGCGTAAGGTTACTGAGGCGGCTATTGTCAATGCCAACTATATGTCGTGCAAACTGCGCGAGAGCTACCGCACCTTCTACTCGGGTGAGAGCGGTAGAGTGGGCCACGAGATGATTCTCGATTTGACCAACTTCCGCCGCGAGTATGGCGTAGAGGTGGGCGATGTGGCACATAGACTTATGGACTACGGCTTCCACGCTCCAACCCTCTCGTTCCCCGTACACGATACCCTTATGGTAGAGCCTACCGAGAGTGAGTCGAAAGAGGAGATGGATAAATTCTGCGACGCACTTGTGAAGATTCTCCACGAGGCCCAGACCACGCCAGAGATTGTTGTGAATGCTCCCTATACAGCCGCCGAGGTGGCTGGCGAGTGGTCGCACGACTTCTCGCGCGAGGAGGCTGTCTATCCGTTGGAGTGGGTTAGGGCGCAAAAATTCTTCCCCTATGTCACCAAAATCGACAACGGCTACGGCGACCGCAACCTCGTTGCTGTCAATACAGCCGAGTAGGCTTTGCGCTATCAAGCTCAATGAGATTATGCACCCTCACAAATAAGTGAGGGTGTTTTTTTATGGTTAAAGGATTAGATTTTTAGTGTTAGCTATACTTATTTTCAAAAATCTCGGAATTTTGGTGTAATAATCAAATATAATTAATATATTTGTAGAGGTTTGTTATGGAGTTGTTCTTTATTTTGGGAGATATCCTGTCAAACAAATGAATCATTTTTTAACCTAAATCTTATTAAAATGAAGAATGTGCGTTGGCTATTAGCGCTTTGTGTGCTTTTTGTTGTGGATTGTGTGCAGGCCCAAGAGGGAAATAGGAATATTTATATTTGGGATTTAACTCGTTCTATGGTTGGTAGGGGTACGGTAAATCAACAGAAAACTCCAAATGTATATAAGGATGTAGAGGCTTATTTAATAAAAGATATTGAGAATATCTGTGCCCCCAATACTGAGATAGTGGTAATTCCTTTCCAAGAAAGGGTGCTTGATAGTCAGTATATTTTGTCTGTCCCAGATGCGAGTAATGAAAGCAAAGAGGATATTATTGCAAGAATCAAACAAGTAGGACCTTATTGTATTAATAATATTCCGCACTCAAAAACGAATATATCACAGCCAGTTGAGTATGCTAAGAGCCACTTCCAGAAGCCTGATCGCGTCAATAAGTTGGTATTGTTGACAGATGGTTATCAAAATACTACTGATGATGGTATGAAAGTTCTTGGTGCTACATTAGAGCAATGGTCGATAGAGGCCTCTGTCGGCGATGTGTTAATATATGTAATGACAACCGAAAATGCGCTTCAGCCGACATGTGAAACGGGTAATGTTACTTTTGTTCAGCCAGGAGAGTTTAGGGGAGAATTAGAGGTTGTATGCTTGGAGCCAAGTCGCAACATTAACTACAACATAAAAGATGGTGGAAAGTTGGTGTTATCGTGTGATAGTCGGAGTGCTACAGGAATCCCCTCTGGTGTTAAAATTCGTGTGAGAAGTAATCAAGGTGCTCCAATTAGAATTGACGAGGTGGTGGAGTTGAATAACGCGCAATTGCAAATCACCCCACAGTACAACTATGAAATGTTGAAGGCTACCTTGCCGGAAACCATATCGTGTACCTTGACTTTGAACTTGGAGAATAATGAGTTGATCGTAAAGGAGCAAAACAAAAAAGTCGTTTTGCAGCGTTCAGAGGTAAAATTGACTCTTATCAATAAGAGAGAGAAAGTATTGACTATTAATGTTGTGGAAGAATAAAAAAGATATGAAGAATTTGTTTAGAATTGCAATGTTTGCCATTGTTGCATTGTCCATCGTTGCTTGTAATGATGGCAATAGTGGTATGAGATGGGGTAAAACCAAGTATTATAATGACTCGTTTTTGAAAAAATACAAACCAGTTGTTATGTCCAAAACCCTCGAGTTTGGTTTGAATGAAGACGGACAATCATTAAGTGATGTTGATTTCTCGTTTAGACTTTATGAGGAGATGCCTAATGGTCAAAAGGTTTTAGCTCCCAATGTTATCCTCTATAAAAATGGTGAACCTTGTGAGAATAATGTATTCAAAGTTAAAGGTGGTGAGGGTAGAGTTGAGGTAGGTATTGAGTTTACTGCCAACGCAACTGAGGGCTATCACAAGTTTTTCCTCAAAGAAGTGTCGTTAAATGGGTTAGATCGCATTGAGTATTTGACTCTCGGACAGGGCTTTGTCGCAGAAAAAAGCGTAGTGATGAACCCTGCGGACAAACTGGTAATGTGGATTTTGATTCTGTTGGTTTCGGCATATGTGGCTTGGGTGATTTTGTTGCGACCCATATTCTGCCCCCATTTGAGATTCTCAAATGTTTACATCACTTATCCCGGGTGCGAGGAAATAAGGGTTCGTACAAGTGGTTATTGCGACCTCATCCTCTCCAATAAGCCAATCAAGCAGAGTTTCTTCCGCAAGATATTCTTTACGCAGAGTAAGGTTGAAGTGAACGAATTGTGGACGTCAAAGGTTAGAATTAAGTCTGGCAGAGCCGGAAGCTTGAATGTGTATACTATGCTTGATGTAGATCCCTCGCCAAATGATAGTCCCGAGCGTAAAGAGAAGTTTACTATTATCAATGAGGATAATCAGAAGATTGGTATAGAGACTACTTAATTATTAAATATAGGTATAGAATTACTGAACGAAATATCTTAACTAAAAATAATTACTAATTACTAACACTTATTATAATGAGACCTACAATCTATATCGGCTTGGGTGGTACTGGTATTCGAGCCATCGCGCACGCAAAGAAATTGTACGAAGATGTTTATGGTAAAGGTAACATTCCAAAGCATATTGCTTTTATGGCAATGGACTTCAATCTTGCTGACATTAATAGTACAGAGTTGCCCACCTCTTTGGAGGATGATGCAGTGAATATCCCCCAGACAGGTAGTCCCAGACAGCATTATATTGAGCGTTCTAAACAGGGTGCATATAAATGGGTGTTCCCCGAGGGTAATCCCGATAGCATAGCAGATGCCATTACTGATGGCGCAGGACAGGTTCGTACGACTGGTCGTTTCTATACGGAGTTTGTTTTGCCCAGCATTGAGGCGTCCTTGAGGCAATGCTGGTTGCAGGTGTCTAATCTGAGCTATGTGGATGAGAACGGTAAGTCGGTGCCTTGCAATACGATAGATGTGCATATTGCAATGTCGCTTGCGGGAGGTACTGGCGCAGGCTCCTTCTTGAATATAGCAGAACTTATCAAAAGAAATTATGGTGGTAGGGTACACTTGTTTGGTTATGGTGTATTGCACGGTGTATTCCGCGAGCAAGATCCTTATGGAAATCACACCCCCAAGGTGCGAGTAAACGCCTATTCGTCGATTGTAGATTTGGATTACCTGATGCACGCATCGACCTCTAATCCGGTTAAGATTAAAATCAATGGCAAAGACCGTGAGCTTGATTCCCCAATTTTCAACGAGTTTTTTGTGATTGATAATGTTACAACAACGGGACAACGAGTTCCCACGGTGAATGATTTGTGCGAAGCGTTGGGTACGTGCCTATTTTCAAGTAGTGGCGATTTGGGTTCTAAAATCCAAGGTGGCCAGAGTAACAACCGTTGGCAAATGGGTAACTACAATATACTGCATAAGCGAGGTTGGGCTCAGACACTTGGTGGAATGCAGGTTGTTTACAAGGGCGAGGATTTGGCTCGTATGTATGGTTACAAAGCTGCAATTGAGCTCATCCGCAAGATGCGCCAAGAGAGTGCAGGAATGGAAAAAGTTGTTACCGATTGGATGGAAAGTGCCGATGTGCGAGAAGATTGCGGATTTAATAAATTGACCGATCAAATCTATTCGCGTGGGAGTTTTGCTAAAATTAAGGACCCCAAGATTGACATCCAAGACTCTATTCAGTCAATAAAAACTACTGTGGAGAAATACTTGGGTATTTTGCCTGAGTTCCCTGAGGAAGAGGCTATTCAACAAATTAAAAACGAAAAGCTTGAGTCGCTCAAAGCCAAACTTGTTGAGGTGCTGAGTGGTGATGGATGTATTGCAAACGCCAAGAAATTCTTGTCCACATTGCTGATATATATTGAGTGTTGCAAGAATGAAATGGAGCAAGAGGTAACTGCTCTTAAAGCAAAGCTCGAATCGGGAGAAAAATATAGTGATAAGTTGAATGATGCTATCAAGAAGTACGAGGAGTATTGCAATAAGCTCTTCAAAACGGCCAAAGGCAAGCAGGCGCTACTGGATGATGTTTCGGCAACGGCCAAGGGTATGTTGAAGCTCGCCTTGGAGATTAAGCGCCGCGAGGTCGCAAAAGATATTTTTGTGGCGTTGAAGAGCAAGATTGAAGAGTATGAAAAGCAAATTAAGGGAATTAATGAGCAGCTTAAAGTTTTGAATGATAGCTATTCTAACGCTCTTATCAACGCTCAATTTGTAAGCAGTCGTCTCTTTGAGTATGATTTGTCGGCAGGCGAGCGTGCCAATATGCCTTTTGATGCAGAGGATGTAGGCGTAGTAAGCTTTATTGCGAATAGCAAACTTGGCTTTTTGGCTGGTATTACAGTAGAAGAGTTGAAAGCGGCTATTGATAGTTATAGTGCCACTCTTCCTGCTGCTAATGCATATCGAAACAAACGTCTCATTGATGTTATCAATGGTTTGAGTCAGAAGGAGTATGATTTGCTTAAAGATGCAATTGCGGCTAAGTCGAGCAGCTTGCTTCCTATCAACGATAGGGGTCAGGTTAATGATGCCGAGAGGATGCCTTCGCAGCTTATGGTGCGCGAGTTCTTGATTTCGCTTTATTGTGAACCTAATGAGAGTTGTAGGTTACAAAACGACAAGGCATTCGTAAGTATGGCAACCGCTAATGCTGGTTGTAAGTTTATACCCAACCCTTGTGAGGCTCTGCGCCAGAAGATGTTTATCTTCCGTGCTGAGTATGCAATGATTCCCTATTGTATTGATCTCTTTGATGATGCAGTGGTAGATGAGTATAATACTCAGGTGGCCAGCGCAACTTCTGGCCAAGCTACTTTCAATCCTCACTTCGATAAGATTCTCTTTGAGAAAATGAGGCTTGAGAACTTCCAGTTGAAACCCGAGTTGCCCAATGAGGCTATGTTCTATTGGGTTTGCGGTCAAATTTTTGGCTATCACGATGTGGTTGAGGAATGTGCAATTATGGAAAAAGATAAGGAGGGTACTCCTTTGAGAAAGCTTCGTTCGGAAGAGGTTGTACACAGGAAATATATTCGCAACTTGAAAGGCAAGTATTACTTCTGGCAGGAAGATAGTGAAGATAATGGCAAAAACAAAAAGTGGTATCCAATTGGCGGCATATCGACTGGTGACCGCCTGAAAGCTTTTGAAAACTTCAAGGCTATTATCTTGCCCGAATATAAGACTGAGTTAAAGAGTCTTCTTAGTAGCATTGTGACCGATTTGGGCGAAGCTCGAATTAAGGCTAAACTTAGAGAATTGAGGGGTGAAGCGGATCAAGGTTCGGCAGACTATATTGACTTGGTGCTCTGTACTGACAAGAATAGCGCTACTTATTATAGCCAAAGGAAGAAAGAACTGGGCCAGATTGAGGCTGAGTGGGCATATATTAAGAATATGACCGATGGTCTCGAAAACGCACTGTTGAACATTAAAAAAATGTAAAATAGATTCCTATGTATATCTTTGCTCATGTCTTTATAGGCAAGGAGTATAAGGAATTGGTAAAGAGCATTGGCTGTGCAACGTTGAAATATGGCGGAAGCACAGCCAATGCCAATATCAACTATTTGGTTGCCGATTGCGAGAAAGGCAAATTGACTCTTAGTCGATTGGTTGTAGAGTCTTCGTCAAAGGCAGTTCCAGAGTTGGTTGGTGCCGATTATTATACTAATGCCTCGTGGGAGGATAAGCCCGCGGTTGCCTTGTCTGATTTTACAAATACTTGGCGAGACGTTTATAATGCCCTTATTGATGCCGAGGATGATAAGCAGCAACTTAATGTTATGTTGCATTTCCCGCTGTATAAATCATCAAGTTTTAGTGCATTTCAAGCCATATATGAGGGAGTTGTCGGTGTTGATCTGCCTACTCGTCTGAATTTTCTTGGGTATTGTTCCGATTTGGCAAAAATTGTTGAACCCAATATCGAAAAGTTGGAGAAAGAGTCGAGCTGGATAGCGAAATATACCGACTACCGCAAGCAGAAGCAAATGCCTGTTTCGCAGCATCTTATTGTTCTGCAAAATACAAATCGCCTTGGCATCACTTTGAATCTTGGCTATGATTCTTTGGTGGAGGTAATTAGTCATTTTGCAATCTCTTGTAGTAGTCATTATGATGTATTATTCGATGGTAATATCGAATACCAAGATGTGGTAGCGTTTGGTGTTTCGGTGTTGTCTGTTGATAGGTTTCTGATGGCAGACTACCTTCTGAATCGCATTATGTTAAATGCAATGGATACGGCTGCAATCAACGAGTCGCAAGTAGATTCCAGTCTTGCTAGTCAGGAGGCACACGATGTGGTTAAAGACAAGTTGCATATATTGTCTAACTTCTTTAACCAAGAAGAAAAGCTATTCTCTGAGGTTCATAAGTTTTTTGCGGAAGAAACACAGGAGGTTCTTAAAAAATGCGAAGAGAAACTTCTTGCTCATAAGAGCATTCCAGTAAGGACTGCCATTTTGGCTACTCTTTTGTCGAAAACAGATTGTAGTTTGTTTTCACAGACGGTTTTTGATCCTACACAGGCCCGACTATGTGATCTATTCTCCGAAGGTATAGATTTCTTTATAGCGAACGACTACGGTGGTTATTATTCTGACAATTCCACTTCGCCTGTTAATCCAATCCCAGAGTTGAAGGAGTTGGAGGCTATTGAGATCAATTTGAGCTCTCACCAGCGCAATTTGAAAGATACTCTCGAACAACTCGAACAACAAATAAAAGGTAGTCAAGAGGTAGAGCATTGTTACTTTGAAAATGGAGTTTTCCATTTCCAAGGACACGACTATCGTTTGATGCCTGATCTGAAGCAGGAACTCTTAGAAGAGACATTCCAACCTCAGCAGGGCAAATATATACCTGAGAGCATAGATTTGCGTGGCGGATTTAGACCCGTACAAAATCAAGGCTCGCAAGGTTCGTGTTTGGCGCACGCACTCACAGCTATTTATGAGTATGCTATCAAACTCAATACAGGTAAAGAGCTGGATTTGAGTGAGGCTTTCTTGTATTACAACGCTCGTGAGATGGATAATACAGGCGATGTGTCCACAACGACGGATATTGGCTCTCGCGTAAGACCTGCCATTGAGTCGTTGGGTAAATATGGTTTGGCCCAAGAGGAGTTTTGTCGTTACAATGAGGATGATTATACAACTAAACCATCCGAAGAAGCATATGAGGATGCCTCTAAACGCAGATTGCTCAAAGCGTTAAATGTGGATATGTCAACACAGGGCATTAAGGCTGCTTTGGCGGAAGGCTATCCAGTTGCTGTGTCGTTGGCTCTTTGTGAGAGTTTTCTGAAAGCATCCAACGATGGCTATGTACCTATGCCTACTGCGGAAGAGATTGAGCGTAGATTTACTACTTCGCCCGAGGAGCAAGAACGTCACTCTTCTCACGCAATGGTTGTTGTGGGTTATAGTGACAAGCTCGGTCGCTTTATTGTTCGCAACTCCTGGGATACGGACTGGGGTGACGCAGGTTATTGCTATGTGCCATTTGAATATATAGATCACGAGAAACTTTGTCAAAGTGCCACAATTATAACCGAGGTGGATTCTTTGTCGAGAATGAACATGGATGTTGTTGATATACCAACGCTCTCCATAGATAGTCAGGATCTTACTATTCGATACTATATAAATCAGGCGGCATTACAGAAGGTAGAACAGGATTTGATTGCGACCAAAGAGCGTCGTCGTCTTTTGTATATCTATTTCTTGGATATTGTAGCTAAGTTCTCAGATACTATGAACAGAAAGAATTATCTACAAGCTGCTGAAAAAGCTTTGACCGAGAACATAGATGAGATGCAAAAGCGCTGTCGTGAAATCTCAAGCGAGTTGGAGGATTTAAGTAAGGCTCAACGTCGTTTTAATGTTATTACGGTGTTGAAGTTTATCTGTGCTACCGGTGTGGCATTCGCACTGATTTGGTTATTCAATAGATTGATGATTGCGATAGATGAACCTCAGAGGCATATTGGCTATCTTTGGTCGTTAGTTGCTCTTGTACCATATGGGGGCTATTTGTCATTCATTGCACATAAGCATTGGAAGGCTTATAGAGAAGAAAAGCACGGACTTGAAAACGAGTACAACAAACTGAAAGAGTTGATTTCCCAAAAAGAGAAGATCAAAAAGCATCTTAAATATAAAGTCGAGGCTGCTTTTGGTTTGATGCAGGGACTGAACAATGTGATGGGATTGTTGGAGACTAAGTATCAGAACTACATTAAGTTGATAAACAACCTGCGTGTATGGTATGAAGAAATAAGACTGTCTGAAGAGAAGGTAAACTTGTCGAAGTCTTTGCCAACGATTTCACTGCTTAAACAAGACAGATTAGATTTGTTGTTCGAAAATGAACTGAAATCATATCGTGAGTTTGAGATAGATTTCTGTTCGGTTATTGCGGGAAAGAACGATATCTCAGACGTGGATTGGGCCTCCTTGCGCCGTAAGATAGTAGATGATATTACGGTGGTTTTGTGTCGTCATCCCAGGGTGGCAGATTTTAGTATTACAAAACACGCGGTCAAGAGCACCGAGCCGTGGGTTGTGCCTATTGATAAAACAATGGGACGCACTTGTGCTAAACGTGCCGATATGTTTATGAAGTTGAGCAAATCAGCGAATAACAACATAGTTTGTTCGAGTTTCTTGTTTGCACCAGATGCATCCAATAATGATAATAAATTATCGGAGGTATTTGTTGGCCCATTGAGTAAATACAACATTGTGGATAACTATCGCATGGTCTATATTACCATTTCTGTATTGAGATTTGGTGATTGCGCTATCTTTACATAAATAGATAATGTTGTGCTTCGATAGCAAACTAATTATCAAAGGGGAGGCAGACCGCCTCCCCTTTGATATTACCATACAGCCAACCGCAAGCAACACCTATCGCCAGTCCCACGTGGGGCGGGCAGGGTCGGGGGCAGTGAGGGCTTCGGTGAGCGAAAGTCCCAAGGCCTTAGCTACGCCCTCGCCATACGTTGGGTCGGCGCGGTGGCAGTTGCGGATATGTCGCTGTTTTATAAATAGTTCCGCATCGCCCATTGCTCGGGCCGTATTCTCGCAAGTGGCCCTCTGTTCCTCGGCCGACATCAGTCGCCACAGTTTGCCCGGCTGCGTAAAATAGTCGCTATCGAGTTCGCGCTCGTCGTAGTTATAGACCTCGCCCGAAACGGCCAATGGCGGCTCTTTGAGGTGCGGTTGGTCGTGCCACTCGCCATAACTATTTGGCTCGTATGAGATTGTGCGACCTACGTTGTCGTCGGTGCGCATCTGCCCATCGCGGTGGTAGGAGTGGTAGGGGCAGCGAGGCTTGTTTACGGGTATCAGGTGGTGGTTTACGCCCAAGCGGTAGCGTTGCGCATCGCCATAGGAAAACAAACGGCCCTGCAACATTTTGTCGGGCGAGAAGCCTATGCCGTCGATGATGTTCATCGGGTTGAATGCCGCCTGCTCGGTCTCGGCAAAGAAGTTTTCGGGGTTGCGGTTCAGCTCCAAGATACCCACATCGTGCAGCGGAAAGTCGCTGTGATACCACACCTTAGTCAAATCGAAAGGGTTGATGTGGTACTCCCTCGCCTCCTCTTCTGTCATCAGCTGCACCTGCATCTTCCAACGAGGATAGTCGCCACGCTCGATGGCCTCAAAGAGGTCGCGCTGGTGCGACTCTCTATCTTTGGCAATAACAGCCTCGGCTTCGGCGTCGGTCAAGTTTTTGATTCCCTGCAAGGTGCGCAGGTGGAACTTAACCCAAGTGCGACGGTTGTCGGCATTGATAAAGCTGTATGTGTGGCTGCCAAAGCCGTGCATATGGCGGAATGAGAGAGGAATACCGCGTGGCGACATCGTTATGGTCACTTGGTGCAGAGCCTCGGGCAGCAGAGTCCAAAAGTCCCAGTTGCTGTTTGCCGAGCGCATACCGGTGCGAGGGTCACGCTTGATGGCGTGGTTGAGGTCGGGGAATTTCAGTGGGTCACGCAAGAAGAATACGGGAGTATTGTTGCCCACCAAATCCCAGTTGCCGGTGTCGGTGTAGAACTTCATCGCAAAGCCACGAATATCGCGCTCGGCATCGGCAGCGCCACGCTCGCCCGCAACGGTTGAGAAACGGACAAAACAGTCGGTCTTTTTGCCCACCTCCGAGAAGATTGATGCACGAGTGTAGGCTGTGATGTCGTGGGTTACGGTGAATGTGCCGTATGCGCCCGAGCCTTTGGCGTGCATACGACGCTCGGGTATAACCTCTCGGTCGAAATGGGCGAGTTTTTCGGTCAGCCAAGGGTCTTGCAGGGTAACAGGCCCTTGCACACCGGCAGTCTGCGAGTTTTGATTATCGGCAATTGGGCGGCCATTTTCAGCCGTTAGATGTTTTTTCTTCGTCTGCTTCATATTGTAATTTGTAAAAGTATTCGCCCCACAATCTCCAAAATTGTGCCAAAAATAGACTCGATGGGTGAATGTGTAATTCCTACAAATGACAGACTAAATTGTTTTCGGTAGCTGTGGTAATTATTATACGATGTTGTGTTGGAATTGGCAAAATTCAAACAATAGATACTATAATAAGAAATAATTAACTATCTTTGTTACTTTAACCATTTTATGAGCAATCACTAACACCACACACAATTATGTCACACATTTTTATTAGCTATTCAAGCGAGGACCTTAGAGAGGCTGAAACGTTGCACAACGCATTAGAGGGGGCCGGTTATAAGGTTTGGCGCGATAAGACAAATATCCGAGAAGAGTGGCCGGTAGAGATTAAGGATGCTCTTAATACAGCAAGCGCAGTTGTGGTATTGTTATCAAAGAATGCCCTGAAAAGTGATTGGGTGAACAGCGAATTGACATATAGTGTCAGTAATCATATAGAGGTTATTCCATTGGCTCTAAATGGATTCCTTTATGATAACATTCGCAATACCGACGATGATTTATTTCAGTGGTTGATTGGAAGGCGCCAGCTTAAGAATTCAATCGATGATGTGCTAAAATTGCTGAGCCAAAAAGGCATACATCCCAACACTCTCGAAGTTGGCCTAAGTGCATCCCCTATGGTTAATGTCGCAAATAAAACCTACAAAATAGGGGATATTTATGATGATGGCAGAAAAAGAGGTGTCGTCTTTGAAATAACCCCTGACGGCAAGCATGGTAAGATTGTTAGTCTTGAACAAAAGGAACTTTTGTGGCTCAATAGTAATGAAAGGATAAGTGGCTCGGTGGGAACTCTCAGTAAATCCAAGGGCAAGGATAATCTAATTACAATACAAAAATATAGTGGTTGGCAGAGCAAATATCCCGCATTTGCTTGGTGTGCTAACTTGGGTGAAGATTGGTATCTGCCTGCCATTGACGAGTTTAAGACTTTTGTCAAGAACGATGGTTCGGTTCGCAAATTGGTAAATATAACTCTGTCGAAGCTACAAGAGTATGAGATAGATGAAGATGGGTATTATTGGTCATCGACAGAATCGGGCCAATTTAGGGCATTGCAATACAAATTAGATACGTATAGTTCTTCTCCCGAGGATAAACAGGAGTATCATTTGGTAAGGGCCTTTTCTGAATTCTAATTTATTGTTTGTCACATAAGGATTAAGTATTTAGACCCAAACCAAATCCCTCGCCAGTTTTTTTACATTTTTTTGACCAATATAATCAGAATATGTGAGAGTGTTGCACACATACGATATGTTAAACAATTTCCACTACTATGGCTAAACTCAATACAGCAGATATCGGTTTTGAAGATCAGATTTGGAAGGCGGCGGATAAGATGCGCGGCAACCTCGACGCTTCGGAGTATAAATCCGTGGTGCTTGGTCTTATCTTTTTGAAGTATATATCGGATAAGTTCGAGGCTCTCTATCAGGCACTTGTCGATGAGGGCGAGGGCTTCGAGGAGGATAAAGACGAGTACACCGCTGAGAATATCTTCTATGTCCCTACGGAGGCGCGTTGGTCGGTTATCGCTGCGGCGGCTCATACGCCCGAAATCGGCACGACTATCGACAACGCTATGCGTGCCATCGAAAAGGAGAACCGCCGACTGAAAGATATTTTGCCCAAGAACTTCGCCCGCCCTGAGTTGGACAAGCGCCGCTTGGGCGATGTGGTCGATTTGTTCACCAATATCAAGATGCACGAGCACGGCGACTCGAAGGATATCCTCGGTCGTGCCTACGAATACTGCCTCTCGAAGTTTGCCGAGGCGGAGGGTAAGCTGGCGGGCGAATTCTATACCCCTGCCTGCATAGTGAAAACCCTTGTCAATGTCTTGGAGCCCTACCGAGGGCGTGTCTATGACCCTTGCTGTGGCTCAGGTGGTATGTTTGTGCAGTCGGCAAAGTTTATCGAGAGCCACGCCGGCAATATCAACCAAATCTCGGTCTATGGTCAGGACTCAAACCCTACCACTTGGAAGATGGCACAGATGAACTTGGCTATTCGTGGCATCGAGGCGGACCTCGGACAGTATAATGCCGATACCTTCTTCAATGACTGCCACCCAACCTTGAAGGCGGACTTTGTCTTGGCTAACCCGCCTTTCAATTTGAGCGATTGGGGCGCAGACAAACTTGCCGACGATGTGCGCTGGAAGTTCGGCACACCACCTAATGGCAACGCCAACTTCGCGTGGATTCAGCATATTATCCACCACCTCGCGCCTGCGGGCCGTGCGGGCGTTGTTCTGGCCAATGGCTCGCTGTCGAGCCAGAGCGGTGGCGAGGGCGATATACGCAAACGATTGGTCGAGGCAGATTTGGTTGATTGTATTGTCGCTATGCCGTCGCAGCTGTTCTACACTACGCAGATACCCGTTTCGATTTGGTTTTTCAATAAGGCTAAGAAGCAGAAGGGCAAGACCTTGTTTATTGACGCCCGCAACCTCGGCACGATGGTTACACGCAAACTGCGTGAGCTGACCGATGGTGCGGAGGGCGATATTATGCGTATTGCTAATACCTATAAGGCTTTCGCCGAGGGTACTCTTGCCGATGAAAAGGGTTTTTGTGCTGTGGTTGATATCAAGAAAATTGCCGAGCAGGATTTTATCCTTACCCCGGGCCGCTATGTAGGCATTGCCGAGCAGGAGCAGGACAGCGAGCCATTCGAGGAGAAGATGCAGCGCCTTACTGGCGAACTCGCCACTCTCTTTGAGCAGTCACACACCCTCGAAACCGAAATCAAAAAACAACTCGAAAGTATTGGGTATAAATTGTAAAACTATGGATCTCATTTCGCCTAAATATAGAGTAACATTAATAAGAAATATCGAACGTGCTATTTGGAAAGAATATAGTAGCTATGCAGATGTTAGCCTTTACATTGAAGGATGGCATCAAGACGCTGGAGTTTGGGCAGAAGAAAATTTCAAAATTCAGTATTCTTATCCATCCAAAATAGATTTATTGGCAACTCTTAGCAATATAGATAGTGAAACATTGCTAAAAATGGCCATTGATTTAGGAGTTGATACTCCAGATTTTATTCCTTCTATTCCAACTTTTAGAAATGAAATAAAAGCAGAGTATGCAACAGCAAGTGCTACTTTTGAAAAGGCGTATAGACACATAGAGAGTGAGCCTGAAACAGCAATTGGTCTGGCAAATTCGGTTTTGGAGAGTATTATTAAAGAGATATTAAAGGATAGTCGCATTACGACCGAATGGAAAGAAACAGATACTTTATACTCTTTAATAAGATCTCTTCTTAAAGAGTTTAAGATGCAACCGACCTCCGATATGCCAGAGGAGATAAAGGTAATTGGATCCTCGTTGTCGGCAATTGCACAAGGTGTAGAGCGATTGCGTAGCGATAAAACATTGTTTCATGGCAAAACAGATGAAGACTATGTGATTTCTGACCCTATGTATGTTTACTTTGTGGTAAATAGCGTTTGTACTATTGGTATGTTTTTGAGATCTTTCTACAAAAAACACTATCCTGCACAAGAGATTTTTGATTCAACACCATTTTGATTTATGACCGAGTGGAAAACATATAGATTGGGGGATATATGCAAAAGAGTGTGTAGCGGAGGTACGCCCCAAAGTACTGAGCCTACATACTACGATGGGGATATTCCGTGGTTGAATACAAAGGAAATAAATTTCAATCGCATATATTCAACCGAGCGTTGTATTACACAAAAAGGTTTGGATAATTCATCGGCAAAATGGATTGATGCAAATTGTGTGATTGTGGCAATGTATGGAGCAACTGCCGCAAAAGTTGCCATTAACAAAATTCCTTTAACTACCAATCAAGCGTGTTGCAATCTTTCTATTGATGAAAGAATTGCAGACTACCATTATGTGTATTATTGGTTGTGTGCAAATTATACGGAACTTGCGTCATTGGCAAATGGCGGAGCGCAACAAAATCTCAACGCTCAGCAAATAAAGGATTTTGAAATCTCTTTGCCTCCTTTGGAGGAGCAGCGGAGGATTGCGGGGATATTGGGTGCGATAGATGATAAAATCGAGAATAATCGCCGTATTAACACCAACCTCGAACTCCAAGCCCAAGCACTCTATAAACAATGGTTTGTAGATTTTGAGTTCCCCAACGAGGAGGGCAAGCCCTACAAATCATCAGGTGGCAAAATGGTTGATTCCGAACTCGGCCCAATCCCCGATGGGTGGAGTGTGCAAACGTTTGGAGATTTAATCAAACCGCAAAAGGGTAAGAATATAACGAGGGCACAAGTGACAATAGGAAGCGTTCCTGTTGTTGCTGGAGGATTAATGCCATCATGTTATCACAATAAAAGTAATACTCACTGCCCAGTTGTTACTATTAGTGCATCAGGAGCAAACGCAGGTTATGTTAAAATGTATCATATGCCTATTTGGGCGGCTGATTGTTCTTATATTGATGATACAATTTCCAAATATGTACATTTTGCCTATGTTTTCTTGACGTATAATCAAACATCTATTTATCATAAACAACAAGGATGTGCACAACCACATATATATCCAAGTCATCTTATGGAGCTACAATTTATTTGCCCCATATTAGACATACTTGATAAATTTGAGAGCTGGAGCAAAAAAATATATAAACTAATAGGAACAAATATTCAAGAAATCGAAACCATCGCCACCCTCCGCGACACCTTGTTACCTAAACTAATGAATAATGAGATAAAAGTTGCTGAATAATTATTAACTTTGTAGGAACCTAAAACTTTAAAACATGAATAAAGAGGAAATTATATCAAAATTAGCGGCACATAGTATAACTCTTATATCTGAGTCAAGGGTTAATAATTGTGGTGATAAACTTGTGTTGTCCAATGGAGCAATAGTAACTTTATTTGATTCTGGTACAATCAATTACCAAGGTAAAAATTCAGAGATTGTAAAAGCTATACTAAGCGGAAAAGTTGAAACTCCAATTGAAAACAAAAAAGTATTTGTTGTGTATGGTCATGACAATTTGGCAAGAACTCAATTAGAAGCGATGTTAAGAAGGTGGAGCTTAGAACCACTTATTCTTGACCAACTTGTAACATCTGGAGCTACGGTTATTGAAAAGTTGGAGGAATATACACAGCAAGTCAATTTTGGAATTGTCTTGGCTACACCAGATGATATTGGATATGCAAAAAAAGATGGTGAAGAATACAAAAAGTCAAGAGTGCGACAAAATGTTGTGTTAGAATTAGGAATGTTACTATCTAAATTAGGGCGCAGTAAAGTCGCGATATTGTTAAAGGAAGACAAAGATTTTGAAAAACCTTCAGATATTGCAGGGCTTATATATATACCTTTCAAGGAAAATGTTGAAGAGGCAAAAGTATCTTTGGCTAAGGAGATGCAAGAATATGGATATACAATTGCAGTAAAGAATTTGTAATTTTATGCACTTTACCGAGCAGAATTTTGAGAATGCGATATTGGAGTTGATGCGTGATACGCTGGGCTACGACTACATCTATGGCCCAAGTGTGGAGCGCGAATACACCGAGCCGCTGCACATAGACCTTGTGCAGCAGTCGCTCTATGCCATAAACCCAACTCTTCCGAATGAGGCGGTGGAGGAGGCTATCGCCAAGATTCGCACCATCGAAAGTGGCTCGCTTGTGCAGCGCAACGAGGTGTTTCACGACTACTTGCAAAATGGTGTCGAGGTAAACTATTTTGACGGTAGGGAGCAGTGCGCAACCCGAGTAAAGCTCATAGACTACGACACGCCCCTACGCAACAACTTCACGGTAGCCAACCAATGGACCGTTGAGGAGCATTCGGTGCGAAGGGCTGACATTGTGGTATTTGTAAATGGTTTGCCACTGGTGGTTGTGGAGCTCAAATCGCCCTCGCGCGAGAATACCGACGTCTCCGAAGCCTACGCCCAGTTGCGAAACTATATGCACGAGATTCCGTCGCTCTTTGTCTATAACGCCTTCTGCGTGATGAGCGATATGGCGACCTCGAAAGCAGGCACAATAACCGCCGGCGAGGACCGCTTTATGGAGTGGAAAACCGTTGACGGCACAAGCGAAATACACCGCTACGCGGCCTTCGATGTGTTGTTCTCGGGGATGTTCGACAAGGCACGCCTAATAGAGATTTTGCGCGGTTTTATCTGCTTCTCGAAAGACGAAAAGCAGAGCGCAAAAATCTTGGCGGGCTATCATCAGTTTTTCGCAGTGCGCAAGGCAGTAAACTCGGTAGCCGAGGCGACACAAACCGATGGCAAGGGCGGTGTATTTTGGCATACGCAAGGCTCGGGAAAGTCGCTTTCGATGGTCTTTTTCGCCAAGCGGTTGCAAGAGGCGGTATCGTCGCCCACAATCGTCATCCTCACCGACCGCAACGACCTCGACGGGCAGTTGTACCGTCAGTTTGCAAAGTGTGCCGACTTCCTACGTCAAACGCCCATACAAGCCGAGAGCCGCAAGCACCTCGGCGACCTGCTGCGTGAGCGCGAGGCAAACGGCATATTTTTTACCACGATGCAGAAGTTCGAGGAGAGCGAAGAGCCTCTCTCAACACGCCGAAATATAGTCGTTATTGCCGACGAAGCACACCGCAGCCAATACGGACTGACCGAGAAAATCGACCGAGAGGGTAGGGTGAAGGTGGGAGCAGCACGCCGAGTGCGTAACTCGTTGCCAAATGCCACATACATAGGCTTTACGGGTACGCCAATTTCACAGAAAGACCGCTCGACGCGCGAGGTGTTTGGCGACTACATAGATGTTTACGATATGACACAAGCGGTGGCCGATGGAGCTACACGCCCAGTGTTCTACGAGAGCCGAGTGATAAACCTGCACCTCGACGAGGCAACGCTCCGCCGCATAGATGACGAGTACGAGGCAATGGCCAGCGAGGCGGAGGAGTACGCCATCGAAAAGAGTAAGCACGAGTTGGGTCGTCTTGACTCCATACTCGGTGCAGACGAAACGATAGAGTCACTGGTGGGCGATATTCTCGACCACTACGAAAACTACCGCCAATATGAGCAGACGGGTAAGGCGATGATTGTTGCCTACTCACGCCCGATAGCGATGAAAATTTATCATCGCATCCTTGAGTTGCGCCCTGCGTGGACGGATAAGTTGGCGGTGGTAATGACTTCGGGCAACAAAGACCCCGAAGAGTGGCGCGAGATAATCGGCAACGATGCCCACAAAAAGGAGCTCGAAAAGCGATTTAAGGACGACGACAGCCCACTGAAAGTGGTGATTGTGGTGGATATGTGGCTCACAGGATTTGATGTGCCATCGCTCGCGACGATGTATGTCTATAAGCCGATGTCGGGACACAACCTGATGCAGGCGATTGCGCGTGTAAATCGTGTGTTTGGCGACAAGCAGGGAGGTTTGGTGGTTGATTATGTGGGTATTGCCTCGGCACTCAAACAGGCGATGAACGACTACACCATTCGCGACCGCAAGAACTACGGCGATACCGATATTTCGAAGACTGCATATCCCGAATTTCAGAAAAAGTTGGAGGTGTGCCGCGACTTGATGCATGGCTTCGACTATTCGGCATTCTACGGCGAGTCGGATATGGCACGCGCTGCGGCAATTGCGGGTGGTGTCGATTTTCTGCAAGCACCAGAGCGAGAAGAAACAAAGAAACTATACATCAAAGAGGCACTATTGCTCCGCCAGTCGCTGTCGCTATGTCAAAGTCTCTTACAGCGAGAGGAACGATTGGAGGCAGCCTACTTTGAGGCGGTGCGTACACTGCTGACACGAGTAGAGGACAAGGGTAAGATTTCGTTCCGCGAGATTAACGAGCGCATAAATGAACTGCTCAAACAGAGCATCAAGAGTGAGGGCGTGATAAACCTCTTCTCCGATATCAAAGAGGAGTTCTCGATTTTCGACCCGAAGTTCTTGGAGGAGATAGCGCAGATGAAGCAGAAAAACTTTGCTGTGGAGTTGTTGCGCAAATTGATAGACGAGCAGATAAGGGTTTATAAGCGCACCAACACCGTGCGTGCCGAGAAGTTCTCCGAGATTTTGGCAAATGCGATGAGCAACTACCTCAAAGGTATGCTTACCAACGAGGAGGTCATTGAGGAGTTGCTGAAAACTGCAAGAGCCATCGTCAGTGGCGAGGAGGAGGGCAAAAAACTCAACCTCTCGACCGAGGAGTTGGCATTCTACGATGCTATAACCAAGCCCGAGGCGGTGCAGGATTTCTATACAAATGAGCAACTTATCGCCATTACGCGCGAACTGACCGATGCACTCCGTACAAATAAGACCATAGACTGGACAATGAAGGAGAGTGCCCGTGCCGGTATGCGCCGCATTGTGAAACGACTGCTCAAAAAGTATAAGTATCCGCCAGAGGGACAAGAGGCAGCACTCGAAACCATTATGACGCAGTGCGAAATGTGGAGCGAAAATGAGTTTAAGTAATATGGAGAAATATATCGACTACTTTTCTGCTTTGCACACCAACTCTCAAAAAGGGGGGGGGAGGCTCCGCACAAGGCGATTATGCTTTTGAGTGTTATTGACCTTGTGGAGTATTGAGTGATAACATCGAATCAGATAGAGTTCTCGGAGAGGTTGGAACAGCAATTTCATTATAATTTTGGTCAAGGTATATTGGACAATCTGATGTGTTCCAGCCGAGAGTAGGAACTCCTTTCTGGCATTTGAATAATGAGCCATTTTGGAGATTGGTGCCACATGAAGGTGGTGATGAAGCAATTGCAATACATCTGCAAGGAAATCCATACGCTCCAGGTACAACACGCAAATTGATCCGTTACGCAGAGATTGACAAGAAACTATTTGACCTCTTGCAAAATGAGTCCAATAGAGCAACTTTGCGTAGAATAGGATTCTAAATGTACTTTTCATCTGACTGTTTTTTAGAAAGTGTAGGCAACTGTCAGTTGAGAAGTTTGCAAGAAGTTGATTTTTCTGCCCAAAATATCACAGTGTCCCCTCATTTCGGAGTAAGTGTCCCTTATTTTCACGGTCGATATTCGGAGGGACACTTCGAGGTTCGGGCTATGTCGGGTAGGGGCTCCACGAAGTCGAGGCGATACCGACCGACCACAAATGAAAAACCCTCTGAAACGATGTTTCAAAGGGTTTTGCTTGATTTTGTCCTCAAAACTTTTGGACTTGGAGCGGAAAACGAGACTCGAACTCGCGACCCCAACCTTGGCAAGGTTGTGCTCTACCAACTGAGCTATTT
>JAZNFV010000033.1:0-12168 GCA_045576155.1 Tidjanibacter sp.
CTGGGCGGTTCTCCCAACACGGGCTACACCGTGCTCTCCGGCAGCACCGTAAAGCTGCCCAGCACCTGGCAATCACCGGACAAATACGCCTACGCGCTGCGTGGCTGGTATGATATCATCAACCATCGCTATTATGAGCCCGGCGCCGAGGTAACCGTCACAGAAAACATGGTGTTCTATGCCGATTGGATGGCCCAATCCTATGATGTGGGTCAGTTCAATTCCCAGGTGACCGACACGGTCAGTACCAACCATTTTGTCACCACCCGGATGTTTGACTACGGAGTACTGTTCAATGTTCTGTCCCAGCGGGCAGACGTAACAGTCAGCAACAGCAGCCACGCGGAAGTGTGGAATCTGCTTACCTCCGGCACAAATCCCTACAACGGTGAAACTACGCTCAACTTCATCTTCCGTGACTGGGACCGGGGTAACGAGGACATTTCCTATCCCAAGGGTCACAACGACCGCAATAATCCCACTTCTGCCGGCACCGTATATCCGGGGCTGTATTCGGATCATTTGGGCAGTTTGCTGTTTGATCCGGAGCTCGAGGTGATCGGCAAGCAGTATTTGGGCCAGGGTGACCATCTGTTCCAGCTTTGCCTGGATCCCAGCAACCCCCATTACGGCTACTATTACTACAACTCCGAGCTGAACGCGGCATCCTACAATCAGAGTCAGCAACGCTTCTACGTGTATGATTATCTGGAATGCACGCGGGACTCCACCAACAACAGCGGTGTTCGGGCGGACTTCCTGCCGCTGAACTCCCCCTACGCCAACAGCAATGACAAGCTGGTCGCCACCTACAGCGACAATGGCTTGCATGGAGAATACGCCGGGACCACGCACTATATGTACGACAGCAAGTACACCGGCAACGGCAACACCACCGACCATGTTGGCACCAACTACTGGTTCGGCATGAGTGTGGACATTGACTTCTTCCTGCCCCAGACCCCCGGTACCCTGCTTTCCAATGGCAGCTACGGCAACCAGGACATCTATGGCGGAGATATGCACTTCCAGTTCACCGGCGACGATGACGTTTGGGTACTGGTGGACGGCCAGCTGGTGCTGGACCTGGGCGGCGTACACGGCAGAGAAAGCGGTGATGTCAACTTCTCCACCGGCATCGTCACCATCAACGGCGAGGTCAACAACGAGCTGTCCAACACCCTCCGGTCTATTCAGCCCGGCGACCATACATTGACATTATATTATCTGGAGCGCGGCAGCTCCCTGTCCAACTGTGCGATTTATTTCAACCTGGCGCCCCGGTTCCATTTCTCCATCCAGAAAGAGGATACATTGACTCGGGAACTGCTCAACGGCGCCCAGTTCTCCGTATTCACCGATGCGGCCTGCACCAAACCGGCCCAGCTTTGGACCAGCATGGAATCCTATTACAACGGTGATGCCTCCCGCAATGTGTTCACCGTCGTCAATGGCAGCGCGGATATGTGGGGCCTGATCTCCGGCGAAACCTACTACATCAAAGAGACCCGCGGCCCGGATGCCATGGGCTATGCCTGTGCCAACGGCATCATCTGCCTGACCATCGACAAAAACGGTGTGGCCAACTACCACGTGGAAGTGACGGAGGATCATACCGGACAACTTTCCGTAGGTTTCACCGTCCACGGCATCAAGATCGACGAGCAGACACAAAAGGCCTTCATTGTGGCCACCAACGCACCTGCTTCCATTACGGAAGCCACCTCCGTGCGGGTACATAAGTTCTGGAACGACAGCAAGGATCATTCCGGTGACTATGTCACCGTGTATCTTACGGTGACCGACCCGGATGGTACAGTGCGGCGGATCCGGGAAGTGATCCTCAGCCAGGAAAACAAGTCGGATCGTAGCCATGTCGTTCTGTGGGCCAAGGAGTTGTAAGTGACCCTTGTCTTCCTAAGACCGCTTGGCCCTCCGACTTGAGGGAGATTCGATTGAATCTCCCTCGGGCGTTTTATGAATGCGAGTTTTGCGAAGCTCGCGTTATATTCGGCTGCGATAACTATTCTTGTTGAGCTACATCCGAGTGGTCGGATGTTTCAATTCCGATTGCATCCTCGTCGGTAACACTTCTCAGGTACTCTTTCAGGCGTTTGGGGCGGTCGTTGCCACTGGCCTTATGGGGGGTGATGCCCAACGCAGAGAGGTGTTTGACCGCAACGGCTATTGACGTGCCGTGGTCGGCAGAGAGTCGGTGCATCTTCTCAACGGCCTGCGATGTGGCGCTGAGGTGTTTCTCAACCTCAACAAATTGAGTCATAAAGTCGGTCACTCGGTCGAGCACCAACTCGGCCTTTGCGATGATGTCCTCGTAGTTGCTAAGGGTGGCTTGGCGTTGCCACATATAACGCACCATCTCAATGAGCACCAGTAGGTTGCGCTCACTCGCAAGACACACTCCATACTCGTTAAATATCTTCTGCCAGAGGGTCTTATCGTAGGAGGTGACGGCAGCAAGAGCGGCTTCGCTTGGCACAAACATAATAACATAGGGCAGAGGTTGGTAGCCCTCGTTGTTGCTACGGTCGTAGCTCCTGTCGGAGAGTTTGCGTGCTTGGTCGGTAATCTTCTCGGCAAAGGCTTTCATCACAACGCCCTGATTCTCGGCACTGATGCTGTCGAAGTTGAGGTCGGCGGGCAGTTGGAATTTGGAGTCGATATAGAGCACGCTATTGGTCTGGGGGTAGATGAGTGCCGCATCGGGGCGCATCTTCTTACCGCCTGCGTTTTTGACCGTTGAGCCATCTTCGCTGCGCAGGGTCTGCTGCAACTTATACTGCACACCCTCAATGAGTCCCGAGCCTGCCAGCAGGTCGGCCAGCAGTTTTTCGCCCAGATTGCCCTGTATGGTCACACTGCCACTCAGAGCCGTCACAAGGCGGTCGGCCTCGCGCGTAAGGCGGCCACCGGTCTCCACAAAGCGCTTTATCTCGTTCTGCAAGGTGGCCCTATCCTCAATGCCCTGCTGTTTGAGTTGTTCCAACTGCTCACGATAGGGGCGCAAAATCTCGCTAATGCTCTCGCGGTTGCTCTGCTCGGTCTGCTGTTTGAGTTGGGCCTTGACGGTTTCGAGCTGTTGCTCGGTCTGTTGCTTAAATTCGGCACGACGAGCCGCCTCGGCCTCCTTAAACCGCTGCTCCTGCTCGGCCAAACGTGCCTGATACTCCTCTTTGAGCTGTGCGAGGTCAGCCACTGCGCGTCGTGACTGCTCGTCCAGCTGCTCTTTGAGCAAGCTCACCTCTTTGTCGAGGGCCGCTTTGGTTTGGGAGAGGGTTAGGATTTGCTCTTGGAGCGCTGCTTGGAGTGCAGATGAGCGTTGTTCGGTTTGGGTGACTTTGCGCTTGCCCAGTAGGTAGCCAACGACAAGGCCTGCAATAAGCGTACACAATGCCGCTAAGATTATAGTCTCCATATACTTAACTCGGGGTTTTTTATTTTGAGTTGTTGTTTGCTAATCGTGTGCCAATAATAGCCATAGCCGCCACGCCAATGCCGATAGCCTTGGGGTCGGGGCAGAAGGTGGAGGTGTGGAGCAAGCCGGCACGTTGCTCGGCAAAGTCGCCACCTACATATCCCACGCCCAAGCGATAGAAGAGCGAGGGGTAGCGCTCGGTGTAGTAGCCGAAGTCCTCGCCTGTGGGACGTGGCCCAAGCTCCACAACGTCAAACACCTCGCCCAACACCCTGCTGGCTTCGTGGGCCAGTTCGGGAGAGTTGTAAACGGCGGGGTAGCCTTCGCCAAAGTTGTTGTCGATTGTAAGACCCTCGGTTTGGCCCTCAATCTGGCGGCATAGGTAGTCGATGGTCTTTTTGAGCGTGGCCCTCCATAGGGGGTCGAAAGTGCGCATTGTGCCCTCCAATCTGACGCTGTCGGGGACAACGTTAGTAGCCCCAAGAGCCTCAATCTTACCAATAGATATTATGGTCTGACCCACATCCTCGGGTGCGAGGTTGGTCAGGGCGTAGAGCTGTTCGATGAGTTGGGCTGTTGGGAGTATGGGGTCAATCATACCCTCGCGCAAGGCTGCGTGGCCTCCTTTGCCCCTGAGGGTAAAGTGCAACTCGTCGCAGGCGGCCATATACTTGCCGGCGCATATACCCAGTGTGCCGGTTGGGAGTGTGGGCTCGACGTGGTTGCCAACAAAGGCCACAATCTCGTAGTCCTCAAACGGATTCTCCTCCAAGACCAACTTTGCACCCCCGGGGTTGAGCTCTTCGCCCGGTTGGAAGAGGGCAAAGATGGTGCATCCGAACTCCTCCAAGTGTTTGCTCAGCAGGGTGATAGCACCCAATACTATGGTGGTGTGGAGGTCGTGGCCGCAGGCGTGCATCACCCCCTTGTTGTGCGACGCATAGGGGAGTGTGTTGTGCTCCTCAATGGGGAGGGCATCCATATCGGCCCTGAGCACAATGGCTCTACTGAGGTCGGCACCCTCTGCTCGGCCCTCAATCTTGGCCAGCAGACCGCTACCCGCAATGGGGCGGAAGTCAATCTGCTCACTCCTAAGACGTGCGGCAATCATTTCGGCCGTCTGCCACTCCTGAAACGACAGCTCGGGGTGGGCGTGAAGCCCGTAGTAGGTGTTGAGTAGGTTGGGGTAGAGGCCTAAGACCTCCTCGGTTATGCGTTGTGCTGATAGTGCCATAATGTGTTTGTGGGGTAGGTTGTGATTTGCGTTTGCTTATTCTCTCTACTTCTGAACAATCTCCACCTCATAGACCTTGTTCCAATTTTTGCCCGTCAGCCAGATGCGGCCGGTGGCGGGGTCGTGGGCTATGCCGTTGAGCACGTCGGTGTTGTAGGTGATGTCGGTGGGCGACTGCAACCCTTCCAAGTCGATGATGCCCACAACTTTGCCCGACGAGGGGTCGATGCGGACAATCTGGTTGGTGAGATAGACATTGGCCCAAATCTCGCCTCCAATCCACTCCAACTCGTTGAGGTTTTGCGCTTTGCGACCTCCTATGGTAACGTCTATGGTGTTGAGTATGGAGAAATTTTTGGCATCGCGAACAGTGATGCGCTCCGAGCCGTCGGACATATAGAGCTTCGTGCCGTCGGTGGTAAGCCCCCAGCCCTCGCCCTTGTAGTCAAACTCGCCTATCTTGCGGAGTGTGGCGCGGTCATAGACAAAAGCCTTGCCCTTGCGCCAAGTAAGCTGATAGACCCTATCGCCCAAGATGGTCATACCCTCGCCAAAGTAGTTGCGCGAGAGAGGTGTAACCTTCTGAGGCTCGCCCGAGGCGGGCAGGGTGGTCTGCATCACCGACGAGCCATAGCCTCCCGTACTCTCCCAAAAAAGCCCGTCGGCATACTCAAATCCTTGTGTGTAGGAGTCGGTAGAGTGGGGTAGTTCGGCCACAACGCGGAAGGTGTAGTATTTCAACGACGACTGATTTTGCGACGCAGCGCCCCGCTTTTGGGTGCTGTTGCCACAAGCACAGGCCATTGCCGAAAGCGACAAAAGTAGGATAAATAGTTGGTGTCTCATAAAAAAAGGTGCATCAGATGATTACAAAGATAGCAAAATTTGGTATATTTGTGCCAAATAACCAATAAAAACCTTTATAGATATGCTTACACTTAGGCAACTGAGAGATGACAAGGAGTTGGCCATCAGTCGTTTGGCTGTGAAAGGTGTCGATGCTCGCGAGGCTATCGACCGCATCATAGCACTCGACGATGCACGCAAAGCACTCCAACAAGAATTAGACAAAAATCTGGCCGAGCAGAATGCCGCTGCCAAACAGATAGGTGCTCTTTTTGCACAGGGTAAACGCGATGAGGCTGAGGAGATTAAAGCCCGCGCAGCAAGCCTCAAAGAGGAGAGCAAGAGGCTCGACACGGAGCTGAAAACTACCACCGAGAAGCTCAACGCCGAGATTGTGCTCCTGCCCAACTTCCCCGCACCCATCGTTCCCGAGGGCAAAACCGCCGAGGACAATGTTATCGTCAAACAGGGTGGCGAGATTCCCACTCTGGGCGAGGGCGCTCTGCCCCACTGGGAGCTTGCCGCTAAGTACGACATCATCGACTTCGAGCTGGGTGTGAAACTCACCGGCGCAGGCTTCCCCGTATATAAGGGTAAAGGTGCTGCCTTGCAGCGTGCTCTTATCACCTACTTCCTCGACCAAAACACCGAGGCAGGCTACTTGGAGGTGCTGCCCCCAATTATGGTAAACGAGGCCTCGGGCTTCGGTACTGGTCAGCTGCCCGACAAAGAGGGTCAGATGTACCACGCTACTCTGGACAACTTCTATATGGTACCCACCGCTGAGGTGCCTGTGACAAATATCTACCGCGATTGCATTGTCGATGAGAAAGAGCTCCCCATCCGCCTTACTGCCTACACCCCCTGCTTCCGTCGTGAGGCCGGCTCCTATGGCAAAGACGTTAGGGGTCTGAACCGTCTGCATCAGTTCGACAAGGTGGAGATTGTACGTATCAACCATCCCGATAGCTCCTATGAGGCTCTCGACCAGATGGTTGCCCACGTCGAGAAGTTGGTTTCGGCACTCGGCTTGCCCTACCGCATCGTGCGCCTCTGTGGTGGCGATATGAGCTTCACCTCGGCCCTGACCTACGACTTCGAGGTATATTCGGCTGCTCAGGGCAGGTGGTTGGAGGTGTCGAGCGTGTCGAACTTCGAGTCGTTCCAGGCCAATCGTCTGAAACTGCGCTATCGCACCGAGGGCAAAAAGACCGCCCTGTGCCACACCCTCAACGGTAGCTCGTTGGCACTGCCTCGTATCGTTGCAGCCCTCTTGGAGAACAACCAGACCCCCGAGGGTATTGTTGTTCCCGAGGTGTTGCGCCCCTACCTGAGGTTCGACATAATTGACGGTAAATAGTCTGCCATTACCTACATTTTGGTAGGGTTTGTGCAAAATAAACGTCAAGGAGGGTGCGGAGTAACAAAAAATGTTTATCTTTGCATTACTTTTTAGAGAACATTAAACTTTTTTAACAGTAACACTATGGCTTATAAAATTGATCCTGAGAAATGTGTAGCTTGTGGTAGCTGCATCGGCGAGTGCCCCGTAGAGGCTATCTCGGCTGGCGACGTTTACGTTATTGACGCAGATACTTGCATTGAGTGCGGTAGCTGTGCTGACGTTTGTCCTAACGAGGCTATCTCCTTGTAATTAAGGCTGCGCAGACGATTCAGGGAGGCTCTAAGAGCCTCCCTGCTTTTTTTGCGAGCTTTCGGCTGTGCCTTGTGGGCTTATTTCGCACCAACCATCGCCTCGCAAATCCTCACTTACGCCCAGTAAGCTGCGGTTTGCTCGCTCGGATTGGCACAAAATAATCTCCACAAAACCCAGCCGCAGGACAAGTCCTGTTTTGTGATGGTGGTGCTCCAAAAACGTCTAAGGTCTAACGTCAAAAGTCCTAAGTCAAAAGGCGACAACCGACAACCGACTACCGCCTACCGACCTATGGCCTTTATGGGCCTTAGGTGCTTTAAGGGCTTTAAGGGCATATAGGCCTTATAGGCCCTATTCTCTAAACTCCCTAAACTCCCTAAATTCCCTACACTCCCTAAATATTTTTCCATTTTCAATTTTCCATTTTCAATTTGTATTCTCCTCCCCTAAGTTAGGGGAGGGTCTGCGAAGCAGGGGAGAGGTCTGTCTCGCCAAAGGCGCAGAGCTGACTGCTGATTGCTGACTGCTCAGAGCGGTAGATGCCAACCGCCTGCCTAATGGCAGTCGTGGCAAGACGAGTTGGGCTTATGGGGCTTATACGCCCTATTCTCTAACCTCTCTAACCTCTCTAATCTCCCTAATCTCGCTAAACTCCCCCCCCCAAAAAAAACTGACCGCTGACCGCTGATAGCTAATTCTCAATTTTCAATTCTCAATTCTCAATTTTAATAGTTGGTGTGTGTGGAGGAGTTTTTCGGGAGGGGAGGTGTTTGATTTGACATTTAATTCGTATCTTTGCGCAGATGGCCCAAAGGGAAACCTTTTGGGGTGTTGAAAAACCTTCGTTGGCGAAACACAAACAGCAAATTTGATAAACAATATGAAGTTCAAACCTCTATTTACTCTGTTGGTGGCGGCTGCAATGTCGCTCTCAGCACTTCTCTTTGTGCAGTGCAGTCCTGCGCAAGATTTTGCCCTCGGCAACGGTGCTACGGTGATTCCAATGACCGTTAAGCAGGGCACGACAAACCATTTCCTGACTGACTACTATCCCCAGTGGGAGGGGGCAACAAAGCTCACAAGCGACGACGAGCGACTCACGCTTGCGCCCACGACCGACAATTGGGAGCAGTTTGCCATCACCACCCAGAGCAATGTGCTCGTATCGACCATTGACGTTTGGCACGACCAAGAGAAGCTCTCCATTGTAGTGCTTGGTGGCCCTCGCGATACCGAGGGTAGCTATATGTCGTCCACCGAGGCCACAAGAGGCGCTGTCAGAATTGTTGCCTCGAAGCCCGTAGTGGAGGCTGTGGCTATGTGGCAGAACGAAAAGGTGGCCGATGTCAGCATTGAGGGCAACACCATCGAGGTTGAGATTCCTGCCGTAGCCAAGAGGCATCAGCGCTCCTATCTGAGAGTCTTTGCTGCCTCGGCTGAGGGTCGTTTCAACGACGTGCTTCTGCCTTTGGAGTATGGCAAGGTAGTGTGGGATGCCGACGATATTCGTCGTCAGGATTTCCAGTCGCAGATTCTCTACTCGCTGATGATTGACCGTTTCAACAATGGCACTACTGCCAACGACTGGAAACTCAATTCGCCCGAGGTATTGGATAAGGTTGATTATCAGGGTGGCGACATTGTGGGTATAACCCAGAAGATTGAGGATGGTTTCTTCACCGACTTGGGCATTACCACCATTTGGATTTCGCCCATCACTCAGAATCCCTACGATGCGTGGGGTCAGAACCGTAACCCCGACACCAAGTTCTCGGGCTATCACGGCTACTGGCCTATTTTCAGCACCGTTGTTGATAAGCGTTTTGGTACTGACGAGGAGCTTCGCACAATGCTTGCTACGGCTCACGACGACGAGTTGAACGTCATCCTCGACTATGTGGCCAACCACCTCCACATCGACTCTCCTGTGCTGAAAGAGCATCCCGACTGGACAACCGAGCTGATGTTGCCCGATGGTCGCAAAAACATAGGTCTGTGGGACGGCGAGACCCGCCTTACGACTTGGTTTGACGAGCATATCCCCACTCTCGACACACGTCGCGAGGAGGTGTGTGAGCCTATGACCGACTCGGCACTTCACTGGGTACGCAAATTCGACTTCGACGGCTTCCGTCACGACGCTTGCAAGCATATTCCTCTGAACTACTGGCGTATGCTTACCCACAAGATGAAATCCTCTATGCCCGAGCGTCAGCTTTGGCAGATTGGCGAAACCTACGGCGATGTGGAGCTTATTGGCTCTTATGTTAAGACCGGTATGATTGACGCTCAGTTTGACTTCAACCTCTACCACACCTCGCGCGATGTTATAGTAGATGAGAGCCGCTCGATGCGCGACATTGCTGCTGCTGTTGAGCAGGCCGAGGCTGCCTATGGCTCTCACCACACTATGGGCAACATCACCGGTAACCACGACAAACCCCGTTTCTTGTCGTTGGCCGGTGGCGATATGTCGCTCTGGTGTCCCGACGACAAGGCCGAGGGCTGGCATCGTAAGGTGGGCGTGGGCGACAACGTTAAGGGCTATGCTCGTTTGTCACTCTTGAAGGCCCTTATCTCCACCGTTCCCGGTGTGCCTTGTGTCTATCAGGGCGACGAGTATGGCGTGCCCGGAGCTAACGACCCCGACAACCGCTATATGATGGAGTTCGACGGCTACAACGAGTTCCAGCAGAAGGAGCTTGCTGCAACTAAGGCTCTGTTTAAGTATCGTCGTGCCTCGATGCCTTTGATGTATGGCGACTATCGCACCCTGTATGTCGATGACGACGTTTATGTATTTATGCGTCACTATATGGGTCAGTGGGCTGTTGTGGCTCTGAATGTGCGCCCCGAGGCTCGCAAGGTGGAGGTGGCTTTGCCCGAGATGGTTTCGGCCACAAATGCCGATGTGGCTCTGGCGGCCGAGGGTGGCAAGGTGAGCTTTGCGGATGGCAAACTTAGTATCGACATCCCCGCCTACGGATATGTTATTGTAAATGAGTAATCCAAATATCTATAAATAATTATGAAAAAACTGTTTACATTGGTCGCCCTATTTGCGACATTGCTGGGTTGCATCAGTTGCAACAACGAAAGCACCGAGGCTTTCGACAAGTTTAATTCTGTTGTCTATGAGCTCAATGTGCGTCAGGCAACCGAGGAGGGTACATTTGCAGCTGCCGAGGCTTACTTGCCCGAGCTGAAAGCTATGGGTGTGGACATCGTGTGGCTTATGCCCATCAGCCCTATTGGTGTTGAGGCCCGCAAAGGCACACTCGGCTCCTACTACTCCATCATCGACTACAAGGCCGTAAACCCCGAGTTTGGCACTATGGAGGATTTCGACCACTTCCTCGCTACGGCTCACGACCTCGGTCTGAAAGTTATTATCGACTGGGTTGCCAACCACACCTCGCGCGATGCCAACTGGTGGAAAGAGGGCAAGAAGGATTGGTATGTGATGGACGAGAAGACCGGTCTGCCCATTGTTGAGTACGACTGGACTGACATCGCAAAACTCAACTACAACAACGAGGATATGCGTGAGGCTATGCTCGACGCTCTGAAATTCTGGATTGAGAAGGGTGTCGATGGCTACCGTTGCGACGTGGCAATGAATGTGCCTGCCGACTTCTGGAAGAAGGCTTGGGAGGAGGTTCGCAAGATTAACCCCGAGGTATATCTCTTGGCCGAGGGCGAGGAGACTTGGCTGCACGAGGCCGGCTTCGACGCTACCTACGCTTGGGAGCTCCACCACATCTTCAACGCTATGGCCAAAGGTGGTAGCGAGACCAAAAATGTGGCTGGCGACGGCACAATCAAGACCAACGCAAAGGGTGTTAAAGACCTGAAAGAGTATATGGTACGCGACGATGAGAGGTATCCTGCACCCGCAATGCGCCTGATGTTTACCTCCAACCACGACGAGAACTCGTGGGCAGGTACGGAGTTTGAGCGTATGGGCGATGCACACAAGGCCTTTGCAGCTCTTACATTTGTTTTGCCCAAGTCGCAGCCACTCATCTACACCGGTCAGGAGATTGCTCTTTCGCGCCGCTTGCAGTTCTTCGAGAAGGACTCTGTAAAGGAGCTTGTCGATTTGGAGTATGGCAAGGAGTATCGCAACTTCTACCGCTCGCTCTGCTCCTACCGCCACACAAATAAGGCTTTGGCGGCTGGCGCAGATGTAGCACCTGTGCAGTTTGTCGAGGGCGTGGGCGAGAATGTGTTGGCATTTACCCGCCAGAAGGAGGATAACACCGTTTTGTGCTTATTCAACTTCTCGGCAGAGCCTACCACCATCACTCTCACCGAGGCCGAGGCAGGCGACTATAAGTGCCTTTGCGGCCACACCCAGAGCTTCAAGGCAGGCGACAAGGTGGAGCTTGCTGCTTGGAGCTTCAAATTGCTTGCAAAATAGGAACAACACCTATACCAAAGAAAGCCCGAGGGAGATTCGATTGAATCTCCCTCGGGTGTTTATGGGGTGTAGATGGCATAATGTGTCGCCCCACAACCACTCCTCCCCTATGTCAGGGGAGGTGGCGCGAAGCGACGGAGAGGTTAGTTTTGCGCCTTTTACGCAGTCTAACGTCAAACGACCTAAATGAGGACGTTATATTCGGCTGCGAGAACTATTCTTGTTGGGCTACATCCGAGTGGTCGGATGTTTCAATTCCGATTGCCTCGTCGTCGGTGATGGGGCGCACGACGCGGCAGGGGTTGCCCACCGCCACTACATTCGACGCAACATCTTCTCTTTCTCGGTCATCTTGAAAAAAAAGTTTAATCGTACTAATTATGCCCCAAAGTTACACGCTTTTTCTATACTCGGTTGGCGTTATGCCGACTTCCCGTTTGAAAAAGCGACAGAAATATGGCGTTGTTGAGAAATTAAGCTCCTCGGCAATCTGCTCGACGGTGTGCCCCGAACTTCGCAGAAGCAGTTTTGCTTGCAAGGTAACAGCTCGATTTATCCAATCACTCGCCGCAGTA
>JAZNFV010000034.1:0-2661 GCA_045576155.1 Tidjanibacter sp.
ATAGGAGGCGGGATCGAGTGTGGCTACCCCACCCTTGCCCTCGACGGTGAGGTTGGCCTTGCTGACACCGAGCTTGACGAGCTCGTCGGCAATGGTCTGCGCACGCTTCACAGAGAGGTCTTGGTTGTACTTGGCATCACCAGTGGCACTGTCGGCATAGCCTACGATGTGGAGCTTGAGGCCGTCGGCCTTGGCTACATCGGCAATGGCCTTGAGGTTGACCATATCCTTATGGGAGGCTATCTTGGCCGAGCCCAGCGCAAAGAAGATGGATTGGGGTGCAAAGGCGCAGTCGCCCGAGATGACCTTCTCCTTCACGACCTCACGGGGCTTCTGTGAGAGCTGGTTGCGGAGGTTGCGCACGGTGGCCTGCTCCTGCACGAGGGCTTCGTTGAGCGCAGCTATCTCGGCAGCATTCATCATGACGAGCGCACTGATGTCGGGGCTGTTGTTCCAGGTGTCGCCACCGATATTATAGGTGATACCGGCCGTGACGGTGAAGAGGTCGTCGAAACCGCGCTTGGAGCCTACGACATCGTCCATGCGCTTCTCGGCAAGCAGGGCTCCCATCTCGAGGTTGATAGCCCACGAGTCGTTGAGGCGGAACTTGTTGAGGATACCGGCATTGAAACCGAAGCAATAGCTGTTGTGGTCAAAGTTGCGCACCATACCCATACCGACGTAGGGCACCATATTGTACACACGCTCTGAGTTGTAGCCCATCACCATGTTGGTGACGTTCATAAGGGCATCGACATGCAGGTTCATGTAGTCTTGCTTATCGGTATAGCCCTGGAAATTGTAGCCGTTGTAGGCCAATCGCATACCTATACCGGGGGTGTACCACTTACCCACATAGGCCAGGCCCGAGAAGGTGATGCGGTCCTTGAACTCCTGAGGACCCTCGGGGTAGAGGTAGGAGAACTGGGCACCGGCGTTGAGTGAGACGAACCAGTTGTCCCAGAAACTGTTGGTTTGAACACTGTACTTCGAGACGGGCACCTCGGCTATCTCAACGACTTCGGATACCTGAGCTCGAGCTACTGACACGGAGAACAGACCAGCTACGGCCATCATGCAAATTACTTTTTTCATACTGTTAGGTCTTTAATTAATGTTACCAAAATAAGGTCTTGTGTATCGAAATAACACAAGAGACCTTAAAATGTTTTTTCGCATGATGGGATTGGCAACAAAAAAAGGGCCTGCACGGATGCAGACCCTTATGTGTCAAGGCTAACGATTGATTAGAGAGCCTCGATGATAACACGACGGTTGTAAGAAGCGGGGGTAACCTCAGCTACACCACCCTTGCCTTCAACTACGATGTTCTCCTCGGCTACACCAAGCTTAACAAGCTCCTTGGCAACAGCCTGAGCACGACGCTCAGAGAGCTGCTGGTTGTAAGCTGCAGAACCGGTAGCGCTGTCGGCATAACCTGTAACCTTCAGCTTAGCACCGTTGTTCTTAGCCATGTTGGCCAAAGACTCGAGGTTGAGGATTTCCTTCTTAGAAGCAACCTTAGCAGAGTTGAATGCGAAGAATACAGACTGGGGAGCAGCAAGTACCTCCTTAACAACCTTCTCCTTAACTACCTCTTTGGGCTTCTTAGCCAACTGCTCCTTGAGATCCTTGTTCTCGTCCTGCTCAGCAGCGAGAGCCTGGTTCAAGCTTGCGAGCTGTGCTGCGTGGATAGCAGCAAGAGCAGCCATGTCGGGTGAAGCGTCGAAACCACGACCACCGATGTTCCATGTAAGACCAAGAGCAGCACCCATCTGGATGTTCTTGTTTACATACTGCTTTGCAAAGATGTCGAGATCCAAAGACCAAGAGTTAGAAAGACGGAATGTGCTCAAGAAACCAGCAACCCAAGGTGTCCAACCCTCTACATCGCCCCACATGTAGCCTGAACCTACATAGGGAATAGCGTTGTAAACGCGAGTCTGCTTGTAACCGCAGAACATGTTGGTAAGGTTAAACATGGTCTCACCATAGAGAGCATAACCCTTTTGCTGATCGCCAGCGGCGTTGTCATAGAAAGGAAGGTGAGACTGCAAGCGGAGACCCAAACCGGGAGTAAACCACTTACCGAGAGATACAGTGAAGTTGGGAGTCAAAGTCTCAGTCAAACCTACACCGTCAGCTCTGTCGAAAGGCATTACCTGAACGCCACCACCAAGAGAGAGGAACCAATTGCTCCAAAAGCTGTTGGTCTCAACACTGTGCTTTCTTACAGGATATTCCTCTGTCTGCGCCATAGCGCTTACAGACAAACCTGCTACTACCAAAGCCATCAAAAACTTCTTCATACTTTTCTGTTTTTAAATTTAATGGATAATAAAAATTTTAACTCGTTATTTTCTTCTTTTCACAAAAAACATGCATCGGCACTCATACTCCTTAGCATATTCGTGGCAAATTTATATAAATTATTTCACACTACAATAAGAATTTGCACAAAAATAATAAAAAACAGCAATAATATAGCTGTTGACCAAGCCTCGGTATTGCCCCCCCTAGATTAGGGGGACGAGCGAAGCGGAGGGGGTATTATCTACGAGAAGCGTACCACCTCCCCCTCTTCGAGGGTTAAAGGCCTTCGGCACTCCTTTGTGAAGCTAAAGCTTCAGTCGTCGCTACCGACGCTAATGCTCCGCGTCG
>JAZNFV010000035.1:0-176132 GCA_045576155.1 Tidjanibacter sp.
CAAATTCCCTTTTCACCGCTCCCGACGCTCGGGTCGTTCACGGCTCCGTTTGCAACGCAAAGATAGTAATTAATTTCGACACCACCACCCCTCCGCCAATTTTTTTCACCTCCATTGATTATGATGTAAACAAAAATACCCACTTGTAACTATGCCATCAATTATACTTCTGCCAATGTTTTATCCCCTTGCGTAGGGGAGGAAAATACCACATAGGAGGGCTTCAAAGGTCGCTGGGTCGAGTGTCGGTATTAAATAAAAGCACAAAGGATAGCAGTCGCTATCCTTTGTGCTTTGAGCCGAAAGCGGGACTCGAACCCGCGACCTTTTCATTACGAGTGAAACGCTCTACCACCTGAGCTATTTCGGCACCCGTCGCCGATGTCGTTTCGGTTTTATCGGCCGCAAAGATACAACGCAAAGTTGAAAGTTGAAAATTGAAAGTTGAAAATTTTATGTAGCCATCTCTGTTTTGACCCCAAACAACCGCAACGACCGTTGATTATCAACACCTTCCCCGCCCATCACAATAGCCCCAAACTCCCACCACACCCCAATCGGGCGAAAAACTCAATAGTTTCACTGCAACCATTGGCGATGCAACCCGCGTCGATTTGGGCGACAAAACTGCCGAGGGCTACCCCCTGAGCTGGGAAGATGGAGATCAGATAACCATTACCGATGGCACAACTACGGGCACTTACCAACTCGTTGCGGTGAGCGCTGAGGGGGTAGGCACATTTGAGGTTATGGAAGGAAGCACGGCTGTTGTCGCTGGTGCTGAGCAATATACGGCTTGGTGCGGCGAAGGCACAAACTGGGTGCTTGTCAATGCCGATGCCCAATAATGGCGTAACTGACTGACAGTTGGCAAATTGCGCTTGTGCAAACTTCGCACAAAACCGCCAAACAAAATAGCCCTGCCGACCCAAAGGTTGGCAGGGCTATTGTATTCACACATCAACTCGGCCGGCTGAGAAATTAAAACCTGATGGTTACGGACAGATTGGGGTAGGAGCTGAGGGTCGTCCAGCCGTAGTCCATCGTATAGAGGACTTGGCCGTGCCAGCCGAGAGCCAGAGTGAAGTAGCGCGAAATATCCACTCCCAACTCGGGCTGCACAAAGCCTCCCGCACCGGGTATGCGCACATTGAGCATTGCACCGGCCCTACACCTGAGCGACGGGGAAATCCAAGTGTCGAACAACCTCCACTTGCCATCCATAAAGACCGGTATAGAAAGACCTCCGAGGCGGAACGACATCGACTCGCCTGTGCCTATGTCGTTGACATTGATATTGACCGGAACAAAGTAGTCGATACCCGAGCCGAAACCAAAGTAGAGGTGCGGGGTGTATTGTTTGCCATTGGTAAACGACAGGCTCGACTGAGCGATGCAGGTGCTTGCGCTAATGGTGCGCCACTCGCGTTGCTGAGCCGAAAGCGATAGTGTGGCAACCAGAGCCACAACCAGAAGAGTGAGTTTTTTCATCTTTGCAAAAACGTGATTAGGGGTTGAGCGTGACAATCATTTTCTATATAGACGACTATCAAGCCCAAAACGTTGCACCTGCATTGCATTTTTTTGAAAAAAAAGTGCCCTCCCGCAACGCAAAACAGCTCGGTGGGGAGGGCAAAATAGTCGGCCAAAAGCGCTGAGGCTACTGCAACTTTATATCATCAATCGACACCAACTTATTGACAATGGCATAGATGGTTAGGCCCGCAGGGGTGTGAATCTGCAACTTCGAGGAGATGTTGCGACGGTGGGTGGTGACGGTGTGTACCGAAAGGCACAGCTCGTCGGCTATCTCCTTGCTGGTGAGGCCTTTGGCTATGCAACCTATAATCTCAATTTCGCGTTTGCTGAGCTGCTCGGCCGAGCCCTCCTGTTCGCACACCTCCTCCTCGCCGTAGCCCGCACCACGACTAATGAGCGACTGCTCGGCCCTCTTTACGGCAGGCACAAAAATGTTGTCCTCCACCAAGCAGTGGAGTGCAATGTCGCTCTCGCAGTTGATGATGTCAAACAACACCGAGTGGAGCAGGTCGCCACCTCCCTCTTGGGGATAGTAGCGGATGATTACGTTCTTCAACTCGGCCAGCTTGTCGGCAAGGCGTGAATCGCGGTTGGAGTGCTTTGCAGCAAAGGTTTCGATGGTGTAGTCGCGGTTGAGATAACCTTTCATAAGGGCATCGACATAGACAAATACGGTGGAGTTTTCGTGCTCCATATGGCGACGCACCTCGGCTACATAGTCGTCGTAGAATTTCAGAATCAAAAGCGCCACCTCGTCTTTGCCGGAGCAGTCGATGGCCTCAATCAGCTTGCGTCGTATGGCGGGAAGGTTGAACTCCAAGAACCAAACGTGAGCCCTACGCAGATACTCCATAAGATGAGCAAGCGAGATGTTCTGGCTGTCGCAATGACGACCACTGGTGAGGTTGGCCACAGCAATAAAGGTGTCTGTATCAACGCCTTGCGCCGAGCAAATCTCGCCTACGCTTTTGTCGCCAAAACCGAGCGGAATACCAAAACGGCTCAACACAAAGAGCAATGCTCCGTTGTCGTTAATCAGATCTCTCATCTTATCGCCAGCGCGATATGACAGGGGGTTAGGTTGGATACTCATAATTGATTGCAACTGAAATTCGCACCACAAATGTACGATTTTTTTTGGCTACTTGCACTACCTTATTGTTGGTATTATCACCACTGGGGGCGAGAAGGGGATGCAAATTGAAAATTGAAAATTATTTAGGGAGTTTAGGGAATTTAAGGAGCTTAGGGAGCGTAGAGATAGGGCCTATAAGGCCTATAAGGCCATTAAAGCCTTACGTCGGTAGGCGGTAGGCGGTTGACTCCGCCTATGGCGCAAAACTAACCTCTCCGTCGCTTGCGCGACACCTCCCCTGACATAGGGGAGGAGCGGTCGTGGGGCTTAAAGACACCCTTGTAACCCTTGTGACCCCTGCTACCCCTGCTACCCCTGTAAAAAAACTCGGGTATCTTTTTTAATACCCGAGTTTTATTAAGCCTTAGGTCGTTAGACGTTAGACCTTTGACGTTAGACGTTTTTGGAGCACCACCATCACAAAACAGGACTTGTCCTGCGAGTGCGATTTGTGGAGGGATTTTTGCGCCAAGCAAGGGAGCAAGTCCGCAGCTTACTTGACGTAAGTGAGGAACTCGCTCTCTGACGGTTGGTGCGAAAATCGCCCACAAGGCGCACTCGAAAGCGAGTGCATATTGCGGGATGAATACAAGGCGCACAAGAAAACCACCTCCGAGTTTACTAAGCGTAAATGAGGAGGTGGTTTATCGCAGGGCAACGCAGTAGTCGCCCGCAAGATGCGCTCGAAAAAAAGAGGGGTGGCAATTGCCACCCCTCCCTCTATCTAAACACTAATTACTGAATAGCAGCAGTACCAGCGTTGAAGTTGAAGGTAACGGTCTGGCCAGCGGTCAAGCTAACAGCGTTGTCAGCGTTGAAGTCACCAGCGTTGCCACGGTAGATGATAGCGCCGTCCTTAGCGGAGAACTCCGACTTCCAAGGATCAACACCGTCGAGCTGAACATAAGCGCGGAGAATGCCAGCAGCAGTAGCGGTAGCCGAAGCAGTACCGTCAGCGTTTACGGTCAGAGCAATCTGGCCAGCGCTGGTTGCATCCCAACCACCAAATGCATCGCCAAGAGCGAAGAGAGGAGCGGGTTTAACAACAATCTTACCGTCGCCGTTAGCGTCAACGTAGATGAGGTAGAGACCGTCAGCCTCAACCATGTTGTTACCAGGAGTTACGAAACCGCTGTTCTCGCCAAGGGTGCAGAAGTCACCATTCCACTCCTTAACGCTGCAGAACTTGAACTCGGTGGTGGTGGTCATATAGCGAACTGCCCAGAACTGACCGTCAGCACCGTTTACGGGAGTCATAGTAACAACGTTAGCCGAATCCCACTTCCAGTCACCAAACTCGTTACCGATGATATACATATTCTCGGGAACACTCAGAACGAGGTCAGCAGTTTTCTCCATCTTGTAGGAGAACGAGTTGTTGAACGAGCCACCAGCGTTTTTGTAGGTCAAGGTAATTTTGTAGATACCTTTCTCCTCAGCAAGGATGTTGGTCTGGCCACCGGGGGTCATATCAGGACCGAGGTTGGTGTTAGCTTTAACGTTACCAGCGTCGTCGAGCTGAATCTTCCAGCCGTGACCGTAGGCAAATTTGAAGCCCTGACCAGCTTTCAAAGCTACATCCTCAACAACCCAAGTGATAGTGCCATCCTCAGCGCGGTTCATAGTAGCCTCGGTGAAGCCCCAACCGTTGTTGTCGCCACGGATACCCATACGAGCGGGAGCAACAAGGATAAGAGGATTGTTCAAGTCACCGTTGGTGTTCTGGTCGAGAACGATGTGGTAGAAACCAGTCTCCTCAACCTGCATTGCGGGAGCGTCAGCACCTACAACCAATACACCACGACGGAAAGCATCGCGGGGCTGGTCGCCATCACCCTCGGGAAGGTGAGTAGGAACCTCCAAAGCCGAGCTGTAACGGGTCGATTTGCCAGCTGCGTAATATACGAGCTCAAAATCCTTACCACCTTCGAGCCATACATATTTCTCGAACATACCGTTACGGGTGGTTACGTCAACCTCGTTGATACCAGCAGCCATACCCCACTCAGCGGTGATTTCGGTTGCGCCAGTAGCCTCGCCAGTTACATAGAAACCGTCCTCAACGACGTTCTCAAAGCCACCATTGACGGGATCATCACCACAAGCAGTAAAGCCTGCCATAAGTGCCATAGCACTCAGAAAATAAAGAACTTTTTTCATTTGTGTAATAGTTAATTAAAAAGGGTTAATTATTAAGTAAAAAATGTAAGTGTTTATCTTAGTTGTTGTGTGTAAGTGTAACCTACGCTATGTGGACTACAAGCCTGTGCTAACGTAGCCGGGGTTCTGAGTCCAATACTTGTTGCCATTCTCGTCGATTTTCGACTTTTCGAGCACCGAGTAGGGGATGGGGAACCACTTCAAGTGAGCGCTCTTCTTGGTAACATACTGCACGTTGTCGAACTCCTCGAAACGAATCAAGTCCCTACGACGTACAAGCTCCCAAGCGAACTCCCTACCACGCTCGTCGAGAATCATATCGAGCGAGATTGCGCCATAAGCCTCGGTGAACGAAGCTGCGCCCTTGTCGTAGGCAAACGCACGTTTGAGCATAGTCTGGAAGTCGGGCAGACCCTGAGCGCCGCCACCGGCGCCGCCCCTCTGCGAAGCCTCCTCTTTCATCCAGAGAACATCGGCATAACGCATCAGCACAAAGTCGTTCTCGGCCCAAGTGTAAAGACCCTCGCGGTCGAGCTCATACTTGAACATACGAGCACCCGACTGCCACGTGGTAGCCCTCAGGGGGTCAGTACCATAGGGGTTAGCACCATTCTCGTCGGTGTAAATCTCCAACTCGGGGGTGATATCCCAAGGGTTGCCAAACTTATCTTTCAGAATCTTCTCGTTCTTCATATCGTAAACAGGGCCTACAAGCCAACCCCAACGATTCTTGTTGGCAGTACCCATACCCTCGTTACCGGGGCCACGCACGTCGCGCTCGTTGTAGAGAGCCAAGAACTCGGGACGAGCCACAAAGCCGTTCCAACCATCCTCTTTCATAGTGCTCCAACCACCATCGGCAGTCTTAACATAGGGCAACGAGAGGTGGAGCATACGGAGTTTGTTGCTCATCGAGCCATTCGAGCGAGCGTCGAAGTCGGCGTTACCATCCTCAACAATCACAAAGATGTTCTCCTTCGAGTTGGAGTTGTCGATGAGGAAGTTAGCAAAGTAGTCGGCCTCGATGCGGTACGAACCACTCTTGATAACCTCGTCGCAGCAACGGATACAGTTGGTGTAGAACGAATCCTCGGTGTAGGTTGCGGGTTTCTCCACATTCTTAAATACGTTGGTCTGGTCGCAACCAAACGACTCGGCATTCAGATAGAGGCGTGCCAACAGAGCGTAAGCAAAGCCCTGAGTTACACGACCATAGTGCTGCGAGCGGTTGGCATCGGTAACAACAGCCATATTGGGGGCGTTGCGCTCCAAGCAAGCAACCAAGTGCGACCATACATCCTCGGGCTCCATAAGGGGCTCGGTCTTGTCGGCATACTCCTCCAAGTAGGGAATCCTACCGAAGCAGTCGAACAAGAGGTAGTAGTAGTAGCTACGCAAAACCTCGGTCTCGCCAATGTATTGCAGATAGACGGTCTCACTCATAGAGTCCTTGTAGTCGTTGAGGGTCTTGATGAGTGAGTTGCACAACACTGCACCTGCGATAGTGGTGTTCCAGATGTTTTTCAGAGCATCGCCGTGATAGTCCCAAGTGTGGGTGTTAAGGCTACGCCAGTAACCGCCATCGCTCCAATGCTCCTCGGGGTAGCGCACGGGGCACACGCCCTCATCGGAGGTAAGGAGGTTTACACCCCAGTAGCCCCAGTGGTCGTGCATCCATTTCAAGTCGGCATAGGCCTGACCCACCAACAGAGTAACGTTCTCCTCATTGGTCATCATATCCTCAATGGTGGGGTTGCCGTAGTTCTGCTCCTCCAAAAGGTCGTCGCAGGAGGTCATCGAAAGGGTGGCTACGGCTGCCAAAATATAAAGTATCTTTTTCATATTACTCGCCATCATTTATTAGTTAAAAGTAACATTCAAACCAACCAAGAAGGTAGCCACAGTGGGATAGAAGCTGGGGTAGCTGATACCGCCGCTCCATACACCAGTAGTATCAACCTCGGGATCTTGACCGCTGTAAGAAGTCAGAGTAAAGAGGTTCTGGGCAGTCATATATACCCTCAGGGCCTTGATAGAGCTCTTCTCGGGAAGGTTGTGGGTGTAACCAATGGTTACGTTGTCGAGTTTGATGTAAGAACCATCTTCGAGGTAGAAGTCCGAGAAGTGGCCTTTGTGCGAATAGATGGTGTTAGCGCCATCAACGTCTTTCATAAATACGTTGCTACCCATAGAGGTCTGAGGACCGTAGGCCCAACGAGTTACGTTCAGCACGTCGTTGCCATAAACACCACGGAAGAACATTGTGCAGTCGAAGTTCTTGTAGCGGAAGGTGTTGTTCCAACCGAAAGTGAACAGAGGCTGAGCGTTGCCAATAACCTGACGGTGTGCGTCGGTTGCCTTGTCGGCGCTCACATAACCACCCTCGGGAGTCTCAAACATCCAAGTGCCGTCGTTCTTCTGACCGGCATACTTATAGCCGTAGAACGAACCTACCGACTCACCCTCAATCAGAATCTGGGTGTTGGTGTTCATAATACCATTCTCACCTACGCCACCCGAAGTGGTCTGCTTGTAGTTAAAACCCTTGTCGGGGTCGGAGAGTTTGGTAATGTAGTTGCGGTTCAGGGCGATGGTAGGAGTGGTGCTCCAACTGAAATCACGGCCACGGATAACCTCAGCGGTGAGGGTCAGCTCCAAACCGTAGGATTTCATCTCACCTGCGTTGGCAAGCAGAGTAGCAAACTGGTAGGGAGGAGTGGGTACCTCGTAGTCCCAGAGCAGGTCGGTGGTGTGACGATAGTAAGCATCGATGCTACCATAGACGCGGTTGTCGTTCACAGCGAAGTCCAGACCCATATTGTACTCGTGTTTCTTCTCCCACCTCAGGTCGGGGTTTACATTCTGGCTCACGCCATAGGTATATACATACTGGCCATTGTACCAGAAAGTACCACCGTTGGAGAGCATTGCCACCGAGCGGAGGTCGCTACCGAGGTTGTTACCGGTAACACCATAACCCAAACGGAGTTTCAGGTCGTTGATGTGGTCGGCGTTCATCATAAACTCCTCGTTGTTGATGCGCCAGCCAAACGAAACAGCAGGGAAAAGACCCCATTTGTTGTTAGCACCAAAGCGCGACGAACCCTCACGACGGATAGAGGCCGAAAGCAGATACTTATCGTCGTAGTTGTAGTTCAAACGAGCAAACATAGCGGCAAGGCTATTGGAGTTGCGCCACGAACCGGCATTCAGATAGGTTTTGGTTGCGTCACCGTTGCCAATCTGGTAGTATTTAGCATCCTCGGTGGGGAAGCCTTTGTTCTCGATGTTCTCGCCATCGTAGAGGAAGTGCTGGTACGAGAAACCTGCCACAGCGCTGATGCTGCTGTCGCCCCACGACCTAACGTAGTCGGCAGTAATCTCATAGAGGTTGCTCTCGCTCATATTGTAGCTACGGCCAGCCTTACCCGAGCCAGTTGCATCGGTATTGATGGTCTTGTTGAACCAGTAGCTGCGGTTGTCGCCCTCCTCGATAGCTGCAAAAGCGTTGAGCTTCAAGCCCTCGATAGTTTTAACGTTGAGAGTAGCTTTGAGCGAGCCACGGAAGAAGTTACCATTACCATAGGACTCCTTCTGATTCATATTCTCCACAGGGTTGGACTCGCCAGTACCAGGGGTCATAAAGTAGCCCGAAGGGGTGCTCTCGTCGTAGATAGGATAGGTGGGGTTCAGAATAGCAGCCTGCTTGAAGTCGCCACAGAAGTAGTCGTTGCGATACTGCATATACGACAAGTCGTACTGCAACTCCAACCAACCCTCCAAAGCCTTCTGCGAAGCAGCGATTTTGGCGTTGAGCTCCTCGCGGTTGGATACCTTAGCAATACCCTGAGCGTCTTTATACTGCACCGAAGCGCGGTAGTTGAAGTTCTTAGCCGAGCCCGAGATAGCCACATTGTGGTTCTGAGCAACTGCCACCGAGCGGGTCAGAGCGCCCATCCAGTCGGTGCGGTGCTCGTTGTTACCGTCCTTATCGGTGTAAATCGAAGGGGTGATTTTGCCACCCGAAAGCTCTGCCAAATTAACAAACTCCTCGGGGGTTGCCATACCGATGTCGCCATTGCGTACCGATACGGAAGCGTAGCCGGCATACTCAACCGAGGTCTGAGCCACGTCGGAGAAGTTGTCGCCACGTTTGGTGGTGATGATAATCACACCGTTAGTACCACGAGTACCATAGATAGCAGCGGCCGAACCATCTTTCAGAACGTCCATCGAAGCAATCTCGTCGGGCGAGATGTTGTCGATATTGCTCACGGGCACACCATCAACAATAAACAAAGGCGAAGTACCTGCACCCTTATCGAGGGTGGAGAAACCACGAATCTGCATACTGTAACCGGTGTTGGTGGGGTCGCTCGAAGTTTTAATAACGTTCAGACCGGCAACCTTACCCTGCAACAGACCTACGGGGTTGGTCTTGATACCGGCGTTGAAGTCCTCCGATTTGATAGAAGCAACAGCACCTGTTACCTCTTTCTTCTTCTGCGAGCCATAACCAATCATCACAATCTCCTCAATCTGCTGAGCGCTCTGCTCCAAGACAAAGTTGATTGTGGTGCGGCCTGCCACCTCGTCGTAAGCGTCGGCGTAGCCAACATAGCTAACCAAGAGGGTAGCATTTTTGTCCACATTGATAGAGTAGGAGCCATCGTAGCTGGTAATAGTACCCAAGCCGCTGGCAGCATCCATAACGGTTGCGCCAATAATGGCCTCACCATTGACATCTTTTACCGTACCGCTAACCGTGAGTTTCTGTGCAAACGCGCTGCCGCACATAACTACCAGTACAAGGGCCAACAAAGATGTCCTCTTAAAACTGAGTAAATGTTTCAACATAAGCTATTAGTTGGTTATTAAATATGTAATAATTATATGTTTTATTTCGGTCTTTTGGACTCTTCTGTTTTCATTTGCCAATTGCCATTGGCAAAAATAACATTTTATTATTATAATAGGTGTAATTTGATGAAGTTTGGGATGAGTATGGGGACGAATCAGCCGTTTTTGGCGACGGGCGGAAGCGCCCCCTACACTTTTTCCCTATCGGCCCGAGGAGGTAATCATCGTCTTAATGAGTCCATTAAGCCCCTCTTTCTCCATCAACTCCTCCACCGTCAGGTGCATCCTATAACGCCAGTAGTGGTTGGCAATAGCGGGGATGTTGATACGCTCGCTATCCACGTCGGCCTTACGTACACTCTCGTCCATAGCCAGCCAATCCTGCAAGGGCAAGATGGTCAGCACAGCAGGCGAAGCCAAGTGGTTGCCAACAATGGTGCGGCAAATCTCGCCCGAAGCCTCGGCAGGAGCTACGCCCTGTTTCCAGAGAATTTCGTTGTAGTAGGCCTGTGTTGTAGCCCTATCCTCGCGCCACCAGCCACGCAGAGTGCTCGTGTCGTGCGAACCTGTGGTGCAGACCGATGCGTAGGGATAGAGATTGGTGAAGCCAAACTTATTCTCGGGGTTCTTGGGCATACGCTGTACTTCAAGCGACAAGATGCCGAGGTTTTGCATAACAGGGCCAACACAAGCGGGCACCATACCCAAATCCTCGCCGCAGCACATCATCTGTGTTGCATCCACCAGCGCGGGCAGCTTCTCCATAGCCAATGCGCCCCAGAAGTCGTTGTGGCGGTGGTAGAAGAAGTCGTTGTATAGTTCGTTGAATCTATCTTTCTCCCACTGGTTGAGCCACTGGTAGCTCTTGGTGTGCTGTGCCGAAATGCGGGGGTGGAAGTGGCCGGGTTTGCGAGGGTCTTCAATGAAGAGCACCTCGCCGGTCAGACCATAGAGGGCTTTCAGAGCCTTCTCATTCTTGCCACCGAGTTTTTCGAATATCTCACGCTGAGTGCGATAGCCCTCTTTGAGCGAGAAGTAACCATTGTCTTTGGGGTCGAGGTAGGGAGTCCAATCCTCGTCACCGAAGAACTCGCCGAGGTAGTCGTAGTGAATCTGAGGCTCAACATACCTCTCGCGATTCATAGGCATACCCTTCTGAGCCAACTCATCGTAGCTGTAAGGCATTGCGGGGTTGAAGTAGCCAAGCAGGCCCACAACCGAGTCCATAGGAATCTCCCAGATGCGGAAGAAGCCGAGGATGTGGTCGATGCGATAGAGGTCGAAGTAGTCGGCCATCTTCTCGAAACGCCTCTTCCACCAAGCGTAGCCATCCTGAGCCATAAGCTCCCAGTTGTAGGTGGGGAAGCCCCAGTTCTGGCCGTCGGCCGAGAAATCATCGGGTGGCGCACCTGCCTGACAGTTCATATTGAACAAGCGAGCGTCGCTCCACGCCTCAACCGAGTCGCGCGAGATACCGATTGGAATATCGCCTTTGAGCACCACGCCCAGCGAGCGGCAGTAGGCCACACTCTCTTTGAGCTGGCGGTCGAGCTGATACTGCAACCACATATAGATAGCCACCTTGCCATACTCCTTCGACTCGGGCGAGCAGAGCTTCTCAACGAGCTTCTTGCTGAAAGTAGCCTCCTTGCCCCAAGCGTGGAAATTGGCCGTACCCTTCTTATCCCTCAGGTAGCAGAAGGCGGCGTAGTTGTCGAGCCAATCTTTGTTGGCCTCATAGAAGGCTGCAAAAGCCTTAGTTTTCAGGGTGCGACGACCGCTGCGAGCAAACTCCTTCTGGATGAAGTCGAATTTGAGCTTAACAACAGCGTCGTAGTCGCACAACTCCAACTCGTTGAGCCTATCAAGCTCCTCGCCCTCGGCACCAAGCTCGCGGATGGAGAGATAGAGGGGGTTCAGTGCGAAAATGGATATTGCGCTATAAGGATAGGAGTCCTTCCAAGTGAAGCTCTGGGTGGTGTCGTTGATGGGCAGAATCTGGATAATCTTCTGGCCCGTTGCTGCGGCCCACTCGCCCATCTTCTTCAAATCCACAAAGTCGCCTATACCCTGACTCTGGCGGGTGCGGAGCGAAAAAACGGGGATAGCCACACCTGCGCCCTTCCAGTCGAAGTTGCCTCGGAAGGTTGCATCGAGGTGTTCGCTCTCCATCTCGCCACAAACATAGTAGCGACGGTTGCCACCCTCTTCCCACCACACATTGCCACTCTCTTTGACAATGAATTTATACTCAAACTCGTCGCCCAACTTTGCCAAATCGAGCGAAACAGTCCAGTAGGGATAGCTCTCCAATGTGAGAGCCACAGCCTTGTCGGCATCCCAGCAGCCCAAAGCCTCCGAGCTACCCACAATATAGAGCCTCTGCGATGGGCGTGCGGTGGGAGCGTAGAGTCTAAATGAGAGCTGGTGCTTTGCCCTAAGTTTGGCCACCTTCTCGGCGGGGAAGAAGGTAGCAAAGGGCGAAGTTTCATATATATTCTTCATAGGAAATTTATTTTGTAATAATTGCCAAAATTATCGTGTAAACTCAATAACATCACAGCCATAGGCCTCAACAACGCCTGCATCCGAGGCAACAATCGTATTGCCCGTCAGAACACTACGACCCACAGCACCCTCGGGGATGAGCTCGGCGTAGTCGCTCCACACGAGGTTGCGACCCTCGGGGGCGAAGTTGGTGACAGTCAGCACTACCTTCTCGTCGTTGTGGCGTGCAAAGACATAGAGGTTGTCGGTGCGGTAGAACTGAGTCAGCCTACCACTTTGGAGCACAGGCTCAGAGGTGCGGTAGCGCAACAGGGTGCGGGTGTGCTCAAAGGCTGCCTGCTCGTCGGCAGTGCGGCCCTCGGCAGTAAACTTATTGAGCTTATCTTCGGGCCAGCCGCCCTCGAAATCCCTACGCGCACCACCGTGACCCTGCGACAAGTCGCTTGAACGCATCATAATCTCCGTACCATAGAGGAGCTGAGGCACACCTCGGGTGGTGGCGATAATCGCCATACCGATTTTATATTTCCTCAGGTCGCCCTCAATAGTGTCGGCAAAGCGCTCGATGTCGTGGTTGTCGAGGAAAGTCAAGAGCATATTGGGGTTGGCATAGAGAAAATCCTGCACCAACGAGGCATAGACACCGTGACCGCCCCACATCCAACCGTCGGGCTGCTTTGACAGACCCATCGAAATCTTCTCTTGCAGGGGGAAGTCCATAACCGAAGGCAGACCGCTCGAATAACCGTCGCGATTGACGCTATCGCCCTCCCAGTAGGCGCAGATAGCCGGAACAGAGTTCCAGCACTCGCCCACGATGTTCAGATTGGGGTACTCCTCCAAGATGGAGCGAGTCCAGCGAGCCATACTCCACTTCTCGTTGTAGGGGAAGGTATCGACACGCAGACCATCCAAATCGGCCCACTCAATCCACCAGCAGTAGAGCTGACGGAAGTAGTTGAACACCAGAGGATTCTCCAAATTCATATCGGGCATAGAGTAGTCAAACCAACCCTGCTCCATCATCTGCTGGTCGCGCACCGAGCGGTTTACGGGGTCGGCCTGCATCATCCAGCCGTGATTGGTAATCAGAGGATTCTCGGCATTGTGTACCCAGTCGCTCGAAGGGAAGTCGCCAGCCCACCAGTGAGCCGTACCGCAGTGGTTTGTAACTACGTCGAAGATAAACTTAATACCCCTCTTGTGGGCCTGCGCTACAAGCTCTTTGTAAAGCTCATTGCTGCCATAGCGGGGGTCGATGTGGTAGTAGTCCGAGGTGGAGTAGCCGTGATAGGAGGCAAAGCCCTCGTTGTCGAGGGTCAGGGGGGTGCTCCAAATAGCCGTCACACCCAAGTCGGCCAAGTAATCGAGGTGGTCGATAATACCCTGAATATCACCACCGTGACGACCAAAAGGCTCGGAGCGGTTGCAACCCTCGGCACACTCCTTAGTGCTATCGTTGGTGGTGTCGCCATTGGCAAACCTATCGGGCATAATCAGATAGACCACATCCTCTGGGCCAAAGCTCTTACGCTCGGCAGAGCCCTCCCTACGGGGGTCAATGTGGTAGGCAAAGGTGTGTTTCTTGCGACCTTTGCTCAGTGTGATATTCCAATCGCCCTCAGCCACAACATCCAAATCGAGGAAGAGGTAGTTGGGGTTGTCGGTGGTGATTGTGCGTCGGAGCACCAAGCCGGCCTCATCAACCTCCACCTTCGAGTCGGCTATATTCTCGCCGTGAAGCATTAGTTGAAGAGGGGTTTTCATATTGGTAAACCACGACAGAGGCTCTACACGATCAACCTTCTGCGCGCTCAGCGAGAGCGCACAGAGGGTTGTCATAATAGTTAGGGTTATGCGTTTCATTGTGCTGTGTTACAATTATTTGGTCTTAACAAGTACAACATAGTTGTGGGGAGTAACCGAATAGTTGTAGTGACCACCTGAAACAACCACCTCCTCGTCGGTGATGAGGTTGGTATATGTACCATTGGGAACAGAAATTGCAAACTCCACAGCAGCGGCCTTCAAAGGAGCAGTTGCGGCAGGCTTGTTGCCCTGAACGGGAACAAAGATGTCGTTGCCGTTGTCTTTCAGCTCCTTAGTGCCGTCGGCATTGCGGAATACGAAGCAGAGTTTGGTGATGGTGTCGCTATCCACAACGCCATAGTAGGCGCGAGGGCCACCCTTGATAACCAGTTTCCAGAGGTTGCCACCAACGTTGGTCAGTTTGCACTCGGGCTTATTTGTAGCCCAGTCATACTTCACATACTTCCAGTCGCTGTCGCTTGTGCTCTTGTCGGTAATAACACCAGTGTGGGCATACATATCGCCAGTGAAGCCTGCCATAGTAGTGCCGGTAGCATCAACATAAAGCTCAACATCCTCGGTGGTGTTGTTATAGACAATCGAAGGCTCGGTGTAGATGGTCAGCGTTGAGAGAGCAACAAAGAAGTCTGCACCGTCGTTTTTCAGCTCCTTAGTGCCGTCGGCATTGCGGAACACAAAGCAGAGTTTCTGCAACTGCTCACTCTCGGGTACGCCATAGAATGCGCGGGGGCCACCCTTGATGACCAGTTTCCACACATTGTCGCTCACTTTGCTCAACTTGCAGTCGTCGGCATTCTCAGTCCACTCGTGTTTCACATACTTCCAGTCGCTGTCGCCAGTGCTCTTGTTGGTCAGTACGCCGGTGTGAGCCCAGATGTCGCCTGTGAAGTTCTCCATAGGAGTGCCGGTGGTGTTGATATAGACCAGCACATCCTCGGTGGTCGAGGCGCTCACAACCGAAGGAGTGGTAAACAGAGCGGGAGTGCCAACAACAGAGCCGCCACCGCCAGTCGTACCACCGGTGGTGCTACCGTCTGTGAGGAAGTTGGCTGCCACAACAACGGTAGTATTGCCCGAGGTGTAAACCAAGTGCTTGCCACCCATATCCGAGTCGCCAACATTGTAGGCGCTCAGGCTACCCGAAGCGGCATCGCCATAGAGTTCGGGGTGGTCGGTACGGAACGAAATAACCTTGCTGGCTGCATCGTAGATAGCCTTGCGGTCGGGGTCGCTCATATCCTCCCAACGGAAGGGTTTGGCATCGGTACGGCCCTCCTCGGTAAGCTCCCTATCGTCGCCAAGCTCGCCACCCTGCCACATCATCTTAGGATAGGGGGTCAGGAAGTGGAATGCCATAGCGGCCTGAATACGTTTCGAGAGGTTCGACCACTCTTTTGCGTCGCCACTGCCGTAGCTTACGCCCTTGAAAGCAATGCGCTCCTCGTCGTGGCTCTCCATATAGCTCACGCGATTCTTGGCATAGGCGCTACCAAAGTAGCTCTTGTTGCCCTCAGTCCAACCCATAACGGTCTCCTGATAGCCATAGATGGAGTTGCGCCAAGGCAGTGCGCCATAGGCAGCCATCTCGTTCTCCTCTTGGTCGCAAACGAAGTACTCCAAAATCATATAGCTACCATCGCTTGCCTGTTGCATAGCGTCGTAGTAGTATTTCAGGTGGCCGACACGGTTGCTATCGTAGGCACGGCAGCGACCATCGTCCTCGCCCGAGTTGGTCTGGGTGATACCCTTAGCCAAGTCGAAGCGGAAACCATCGACCTTATACTCGGTGAGCCAGAATTGGAGCATATCGCGGAAATACTCGCGAGTCTTGGGGTGGTCGTGATTGAGGTCGTTATAGACATTGAATGGGTGTTTGGCAGTAACGTTGAAGAAGGGGTTTTCGGCATTGGGATAGCTGCCGTCGTCGCTCCACATCCTCATCCAGGGGAACTGGCCGGTGGCGTGGTTCAAAACCACGTCAAGAATAACCGCAATACCCCTCTTGTGGCACTCGTCGATAAACTCCTTATAGTCGTTTGCAGTACCATAGGCCTTGTCGGGGGCGAAGTAGAAACAGGGGTTGTAGCCCCACGAGTTGTTGCCGTCGAACTCCTGAATAGGCATAAGCTCAATGGCGTTGATACCCAGAGTTGCAAGGTAGTCGAGTTTGGCAGTAGCTGCCTTCACAGAGCCTTCGGGAGTGAAGTCACGCAGCAGAAGCTCGTAGATAGCCAACGAGTTCTTGTCGGGACGGTCGAAGTTGGGCACTTGCCAGCTATACTCCTCGGTGGAGGTGGTAAATACCGAGACCATATCGGTGGTCTGGGTGGGATACTCTTTCAGGTTGGGATAGATGCTGGGGTCAATCCACTTGTCGTTCCAGGGGTCGAGCACCTTCTCGCAATAGGGGTCGCCCACCTTCACCTTACCATCTACCAAGAATTGGTAGGCATACTCGGTGTTGGGTTTCAGACCGCTAATGGTAGTCCAGAAGTAGTCGCCATCCTTATACATAACGTAGTCGTTGGTGGGGGCAAACTTATTGAAGTCACCCAGCAGCACAATTTGCTCCTTGCCGGGGGCATAGATAACAACAGTAGCCTCTGTGCCATTGACTGTTACACCATCCTTTGCGTCGGCAGGGCGGCTCTGGCTCTCGGTCGATTTCAATGCAGCAGCCGTAGCCGAAGCCTTAGCAGTAGCGCCATCGGCAGCAGTAGCGGTAGCCTCGAAAACCATATCGCCACCAGTCGAAACGGTGTGAACGTAGGTCAGGCTATTGCCCTCCTCGCTCTTAACCTCAGCGCCATTGAGAGTGAGGCTCAGGCGAGCCGCATTCTGCGATACAGCCACAACATCCACCTCAGCACCAATAGGATAGATAGCGCCGTGAACGGGTGCGAGCACCTTCACAACCAGAGCATCGGCAGGCACAAGGTCGATATAGATGTCCTGACCGTTGTTTTTAACCTCCTTAGTACCATCGGCATTGCGGAACACGAAGGCCATTTGGAGAATCTGCTCTGCATCGGTGGTCTCGTAGAAAGCCTTAGGGCCACCTGCAATAGCCATTGCGTAGATTGTGCCACCAACGTGGGTCAGCTGGCAGTCGGGCATATTCTCAGTCCAGTCGTGTTTGACGTGTTTCCAGTCGCCACCACCTGTACTGGTGTCGGTAATAACACCGGTGTGGGCCCAGAGCTCCTCGCCCTCATCCACCGAGCTACCGGCCACATTGACAACAACCACAACATCGTCGGTAGTGTCGGGCGACACAAACGAAGGAATGGTCGAAATCAGAGGCCACACACCATTGGGGTCAATATCCTCAATGTTGGGCACAACAACGGGCTCGTCGGGTTTGGGCTCCTCGGGAGTGGGTTTTTCGGGCTCGGGATCAACAACAGGGTCTTCCTGACAGCCTACAAAAAGGGTCGCAGAGGCCAATAGGGCCAGACCCATAAATCTAATCGTGCTAAAAAAATTGCGTTTCATAGTACGGTTTGTTTTATGTATAGTGATGAATGTTATTTTGTTGCCTTATTAGTTTTGATACCGAAAACAGCCAGCGCACCCAGCAGCAACGATACACCTGCAATCACAAGCATAACAGCCTGACCGCTCTGTACCATCTGCTCGCCAACGGGAATAAGCTCGCCACCAAAGGTTTTCAGCAAGAAACCACCCACCAAAGCTGCCACAATCTGAGGCAGACAGATGGTGCAGTTGAACAAGCCCAAGTATGTACCCATCGACTTACCCGAGAGCGAGTTGGTCAGCATTGCAAAAGGCATAGCCAACATTGCTGCCCAAGCTGCGCCAATCAGCAAGAACGACACAAAGAGCATATACTGGTTGGAGATGAAGTAGGTAGAGATGAAACCAACTGCACCCAACACGAGGCTGAGCGAGTAGGCAACCTTCTCCTTGCGGAACAGAGGCAACACCAACGCCCACAAGATAGAACCTACGGCCTGAACAGCAAAGAGAACACCTGTCCAGTCGCCTGCATCTTGGAAGGCCTGCGACTTAGCATCGACAGTACCCCATACGGTCTCGGCAATAGCGCCAGTGGTGTTGTTCCACATATAGAGGAACGCAAACCAGCAGAAGAACTGAACCAAACCAATCTGCCAGAAAGCTGCGGGAGCTTTTACCAACAACGAGAAGATGTTGGTCTTCTCCTTTTTCTCCTCCTTCTTGGCAGGCTCGATACCGTGAAAAGCGGCATACTCCTCGGGGTTCATCTCCTTAACCTTCACTCCGGTGAAGAGCACACAGAGGATGAGGATGGCTGCGCCAATGTAGAACGACCAAGTTACCGAAGGGGGAATCATACCCTCGGGGGCGGTGTTCTTGATACCAATCCAAGTGAAGAAGTAGGGGAAGAGGTAGCCCACAAGCGAACCTGCGTTGCAAAGCATACTCTGAATCGAGTAGGCCTTGGTCTTCTGCTCCTCATTGACCATATCGCCCACCATCATCTTGAAGGGCTGCATAGCCATATTGATGGAGGTATCGAGCAACATCAGCATAATAGCACCAAAGCCGAGGGCGGCCTTAACGGAGAGGTTGAAGCTACCCGAGTTGGGCAACAGGGCCATAACAATGACAGCCACAATAGAGCCAATGTAGAGGTAGGGTTTGCGACGACCCAGACGACACCAAGTCTTGTCACTCATTGCGCCCACGATAGGCTGAACAATCATACCCATAAGAGGGGGCAACACCCAGAAGAAGCTCAGGGTGTGGGGGTCAGCACCGAGAGTCGCAAAGATGCGGCTGATGTTGGCGCTTTGCAGGGCGTAGGCAATCTGCACTCCGAAGAAGCCGAAGCTCAGATTCCACATCTGCCAGAAGGAAAGATTACGTTTGTTACTCATAGTTGAAATTTTATTGTGTTTTGTTGTTGTTTACTGTCGGTTTTGGGTAAGTTTGCGGCCACATCGCAGGGCACTTATGCACGCCTACGCGCGAGGCCAACACCTATTTTTATAAAATAAGTTTTGCAATTTAGTCTTTTTTGACGAATAAAAGGCTCTTTTTTTGACGAATGGCAGATTTTCGGCGACGAGGTAAAAGAAAAAACCTACCGAAAACTATTGATTTCCGACAAAAAAGACGTATCTTTGAAAACCTAAATCAACTTTTACAACCATAAAATGGACGCAAGACTAACCAAATGCAGTTGGGTCATCCACCTTTTTGCCCTCGGCCACGCCCTCTCCTCTCTTCTGATGGCGCACTGGGGGCTGAATGACGAGATTGTGCTCTCGTTGCTGACTATCTCTGTGATTATCATTGTGACCCATTTATACAAACTGCCCATTGAGGTGTCGGCTGCACTGGCCGCACTGTGCAGTTTTGCCGGCTTCTACCTCGGCTCACTCGGTAGCAAATGGCTCACCGCCTCGGGCGTGGACTTTCTGGTGACTTACTCCAACGAAATCACCACCTTCCTCGTGACCGAAATACTCGGCTGGGCCACAACCCTCATAGCCGCCAAGCGCCAATAACTCCACAAAGCTCTATGAACAAAGAACTGCGACGACTCATTGCCGTTATTGTTGCCATTCTGCTTCTGAGGATTGGTCTTGTGAACATCTACGAGCACTTTGTGGCACGCGGTGGTATCGACTTCTTCGACGCATTCACACTCATCCTTTTCGACCCCCTCAACCTACCCATCACACTCTCTTTGTCGTTGGTGTTGGGCTACTTGGTACATCGTAGCCATTGGTTTAGCCAAAGGCCTCTGTTTAAGACTGTTGCGTGGGTTGCAATAGTAACTCTTTGCGCACTTATTGCCACCTCGCTTGGGGCAACCAAAGGGGGCTACGAGGTGTGGAGCATAGAGTCGTATTCGGTGGCTTTCACCGGGGTGATTTTCTACACCATTGTGCTGGTGGCGCTCTACCTATGGCTATGGTTTCGCTCCTCGCGTCGCTCGGTGTCGGAGTATAGGGCCAAGAGTGAGCGCTCGCAGTATCGCTACACCCAGCTCAAACGACAACTCAACCCCCACTTCCTCTTCAACAGCCTCTCCATCTTGGACTACTTGGTGCAGGAACAACTCACCGAGCGGGCCAGCGACTACATAAAAAAACTGGCCAACATCTACCGCTACCTACTCAAACAAGAGGAGTACGACACCATCGAACTCAGCAAAGAGGTCGATTTCCTCGGCCTCTATGTAGATATTATGCGTGAGCGCTTCCTCGACGGTTTCGACATTACAATCGCGCTCTCCGAGAGCGACCTTTCGCGCAAGACTGTCCCTTGCTCGCTCCAAGTATTGGTGGAAAATGCCTTCAAGCACAATGCGGTTTCGCCCACCAACAAACTCCACATTGAAATTCGCAGCGAAGATGGTTGGGTGGTGGTTTCCAACAACTTAAACCCCAAACAAACCCCCTCCGAGTCCAACGGCTTCGGACTGAAAAATCTGCGCGCACAATACGACGTTCTGACCGGAAAGAAAATCAAGGTTGAGAACGACAAACACTCCTTCACCGTAAAAATACCACTACTATGAACGTACTAATTATAGAAGACGAGATTCCCTCGCGCCTCAACCTACAACGTGCCATAGGCACAATAGCTCCCGACCTGAAAATCGTTGGAAGCATCGGCTCGGTGGCCGAAGCTGTGGAGTGGTTTAACAGCCATCCCGAAGGGGCTGACCTCATTTTTATGGACGTGCAACTTAGTGACGGTCTGGGGTTTGACATATTCAAGAAGGTGGCAGTCAAGGGACACGTTGTTGTCACCACAGCCTACGACAACTACGCCCTTGACGCATTCAAAATCCACTCCATCGACTACCTTCTCAAACCACTCGACAAAGAGGCGCTGGCGGGTGCTATCGACCATTGTCGCACCCTCTCGCAGTCGAGCAACACCGCCCCCATCGACTACAACGCTCTGGCCGAGCTTTTCTCGCCCAAAACGCCCTACAAAGACCGTTTTCTGGTGAAAGTCGGCGACAAAATCATACTCGTCAAGGTGGAAAACATCGTTCTCTTCTACTCCGAGAACAAGACCACCTATCTGGTAACAAACGAAAACCGAGAGTACATCATTGACGACTCGCTCGACGCCATTGAGGGCAAACTCGACCCCAAACATTTCTTCCGCATAGGGCGCTCCTACATTGTGGCTCTGGAACAGATACAGGTAGTAACCAAGCATTTCGGCTCACGCTTGAAGGTGCAGTTGCGCTCCTCGCGCCGCGACGACCTATTTGTTTCACGCGCCCGCGCTACCGAGTTCCTCGAATGGCTCAACGGCAATTGATAGAAGTTGTCAGTTGTCGGTTATCAGTTATCAGTTATCGGTTGTCAGTCATAGGGAGTTTGGGGTATTTAGGGCCTATAAGGCACAACACACCCCTGCTGCCATTGTGACCCCCTCTACCCTTGTGACCTTTGGGTCGGTTGTCGGTGGCGGTCGTTGGTCGTCGGTCGTTGTATCCAAAAATTCCAACCTTTGGTCGCCTTTTACTGCTCTCTCGTCGCCAAATAGTGCATTTTGTCCAACAAAAAACCTATCTTGCGCCTTGCGCAAGGTTGTGCAACTCTCCCCAACACCAAGCACTATACAACAAACAGGAGCAGAAAACCGATAAACAAAACTAATATGAAAACTATTTTTAAGCTGGCCGCCATCGTTTGCGGCGTAATGACTATGGCTTGCAAAACCCAAACTACCGTAGGTGACTTCGCAACCTACCCCGAGTACAAGAAAAACGACCTCGGACTGACCTACACCCCCACCCAATCGACCCTCCGTCTGTGGGCCCCCACAGCCGAGAGCGTAACCCTCCGCATCTATGCCGAGGGCGTTGGTGGCGAAGCTCTCGAAACCATTGCTATGACCAAGAGCACCAAGGGCACTTGGGTGGCCACACTCGAAGGCGACCGCAAAGGTCAGTTCTACACCTACCAAGTAAAGGTTGAGGGCAAAGAGCTCGACGAGACCCCCGGCGTATGGCCTAAGGCTGTGGGTGTGAATGGTTTGCGTGGCGCTATTGTAGATATGGCCGAGACCAACCCCGAGGGCTGGGCCGACGACAAGCGCATAGAGGTGGAGAATTACACCGACATTGTAATATATGAGATGCACCACCGCGACTTCTCGATTGCCGACAACAGCGGCATCACCAACAAGGGTAAGTTTATCGCCCTCACAGAGAAGGGCACAACCACCCCCGAGGGTCTGAAAAGTGGCATCGACCACCTCAAAGAGTTGGGCATAACCCACGTTCACATCCTCCCCTCCTACGACTATGGCTCGATTGACGAGGCCCACTTGGAGGAGAACAAATACAACTGGGGCTACGACCCAAAGAACTACAACGCACCCGAGGGTGGCTACTCCACCGACCCCTTCACTCCCGAAGTGCGCATCCGCGAGATGAAACAGATGGTGCAGGCTCTCCACGAGGCTGGCATTGGCGTGATTATGGACGTTGTATATAACCACACCTTCACAAACGACGGCTCGAACTTCTCGCTCACCGTCCCCGGCTACTACTACCGCCAAGACGAGAAAGGCGACTACTCCAACGCCTCGGGCTGTGGCAACGAGACCGCCTCGGAGCGCCCTATGGTACGTCGCTATATGGCCGAGTCGGTTAAGTATTGGGCCGAGGAGTACCACATCGACGGCTTCCGTTTCGACCTTATGGCTATCCACGACATTGAGACTATGAACCTCATACGCAAAGAGTTGGACAAAATCTCGCCCTCCATCTTCATCTACGGCGAGGGTTGGATGGCAGGCGGCTCTCCCCTTGCAGGCGAAGAGCAGGCCTCCAAGCACAACGGCAAGCAGTTCCCCCGCATTGCTGTGTTTAGCGACGACATCCGCGACGGCTTGCGTGGCGAGTGGATGCGCGGTGGCGAGGGTGGCTTCGCAACAGGCGTTGTGGGCAACCGCCAGAAGGAGAGCATTAAATTTGGCGTTGTGGGAGCAACCCAGCACCCTCAGGTCGATTACGAGGCTGTGAACTACTCGTCGGCACCCTACGCCAACAACCCCACCGAGGTTATCAACTACGTTTCGTGCCACGACGACGAGTGCCTGCGCGACAAGATTGACGCCGTTGCAGCCGACGCCACCCCCGAGCAGCGCAAACGTATGAACCTCTTGGCCCAGACCATTGTAATGACCTCGCAGGGCGTGCCCTTCATCTTCTGTGGCGAGGAGCTCTACCGCACCAAACAGCACATCCGCAACACCTACAACCAACCCGATGAGGTAAACCGCATCGATTGGAGTCACAAAGCCAAATATGCCGATGTGTTCAATTACTATAAGGAGCTTATCCGTATGCGTCGTCAGCACCCCGCCTTCCGTATGGCCACCGAGGAGCAACTTGCTCAAAATTTGAAGTTTATCGACTCGCCCGAGGGCACAGTGATGTTCACCATCAATGGCGCTGCTGTGGGCGACGAGTGGAACGAGGTGTTGGTCATCTACAACGGCAACCGCTGCGGTGTCGATATGGAGTTCCCTCAGGGCGATTGGAATATCGTGTGTGAGGACGCCAAGATGCAGCTCGACACCCCCCGCCCCTTCACCGGCGGCAGCTTCTACGTTCACGGCACAAGCGCTATCGTGGCGTTCAAATAACAACCCCAACCCTCTTGGGGCACAACAAAAAAAGCAGAACTTCGGTTCTGCTTTTTTTGTGCTACACATTCTTGTTGCAACAACATCTCTCCCACTACGATTTAGTGTGCGTCCCGCACAAAAACGCAACCACCTACCAACGTCGCAACTACCGCGCACAAAAAAAGACCTCCACAAATGTGAAGGCCTTACCTAAATTAGTAAGCCTCCCCTACGAACCGACGCCCGAAGCGAGAGCAGAGGCTGCTTGCAGACTATGCCTCGCAAGTAGGAGGAAAGATACTGAGAGGGGAGGCTGTGTGTTATGCCAAATCGAGGCTTGAGAGCATAGAGAGTGTAGAAATCTTGCGTAAAGCAAGAAATCCGACCTTTTTCATTTTGAGAAGGTCTTTAATACCGAGATATGCCGGTGATGTATCCATATTTACAATCTCCTTAACATCAAACGAAAATCCCTATTCTTGAAACCTTTCCTTGTGTATATGGGGATTATTGATACCTTTTGTAAAACATCATCAACATTCAGGTTGTTTGCATTTAGATTTCTATAAAAATCTTTGAGTCCCTTTTTGTCGTATGTTATATAATAAATCTTTTTGCAACTAGTTGTGCCATTACAGATAGCATTGAAGAACTCTGAAAAATAGCCATAATCAATCATCCCCATAGAGAATCCATAGAAAATAACATTCTCTGCATTTAATAAATCAGTAATAATATCTGTTTTCGTATATTGGGGATGATATTTCTTAACTAATGGATGGATATAAGGGTTGTTTATTCCATCTTCAGGGATACATTCATCAATTCCAAAAACAATACTATGTCCCTGCGACATTACCATTAAGGGCTTGTCATATGTATCTCTGTAGTGCTTACCATGTAGATGTATAAATTCTTTCATCTGTGGTATATCTACATACTCATAAGGATTTGTATAATTGAATGTGTAAACTTTGCTTTTACAGTTTACTTTTATTCGCTTAAGAAATCTATATGCACAAGATGTTTGAACTTTCTTTACCTTTCTCCCCTTTTGATATTTCCTTACAAGAAAATTGTCAGATTTCTCGGTAAAGAACCATGATACATTTTTAACATAAACCTGCCATAGTAGATTTAATTCTTCTGCCTTTTGCTCGTGTTTTCCATTGTTATACCACTGTATAACCTCATCTCGGAGTGTATTTTCAAAAGTACCCCATTGTTTATTCCCAACGACAGGGCAAAGATGATTTTTGGCGTAATCTGCACAAGAGTTATTTAGTCCTAAATCCTTATCAAATCCACTTCCTAAAATTATAATTGTTTTCATATCACCCCTAATACATGTTTGCAACTATACATCTGTATTATTCATCCCACATAAATGTATTAATCTTGTATCGTAACTAGTATTCCATTTTCAAAATATAAGTATCGGGAATGATATATCCATTGCTCACGACTTCCTCGCATAGTAGTTGTTCTATTTATACGTTGAGGAGATCCAATAGACTCCGAACATTGAGTTGATGTCATGCCTATCCATATTTCTCCATTATGTATTCTATACCCAATATCTTCTCCGTATTTATCTATCAACTTTTGTAGTTGTTTTGCTCGCCATTCCGCTCTTTTCTTTGCCTCTGCTTCTGCCCGTGCCTTAGCTTCTGCATATTTCTGATTTTGTATAGCTTTGTGTGCATTGAATTGTTCCAGAGTCATAAAGTGGTTTTGTGTGGAAAGTAAATGATCTGCAAAAATATAATACTTACCATACTCTTGGTTTTCAATATTCAAAATAACCCTATTCTGTTTACGATGTGGGTGAATGCGACTTTCCCGTTCTTGTGGAAGGACAGGCAATACCATAACATCTGTGCATGTCCAAATCGTATTGCAAGGGATTTTTTTGGCTAAATTATAGCTTGTTTCGTAATCCATAAACCTGTGAGTCCAATTTGGATTGTCAATAAATCCATCACTCCATCCGTAGTCATCCCATACATAAACCAACTCCTTACCCAAATAAAGTTGCTTGATTTTCTCGTAATACCCCAAACAAACCCAAACTTCGTCCGCGACACTATTGCCTGCATCTTCCCACACAACTTTTATGATAGAATCAAAGTTTTCTGACCTCAAATGGAAAAGGACATCAGAATGAGTGGAAATGCTGTCTATAATATATATATTCCCATCCAAATCTGACAATTTTTCAAGCAGTCCATAACGTATCGATCTTCCATTTTTGTCTAAAATATCAAAGCGACCATAAGCCCCTTCCGAGTAGACACTCATTATCTTTTGACCTATTAAGTGATTGTATTTTTTTCCCCTTTCCACTTTGGACATAGGTCTTATATTTGTCAAGCTATCATAAGGGAAAATGCTTACGGTATCTTGCTTAATTGGGAATTGAGCCATCTTAATTTGGGCAGTACTATGGCACACACAGCAAGAAAAAATAGTTATAAACAATAAGATTCTCATGATTATATCTCGATTAGTAATTTACGCAAATTTAGTACTATTTCATCATATTACAAAATTCTGTCTTGTAAACTCTTTGATATAAAACGCTCTAAACTGCACAAAATAATCACTGTTGAATCGCCTACCTCTCATCATTCGTTCCTTGGCGAGAGCCATCTCCGATTCGGACATCGAGGAGAATATAGAGAACATCAACGAACCCGTTTGGGACATCTTGCCATCTGGTTCGAGAAGTTTGAAGTATGGCTTTAAGCATATAAGCTGAATGTTGTGTTCAATCAGAAAGTCGCGAATACTGAATAACACCAACTGCCTACGACTCAACCTCGATAGCTCGTAAATATAAACGGCGCTTATTGACTTGTCCGTATAGATGTAATCTTTGAGTTTGTTGAGTCCCCTGCGCTCCTCCTCGGAGAGTTTTATTGCCGACTCCTTGTCCTCAATGAGAATAACCTTCTCTTCCTTAAAACCATCTTTGTAAACCTCCCTTAAAATCTCCTCGGTCTGCTGCTTCAAATCTTGCTGCAAAGTGCTCACCCTGCTCAAAACAATCGCCTTTCTCATCCATAATACACTGATTTGTAATAATATAACAAATCATCGCACCATATTTAGTGAGAACTCATATTTTTACCATTGTTTTATGGAGGTTTGGAGGGGTGGTCGAACACTCACGCCCCGCACAAAACACAACCACCTACCAAAGTCGCAACTACTGCACACAAAAAAAGACCTCCACAAATGTGAAGGCCTTACCTGTGCGGGGAGTGGGACTCGAACCCACACGGCTCTCGCCACCAGATCCTAAGTCTGGCGCGGCTACCAATTACGCCATCTCCGCATTAGAAGCTACATAGAACTTATTTACCTTGTTCTTTGACGACGCAAAGGTAAAAAAAATTTTCAACTTCAAGAACAACATAACAGTTTTTTGCATACCTTTGTATCGATGCGGTTCCCACAATTGGGACTAAGAGGGAATGCCGTGTGAGTCGGCAACAGTTCCCGCTGCTGTAAGCCTCAACCCACAACTCGTTGGGTTTTAATACTTTCGGACAATCACCATTACGTCACTGATGTGCTGCAGAACATCGGGAAGGCGGTTCGAAAGCGAGGTAAGTCAGAAGACCTGCCACATCGTTTATGGGATTACTCCTGCGGCGAATGGGAGGTTTTCGTGTACTTTTTTCGATACCCACTTGGAGGGGCATCCAAACACCAAGCAACACCAAAACAAACCACCGCTCGCAGAGTAAAAACCGCAAGCGGGAGAACTTGTTTTATTTACCTAACCAATTAACTATCAGAGTTATGAAAAAGTTGTTTTGGCTGTTTTCAGTTCTAAGTGCCGCCCTTCTGCTGGGTGGCTGTAATCCATCTGACGAATCCACTAAGGGCGACGAGAGCCCTGTGCCCTACGACGAGGGCGTATTTGTGCTTTGCGAGGGAACATACGGTGCGGGCAACGCCTCGCTGTGGTTCTATGACCGTGAAACTAAGGAGGTTAAGGCCGACATATTCGGCCAAGCAAACGATGCCAAGTTGGGCGACGTGGGCCAATCGCTCTACCTGCACAACAACACCCTTTTTGTTGTGGTAAACAATTCGGGCGTGGTCTATGCCGTAGATGCAACAACGGGTGTTGTGGGGGGCATCATCGACAACCTGCTCTCGCCCCGATTTATAGCCATAGCCCCCTCTGCTACAAAAGGTTACATCTCGCAGATGTATACCAATAAAATAGTTGTTTTCGACCCACGAACAATGGCTGTTACGGGCGAAATAGCTCTCGAAGGTGTGGCCGACTCGGAGCAAATGGTCATCGTAGGCGACAAAATGTTTGTGGCAGCGTGGAGCAACGGCCACAAAATTGCCGTAATAGACACCAATACCGACAAGCAAATCAAGACTTTCGAGGTGGGTGTTCAGCCCTACTCAATGGTGGCCGACAAGGATGGCAACCTCTGGATTGTGTGTGACGGTGGCAACGAGTGGAGCTCTCTGCCTGAGGGAGTTACAATGGAAGAGCCATCGCTATGGAAGGTCGATTCGGAGAGCTACGCTGCCGAAAAACTCCACACCTTTGCTGCGGGCAGCTACTTCCGTTCAAGACTTGCAATCAACAGTGCGGGCGACACCCTCTACTTCATCCACGACGCTGTGTGGGCAGTCGATACCACCTCGGGAGAGTTCCCCAGTGAGCCACTTATCACCATTGAGGGCTATGGCCAGTATGGTCTTGACATCGACCCCGTAAATGGCGACATCTACATTGCCGACGCAAAGGACTATATGTCCAATGGCGAGGTGCTTCGATACGACAGTACGGGCACTTTGGTGGACACATTTGAGGTTGGCCTTTTGCCCTCGAAGTTCGCATTCAAATAGAGTAAAAACAAGGTACGAAACAAGGTACGTTTAGGGTACGTTTAAGTGGTGTGAAAAGGTTGATTGTCATACTTTTAAGTAGTGTTTTGCATTTTGGCGTTTTATGGGGTCAAAATGCCGACACTTTGCGTACCATAGAGGTGGAGGAGATTGTGGTCAGCGCAGCTCGCTCACTACGCGACATTGGCGTGCAGAAGAGCATTATGAGCGAGGCTGTTTTGAAGGAAAATTTGGCCGCCTCGATGGCGGAAGTGCTTGCTCAAAACAGCACTATTTTCATAAAATCGTCGGGCAGGGCCACACTCTCTACCGCCTCAATAAGAGGTACAGCCCCCTCGCACACCTCGGTAAGCTGGAACGGCATAGAACTGGGCAGCCCAATGTTGGGTATGGTCGATTTTTCGATGATTCCCTCCTACTTTGTCGATGGCAGCGAGGTCTATCACGGAGCTACATCGGTCAATGCGGCCAGTGGCGGACTGGGAGGAGCGGTGGTGCTGACCACAAGCGAGGAGCAACAGCAAGGCCTTAATTTTCAGTTAGTTCAGAGCCTTGCTTCGTTCTCCACCCACGACGAATACCTGCGCATTGGCTACTCCACTCCTAAGTGGTCGAGCTCGACACGACTGCTCAACTCGGGCTCGCGCAACGACTTCCCCTATGTAAACTACGACAAGGTGGGCCACCCCACCGAGCGCAACAAAAACTGCGGCTACCACGACCAGCACATCCTGCAAGAGTTTTTCTTGCGTGGTGCAAGGGGTGGCAAGTGGGCCATAAAGTGCTGGGGCACAAACTCTTCGCGAGGTATCCCCAAGCTGAGCGTAGATTACCGCGACGACGGACTGACAAAGAGTTGGCAGGACGAACAAAGCCTGCGTAGCGTGGTTGAGTGGAGGCGTTCATTCGGTGGGCTAAGACTCCACAGCGCTGCCGGCTATAACCTCAACAACATCCACTACATCTACCAATTCTCCAAAGGCGGAGGCGAGGTGCAACGCGGGGTCAATTCGCAGAGCACCACCCAACATCTCTTTGCAACGAGCAAGGCGGAGTGGAGCATTGGCAACACTCTGATGCTTGCGGCAAACCTGAAAGCAAGTGCGTATGATGTTGAGAGTAGGGATGTTGCGCCCCTTGTTCCTGTGGGCTACGAGGCCACACGCAGGGAGCTGACATCGTTTGTGTCGGCACGATGGAAACCGGCAGAGTGGTTGGGCTTGGCCGGCAACTTGCGCGAGGAGTGGCGCGACGGCGGTTGGTCGCCCATCATCCCTGCGCTTTTTATGGACATAACCCTGAGTGAACGCTACGGAATTATAGTAAGTGGCTCTGTGGCAAGAAATTACCACCACCCCACACTCAACGACCTCTACTTTGTTCCGGGCGGCAACCCCAACCTCAAACCCGAGGTGGGCACAACCTACGACCTCGGCATTGAGGGCCGACTGAAACGCCCACAGTGGGAGATTGGTGGCAAGTTGGCCATCTACCGCTCCGACATTACCAACTGGATATTGTGGACACCCACCGTGAAGGGCTTTTGGTCGCCCGAAAATCTCAGCGCCGTTAGGAGTAGCGGTGTGGAGGCGAGGGCCAATGCCAAATGGAGGGCCGGGCGCGAGTGTACGATTGGCCTAAATGCCATATTTGCCTACACCTCGTCGGTGGATAACTCGATAGGTGGGGCACACTTTGGCGAGCAGCTTCCCTACATACCGCTCTACTCGGCCTCGGCGGGGGTGAGAGTTGGGTGGCGCGAGTGGGATTTCGACTACAAATGGCGCTATTATAGCGAGCGAAATACCACCTATTCGGGCTCGTCGTTTGGCAGCTCGGTGGTGCCTGCCTACCAACTCAGCGATGTTGCACTGAGTAGAGAGGTGAAAATAAAAAACAGGGTACGTTTCAGGGTACGTTTGGAGGTGCTAAACCTCTTTGGCGAGGTCTATCAGTCGGTGCTCTCAAAACCAATGCCATCAAGGAGTTACGCCATTTCTGTGGAGTGCAAATTCTAAAAAAACGACCCCAAAATCGGGGTCGTATTTTTTTTCAAAAATTTGGACAAAAAGGGAGCAAATCTGACCCCCTTGTCGGCCCAAAATGCAATAGACTGATAATCAACAACTTAACCCCTCGATGAGTCTCATGGTAAAGAATATTTGAAATTGGTATCTGATTATCAGGCAGTTACAAACCCGCGATGAGTTGCAAATTAACGCCAAATTATTTGTTTTAATTCATCCTTGTTGTTAATTTTGTAACAACCAAACACGTCAAATTCCAAAAAATTACTATTATGAAAAAAACGCTTATTATTTTGGCAATTGCATCCATTTGTATTGTTTGTGGTAGTTGCAAAAAAGATGTAGATTATTTCCATTACAGCCGCAATTTAATTGACAACAAATCCTCGCACTCTTTTGAGGTTGTAGCAGAAGCCTCCGAACAATCAATTTTGGATTTGAAAAATGTACCCAATAGCCACATTGTTGAGACAAACGCTTTGAGCGAATGGATAGCCGAGAGTAGCAACACCGAAGGAGCGAATCCTGTTGTTTCGAGTAGAGCTATTACCTATTCTTTTTGCTTTGAAAATGGTGTTCGCCACACATTTCAAGGCGATATTATTGAAAATGATTTCAGGAGTGAGGGCAGTTGGACTCGCAGTACAGAAGGCGCAAAGAACGAAAATGAAGGTAGTGTCTATAATACATACACCTACACGTTCACCAATGAAGATTATCAGCGCATAATGTCGCTCTACGAGTAATGATTGATTGCTACATTGCTAATAAATAAACTAATAACAACTATCAAATACTTTAATAATTATGAAAATACTTAAATCTATTTTGGCAATTTGTGCGGTAGCAAGCATTGCATACTCGTGCGAAGTGACTGGTGGGCCTGAGCTTCGTGGCTCTTGGTGTATTGATAACCAGTCCGACGAGCTATTTACCTCCATATTGGTTGGCCTTGGCCCAAGATCATTTACCGAAACCGTAAAAATTTACCCCCAATCAAAACAGGATTTGACAGAGACATCATTTCTAAATAAATTGGATAATCCTGCGACGGAATTTGAAGACGGCTCAATACAACTATCATTCGTATTTCGTAATGGCATTATCCATACTTTTGAGGGCGAAATAACTGAGCACGATATACGAATAGGGGATAATTGGAATTTGGTGGTTTCTGACGATGAATTAGTCAGAACATACACCTACACCTTCACCAACGAGGACTACCAGCGCATAATGTCGCTCTACGAGTAAGGGGGCGCAATATAAACACAAGAGGGGGCAATTCTAACAAATTGCCCCCTCTTGTGTTTGTGACTAATGACCTAAATCCACAAAAATACTTGGGTATCTTTTTTAATACCCAAGTATTTTTGCGGGTCTAACGTCTAATGTCAAACGTCTAACGACCTAAGGCTTAATAAAACTCGGGTATTAAAAAAGATACCCGAGTTTATTTACAGGGGTAGCAGGGGTTACAAGGGTCGCAAGGGTCGCAAGAATCGCAAGGGTCGCAAGGGTTACAAGGGCGTCTTTCGCCCCACGACCACTCCTCCCCTATGTCAGGGGAGGATGCCCAAAGGGCAGGAGAGGTTAGTCCTGCGCCTCTGGCGCACTATAATTTTCAATTCTCAATTTTCAATTTTCAATTTGACACTTCCCTCCCCTAAGTTAGGGGAGGGTCTGCGAAGCAGGGGAGAGGTCTGTCGCGCCGAAGGCGCAGAGCTGACTGCTGATTGCTGATTGCTGACTGCTAACTATTTAGAGCGGTAGATGCCAACCGCCTGCCTACGGCAGTCGTGGCAAGACGGACAGCAATCTGTCTTCTGTGAGGGGAGGACAAGTCCTGTTTTGTTTGGGTGGTTCTTCCGACCGAACACTCGCCCCACGACCACTCCTCCCCTAAGTTAGGGGAGGTGGCGCGAAGCGACGGAGAGGTTAGTTTTGCGCCATTAAGGCGCAGTCTAACGTCAAACGTCCAACGTCGAAAGACCTAATTCAAAATAATTTTGAATTTTGCATTCAAAAAAGTGGGTATCTTTTTTAATACCCAAGTTTCTGGGTGGAGGGGGCAAAAATGGGGTGTTTGGCAAAAAACAAGGTACGTTTGGAGGTCGGGTCAATCCACTTTTTTGCATTTTGGGGCTAAGAGGCTACTATGCACACAATCAACTCGTTAGGCCCTATTTTGGGGGTTGCCAAGACCCTCTTCAATCCACTTTTTTTGCTCTTTGGCCCGACATAAAAAATTCTAATTTTTGCACCACCGTTTTCGGGCCTTCACACCCCCCTTGTCGGCCCAAAATGCAATAGACTGATAATCAACAACTTAACCCCTCGATGAGTGTGGTGGGAAAGAATAGTTGAAAATGGTATCTGATTATCAAGCAGTTACAAACCCACGATGAGTGGGCATTTGTGGCCAAAAACGTAGTTTTTCACTTGCAATTATCGTATCTTTGCAAATATGAGAGACTACAATTTACCATTCTATTTGCGTCGTTGGTTTATCAACACCTTGTTTGCGCTTGTTGGCACACTGGCTGTGACAACAATTACGCTTGGCGTCCAAAACTATTTAGTGTGCAAACGACTCGGCAAGATTGCCGAAAAGGTCAATGTGGCCAACGCCGAGGGGCTCGAAGAGATTAGAGCCTACTCGCCCCGCCTTATGCTTCCCGAAACCAGAGCCCGCCACAGCCTGCTCCACTCCTGCCTACTCTTCAAGAGTGGCGAGCCCATCGCCTCCGACAGCATCATTGCCCCCGCAATGAAGTTCTACAAAAATGCGGGCCAAGATCGCGAGCGTGCGCACGCACACTTCTATTATGGCAACATCCTGCTGAATCAGCAGAGGGGCGAAGAGGCCTACAACGAATTTCTAATATGTTCGGCTCTTGTCCCGAAAGAAGATCTCTATCTGACAGGGCAAGTGTCGTACTTTTTGGGATTCATATTTAGGTACAATTGGAACTTTGCTCTTTCTGAAAAGTATCTGCGCCAATCCATTGAGAGTTTTGAGGCTATCGACCACAAGACCAATGCCGCATTGGCCTACGGGGAGTATGCTTCGCTCTGCGCCGTAACTTGGAGATATAAAGAGGCTGCCGAGATGGCCAAAAAGGCTAATGATTACTACACCTCGGTAGGCGAGATGGAAAAAGCGTGGGATTTTAGGATATACTACCACTTCAACTGGGCACTGCACACCGGTGGCTACAAAGAGGCTGTGGCAGAGATGGAGAAGGTGTTGGATGAGTGGGGTTGGGAGAATGCAAACTACGACGCTTGTCGCTTCTATTTTCGCATCTGCACACTGGCTGGCGAGACAGTCAAAGCCCGAAGAATGCTTACAACAAGATTGGAGTCGGAACCAATTTGGAACGACACAGCTCACGTCATCCACCAAGATAGCTATATGTCGCGACTTAACTATATGGAAGGCAACTACAAGGAGGCCTACGACCTCCTGAGCAAAGCTTGGGACACGTCATCAATAAATCGCTACAAACAAGACAATGAACATAGTCTTATAAGTAATTTCTTCAACCACTACACCCAAGAGTTCATAAAGATAAACAATAGGCTCTCCCGAATAAAAAACACCTCTAAGATTCTAACAATCTGTTTGTTGGTTACTGTTGTGGGCAGTGTGGTAGCAATAGGGCTTGCGCGAGGCCGTCGCAAAAAATTAGTGCTGAGCAGCAGGGAGAATGAGCGACTGCGTGAGTCGCTCGGCAACTTGTTCGACAGCTCCAAAACAAACTACGAATCGCTCAACGAGCTTGTGATTGCTCTGGATAGCATCCGAAATCGCCCCGAAAAGGCAATGGAGCTGCTTCGTTCCTACATTACGCAGGACAACCACTTTGTGAGGTATGTTTACGAGGGGGTAAATACCAAGTACAACAACTTCTTCGATGAGCTTGGCGAGCGCTATCCCGAGCTTACCAAAACCGACCTTTGGATATGTGCGCTCACCGTTGAAGACTACACTCCAAGTGCCATTTCGTTAATCCTGAACTACACCAATTTACATTCGGTGCACAACCGAATAACAAACATACGCAGGGTTATCGGCATATCGGGCGGATTATCGACAAAAACGGCTCTCAAAGAAGCAATTGGCTGTTACACAGAGAGTTGCGCCAAAACCAACACCTCCGCACAGACACCCCCGCAGGGGCAAAACGAAAACCACTGATAATCAACAACTTAACCCAACGATGAGTCTCATGGTAAAGAATATTTGAAATTGGTATCTGATTATCAGGCAGTTACAAACCCGCGATGAGTTGCAAGTTAACGCCAAATTATTTGTTTTAAAAATATCACATTATTAACTTTGTAAAGCAAACTAACTATGAAAAGAGCTCTTTTATTGATGGTTGCAATTTTGGCTTGTGGCGCTATGTATGCCCAGAACGATCAAGGTGGCGGTGGCCGAGGCGATGCCGGCGGTGGCGGTATATTGCCTCCTCCTCCCGATGGAACACCCCTATCGCTTGGGGCGATTGTAGATGCCGAGCTGGATGAGGAGATGGGAGTAATCAACGTTGTCTTCCACGAGGATATTGGTGTGGCAACGATTGTGCTCACCTCCGAGAGTGGAGCTGTGGTGATGGCCACAAGTTTTGACAGCTCCTCGGAATGGTTGTTGGAGTTGGAAGCTCCCGACCAAAGTGGCTACTACACTCTTAGGGTCTGCTCTACCGCCTATGAGATGAGTTGCCAATTTTGGATACCGTAGCCATACCTATATTTATATATATAATATAGCGTGAGGCTCGCGCGGAAGCGGATGTTTTGGGAGTTATGCTCGCCACAACTCGCACCGCCAACGCTGATATATGGGTAGGAGTTAGTAAATCACCCCTTACCTCTGGGCCATACCGCCCGGAGGTAGGGTGAAATAGCACAATTTTTGAGCCTATGGAGATAGAACACATCTTCGGCGTGGCGTAGTAGCCTCACTGTTGCTACGCCCACGCCGCGTAGCTCGGTCCGCGCTACGTCACTCACTCGGACAAGCATACTACACTAACTAATTAAAACCAATATGAAAAAAACACTAATTTACAAGACGGTAGCGCTATTACCCCTTGTGGGTCTAATTTCGTGTGTCAATGAATTGGATGTTGAAACAAGTCTCATTCAGCAGCCAACAACTCAAATTGAAGTTAACGCAAATCCTCACCACATCGAATTGTCAGAAGCTATTGACAATATGTATGCCTTTATGGATGAGGTGGGATTTGATCAAACCAGAGGACGCGAGAGAGGGAAATGGCATGTTCTCAAAGTGAAATTATCTGATCTTAAAGGTCATACACGCAACACAAACACAGAAGACACAGAAGCATTATATGTCGTTAATTTTGAGGACAATAATGGTTTTGCAGTTTTGGCTGCTGATGACCGAATGGCAGATCCTGTTATTGCTATGAGCACGAATGGCAATCTTGAATTTGAACCTAAGCCTCGTGAAGATATAGAGAATGAGCTAACCAGAGAAGATTTATTAGTTATAGAAGATAACGATTATATGCTGGGTGCATTAGGAGAAGATGAGTTTATTTCGGGTCTTATAACAAACTACTCCACAAACAACAATACGTGGACGGATAGCCTACGCGATAACACCGATGAATTTGGTGATCCAATTCTACCTCCGCTTAATCCAATTGACTACCACACAGAAGGAGTTACATCTCTTAATTATCCCGCTCTCTTAACAACCGAATGGGATCAAGATCCTTTTCCATATAACCACTATTGTCCCAAACGATACTATCGCCGCACATTAGGTATAACACATTCATTTGTAGAAGATTACGACTATGACGGTCCATATCTTTATGCCAACTCAACATACACTGGATGTGTGGCAACGGCTGTAGCACAAATTATTGCTTACCATGAATTTCCAACTACCGCAACATTGCTTGACACAACAACAAATCCTCTTTCTTGGCAAAAAATAAAAAGGATTGTTGAGCTTGGCGACAACTATGACAATGGAGAAGAAAGAGTGCTCGGCCAGTTGCAATTTGCTGAAATTATGCGCAAAATTGGCGATGGATGTGATATGTGGTATGGTTTTTGGGACTTATGTAGCTTTACAACACCCCAGAAGGCGGCAAACTACCTATCAAGTCTCGGTTATTATGGTGTTGTTAAACACACAGACTACAACTCTACAAAAGTTAAGGAGTGTATCTGCACAGGACGACCTGTGTTTATGGGTGCTATCTCTGGTTTAGTTAATGGTCACGCTTGGGTGATTGATGGATATAAAGAGATTGATTGGTATCGCGTTGGCGAACAAGACGACGAAGAGGTTTCGCGTACCTACTCATCCACCAGCAAATACGTACATTGTAACTGGGGATGGGGCGGTTATGGTAACGGATGGTTTGTTTCAGGCGCATTCGATGTTAGCAATGCATACTCCTATGACAATGGACAAGGTTGCTCAGACGAATCCTATTACGATTTCTGGATGAGAATGGTTACATACGAGTGGCCAAACTAAGATGTTTTGTGTATTCATAAAAAAAGCAAAAGATGAAAAGAATTATAAAGTATATTGCCCTTGCAACACTGGGAACATTTAATGTTGGTTGTCAGCAAATTATGGACGACCTAAATTCAATGGCGCCATATAAAGAGTCTTTCATTGATCAGTATTGGCAAATTACCGATAATGTAGATTATTCGGAGTTAGTTTTGTGCTACGAAGAACTCCAACTAAGGGTTGGTATCAATAAGGAACTTGTAGCAGACATTGACGGCTCAACACAAGAGCTTGTAGAGAACCACAAACGTCTAAGTCAGCAATACGGAGACACGTCTTACAACAGAAGAACTACTCCCGGAGTTGACAGCGCTATTGCAAACACTTTTAAGTCAATAGAGATTGTTAGTGATGCCGATTTTGATGAAAACCACCCCGCTGGTAGTAGTCTTTCTGACATTGTGTATTGGCGCTTGGCCTCGTGGTTGCCATATATACAAAGTGGCTACAACGATGATTGGTTTGTCTATGGTGCACCAACCAAAAAGCCTCTGCGCGAATTGGTAGTTGCAGAACTAACCTTATTGCAAGATAGTGATTTCTTTACCTTCATATTCCCAAACACACCTACTCTTGCAACCCAACACAACTTCACCATTACAATGACAACCGTAGAGGGTGAGGAGTATGCGTTTACGGTAGAGGCAGACTTTAATGTTCCTAAGCAGTAGTAATCAACATTGCTACAACACAATCCCAAAACAGAGCGAGGGTGGAGCAACAACACTGCTCCACCCTCGCTTTACCTATCTCTCAGCAACAAACTACTCCTCCGACTGAGAGGCTATAAGATGCTCGTAGTCCTCCATTGAGCGGCGGATGACATCGTGGGCCACATCGGCTCCATAGATGCTCACAAACCTCATCCTCTGAGTGTTCTCGCCCGGAATGTCCTTATAGGTGGTGAAATAGTGTATCAGGCGGCGTACAATGCGCGTGGGAAGCTGCTCGATGTCGGTCATATCGCCATAGATAGCGTCGTTCTTCAACACCGCAATAATCTTGTCGTCGGCCTGATTGTGGTCCAAAAGGCGCAAACCGCCAATAGGACGTGCCCTAACCAATATGTCGCCGTGGGTGACATCCTTCTCCGTCAGCACGCACACATCCAGAGGGTCGCCATCGCCCTCAACATCAAACCTCGCAAGCGCCTTATTGCTCAGCTCGGCCATACGCTCGGCACAATAGGTGCGAGGTATGAATCCATAGAGCGAAGGAACAATGTTCGAAAACTTCTGAGGACGATCCAACGACAAGTAGCCACTCGCCTTATCTACCTCATACTTAACAGTATCGGTGGGCACAATCTCTATGAAGGCCCTAATCTCGTCGGGCGTACCGGGGTCGATACCGTGCCACGGGTGCGCTTTGTGAAGTTTGCTAAAATCCATAATCTTATCTATTCTACTTGTTTGGGTTTTCTATTCTCTTCGGGCCACAGCCCCACTCTCGGTTTCGCAACACCACCCTACGAGCGAGCATTGACAATCTCCTTAATCTCGTTGATGATGCCTCGGGCCAAGCGCTCGGCCGAGTCCTCGTCGCGGCTCTCGGAGTAGATGCGGATAATGGGCTCGGTGTTGCTCTTGCGCAGGTGTACCCACTCGGTGGGGAAGTCAATCTTCACGCCGTCGATGTCGGTGACGTTGTAGTCGGTATAGCGGTTGAGCATAATGGCCAGCACCCTATCGACATCAATATCGGGAGTGAGCTGAATCTTATTCTTCGAGATGTGGAACTGGGGATAGGTGGCCTTCAACTCGCTCACCCTGCATCCCTTATGAGCCAACAGCGAAAGGAACAAAGCCACACCCACAAGTGCATCGCGACCATAGTGCAACTCGGGGAAGATAACACCTCCGTTGCCCTCGCCACCAATAACTGCGCCCGTCTCCTTCATCTTGGCCACAACATTCACCTCGCCCACAGCCGAAGCCGAATAGCTGCCGCCATAGCGCTCAGTAACCTCGCGCAAAGCACGGGTGGAGGAGAGGTTCGACACCGTATTGCCTCCGCCACGACGCGAGAGGATGTAGTCGGCACAAGCCACAAGCGTATATTCCTCGCCAAACATCTCGCCATCCTCGCACACCAGCGCAAGCCTATCGACGTCGGGATCTACAACAATACCCAAGTCGGCCTTCTCACGAGCCACAACACTGCAAATCTCGGTCAGGTTCTCGGGCAGAGGCTCGGGGTTGTGGGCAAAGTTGCCCGTAGGCTCGCAGTTAATCTTAACAACCTCAACACCAAGCTCTTCGAGCAGTGCGGGAATGACCACGCCACCAACCGAATTGACAGCATCGACAACCACCTTGAAGTGGCGAGCCTTGATGGCCTCAACATCAACATCGGCCAACGCCAACACCGACTCAATATGCTCCCTATCAAACGAGCCGCGCTCAACAACGTGGCCAATATGGTCAATCTCGGGATAGCTCCAATCGCTCTGCTCGGCATAGGCCAACACCTTTTTGCCCTCTGCATCGGTGAGAAACTCGCCGGCCGAGGTGAGCAATTTCAGTGCATTCCACTGTTTGGGGTTGTGGGAAGCGGTGATGATGATACCACCACTTGCGCCACGCGAAGTTACGGCCAACTCAGTGCCAGGGGTGGTGCAAAGGCCCACCGACACCACATCCACACCGCAACCAAGCAGTGTGCCTATGACAATATCCTCAACCATCTCGCCCGACAGACGAGCATCCCTACCCACAACAACTTTCAGTTGCTCCTCGGGGTGCTCCTCGCTCAGAAAACGAACATAGGCGGTAACAAATTTCACAATATCAAGCGGAGTGAGGTTGTCGCCAACGCCTCCACCAATAGTTCCTCGAATGCCGGAAATTGATTTAATTAGTGTCATAAATGCGATTTTGGAAAAGTTTGCTTTCTATATCAACCACAAATATACAATTATTTTTGTACTTTTGTAGAACACAAACGACAACAATTTAACCATAAACAACCATATGAAAAGAAATTATCTCTTTCTTGCCACCCTACTGGCGTTAATTTTTGCCAGCTGCGGAGGCAACAACACCTCGTCGAAACAAGAAGATAGCTACGTCGTTATCCTCTCTATGGATGCCTACCGCCACGACCTCTCAACCCTCTACGACACCCCAACACTCGACTCCATAGCCAGCGTTGGCGTCTATTCGAAGGTGAAACCCTGCTTCCCAAGCAACACCTTCCCCAACCACTACTCTATGGCCACAGGTCTGCACCCCGACCATCACGGCATCGTAAACAATAGTTTCTACGACAAGAGTATGCAGCTCTCCTACTCCATCGGCAACGACGAGGCTCGCATAAATCCCGATTTCTACAAGGGTGAGCCTATCTGGAACACCGCCGAGCGTCAGGGTCAGATAGCCCACGTCTATACTTGGGTGGGCGTGGAAGCCCCCTACGAGGGCGGTTTCCCCACCAAACACCTCATCTACGACGAGAATCGCTCGCGCAAAGAGCTGGCCGACTATGTTCTGGCCGCCCTGTGCAACCCCAATGTGGAGGAGATTCCCAACCTGACGATGTGGTATTTCGACGAGCCCGATGCAGTTGAGCACCGTTACAGCCCCACCTCAGAGGAGACTCGCGCTGTCGTTGAGGATATCGACGCAGTGCTGGCCTACTTTATGCGCGAGGTGCGCAAGTCGCCCGTCTATGACAAACTCAACTTCATCTTCACCGCCGACCACGGTATGACCGAGCTCCACCCCGATAGGTACTACAACATCTACCCCCTCATCCCCGGCAAGGCCAAATACTTCTACAACTCCAACCCCCTCACCCTCGAACCCAACCCCGAGGATGTGGAGGCCGTATTTGCCACCCTCAAAGCCCACGAAGAGGAGGGCCACTATCGTGTGTGGTTGCGCGAGGAGTTGCCCGCTGAGTTCCACTACGGCACCTACACCGACCGCATCCAGCCCATCGTGCTACTGCCCGAGACTGGTTGGAAGGTGGTCTATAACGAGAAGGCCGACTGGGGTCGCCCACGTGCCAAAGCCTCCTCGCACGGCTTCGACCCCGAGCACCCCGATATGCAGATGGCATTCTTCGCTTGTGGCCCAGCCTTCAAGAAGGGGTATGTTCACGACGTGACGTTCCAGAATCTCAACGACCACCTCATCATTGCCCACATACTTGGCATCGACCCTGCCGAGAACAACGACTGCACTTGGGAGGACATCGAGGGGATGTTTGTTGAATAGTCCGACAGATTGGCCTAATTGGTGGGGCAAATTTGACACAAAGAGTTCGCCCCACAACCCCCAATCCCAAAAGTTTAACCCGCAAAAACAGAGTAATATATGGTAGCTATCTCGCTGATTATCGCCACGTATAACGGAGCTAAGAAGCTCCCAACGGCACTCGAATCGCTCACCCAACAGACCCTCGACAAGGATTTGTGGGAAGTGATTGTTGTAAACAACAACTCCTCGGACAACACCGCCGAGGTGGTTGAGACTTTTGCCAAAGCCCACCCCGAGATTAGCATAAGGCTGGTGGATGAGCCCCAACAGGGCCTCTCCTTCGCACGCAACAAGGGCATCGACGAGGCTAAGGGCGACTACCTTGCCATCATCGACGACGACGAGATTGCCTGCCCCAACTTCCTGCGTGAGTACTTTGAGTTTCTCGACACCCACCCCTATATTGTAGCTGCGGGCGGACGCATTGTGCCCCACTATCCCAGCAAACCCCCACGCTGGTTATCGCGCATAACGGCTCGTCCCATTGCGGGTGCTCTCGACTTGGGTAAGGAGATTAAACCCTTCCCCGAGGGCAAGTATTTTGGTGGAGGTAATATGTGTCTAAGGCGCACAGCCATAGACTATTACGGCAAATTCAACACCAACCTCGGCCGACGTGGTAGCCGACTGCTTGGTGGCGAAGAGAAAGAACTCTATATGCGCTACTACGCCTCGGGCGAGGACATCTACTACCTCCCCGGTGCTGAAATTAAGCACGTCATAAGCCCCGAAAGGCTCACCAAACCCTACTTCAAGGCTGTTTGCTACCGCATTGGCCAGAGCGAGCGCATCCGCACACTCGGCATCAGCCCCAAGGCCTTCCGCAAAAGAGTTGGCGCAGAGATGTTTAAGTGGTGTGCCACCATCCTCATCGGCCTCTTCTACATTGTCACCTTTCAGTGGCCCAAGGCTCAGTATCTGGTGATTATGCGCCGACAGATTTCGCGTGGCCTCAAAGATGCCAACATCGACAAAGACCTATAAACCAGCATATTATGACCCAAAGTCACTACATAGCAACACTCTCTCCCACCACCAGTGAGCTTATTCGTCGCTATGGCGAATTTGACACCGAAGGCTACCTCAAATCGTTCTACATCATAAACGAAGAGTTGATTGGCGCTATCCGCAATGCGGGCCAATGGCTCAAAGAGGGTCTTTGGGCCAACGAGTGTCTAAGCGAGGAGTGGGAGAAGGAGAATCCCTGCAATGCCTGCCCCGAAAGGCCAAAGTGTGGTATTACCTGCCGCCGTAAACACGCCTTCGACAAGGAGGTTTATGGAGGTTTTTTGTGTGGCCACAAGCCCGTAGCATATAGGCTTGCTTGTGCGAGCAAAGAGTTGGAAAACGAGGTACGTTTCAGGGTACGTTTGGAGGGCGAAAATGAGCTTGTTTTTTCTCGCGACATCGACTACGTACCCGAAGCAATAGTTTTCGGTCGCGGAGGAGTGGTAACAATCGAGTGTAAGCAGATTATTTTGCCCCCTTGGAGTGCTGCGCTCTACAAGATGTTTACGCTCCACCCACAAGGATTTCCCCTCTCAGATTTGGCCGGAGAGTTGAAAACCGAATTTATAAGCACATACAAAACCACCTCTGGCTCAGAGATTAAGACCAAGAAAATGAAGGAGCAACTGCGTTCGCCACGCCTGAGCCACATCCTCAACAACAAGCTCTCGGCGCTAAACTCACAGCTTAGGAGCAATGGGATAAGTGAGGATTTTATTCCTCGCACCGAGAAATACAAGTCCAACAACAAACCCTACTACATCCCCTATCTTTCGGAGTAAAACAGGGTACGTTTTTGGCAAAAACAGGGTACGTTTAGAACAACAAAAGGCGAGAAAATTCTCGCCTTTTGCTTTTACCTAAAAATCGGCCTAATTTAATGACGTTTTCGCAGCTGACGCATAGCCCTGCGACTGCCATTTTCGGGCTCACTATCGAGCCTCACTTGCAGAGGCCACCACGCACCCTTGCTGTCGTAAGAGCCGACCATCTCGAAGTCGAGCTGTTTGAGCCTCAAATCGGCCGACTTAACTCGGATTCTCACCCTGTCGCCAAGCACAAACTTGCGGCCCGAGCGAGTACCAACTGCGGCATACTCCTCCTCGTCGAAGGCGTAGAACTCGTCGGAGAGGTCACGCATAGCCACCATACCCTCAATGTGGGTCTCCTCCAACTCAACATAGAGTCCCCACTCGGTAACGCCACTAATTGAGCCCTCAAACTCCTCGCCTACGCGCTCCTTCATAAACTCAACCATCTTATATTTCACCGAGGCACGTTCCGCTTCGGCCGCCCTCGCCTCCATATCGCTGGAATGTTCGCACAACTCCTCAACCACCTCACTATCAACCGAATGGCCACCATCTAAGTAGTGGGCCAAAAGGCGATGAAGCATCATATCGGGGTAGCGACGGATGGGCGAAGTAAAGTGGGAATAGTAGGGGAAAGCCAATCCATAGTGGCCAATGTTTTCGGTTGAGTAGTAGGCTTTCTGCATCGTTCTCACCGCCAAAATCGACACCACATTCTCCTCGCTCTTACCCTTGATTTGCCCCATCAGGGCGTTCATCTGATTTGCCACCTCACGGCCCTTGCGAGCGTCGAAATAGTAGCCAAATTTGAGGATGAAGTTAGCAAAACGGGCCAACTTTTCGCCATCGGGCTTGTCGTGAACGCGATAGACAAATGTTTTTGCCTTGCCATTTTTACCTTTCTTGTTGCCGATAAACGCTGACACAGAACGGTTTGCGAGCAACATAAACTCCTCTATGAGTTGGTTTGCCTCCTTCTGCACCTTGAAATAGACCCCCTGAGGTTTGCCGTTCTCGTCGAGAGCGAACTTGGCCTCCTCGCGCTCGAAACCGATAGCACCCTCGGCAAAGCGTCGCTGGCGCAACTTCTGTGCCAACCCATTGAGTATCAATATCTCCTGCTTGAAATCGCCCTCTTCGCCCTCAATTATGCGCTGCGCCTCCTCGTAGGTAAAGCGACGGTTGGAGAGAATCACTGTGCGACCAAACCACTCGCGCACCACTCGGGCATCGCTATCAAGCTCAAACACAGCAGAAAAGCACAATTTCTCCTCGTTGGGACGCAACGAACAGAGCAGGTTGGAAAGGCGCTCGGGCAACATCGGGATGGTTCTATCGACCAGATAGACGCTCGTGGCCCTCTCGCGGGCCTCCTGTTCCACAAGCGAACCCTCTCGCACATAGTGAGTTACGTCGGCAATATGCACACCCACCTCCACGTTTCCGTTTTCGAGCGTGCAGAACGAGAGAGCGTCGTCGAAGTCTTTGGCATCGGCAGGGTCGATTGTGAAAGTGGTCACATCGCGGAAATCTCTACGAGAGGCGTAATCCTTCTCGGAGATGCGGTCGGGGATGCGCTCGGCCTCCTCCTCAACCTCACGAGGGAAGTTGTAGGGGAGTCCAAATTCGGCCAAAATAGCGTGCATCTCGGCAGTGTTATCTCCCTCTTTACCAAGCACTTCAACCACCCTGCCTGTGGGGCACTTGCTCTCGGCCTCCCACGAGATGATGCGAGCCACAACCTTGTCGCCATCGATGAGTTTATCGACCCCCTTGTCGATGAAAATATCGACAGGCATATTCTTGGAAACCACCCTCACAAAGGCGTGGGAGCGAGTTTTCTCAACCACACCCACATAGTTTCGGTCGGCCCTTTCGACCACCTCAACTATCTGACCCTCAGGGTCGCCCGATGCTCGGCGGCGCACAATGGCCACCTTCACCTTGTCGCCATCCAGAGCACGCGAGGTGTTGCGTTTATCGACGAAAACATCCTTATCAGCACCCTCAACCGCAACATACAAACTGCCCGAAGCCAACATCTGCACATAGCCCTCTACGGTTGGCAGTGCGCGTGCAGCAAGGCGGAATGTAGAGGCCGAAGTTGCCTCCACCACCCCCTCTTCAACCATCTGATAGACAATGGCTTTGGTTTGGTAGCGGCCTTCGCGGTCGGCTCCTCCGCTCTGCGCTGCGAGAGTTTTCAGAGCAAACTTGCGCGACGGGAATGAGCGGAAAAGTTGCATAATCACAGCAGCTCTATCGTTGCGAGGGCCACCTTTGGCACCTCTTTTTGAACTCTTTTTCTTTGCTACTTTTGTCATTTTCTCTTGATTTTCAACAATCTTTCTACAAAGATAACATACAAATATAATAATTATTGTCTGCCTGCTTCTCTTGGGACAAAAAAAGAAGGTCTGCGTTGTTTGCAGACCTTCTAACATTTAGTCGGGGTGACTAGATTCGAACTAGCGACACCACGCCCCCCAGACGTGTACTCTAACCGGGCTGAGCTACACCCCGAACTATCCAAAAACGACTACTGGGGAATTGTTTGTTGTCGTTTTCGGATTGCAAAGATAGTAATAATTTGTGAAAACCAAATTTTCCAACCAAAAAAATTCATTTTTTTCGCCCCAAAGCCACTTTGGGCCACAAAAAAGGGCGCGTGCCTCAGCCAAAAGCACTCGCCCTAATCTGTTTTTGCACCACATTTTAGCCCCAAAAGCAACTATTTGAGCCAAACCACCTTACCGCTATTATCCTGCTTGGGGCGAGGTTTGGGCTCGGTGTAGGGCGAATAGCCCATTGCAATTATGCACTCCACACCACACTCCTCGGGAATAGGCAAGAAGGTGCGCAGATAGCTCTCGGCATCGCCCATCTCGGGGTGGCCCTTCATATGCTCGCGCCCCTCGACGTGTACCCAGCAGCTACCCAAACCCTCGGCCTCGGCTGCCAGTTGTACGAATGTGGCCGAAATGGCGCAGTTGTCAATCCACAAATCGGTGGCTCGTTTGTCGCCCATAACCATCACAGCCACAGGTGCTTCGGCCATAAACGACGAGCCGTAGTCACGCATATAGGAGATGTGGCGAATCAGGTCGCGATCCTCGATAACCATAAACCTTGTGCTGTGGCTATTGCGCGACGAAGGGGCGGTGAGGGCAGCTTCGAGAATACGCTCGATGGTGCGGGCCTCAACCTTGCGCTCGGAGAACTTACGCAGCGAGCGACGACGATTAACTATTTCAAAAAAATCCATAATTGTTGTTTTGTTTGGTCACAAATTTATGAAATTTTGAACAAATATCGTACCTTTGAGGCTACAAAAACCGCTATCACTATGGAGAAAACACTCAAAGCAGCACTCATCTACGATTTCGACGGCACACTCTCGCCCGGCAATATGCAGGAGTATGGTTTTATTGCAGCTGTGGGCAAGAGCAACGAAGAGTTTTGGCACGAGAGCAATGTGCTGGCCGAAAACTTCGACGCCGACCCAATCCTGAGCTATATGTTCAAAATGCTCGAACACGCAGGCAAAACCGGACTCCCCATCAAGCGTGAGGTGTTCCGCGAAACGGGTCGCAACATCCAGCTCTACGACGGTGTAATAGAGTGGTTTGAGCGCATCAATCGCTATGGCGCTGAGCGCGGAATAGAGATTCTCCACTACATCAACTCCTCGGGTTTGAAGGAGATTATTGAGGGCACACCCATTGCTCACGAATTTAAGAAAATCTACGCTTGCGAGTTTCTCTACAACGAGGATGGCGATGCCTACTGGCCAGCTGTGGCCATCAACTACACCAACAAAACGCAGTTTATGTATAAGATAAACAAGGGTGTAGATAGTGTGAGCGACTCCCATCTTGTCAATGCCTACGTTCCCGATGCCGAGCGCCCCATCCCCTTTGAGCATATGATTTATGTTGGCGACGGAACTACCGACATCCCCTGTATGAGACTTGTGAGCGACCGTCACGGCCACTCCATTGGCGTCTATGACCCCAACTCCGAGAGCGGCTACAACAAAACCAAGCTCCTCTTGGAGCAGAATCGTTGCTCGATGATTTCGCCAGCCGACTACACCGAAGGGGGCAGAATGGACACCCTTGTGCGCACCATCCTCGACAAGATTGCCACCGATGCACGCATTGCCTCCCTCGCCAAAGAGGTGTAGCACCCAACAAGGCAACCTCAACCGCACAACACAAAGACAATCAACCATATAGACACCAATGAAACGTATCATATTTGCAACAAACAACGCCCACAAGCTCGACGAAGTGAGGGCCATTTTGGGCGATAGCATAGAGCTTACAACGCTCAAAGAGGCCGGCATAACCGAGGATATACCCGAGAATGAGCCAACCATCGAAGGCAACGCTCTGGCCAAAGCCCGCTATGTGTGGGAGAAAACCGGCTGCGACTGCTTTGCCGACGACACCGGCTTGGAGGTAGATGCTTTGGGTGGTGCTCCCGGAGTTCACTCGGCACGCTACGCCACCGACGGTCACGACTTCGCTGCCAACCGCACCAAACTCCTCGGTGAGATGGAGGGCAAAGAGCAACGCAGTGCCCGCTTCCGCACCGTTGTGGCGCTCATTGAGGGTGGCAAGGAGAGTTGCTTTGAGGGTATTGTTGAGGGCGAGATTACCACCTCGGAGATGGGCGATGGAGGTTTTGGCTACGACCCGCTGTTCCGCCCCGAGGGCTACGAACAGACCTTTGCTGAGCTTGCTCCCGAGGAGAAAAACGCCATAAGTCATCGTGGCAGAGCGGTGGCAAAATTGGCAGCATACCTTCTGGCGGACAAATAGTTGCAAACAAACATAACAAAAGGAGTGACCCTTTTTAGGGTTGCCCCTCATCGGCGGTGAATTTCATTCCACCGCCGATTTTGTTGATATACAACAAATTATACTACCGACTTGTGAAACGACTTTTTTGTACAAAATGGCTTAAGTGTTGATTTTGCCCATTGCGTGTAGTCTTATATGTAGTCTAAATTAAATGCAACCAAATAGAGTTCTTTATTTTCGCCTCTTGCTCCACTGCGAGAGGCGAAAATTTGTATAATACCCAAACAAGACCCCTAAAGAGTGTTGTCTGTTGCGAAATTTTTACTAATTTTGTGGTGTCGTGGGAGTTATGTCCTCGGCATTACATATTTGATGAAAGTGTTTCGCTTTTACCCCGAATAGGAATCTGGAAAATTCATTGCTGAGGGTGAACGACAGCACTCATCATCTGTATTAGTATGCGTATTCTAACTCATACAGTACGGGTGTGGGGTCTTGTGTCAGTTTATTTCAGCAAAGGTATTCCAGAACCTCTATTCGAATAAACAGAGAACTGCTCCACACTTTCTTATTTTATTAACCCACCATAGAGGAGCGTATGGTAATTTGATTTGGAAAAGAATGTTAAACCAAAATCATATTACTATGAAAAAACTATTTACCTATTTGCTCGTTGCGATAACGCTGATTATCGCAGGATGTAGCGAATCGTTTGATGATTCGGCAATTTGGGACAAACTTGACGACCACGAGAGCCGAATCTCCAAACTCGAAGAGCTCTGCCAACAGATGAATACCAATATTTCATCATTGCAGACTATTGTGAATGCCTTGCAGAACAACGACTATGTTACCAGCGTTACGCCCGTAACGAAGGATGGCGAAACTATCGGTTACACCATTACATTCACTAAATCGCAACCGATTACAATTTATCACGGCGAAGATGGCAAGGATGGTCAAAATGGAACTGACGGTAAAGACGGAGTAGATGGAAAGGATGGCTCAACACCCATTATCGGAGTGAAACAAGATTCCGACGGCATCTACTATTGGACTTTGAATGGTGAGTGGCTGCTCGATGCCAACGGCAATAAAATCAAAGCACAAGGCACTGACGGAAAAGATGGTCAAGACGGAGCAACTGGCACTAATGGAAAAGATGGAGTAAATGGAGCCGATGGCAAGGATGGAAAAGACGGTGCAAATGGCACTGACGGAAAAGATGGAGAGGATGGAAAAGATGGAGTAAATGGAACCGACGGCAAAGATGGCATTACCCCTCAACTTAAAATCGAGAATGACTATTGGTATATTTCATACGACAATGGTGCATCGTGGACTCAACTCGGCAAGGCGACGGGCGAGAATGGTAAAGATGGTCAAAATGGAACAAACGGCATCAATGGTGTTGATGGTGCTAATGGTGCAGATGGCAAGGACGGCGACTCATTTTTCCGGAGTGTAACCCAAGATGAAAAGAATGTATATTTTACGCTTGCTGATGGAACGGAAATAACTCTTCCCAAATATTTAAGTCTCAATATATTGTTTAGCGAAGCAAGTGATATCGCTTGCATGCCCGGTAAAAACATCACTATCGATTACACCATTTCCAGTACAGATTCAGATGTACACATAGCAACGATTACTCAAAATGGTTGGCAGGCTGTTGTAACGAAGGAGAGTGCTTCTACGGGATATATTACCGTAACAGCCCCTAACCCTTTAACCGATAGTCCCATCATTGTGTTAGTTAGCGATTCGAATAAAACAATAATGAGAACACTCTCATTCGTAGAGGGTTTTGCCGTCGTGGAGAACGCTTCGTTTACTTTGACTTATGAGGCTGCGATGTTCAATGTGAGTGTACATAGCAACTTGGATTATACAATAGAGATACCCGATGCAGCAAACAGTTGGATTACACTCGAAAGTATCACGACTCGAGCTGCGGTACGCTATGATGTTATAACGCTAAACATAGCCGAAAATAGTGAGATTACGGCACGCAGTGCCACCCTGCAACTGATTTTCAATGGAGAGTCTGTTGGTACCATTGATATCTATCAACAAGGTATTAAGGGTGAGATCATTGAATTTGAGGATAGTGTTGTCGAGAAAATTTGTCTTGACAAATGGGATACAAGTGGAGATGGGTTGTTATCTGTACTTGAAGTCGCAGCCGTTACTAATCCCAATGATTTAAGTGGTGTGTTTGAGGGCAATATTAATATAGAGTCATTTAACGAGTTTAGATATTTCACAGGATTAACCGAAGTACCGTCTTCCGCATTTAAGGCATGTATAAAATTGAAAGAAATAACTCTCCCTGAAAATATCAGTTCTTTAGGTTATGAGGCATTTTATGACTGTAAGGCATTAAACAACATAGCTATTCCTGCGACAGTTAGATATTTAGCCAGAGAATGTTTTTATAATTGTACCTCTCTTACAAATGTTTCACTACCAAATTCTTTGGTTGAATTTCAAAATAGATGTTTTTATGGCTGTACGAAATTGTCTCGAATAAATTTACCAGAGAACTTAAAAGAAATATCAGGGTGGGCATTCTACAATAGCGGATTAACTGAAATTATAATTCCAGATGCTGTTACAGAAATCGCTGTGGACGCTTTTGGACATTGTAAAAACTTGGAGAAAGTAGAATTTGGAGCGAATGTGAAAACAATTGGTGATGGTGCTTTTGCTGGATGCACAAAACTAACATCTATCATTATCCCTGCAAGCGTAAGGGATATAGGGCGTTATGTATTTGCAGATAGTGCGGTATCAGAAGTAGTAATAGAATATGGTGTTCAGAGATTGGGTGCACAGGTCTTCAACAACTGTGATTATCTGACGAGTATCACACTGCCAAACAGTGTCTATGAGATGGGGAGTGGAGTCTTCGGTTGTTGCGATGCTCTAATGAAGGTTAAATTATCTGACAATATAACCAATATCCCATACGGAACATTTGCAGAATGTAATAACATTGCCGAAATAATCTTGCCGGCAAGTTTGGAAAATATCGAGGATGGTGCATTTACTAGAGAACAGCTTGAAGGAGATGGTGCTTCCTCTGTAAAATATGACATATACTTGCGTTCAGCAACACCTCCAACATTTACGGACTCTTTTCAGGGTACTCCATCTATATATGTTCCAAGCGGGAGCAAAGAGGTGTATGAGCAAGACATAAATTGGAATCGTTACGATATATATGAATATGAATTGTAAATAGGCTATGAAAATAATTGTAGTTAAAGGCAATCCAAATAGCGGTAAGACTACTTCCATTCGATTGGTGTATGATATGCTGTTATATTTCGGCGCAGAGATTGAAAAACCGAGAAGTTCGGGGAAGACTTACACCGATTTCGATACGGAACTACTCTATAAAGAGAAGAGAATTGCCATAAGTTCTGCTGGAGATGTATTGAAAAATATACAAAAAACTATAAATAGACACGAGGGTTGTGATATCCTTGTTACGGCAAGTCGAAATTTTAAGCAATCTTCGCTTGATAGCATCTTCGCCCAATATGATGTTAAGTACATCAAAAAGGAAAAGCGAGGTGATGAGGAGAATATCTTCACGGCAAATGAAATATTACAATGCATAAAGTTTGCATTGTAGGAAATTAAGAAACAGGCGTATGTAGGGCTTTGTGTAGCCGTTAGCATACGCCTGATTCTTTATTCACAAAGCATCTTCGAAAGACGCTTGATTTCAGTGCTTTACTTTCAAAAGTATAATTTACCTTTGCACTCGCAGTTAGTCGGCTTAATTACGACCTTCATGTAGTCTTCTATGTAGGATTTCGCAATATTGTAAAAACTAACACTGAAAATCAATCAGTTAAAAACAAAAGGCATAGTCCCTCAAAGGCCACTCCTTTTTTGCTTATTAGAAATTAGATACATTGGCCAACACCTCGTCGCGCGTGATGGTCTGACTGCCAAGCACCACAAGTCGCTCGACCACATTGTGTACCTCGCGCACATTGCCCCTCCACTCCATTGAGGTCAGCTCGGCCAAAGCTGCCTCGTCGATGCTCTTGCGAGGAACATTATACTCGCTACAAAGGGTTTCGAGGAAGTAATTGACCAGTTGCGGGATGTCGTCGCGACGCTCCGAGAGAGGCGGAACATAGAGCACAATGACGCTCAGGCGATGGAAAAGGTCTTCGCGGAAGTTGCCACGCGCAATCTCGGCAACGAGGTTTTTGTTGGTGGCTACAATGACCCTCACATCGACATCCACATCTTTGTCGCTACCCACGCGGGTAATCTTGCGCTCCTGCAACGCACGCAGAACCTTGGCCTGAGCAGCCATACTCATATCGCCAATCTCGTCCAAGAAGAGTGTGCCACCAATGGCCTGCTCAAACTTGCCCTTACGCTGTTTGATGGCCGATGTAAAAGCGCCCTTCTCGTGGCCAAAAAGCTCACTCTCAATAAGCTCCGAGGGTATGGCAGCGCAGTTTACCTCCACAAAAGGGCCGTCGGAACGCCCACTTTGGAGATGAATCTGGCGGGCCACCAACTCCTTGCCTGTGCCATTTTCGCCCATAATCAACACACGAGCCTCGGTGGGCGCGACCCTGCCGATGAGTCCTTTGAGTCGGAGTGTTTTGGGCGAGTCGCCAACGATTTGATACCTTTGGCACGATTTTTTCCGAGAAATCTTGTTGGGCGCTATGTGGCTACCATCGTTGTGGGCAAGTACCTGACGCACAGTGTTCAAGAGCAAGCCCACTTCAACCGGTTTGGCCACAAAGTCGGATGCTCCCGAGCGGAAATAGTGCAATATATCCTCTGTGTTGTTGGCATTGGAGAGGGCAATCCAGGGAACATCCACCTCGCCCCAAGAGATTTTTTCGGGAGTGCCACAAATCATCAGCGACGAATCGCACAAAGAGTTGGAAGGGGTGGCTTGCAGGAGGGTTTCGGCCAATTCGACAGCGTAGCCCTCGTGTTCGAGAATCTCCTTTATGGAGTTGCGGACACACCTCTGTGGATCAACCACCAGAATTTTAGTCATAGTTGTGTTTGAAGTCTTTATATATAAATAGTATGTTTTGGCCCGATAACAAACCGACTCCTTATGCAAATATGTTACCAAATTGGGGTCGGAGATAATAAAATCTCAAAAAATGAGTTATCTTTGTGTCACAGAAAAGCCACAAGATACTAAAAAAAGAAGTTCTCGGCAAAGGGCCGCTCTCGGCATTATGCCAACTCAAACCAACCACTCGTAGAGGAATAAACGACTTTTTGGGCTATTTCAAACATTTCACTTTTGACCTTTTTTCAACAAACATACGGATGAAAACCAACTACAACATTGAGCGACAAAAGCTCCATTTGCCCGAGTACGGACGACACATACAGGATATGGTGGAGGAGTTGATGCGAATAGAAAATCGCGACGAGCGCAACCTCCGCGCCAAGGCCCTCGTGGCCATAATGGCCAACATCCAACACAGTTCGAGCGAGACGCCCGACTTCGAGCGAAAACTCTGGGACCACCTCTTCATAATGTCTGATTTTCAGTTAGATGTGGATTCGCCCTACCCCAAGCCTTCGGCCACAACCATAATGCCCCCACCGGCTCGTATGAGCTATCCCGCAGGTGGCATTGCAATGAAACACTATGGTCGCAATGTGAGGAATGTTATACGCTCGCTCCAAAACATTCGCACCCACGAAACCGTCGATGCCGTAGTCTATAACCTCGCACGTTATATGCGCACCAAGAGCTACGAATACAACCAAGAACACCCCGACAATGGAGTAATCATTAGGGACATTCGCCGAATGGCCGAATTTGATATTTCGGTGGACGAAGAGGCTATCACTCGTATCAAAAGCGACTATCGTTTGAATCATTCAGGCTATCAAAAAAAATCGGCCTACAAGAAAAATGGTGGCAAAAATCAAAAAAATGGCCGCCGAATGGGTTATAGTAAGTAAGGAGGCTTGCACTTCTCGCCCAGCTTTACTACCTTTGCTTTGATAGCCCACACATTGGGCACAGACATAGAAGAAACAACACAAAAACAAACCAAACAACCACCAAGAGAAAGAATGAAAAAGAGTTTTGCCATAATGCTTGCCCTCGGCCTGCTGTGTAGCTGTGGCAGCGAGAAGGTAACAATTGAAGGCGAATTTGCAGCCTGCCCCAACCAAAGCGTTGTGCTCGAAGGACTTGGCGCCAATGGCTCCATTGAGGGCGACACCCTCGCCGTAACCAACAGCAACGGCCAGTTCCGCCTGCGTGTGAACCTCCCCGACGGCGAGAGTTCGTTCTACAACCTCCGCTGTGCCGAGCGCACCATACCGCTGATTCTCTCCAAAGGCGAGAAGGTGGTTATCAACTCTGTCCCCGGCCTCATCGACGGCTACACCGTTAGTGGCTCAATGGAGTCGGAGTTGGTGCGTGAGGTGAAAAACATTATGCGCTTTGGTGTGGCCAAGCTCGACTCGCTCGCCTCAATCTACGAAAAGACCTCTGCCAAGGCTCTCCAAAAGACCATCAACGACGAGTACAAAAAGGTCTATCTCGACATCAAACGCTCTCAGATAGAGTTCATTGTGACCCACTCGGGCCAGCTTGCAGCCATCTATGCGCTCAACCAACAGATTCCGGGCGATGTGTCGCTCTTTGGTGGCAAAAACGACATTGTATATTTCCGTCTTGTGGCCGACGAGGTGGCCAAAAACTACCCCAACTCGCCCTATCTGGCGGGTCTGAATGCCGCCATCGACGAGTATGACCGCGCTGTGGAGTTCAACAACCTCATCGAAGAGGCGCTGGCAGCCGAACCCGCCAACTTCCCCGAGATTGAGATGTCGGATATGTATGGCAAAAAGCAGAGTCTGACCGAGGTTCAGAAGGGCAAAGTGCTGTTGCTCGACTTCTGGACTGTGGGCGACGAGAACGCACCTTTCCGCAACGCCGAGCTTAAAGAGCTCTATGCTAAGTATCACGACAAAGGTTTTGAGATTTATCAGGTGTCGGTCGATACATCCAAGCCCGCTTGGGTGGAGATAGTCCAGAGGCAAAAGCTGCCTTGGATTTCGGTCTGCGACTTCAAGGGCGCAGGCTCGGTTGCTGTGCAACTCTTTGGTATTGCGTCTGTTCCACAAAATTTCCTCTTCGACAAGGAGGGCAACATCGTGGCTCGCAACGCCTATGGCGACAACCTCGCAGGAGAGCTGAAAAAATTATTTAAGTAGAGCGCCGGAAGGCCTCAGTTAAAGACCAAAACTACTCTAAACCACCTCAAACTATGTACTATTTCGCCTCGGATATGCACCTCGGCAGCGGCACTCCCGAAGAGTGCCGAGCAAGAGAACGCGCCCTTGTGGAGTGGCTCGATAGGATAGCCCCTCCCGCTACGGCCATATTTCTTGTGGGGGATGTATTCGACTTCTGGTTTGAGTACAAACGTGTTGTGCCTAAGGGATTTACACGTCTGCTGGGCAAGCTCTCGGAGCTTACCGACAAGGGGGTGGAAATACATCTTTTTGCGGGCAACCACGATATGTGGCAGCGCGACTACCTCGAAAAAGAGTGCGGCCTGAGGGTACATCTCGGGGCAGAAACACTCGATTTGGGGGGCAAAAAGGTCTATATTTGTCACGGCGACGACATCTACGCTCGCCATTTGGGCGGCTGGACAAGGGTGATGAACGCCACCTTCCGTAGCCGAGTTACCCGCTGGCTATTTTCGCACCTCATCCACCCCGATTTTGCTCTCCGCTTTGGGCAAGGGTGGTCGTATGATAGCCGCAAATCGAAGTCTATCGCACTGCCATTCTTGGGCAAAGATGACCCTTTGGTTGTGGAGGCCGAAAAGATAAATAGCTCAGATAGAGTGGATTACTTTGTGTTTGGCCACATCCATTGTGCCGAGCGCTACAAGCTCACCGCTGGTGGCGAGGCCATATTCTTGGGCCACTGGTTCGATGGAGCAACCTACGCCACACTCGACCAAGAGGGCGAAATGAGGCTCTACACCCCGTCGGAAATTAAATAAAAAGGCCACCTAAGGCTCTGAACATCAACCCCATAGACCCATGAAACAATACCTCGACCTACTCCGCACAATCCGCGATGAGGGCGCTGTTAAAGGCGACCGCACCGGCACCGGCACTAAGAGCATTTTCGGCTACCAGATGCGCTTCAATCTCGCCGACGGATTCCCTCTGCTGACCACCAAAAAGGTCTTTACTAAGGGCATAATCCACGAGTTGCTGTGGTTTTTGAGGGGCGAAACCAACATTAGCTATCTTGTTAGTAACGAGGTACATATATGGGATAACGACGCCTATCGCTTCTATGGCGAGAGGTGCAAAGCGGCAGGTGTTGAGCCTGTGGAGAGGGAGGAGTTTTTGGCCCGCGCACGCAATGCCGAGCCAAGCCCAATCGAGGGCTATCGCTATGGCGACTTGGGTAGTGTCTATGGCGCACAATGGCGTAGCTGGGGCGCTCCCGACGGCAGGGTTATCGACCAAATTGAGGAGGTGATCCGCACCATAAAGAACAACCCCAATTCGAGGCGTATGATTGTCTCGGCTTGGAATGTGGCCGACGTTGAGGGTATGGCTTTACCCCCCTGCCACGTGCTGTTTCAGTTCTATGTGGCCGACGGAAAGCTCTCTTGCCAACTCTACCAACGCAGTGCCGACACATTTTTGGGCGTTCCATTCAACATAGCCTCCTATGCGCTCCTGACACACATTATTGCTCAAATATGCGATTTGGGCGTTGGAGAATTTATCCACACTTTGGGCGACACCCACCTCTATTTGAACCATTTTGAGCAGGTGGAAGAACAACTCTCGCGCGAGCCTCGCCCGCTGCCTCAACTGAGGCTCAATCCGGCAGTCAGAAGCATTGCCGACCTCCGCTTTGAGGACATCGAGATTGTCGGCTACAACCCCCACCCCACCATCAAAGCCCCAATGTCGTTCTAACGACCAACGGCAATCGGATGAACAAAAAAACTCGGGTATTAAAAAAGATACCCGAGTTTTTTTAATTCAAAATGCAAAATTCAAAATTCAAAATTGTTTTGACATAGGGCGTTAAGGCCATTAAAGGCTTTAAGGCCTTAGGTTGTTAGACCTTTGACGTTAGACAAAGATTAAGAACGGTAGATGCCAACCGCCTCAACTTCGTTGAGTCGTGGCAAGACGGACAGCAAGCTGTCTTTTATGAGGAGAGGACAAGTCCTCTTTTATGAGGGTGGCGCTCCGACCGAAGGCTCGCCCCACAACCACACCCCTCCCCTGACAATTGAAATTGAGAATTGAAAATGGAAAATTGAAAATTATGGTGCGCCAGAGGCGCGGGTATTAAAAAAGATACCCGCGTTTTTTAATTCAAAATTCAAAATTGTTTTTGACTTAGGTCGTTAGACGTTTGACCTTAGACGTTAGACCCAAGAGGGTCGGCTGGGTTTTGTGGAGGGATTTTTGTGCCAAGCAAGGGAGCAAGTCCGCAGTTTACTGGGCGTAAGTGAGAAAGATGCTGTGGGTCGGGAGAGGGGCGAGTGCGATTTGTGAGGCGAGTTTCGTGCCAAACAAAGGAGCGAGTCCGCAGCTTACTAAGGTAAGTGAGGAACTCGCTCTCTGACGGTTGGTGCGAAAATCGCCCACAAAGCGCGCTCGGGTCATCGATTAGACTTCCGCCTATTACACCCCCGACACAACATCTGACAATTCTCCTTGACGGTCTTGCCACCCTCGCACCACGGGGTTATGTGGTCGGCCTCCATCTCTTCAAGCCTAAACTGCTCGCCACACATAGGGCACACCCCGTTTTGACGGGCATAGGCGGCCAACTTTTGGCTGTCGGTGAAGGCACGTATGGAGAGGTGGCGCTCGTCGCGAGTGAGGATGTAGGGGTAGATACCGCTCTTCTTGGTCACGTCGTCGTCGAGTAGCAGACGCTGGGCCTCCTCGTCTATGGCGGCAGCATCGAGGGGCGTATCTTTGTAGCGGTTGTAGAGAGTGCCCCACTGTACGGAGTTTATGATTTTCTTGTGCTTGTCGGAGAATTTGGCTTTGGCCCACGAGATTACCGACTGGAAGTAAATCCAGAGCGCCGAGGCATCGCTGTCGTGCTGATGTTGGGCCATATAACCCTCTATGTGTCCGTCGCTTATCCAGTCTATTACCCTTTCGAGGTAGTCTTGACGTATGGGCGTGCCCTGCATAAAATCCTTGCCTAAGTTGTAGGCGGGGCAGGAGTTTTTGCTAAAATAGCGCTTGGCATCGGATACCCACGGGCCGGAATAGACCGCATTGCGTAGCTCTTGCTCGGTGAGCTTTTCGCCTGCGATGTTGATTGTTTGAAACCATTTGAGTTTTTCGCTGTCGGTGCCAGTGCAGACATAGACCATCAGTTTGTAGCCCAAGATCTGCTGTTGTTCGTCGGGCGTGAGGTTATGGAAGTAACGGAACATATAGGCAAACTCGCCTGCAACATACTGGCAGATGCTTATTGTGCGCTGCTGTCCGTCAATCACCTCGTAGGTGTTGTTGCCACAGTCGGCCCAGTACATAACGTTGAGCGGGAAGTTCTGGGTTATGGTCGTCACCACCGCATCGCGCTGACGGTCTTTGTAGATAAACTCACGTTGATAGGGCGGGCGTATGTTGAGCCTGCCACCGAAACCCACAACTCCCTCAGCACCACTATCTTTGTAGTCCTCGGCGAGCTGCCCAACGGTAATTTCTCGAAGTTCTATTTTCATTTTGGTTTATTGTTTTTTGCGGATTAGTATTCTAAAATATGGACAATAACCATTGATTGACAAGTCTTTATCATCATTACCTTTTCTAAATCTTACAATCTCAAACTGGTCTGGATTGTATTTATCAAGAAATGTAATAGGTACGCCCATAACCCCATCGTAGTCGCAAGGTATCTCGGAGGTTTTGTTTACATTGATAGCATCGTAGTTGTCGTATCGGGGGTATTCTTCGGGGGTGTAGTGTTTGTAGAGTATGAGTTCTTCGTGTTTTTTCTCAATATCGAGATTGGTAAACCAAGTCACGCCCGAAACCCTAATCATACCCTCGCGGTGGTCGCCTGCGGTGGCAACATCCTCATACTTAGAATAGAAATGGCCCGCACCGCCTTTGAAACCATAGCCAAGCCACAGCTTATTGTCCCTTATGAGTGGGAAAATCTCTTTGTAGGTAATGGCGTTTTGGTGGCCGACTATTACAAACTTCTTTTCGTACTTAATCAGTTGGGCCACATACTCGCGGAAGAGCGAAAAGGGAGGGTTGGTAACTACAATGTCGGCCTCTTTCAGTAGATCAATGCACTCCTCGCTGCGGAAGTCGCCATCGCCTCGCAGGGGGCGCACCTCAATCTCGTCGCTATCGGGTAGGTGGTTGCCATTGCAGTCGCCCTCATAGACCTGATAGACAGCCTGCTCGCTCTCGTTCATAGAGAACAAATCGACATTGCGACTCTTGTAGCAGGTGGCAATAACGCGCCTCAGGCCAAGATGCTCGAAGTTGAGTGTGAAATACTTAAAAAAATTGCTCACACGAGGGTCGTCGCAATTACACAGCACTGTCTTGCCACGAAAATGCTCCTTGTAGTGTACCAGCTCGCGCTCAATGTCGGAGAGTTGGGTGTAGAACTCATCCTTCTTGGCGGCTTTGGCTGCCGTCAAAGTAGTGTTTGCCATAGGCTACGAAGGTGTTGCGCGTCTGCATCCGTTCAATCCTACGACCAACAAAAAAAGGTGGACATATCTTGTCCACCCTTGCGGTCGTAGGAAAAACCGTGATAACAGACAAGAATGCCCACGCACAACGGGGCATTCGCAACATCTGTTCCGGTTATCATATTGAAATTTCCTACGTTTCAAGAGTTGGAACAAATAGCAAACGCTAATTAGTATGTAATATGTTATCACAAAAATAGTTATTTCTTTTGAATTTGTGCCGATGGATGTGTAACTTTGTGGAAAATTAAATTGCAAAACAAGATTATGGATACCAAAATCTCAATCATTGTGGCGGTGGCCCAAAACGGAATCATTGGCACAGGGGGCACTATGCCGTGGCACATAACCGAGGATTTCCGACACTTCAAGGCCGTAACGCTCGGACACACCGTCATTATGGGACGCAAAACCTACGACAGCATCGGCCGACCCCTACCACAAAGGCGCAACATTGTCATCACCCGCAACCCCAGCCTTAGCATCGAAGGGTGCGAAATGGCCGCATCGTTGGAGGCAGCCATTGAGATGTGCAAGGGCGAAGAGGAGGTTTTTGTCATTGGCGGTGGCGAGATTTACCGCCAAGCTATGCCATTGGCCAGCAAGCTCTACCTGACCCACGTCGGAGTGAGCGTCGAGGGCGACACCCGCTTCCCCCACATCGACCACAATGTGTGGCACGAGGTCGGGCGCGAAGAGTTTGAGCGTGGCAAGGAGTTTGAACACCCCTTTGCCTTTGTTGATTACGAGAGGTAGGCGTAGGAGGGGCATTTTTTTCTTGGAGGCCAAACGCAGTGACGCTTAGGGCAATAACCCCTATCGAGCGCCATCGCGAGGGCAAAATGTGCAAAAAGATTTTGCATAATTGGAAAAAACCACTACCTTTGCAACGCAAAACGTACCGCGGGGTAGAGCAGTTGGTAGCTCGTCGGGCTCATAACCCGGAGGTCGGAGGTTCGAGTCCTCCCCCCGCTACTAAAACAAACGGAGAGCCATTTGACTCTCCGTTTGTTTTAGCATTGGGGGAGGGCGAGAACCGGAGGTTCGAACCGACGCACGAAGCGAGAGCAGAGGCTGCTTGCAGACTATGCCTCGCAAGAAGGAGGAAAAGCAAATTGCAGAAGGCAATTTGATTAGTCCTCCCCCATATTTACATTCCTCCTAAATCCCCCTTTGAAAAAGGGGGGGCAAAGCACTTTTCCAAGGCTCTTTGAAAAGCGAATGTCTCGGAATTACAATGAGCTTAATTCACGACACTTATATTTATTTTGATGATTTCATACTAAAGTCCACATTCTTCGAGTCTTACTTCTCTTTACAAAGAATCTTTGCCTTAAATGTGACAAACTCTTCATCTGTAATAAAACCCTGTTGTCTCAACTCTGCAAGCTCCTTTAATTCCTCGACGCTAGACTTTGGTGCAAATGTTTTAACTTCGATTGACTGAGTTGTTTTCATTTGAACTTCATCCATCGCAATTCTTAAAATATCAAATATGTCCTGTGCATTTTTACAAGCAGTAGCATACATAGATTCGCAAACAAAGCATTGAATATCAAAAGAATCAACGCTAGAATTGCGGAGTAAGACATGAACATCTACCGCCGTCACATTTCTTTTGCTTTCATATTTACCCAAAGAAGAGCCACCAACAACTGCTCCAAGCCCACCAGCAATCAATCCTCCCGCCAATGCTCCACCAATGCTTGCCGACTTCTTGGAAACAACAGTATCTCCGTCAATTTTAATCTCCACCGTAACTATGTCTTGATATTTGAAGCGTATTATGTTAGCTCTCGAATAGCAGAACACCTCTTGTCTGCCATTGTCTACTGCAAAATAAAGCGAGGCACTATTATCTTTAACAACTTTTGAATCTGTAAAATCTGTTCTTGACGAAATTGCAAGCTCCCTTCTTTCCTTCTCGTTGAGACTATGAATTATCACGGCAATTACGAGTACTACACAAATTATTACCCAGATTATAAGAATAGTCATAGCAGAATATATAATAATTAAATTACCGAAATACAGTTGTCGTTTAGTTTTTACAAATCTATAACTATGTCCTCTGGTATCCTTTCTGCAACATTCATTGGAGGAATGATAAATTGATTGTATAAGGTGCCTTCTGTTTTGCAATAAAGCACACCCCTTGCAGTTCCCACGGTGTGCATTGCAAAGTGAGCCAACAAATCTTTGGGGATAACCACTTTGTTCTCCTTCTCAAACCTCTTCCAATCTTCGGGGCGAACATTGAAATAGCAATGCAACTCCATTACAAGAAGTTTTTTGTCTTCGTGAGTAAAAGTGATGTTAAATTTTACCGCCACAACCTGCTTGTTTGGTATTACCCCAAAGGATACATCAGAATCAACCACAATCTCAGCCTGCGGTGCCTCTTCTACCAATATCGCGAATTGCTCTACGGAAATTCGACTCATTCTAAATTGTACCATAGTTACGCAACCATCTTTAATAGTTCATTATCATCTTTTTCATAAGTTTCAAAACCACATAGAGCGTGATCCATTGTCCAACTACACGAAAAAGGTACTTCATCTTGCAGTAATATCTCATCGAGAGATTTGAAAGTCATCTGTGGAACCATTCCCATCAACATTGCGGTTTCCACAAGTTTTGTAATACTAAAATTGTAATCTCCGCTTAGCAATTGGGATACATATCCCTTGCTTACGCCTAAATGTTGTGCGAGTTCGGTTTTATTCTTACCCGTCTCGGACATAAACCTGGTGGCGCAATCATATAGTGCTATTTGAATTTGTGTAATCCAATAAGCGGGCTCCTGTAAAACATCTTTGCGCTCCATAAACTTTAACACATATAAAATTATAATAAATCAATAGTAGGTAATTTGTATTTCAACCTTTCAATGTCCAGCTTTTGATTTTTCTTGTATCCTCCTAATATAATTATCACATCTGGACTTACAACCCTCACATAGATTCTTAATGTTTTGTCTTTGTATTCATACACATCTTTCCTGCCAACACCCTTAATGTGGTTATAATATTTTGACGGGAAACCATCGGTTGTTCCATAAGACTCCATCCACCGAATCAACTTTACCAACTCCTTCCATTGTTGTGGGTTCTTCCTAACCTCTTCTACAAACTCATCAAATTGACACGATTTCCCTTGGTGGAGTTTGTAAAATACATACCCACCTTTATTGCGTACCAAATCGCATTTAACTTTTTTGAAATCGCCCATTTGTTTAGTTATAACTAAATTTTTTGCAAATATAGTATGTGGATCCTCAAAAAACAAGAGATTGAATGATTTTTTCTACAAAATAGGTAAAAATAATAATTATAATAAGTTTAGTAGCAGAGTTTTATGGCTAATTATTGGTGTAACATAAACAGCCAACAATGTGTAGGATTTCTCACCTACCTCTCCGAGGAATTACAAGAGGGCGGATACCATCGCAACTTCTTGACACCCCCTCCCTTACCTCAACCTCGTTACAAAATATATTCTCAAACCGCTGAATTAAAGAGGTGTAAGAATATAGCAAGCAAACTCTTCTATTGCCTCAATATCCTGTCCAAAGCGGTTCGAGATTTTGATTGCGTAGCCTACTCAAAAAGGAGAAACTTTCGGGTTTCTCCTTTTTTCGTATCGGGGGGTTATCCCCCGACCACCTAATCCTCTCGGCTCGACACAATGCGCCTTTTCCCCAACCACAGGGTCGCAAAATTGCCTAAATCAGCACATTAAACAGCCCACCGGCACAATAGTATCGCCCCCGCAACGTTTGGTCTAAAAACACTCAGCAAAGAATTTTAGCACCTCAACTCAAAATAGGTGGGTGTGGATTTTGAAAATCGGATTCTTATGCGTACTTTTGCGCTAATTGGAAAAATAGTGAATTTTAATGCCTAACTTGAATGACAAGGTAACGCGACAAATCAAGCCCGAATGGCTCAAAATCAAGCTCCACGATGGCGAGGGATACGCCGAAGTGGCACACATTGTCGAGCGACACGGATTGCACACTATTTGCAGTAGTGGCAAGTGTCCCAACAAAGCCGAATGTTGGAGCCGCAAGACAGCAACCTTTATGATTTTGGGCGACATTTGCACCAGAGGGTGTAAGTTTTGTGCCACGCCTACGGGAAGGCCGCTACCTATCGAACCAAACGAGCCCGAAAGGGTTGCCGAGTCCATCAAACTGATGGGACTCCGTCACGCAGTCATAACCTCTGTGGACCGCGACGACCTGCCCGACGCAGGCGCCGACCATTGGAGGAGAGTTGTTGAGGCAATCAGAACTATCAATCCAAACACAACTATTGAGGTGCTCCTACCCGACTTCGACGGCAGGAGAGACCTCATTGAGCTTGCACTAAGCTCGCGCCCCGACATTGTGGGCCACAACCTCGAAACCGTTGAGCGCATAACCCCATTGGTGCGTTCAAGGGCCAAGTATCACACCTCGCTCCAAAGCCTCAGGATTATGGCCGAGAGCGGCATACCCACCAAGAGTGGCATTATGGTTGGCTTGGGCGAAACGCACGAGGAGATTTTGGAGGCGCTGGGCGATTTGAGAGAGGCCGGAGTGGAGATTGTCACCCTCGGTCAGTACCTGCGCCCAACGGCCAAGCACTACCCTGTGGATAGGTATGTAACTCCCGATGAGTTTGACCAGATGAAGCAGGAGGCGCTGGCAATGGGATTCAAATATGTAGCAAGCGCACCTCTTGTCAGGTCGTCCTACTTGGCCGACAAGGCTGTGGAGGAGTGCAAAAAGCATTAGAGCAATGAGCAACGCGGAGGAGAGAACAGAGCACGAAGGATGCGCCACCGCGAGCAAAGGCGAGGTGGATGTTGTCGATGTGGGCACTATGGCCTTTGGCGAGTGCTGGCAGTTGCAACAGAGCCTTTTCGAGAGTGCCATTGCCACAAAAAAGGAGGGGGGAGTGCCTCGCCACCACATAATTTTGGTTGAGCATCCCCACGTTTACACACTCGGCAGGAGCGGCAAGCAGAGCAACCTGCTTGTCAGCGAAGAGTTCTTAAAGAGTTTTGGTGCGGAGTTTTACCACATCGACCGAGGGGGCGACATAACCTATCACGGCCCGGGTCAGATTGTGGGCTACCCCATTTTAGACCTTAGCCTGTTGGGCATAGGTTTGAAGGACTATATCGACGCTATCGAAGGTGCTGTCATCGACACAATGGCCGAGTGGGGCATTGTGTGCGAGAGGGTTAAAGGCGCTTCGGGGGTGTGGATTGTAGAGCCCGGTAGGCCTATGAGGAAGATTTGCGCAGTGGGTGTGAAGTCATCGCGTTGGGTGACGATGCACGGCTTTGCGCTAAATGTGAACACCGACCTCAACTACTTCGGCTACATCAACCCGTGTGGGTTTACCGACCGCACAGCCACCTCTATGGCCCGCGAATTGGGCAGAGAAGTAGAGGTCGAGAGGGTCAAAGAGCGACTCCTCTGGCACTTGACGCAGAAATTAGACGTTAATAAAATAAATACTAAAAGATTATGCCAATTGACAAACGTTGGGTAATCAAGCCGCAGGGCGAGAGCGAGAAGGTCTTGAACCTCTCATCGCAACTCAATATCCCCCCTGTGCTTGCCAACTTACTTGTACAAAGAGGCATAGAAACTTACAACGAGGCTACGAGGTTCTTTAACCCCAAGCTATCCGACCTCCACGACCCATTTCTGATGAAGGATATGGACAAAGCCGTGGAGCGCATCGACAGAGCTGTGCGTAATCAGGAGAAGATTATGGTTTACGGCGACTACGATGTGGATGGCTGTACGGCTGTTGCGCTGGTCTATACCTTCCTGCGTAGCAGAGGACATCAAAACCTCACATTCTACATACCCGACCGTTATACGGAGGGGTATGGTGTGTCGATTTCGAGCATTGACTATGCCGAGCGCAAAGGTGTGAGTCTTGTTATCGCATTGGATTGCGGTATCAAGGCCGTTGAGAAAGTTGCCTATGCCAACACCAAAGGGATTGATTTTATCATTTGTGACCACCACCTCCCGGGCGACAGCATCCCCAATGCAGTAGCGGTACTCGACCCCAAGAGGGAGGATTGCCACTACCCATTCGACGAACTTTCGGGTTGCGGTGTGGGATTTAAGCTCGTGCAGGGCTACGCCCAGAAGAAGGGTATTCCTTTCAGCGAGGTGGAGAAGTTATTAGACCTCGTAGTGGTCAGCACAGCTGCTGATATTGTGCCACTTACGGGCGAAAACCGCATCTTGGCCTACTATGGCCTGCGTCGTCTGAACGAGTCGCCCCGCAAGGGCCTACACTCGATTATTCGCATCTGCGGTCTGGACAAACACATCATCACCATCGACGACATTGTCTTTAAGATTGGCCCTCGCATCAACGCTGCGGGCCGTATGAGGGTCGATCCCGACGACCCCGATGCAGCACCTTCGGGTGGCCACAAGGCTGTGGAGATGCTCATTGAGAGGGACGAGAAGGAGGCCGAGAAGTGTGGCGACATCATCGACGAGTTCAACCAGAACCGCAAGAGTATCGACCGCAACGTCACTCAGGAGGCTCACGACATCATCGAGAGCAGCGAGGAGATGAAATCTCACAAGAGCATTGTCATCTACAACCCCAAGTGGATGAAGGGTATTGTGGGTATTGTTGCATCGAGGCTGATTGAGACCTACTACAAGCCTACGGTGGTGCTTACTATGAGCAACAATTTCGCCTCGGGCTCGGCACGCAGTGTGGCAGGCTTCGACCTCTATCAGGCTGTTGAGTCGTGCTCCGACTTGTTGGAGAACTTCGGTGGCCATATGTATGCCGCAGGTCTGACGATGAAGCCCGAGAATGTGGAGGAGTTCACCCGCCGTTTCCACGCCTATGTGGAGGAGCATATCGACCCAGCCCTGCTGGTGCCTCAGGTGGACATCGACTCCGAGTTGTTGTTTAGCGACATAACCCCCTCGTTTAGAGCCATTTTGTCGCGCTTCCAGCCCTTTGGCCCAGGCAACACCGCGCCTGTGTTTGTCACTCGTGGAGTGAGCAACCGAGGCGATGCGAAGTTGGTGGGCGCAGAGCAGGAGCACCTGAAAATGGATCTCACCCAGCGCCAGAAGCCCAACACCACCATTGGAGCTATTGCCTTCCAGCAACCCACCCACTATGAGTGGATTCGCAATGGTCGCCCTGTGGATGTATGCTACTCGATTGTGGAGAACCACTATCGTGGCGTGACAACCCCACAGCTTAGGGTAAAGGATATTAAACCGCTGAAATAACGAGCCATAGGGGCAACTTGTCTTCACAGACCCTCGGCCTATTACACAAAACCCCCTCTCCAAGTCGGAGAGGGGGTTTTTGTTGTTTCGGACCAAGCGGTTTAGAATGGCAGGTCGTCGAGCGTATCCTCCATTGCGGGCTGAATGGCAGGAGCTACGGCGGGGGCTGCTGCGGGCTGCTGGGGAGCAGGAGTGTAGGTCTGACCTGCACCATTGCTCTGCACGCCACCCTCAGCGGGTGCGCTACCACCCTCGCGCCTACCCAAAAGTTTCATATCGTCGGCCATAATCTCGGTGGTGTAGCGTTTGTTGCCAGACTGGTCTGTCCACTCGCGGGTGCGAAGGCGACCCTCAACATAAATCTGCGACCCTTTGTGAACAAAGCGATCTACCACATCGGCAAGGTTGCGCCAAAGGGTTATGGTGTGCCACTCGGTGTGCTCGGTGGCCTCTTTGGTTTCGCGATTGAAGAAACGCTCCGAGGTGGCGAGTCTTACGCGGGCGGTCTTAACACCGCTTTCGAGGGTGCGAACTTCGGGCTCAGCACCAACATTTCCTACAAGGATAACTTTATTTATCATAGTGTGTGATTAGAGTGTTTTAAGCAATTCTGTAAAGAGTTTTGTCATATTCTTCTCTGCCAACCGGCCATTTGCCTGCACCTCCTCGTGCGATATGGAGGTGTTCTCCATTGTGTCGGTAATGATGGATACACCAAAGACGGGGATGTTCATATGCCTTGCAGCAATAACCTCGGGGGCGGTGGACATACCCACAGCGTCGCCACCGATGAGTTTCACCCACATATACTCCTTGGGGGTCTCGAAGGTTGGGCCGGTGAGAGCCACATAGCAACCATATTGCAACTTTATACCCTCACGCTCGGCAATGGCCGTAGCACGAGCAATGAGCTCGGGGTCGTAGGCATCGTTCATAGCGGGGAAACGAGGGCCAAGTTCGTCGATGTTGCGACCAATCAGGGGGTTGGGTATGAGGTTGATGTGGTCGTTGATGACCATAACGTCGCCCACGCGGAAGGTGGAGTTCACCGAACCTGCGGCATTGGAAACAAAGAGAGTCTGGATGCCGAGGAACTTCATAACCCTAACGGGGAATACCACCTGCTGAGCGGTGTAGCCCTCGTAGTAGTGGAAGCGGCCCTGCATAGCCACAACCTTCTTGCCTCCCAATGTGCCGAAGATGAGCCTGCCACTATGACCCTCAACCGTCGAAACGGGGAAACCCGGAATCTCCGAGTAGGGGATGGAGTGCTCGATGTCGATTTTCTCAACCAAGCCACCCAAACCAGTACCGAGGATAATACCCACCTCGGGGGTGAAGTTGGTGCGCTGCGAAAGATACTCAGCAGCTGCTTTTATGCTGTTAATCATAGTCTTATCTTCTCTATTCGGTTTTGTTCTACATTCTTTCGAGCATACCCATAATCAGGCTACTCATACGCTTCTCGGCCTTTGCGCCCTCCTGCTGCACCTCCTCGTGGGTGGATTTCTGACCACTAAAAGCGGCATTGGTAATGATGGATATGCCAAATACGGGCAGACCCATATGCCTTGCAGCTATAACCTCGGGGGTGGTGGACATACCCGCAGCGTCGCCACCAATAGCCTTGAAATAACCATACTCCTTGGGGGTCTCGAAGGTTGGGCCGGTAGTGCCAACATAGCAGCCATACTGCAACTTTATACCCTTCTCGGCAGCCACCTCGGTGGCCAATGCGCCCAAGCTACGGCTGTAAGGCTCGCTCATATCGGGGAATCGAGGGCCTAATTCGGGGCAGTTTGTGCCAATCAACACATTGGGAATCAGGTTGATGTGGTCGGTAATAACCATAAGGTCGCCCACGCGGAACGACGAGTTGATACCACCACTGGCGTTGGAAACAAATAGATTCTGGATGCCCAGCATCTTCATAACCCTAACGGGAAATACCACCTGCTCGGGAGCGTAGCCCTCGTAGTAGTGGAAGCGACCCTGCATAGCCACAACCCTCTTGCCCCCCAGTGTGCCGAAGATAAGGCGACCGGCGTGGCCCTCCACAGTCGAAACAGGGAAGCCGGGAATCTGGTCGTAGGGCAACGAGTGGCTTATCTCGATGTGTTTAACCAAACCACCCAAGCCAGTGCCGAGGATAATACCCACCTCGGGGGTGAAATTTGTCTGCTCCTTGATAAACTGAGCTGTCTGTTTAATTCTCTCTATCATAGCTTTTATTGTTAAGTTCCGTTTTGAGTTTGTCCATAAAGATGAGCGAGTCGCCATCGCGGAAGTTGAGCTCGATGGGCATAACATAGAGCACTCGCTGCAACCTCTCGGGAATATGTTTGCGCGAGGTGAGCTTCACGCCATCCTTCTCGGTAGTCAGCACCACAACATTTGGGCCGTACTTGGCCACAATCTCGTCGAGCTGCTTCACCTCACGCACCTTGTAGATGTGGTGGTCGCCATAGCTCAGGCGCTCAACAACATCGTACTGCCCCTCCAAAGAGTCGAAAAATTTGTCGGGATTGGCAATACCCGCCATAGCCACAACCTTTGCGCCAGAGGGTATATGCTCGGGGGCTACGTCCGAAAAGATTGGCTTCGGAGCGCACTGCTTCACGTCAGTAAAGAAAATGCTCTGGTAGGGCGAGGGTTTTAGCTCCTTCTGTGCAATGTTGCGCTCAATGGGCGACATCGACTTGGGTGTCTTGGTTATGAGCAGAAACTCAGCACGATAGAGCTGCGAAGGGCTATCACGCAACGTGCCCGCAGGCAGCAGCTTGTTCTGGTAGGGAGGCAACGAATAGTCCGAAAGGATAATGTTCACCTTAGGGCTGAGGCTGCGGTGCTGGAATCCGTCGTCCATAATGATGAGGTTTACCTCGGGGTGCTCCTCCTGAATGCGGCGGATACCCTCCACACGCCTCTCGCACACCACCACAACCACATCGGGAAACTTACGCTTAATCTGCTTAGGCTCGTCGCCCACCCTAAGGAACGAGTCGCCCACGCCCACCTCAATGTAGCCCTTCGAGCGGCGGCGATAACCACGCGAGAGCACCGCAATGCGATACTCGCCACTCAAACGACGCAACAGAAACTCCACCGCCGGGGTCTTGCCCGTACCTCCAACGGCAATGTTTCCTACGCACACAATCGGTATGTCGAAATGCTCACTCCTCAGGAGCTTCATATCGTAGAGCCAGTTGCGAAAACCAACCCCCAGACCGTAAAGACCGGCTGCTATGCTTTTAAGTACACCCATTTATATTGTAGTTATTTATGGTTTCTTCTCTATCGTTTATCCCCCTGCGTTGCCAACTCTCCTCGGCCCATACGCTCCACAAGCAGCGCCCTGAGCAACTGAGGCGAATTGCAACTAACCAAGTAGCGGTGGTGGGTCGTATGTATGGCCACACATCCACTACGGCGCGTAGCACACACCCTATGGATACGCCAACTCTTCACATCAAGCCAGCGCCCATAGTAGCCCCAAAAACCAGCCACCCCAACAAGGGGTATCTTCCACCCGAAAGCTCCCCTCTCAACCTCGGCAACATCGACAATCTTGTCGAGCGGTATGTAGATACTCTCAACCAAACACCTGAGCTCCAACTCCTTCTCGCTCAGTATGATTCTCCTTGGCACAGAGAGCAGACACAAGGCCATAATGGCCACCACAACCATTGTCACCCAAGCAGCTATATAGTACGCCCCGCCGGCAGTCAGAAAGAGCCACGCACACGCGCCCCCCGTCACCAACAGCGACAGCAAGCTCACGCACCACACGCGCCCATCAAAACCCCCATATCGAAACGTAACTTTCATTTTTTCTTTGTTTTGTCGCTTTTCTCCGCTTTTTGTAAAAAGCGGAACCAAAAACTTTTAGTGCTGGGAATACTATCCCAAGTAATTCGCCCTTTTCGCTAAACTCGCTAACATCTTAGGGAGGTTAGGGAAGTTAGCGAGTTTAGGGAGTAGGGCCTATATGCCCTATTATCCCTTAAAGCCCCTAAGGCCCTTAAAGCCTTTAAGGCAAGTCGTCGGTTGTCAATAGCACAACAGACCTCTCCCCTGCTTCGCAGACCCTCCCCTAACTTAGTGGAGGGTTTTCTTTTGCCTTTGGTCGGGAGCACCACCCTCACAAGACAGGACTTGTCCTGCATACGAGGGCCTCGGCGATGAGTATGTCTTCGGGGGTGGTGATTTTTATGTTGGTGCGCTCACCCTCGTAGTAGTGCATCTCCACGCCCGTAGCCTCAACCACTGTGGCATCATCGGTAAAACGGTCGGAGGGCTCACAGTCGTATGCGTGGCGCAGCAGCTCGGCGCTGAAAATCTGCGGTGTCTGCACCGCCCTCAGGCGGTTACGGTCTATCACCGTCAGCTTGCCCTGCTCCTCCACCCTGAAAGAGTCCACAGCCGCCACCGTAGGTATGGCCGCACCCCAACGTCGGGCACACTCCACACCTCGGGCTATCATCTCGGCAGACACAAGCGGGCGCACCCCGTCGTGTATGGCCACAAGGTCGCACTCTTGCAATGCACCAAGCCCGTTGCGTACCGACTCAAAACGAGTAGCTCCGCCCGCAACAACACTGTGAGTGCCACCAAGACCACACTCCTCAACGATGGCCTCCCAACGACCAATCTCGGCCTCGGGCAACACCACAACAACCTGCTGGGCCACAGGCAGAAACCTCCGCAATGTGCGCACAAGGATATACTCTCCCCCCAAGCGCAAAAACTGCTTCGGCACAGCCGCCCCCATACGGCGACCACTTCCACCCGCAACTATAACTGCTCCTATCTTTTCCATTTTTCTTTTCTTCGCTTTCTGTCGCTTTTTTGTAAAAAAGCAACGCAAAAAACTTTTGGTGCTGGGAATACTATCCCAAGTAATTCGCCCTTCTCGCCAAACTCGCTAAATTCATAGAGAGCTTAGTGAATTTAGGGAGGTTAGGGAGTAGGGCCTATAAGCCCTATATGCCCTATAAGCCCTACATGTCGCTAATGTCCTTAAAGCCCTTAAAGCCCCTAAGGCCCTTAAAGCCTTTAAGGCAAGTCGTCGGTTGTCAATAGCACAACAGACCTCTCCTGGCCTTCGGCCACCCTCCCCTAACTTAGTGGAGGGTTATTTTTGACTTAGGTCGTTTGACCTTAGACGTTAGACGTTAGACCCAAACCCTCGGCAAGCGTAACGCAGAAAACACCGACAAGGCGCGCTCGCAAGCACCCACAAGGCACAGCCGAAAAACTTATTTAATCTCACCCAACGCCCTATACAACGCCCCACCCTGAGCCTTCATCCTCACCGAGTCGGCAGCGGTAAGCACCACCACTGGTCGGGTGGAGGGGTAGAGGTCGTAGTTGTTGAGTTTGTCGCTCTCGGCCACTTCGCCCGCAAGCTCGGCCAACACCTTGTCCCTAACCTCCTCAAACTGCTTTTTGTTGGCCTCCTTGATTGGCTCAACGGGGTTGGAGGGTATCTTCAAGGGGTCGATAGCCTTGCCATTCTTATAGACGCGGAAGTCGAGGTGAGGGCCTGTGGAAGCACCCGTATTGCCCACATAGCAGATGGTCTGACCCTGCGACACGCGCGTACCCACATTGATGCCTTTGGCATAGCCTTTCAGGTGGAGGTAGGAGCTGGTGTAGCCGTTGGTATGTTTGAGTTTCAAGACGTTGCCGCCGCCCTTCTTATCCCAATACTTAGCCGTAACCGTACCGTCGGCAATAGCATAGACGGGTGTACCCACTGGTGCGGCATAATCGACTCCGAGGTGGGGACGGCGCACTTTGTAGATTGGGTGGAGGCGGTTGGGGTTGAACTTGGAGCTGATGCGGGTAAATTTGAGCGGTGCTTTGAGGAACTGCTTACGCATACTCTTGCCGTTCTCGTCCCAATAGCTGAGTTTGCCCCCTTGGTCGAAGGGGATGGCGTAGTACTCTTTGCCCCCGTGATTGAACACAGCACCCCACACCATACCAACGCCAACGCTCTTGCCGTCGATATACTCCTCGTCGAAAATCACGGTGAAGGTGTCGCCCTCGTGGAGAGCAAAGAAGTCGATGCTCCAACCATACATATCCTCCATCTTTATGGCCAATTCGCCGGGGATGTTATCGGCCACGAGGCTATTCCAGAGCGAGCTTTCGATGGAGGCGCTTGCCTTGCGACGCACGAGGGTTTTCTCTTTCTCCTCTTTGTGTACGGCGAGGCTGTCGCCCACGATGCTCACAAAGAGCATTTCGCGTTTGCTGAACTCATAGACGAAGTGGTTGAGGTGGAGTCCGAGCGAATCGCTCTGGGCAAAGATTGTCCACTTATCGCCCACCTTCATCTTGGCGAAGTTGTAGATTGGTTTGCTCTGGGTGTAGATGCGGTTGATGTTCACCTGCGAGGTGTAGCCATCGAGCAGGTGGGAGAGGGTTTGTCCCCCCTCCACTGCGCCCTGCAAGATTTCATACTGGCTCACATCGAAACCATAGAGCAGCTCTACCTGAGCCTCCTCTGCGGGCCCCTCTTGGGCGTTGTTTGTGCCCCCTGCCGAGGAACACTTCACACAACACACAACAACAATCACGAGGAGTGAAAGGATGATGGTGGGTATCTCCCACCTTACAAAGCGGCCATTGATTCTTATACCTAACATATTGGTTTCGATGCGAAATTTATTGTTTTCTAAATAGTTATACGATTGTTTGTCACTCTATTAGTTGAGTGTGGGAAGGTTGGAGTAGTTTGCCGAGTAGTAGAGCATCTGCTCGATGTAGCTCTCGCGGTACTCAATCTTCACATCCACAACTTTGCCATCCTCCTCAACGAGAGTGTAGATGGGGTTGATGAAGCCCGAGTAGGGTTTGATGCCGAGCGAGGCGTAGCGTTCCAGCACCTCTTTGTGGAGCTCGGGGTCAATCTTAACGGCATATTTCTCTACCAGAGCCTTGCCTGCCTCGAAGTCGCCCTCCGACTTGATGCGCTGCACCTCGTAGAGCATCTTACCAAAGAGCTCGCGCAACTTCTCGAAGTCGTTTACAACAACATACCTCTTACCATCTTTCACAACCCACTCGATAACATTGTCGGCTTTGCCGTGCTCGTAGCACCACTCAGCAATGAGTTTGCGGTTTTGCATATGGCTCTCAACCACATCCTTACCAAGCTCAATGCGCGAGAACTGGGTCATCATACCGTTCATAATGTACTCGGCATACTGGGCCTTAGCAACATCGAAGGAGGGAACAAGGCCCAACTCAATGAGTTTGTCGTCGCCGAGGTAATAAAGACCAAACAGGTCGGCACGAGCCTCTTCGAGAGTGGAGCTATACTTGCCAAGCTCGCCACCCTTCACACCGGGAGCAAGCTGACCCGAACCGTGACCCAAGCACTCGTGGATGTCGGTGTGGAGGTTGTCGCCAATCGAGCCAAACTCTTTGATGCGCTCGCGATCCTCTTTGCGGAGTACGAACTCCTCGTCGAAGCCGCTACCCTTACCACTCTCGGCATAGGCCTCGGTGATGTTGTCGATAGTTACCGACTTCGAGCCGTGCTCTTTGCGAATCCAGTCGGCATTGGGGAGGTTGATACCAATGGGGGTTGCGGGGTAGGCGTCACCTGCGAGAGTTGCTGCGGTGATAACCTTTGCCGACACACCCTTCACCTCGCTCTTGCGGAAGGCGGGGTTGATGGGTGAGTGATCCTCAAACCACTGTGCGTTGTCGCTGATAAGTTCTGTACGACGCGATGCTTCAAGGCTCTTGAAGTTCACAATGCTCTCCCAAGCACCCTTGCGGCCCAGAGGATCGCCATAGTCCTCGGTAAAACCGTTTACGAAATCGACGTGGCTGGCGGTATCCTCAGTCCAAGCGATGTTGAACTCGTCGAACAGGCGCAAGTTGCCGGTTTTGTAGTACTCAACAAGTTTCAAGATGGTCGATTTCTGAGGCTCGTCGGCTACACCTGCGGCCTTCTCCAACCAGTAGCAAATCTGCTCCAAGGCGGCCGAATACATACCACCCACCTTGTAGGTCTGCTCGTAGATGCGACCATTTTTCTTAACCAGCTTGCTGTTAAGACCATAGGATATGGGGCGAGGGTCGTTGATGGCAGCCATACCTGCATAGAAAGCCTCGGCCTCGGCCTGAGTCAAGCCCTCGTAGTAGTTCATCGACGAAGCCTTCAACACGTCGTCCACACCTGCCTGCACAAGCCTCGAAGGATAGAGCGAAGCATCGAAGATGATGGGGGTGATGGTGGCAAGCAGATTCTCTTTCGAGCCGAAAGCCTCGGCGGGGAAGAGGTCGGTGTTGCTACCCTCTACAAGAGTGTTGAAGTAGGCCTCGCTAAATTCGGGTGCGAATTTGTCGTTGCCATAGTGGTGGTGGATACCATTGGCAAACCACACCTTTTTGAGATATTTCTCAAAACTCTTCCACTCGGCACACTCCTTGTCGCCATCGTAGGTTGTGTAGATAGCTTCGAGGGTGCGACGAATAGCGAGGTTGTATTTGAAATTCTGGTCAAACATAATATCCCTACCCCAGAGCGCAGCTTGGTTGAGGTAGTAAATCAGCTCCTTCTGTTGGAGGGGAAGTTCCTCGAAACCGTGTACTTTATAGCGAAGTACTTTGATGTCGTCGAAAGAGTCGATTTGCCATTTGAAATTATCGGCGCTATTGTCCGAAGAACACGAAACAGCCATTGCCATAATCGATGCAAAAAGTGTAATAATTGTAATCTTTTTCATTTGGTTAAATTTTGGGTTTGTCTATTTGGGGCAAATATAGTAATTTGTTTTGGAATTTCTATATGAAATATAGAAGAGAGGCGATTTTTAGGTGTAAAGTTGTGGTACTGTGGGGGTGAGGAGGAGGGTGAAAAACCAGTTTTTTGGCAAAAAAATGGGCCGGAGGGTGCGACCATACGAAAAAAAGTGTATTTTTGTAGGCTGGAAAGGGTGTTGAAAGCATTGTATTTCAACTTTCTCAATCGCTAAGGATGCGTAATTCGGGAGGCTCGGAACAGAGTAATGCACGAATCAACGTGCCACAATCTGCACAGCAATGTGCAAATGCGCAAGGGTACACGCTTAGTAATGTTCTTATGGCGTGTGAAGCGGACAGTGGGAGGCCCCTCAGGGATAGCAAATTCCTCTGCTGTTGTCAGCCAGATTCCTGACAAACTCGGATTGGTGATTGAGATTTCGCCCCCTCCACAAACAAACCCAGAGGTTGTTTTATATTTGGAAGAATAGCTCAAACAACTTCTCAATGTTGAACTAATGGCAAAAATGGAAATGGATGATGTCCCTGTCAGTAAAAATTGCAGCCCCGGCGACGCTCAGCGCCGTGCCATTGGTCTATGGCTTGCGCTCGGCTAACGGCATATCGGCCGAAGTCGTCCTTCTGAATCAAAACGAGATTGTGCGCGCTCTTTGCGAGGGTGTGGTCGATGTGGCCCTTCTCTCGGCAGAGGCAGCTTGTGGTGTGCCCAATGTTAAGGTGGTTACCGACTTCTGTGTGGCCGCTGCCGACAAGGGTGGCTCTATGAGTCTTGCCGAGGAGTGGGGTGTAAGCCCCGACGCACCCATCTATGGTTTGTTTGTGGCCCGCGAGGGCACATCGCTCGACGTGCTCGACGAGATTGAGAAGGCTCTCACTCTGGGCGTTGAGCGCATCTACGAATCGCTTATGTCGCAGGCAGAGTGTCCCAAGATTGAGGACTACTCCTACCTCACCACAACTGTTGATTATCTGTTTGACGCTAAAAAACATACGGCATTGGAGGCCTTCTGGAAAAAGCTCAAAAAAGCGGCAGCCTCCCACGCCAACCCGGGCTGACTGAAATAAGGAGCCGCAGGAGTGCAGGCACTCACTGACGGCCGTCCATTCGGACAATTTAAGGAAAACACGTTCACCTCGAAATCCGAACAGCAAACAGCCTACACAATGATTACAATTTACCTGAAACAATACAACAAAATCGTGCGCGAAGCCGACATCAAACTCTTTGATGAACTCGGCTACGACGACATTTTGTGGATTGACCTGCTTTCGCCCACCATTCAGGAGCGCAAGGCAGTTGAGAATTTTATGGAACTCAACCTTCTGACTCGTCAGCAGATTGAGGAGATTGAGTCCACCTCGAAGTACTCCGAGACGGAGAATGCTATTTTTTCCAACACCAACTTTTTTGTGCCCCAGTCCGACGGCTATACCGTTGAGCCTGTGTCGTTTATCGTGAGCGAAGGAGTGCTCATCACCACCCGCAATGCCGAGTTCCGCACCTTCAACGAGGCGGCCAAGCGTTTGCAGATGAATGCCCGCGCCTACAACACCGGCTACCACCTGCTTATCTCCATTTTGGAGGTGAGGATTGATGCCGACGCCGACTTGGTGGAGAATGTTGCCAAGCAGATTGCCGCACTGAGCAAGGAGATTTCGGTGGATGGCGAGGTTGATAAGCGCGACATCACTCGCATCAACAGCTTGCAGGAGTTGACAATGTTGATTCGAGAGAACATTTTTGACCGTCAGCGCATCCTCTCGGGCATACAGCGTAGTGAGCGCTTCCCCAACGATATTTACCCACGCCTGCAACTGATGATGCGCGACGTAAACTCGCTCATCTCGCACGCCGATTTTAGTTTTGAGCGACTCGATTACCTCCAAGACACTGCACTGGGTCTGATTACCATTGAGCAGAACAACTCGTCGAAGATTTTGGCTCTCGCTTCGGTGGTCTTCCTGCCTGCAACTTTGGTGGCAAGTATCTATGGTATGAACTTCAAGCGGATGCCCTTCCTCAACTGGGACTACGGATGGGTCGTTGCAATGATTTTGATTGTCGCTTTGGCAGCCGGAACGTACCTTATTTTTAAGCGCATAAAGTAGAAAAAACGCAAAAATAGTAAAAGGGCCTAAGAGTTTGTATCTTAGGCCCTTTCGTTATTCTTGACGTACCCTGATTTTACCCTGTTTTTTGACGGATTTAGAAATAAAATTTCGTTCCCACTTGGAACACCGAATTGCGGTTGTCGGGAACGGAAATATAGTAGTAACCGTTGAGCGTATTGGAGATTCCGTCGTGGGTTTGGGTGATGCCGAGCGTATAGCGAAACTCCAAAGCGTAGCTTCCGACACTCCACTCAGCGCCCAGAGCAACACCAAAATCTACGGGATGAAAATCGGCCCTATTGAGTCGGCCTCCGCCCGCAACCTTGCCGTCGCCCAAGACCGAGGGAGCAAGGTAGTCGTATGTGCCAAGCAAGAAAATACCCGCCTGAGCACCTGCTTGCAGGGTGAGCCTATGGCCTCCACCCAACTCAAAACCACACTCCGCCAGCAGAGGGATGTTGAGATAGTTGTAGTTGTAATCGATTGTGATGCCATCGCTGTTGGGTCGGCACGATGCGCCCTGCTCGGAGTGGTTCACTTCGAGCTTCAAGGCCCAGCGATTGTCGAAATCGTAGCCCGCAAATGCGCCCACATAGAATCCCACGCGAGGCAGAGTGTTGTCAATACCAACAAGGTAGCTGACGGTCACACCATCCTTCACGCCCCACCTAAAAGCCTGAGCCTTAGCTGAGTGGCACTGACAACACAGCACCCCGGCCAACAATGCGGCCAACAAAAAAACTTTTTTCATCGGTAGTGTCATTTGGTTTCACTCTCCCAAAGGTATAAAAAAACTCCGACACCACAAAACTCTGGGTGTCGGAGTCGTATCAATTCTCTCTGAGCAAAAGCTCCTTAGCTCTTAGAACTCGTAGAATACGCCGAGCTGGATAACGCCCTGCTTACCCCAAGCCTCGGTGAGAACATTACCGTTGTCGTTCTTGGTTGCGGGGAAGACATTGGTAAGGCCAAGGTTGTAGCGAGCATCAACGCCGATGTTCTTGGTGAGCTTATACTGCGCACCAAACACCAACGAGAAGTCGAAACCGCTATAAGCGTCTGCTTCGAGAGCATTATCCTTAGTTGTGGTTTTGTCGTCGGTGATGGTTTTGGAAGTGGTGTTGAAACCGGTAGCGAAACCAAACTGAGGGCCTACATAGGCGCGGATGTTGGCAAAGTGCAATTTGGCCAAGATGGGCACATTCACATAGTTGGCAGCCCAAGCTTTTTTGGTGGTCGATTCAACACCAAGCACACTGACGTTTGCAGTAGTATTTACACCCTGCATCGAGAAGTTGGCCTCAATCTGCACACCGAGCATAGACATTACCATATACTCTGCATAGACACCTGCGTTCAGACCGAGTTTCATAGCCTGCGAAACGTCTGCCGAAACGAGGTCGCCCCAGTCCAGATTGCTATCTTCCGACACCATACCGCTGATGGAAGCGAGGTTACCACCCACTTTCACACCAAAGTTGAGCTGAGCAAAAGCACCTGTTGCCATAACGATGGCAGCCAAGGTTACGATAAGTTTTTTCATTTTTTTGTTTGTTTTTAATTTGTGGTTATTGGTTATTTGGTTTGTTTCGGGAAAGAGTTTAGCAAAGATAGTGTTTTTTTACTAACAACGCCCAAACCCCGCACCTAATTATAATTAAATTCTCTTTTTGAATCTAACATTGGACAAATTGGACACAGATAGGCTCTGGGGCAAAGCGGTGGGTCTATACCACCTGAAAAATCTTAATGGTGAGCCAGATGGCGGCAATGAGCTTGATGCCTGTGCCACAAATAAAGGCTGCAAAAGAGCCAAATGCCACCTTAAAGGCACGCGCACTATCGTTGCCATTGTGGGTTAGCTCGCCAATGAGCGCACCGAAAAATGGGCCGAGAATAAGACCAAGCGGGCCAAGGAAAAAGCCCACAATAATACCAATCATTGAGCCTCGTGTAGCCTCCTTCGAGCCGCCAAACTTCTTGGTCATAACCGCCGGCAAGAAGTTGTCGAGCAGAGTTACACCCGCTGCCACAATAGCCCAAATGACGAGTTGGCTTGTGGTGAAATCGGCGCCATTCCAAAAACACAACAATATGCCAAGATAACAAATAGGCACACCCGGGAGGATGGGGACAACACACCCTACAACACCCACGATGGTACAAACAATTGCCAATAATTCCATTACATCCATAGTATGATTCCTTTATAAATTGGGGTTAAACTTCACAGGCAAAGATACAAAAAGAGATTGAAACCAGAGGGGGAAATCTATCGTTGTGGCGAAAAATTTGTTGCAGAGAGTGGTGATTCATACTATTTTTTATACCTTTGCATTGTTGATGGAGCGGGTTGAGCGTCGGAGCAAAGTTGCCAAAAAACAAAACTAATACTCTGGTTTACAAACGCCTAACCCATCCCAACTACCAAGTAGAACAACGTAGTATTTTACCCACCCAAGCCATTGCAGATGGACAAAACACCGATAAACAGAAAAAATGCCAAAAGAGAGGGCGTTTTCGACCTTGTGAAACTTATGAGCAAGGCCGAAAAACGCAATTTCAAACTCTACTCCACAAGGCTCGGTTGCAACGAAGGAGCTAAATTCCTCTTGCTGTTTGATTGTTTCGACAATATGGAGCACTACGACGAGGCGAAAGTCCTCGCCCTCTGCCCCACCATCAGCAAGCAGCAGCTACCCAACCTCAAAGCCCACCTCTACAAACAACTCCTCGTGTCGCTGAGGATGCTCGGTGTGCAACACTCCCCCCTGCTGGAAATCAGGGAGCAGATTGACTTTGCCAAGATTCTCTTCGACAAAGGTCTTTATGAAGAGGCGCAGCGATTACTCGACAAGGTGGAGAAGAGGGCTATGGAGTTGGAACTTCTGCCCGCAGTGCTCGACATTGTGGAGCTAAAACGCCAGCTGAAAGTGTTGAGCTATTCGAGCGAGATGACCCAAGTGGCCGACACCACCGCCAAGGCAGCAGGTGTAATCTCGGAGAGTCTATCGAGCATCGCATCGCTCTCGCGCTTGGCCGTTCAGTGCTATGCCCTCCACCAAAGCCTCGGCTTTGCCCGCTCGCAGAAAGACCTCGACAAACTCAACAGCTACTTCAAACCACGCATCGAGTCCTACGAGGACAAGGAGATGAACTTCACCGAGCGCTTCTACTTCTACCAAGCCAAGGCGTGGTACTACTACATCTGCCACAAAACAGCCCTCTCCTATCGCTACGCCCTGAAATGGGTGGCCCACTTTGAGGCAAGACCCGAGATGAAGGAGGTGATGTATGACAGCTATATGCGCGGCTATGCCCACGTTCTCGACGGTATGTTCCTGATGCACAAGTACTCGGCCTTTGTTCGCACCCTCGACGAGTTTGAGAAAGAGAGCTCCACCATTGGCAAACTCAACGACAACGCCGAGATGATTTCGCAGGGCATACTCTTTACGGGTCAGCTCAACAAGTGCCTTATGGCCGGCACATATAAAGAGGGTCTGTGGATTGCAAAAAACATCGACTCCTACCTCAAACGCTACGGCAACCGCCTGACCATCCACGAGAAAATGCCCCTCTACTACAAGGTGGCAACACTCTACTTTGGCGACGGCAACTACCACAAATGTATTGAGTATCTGTCGTATATCATAGCCGTCAAAGACCACAACATCCGTCGCGACTTGCAGTGCTACGCCCGTATGCTCAACCTTATGGCGCTCTACGACGCAGGACTCGACTTCAATATCGACTACCAGATTCGCTCGGTATATTCGTTTATCGTCAAGATGAAGGATATGACCGAGATGAAAGACGAGTTGCTGTCGTTCTTCAAGAGCCTCGGCAACATCAACGCCATCGACCTGAAAAAAGAGCTTCGCATACTCCACGAAAGGCTCAAACCCTACGAAAACCACCCCTACGAGCGCCGCACCTTCTACTACATCGACCTATTGTCGTGGTTGGAGAGCAAAATTGCCGACAAGAGTATGGGCGAGATTGTCAGGGCCAAATTCGAGGCCAAAGAGAAGAGAGAAACAATTAAAACTACAAATAATAAAAAATGGCTACATCGACTATTCGGAATATAGAGAAGGATGCGGATTTTGAGAATCGAATCCGCCCACAAGAGCTCGATAGCTTCCACGGACAGCAGAAAATCGTGGACAACCTGCGCATTTTCATCAAGGCAGCCCTGATGAGGGGCGAGTCGCTCGACCACGTTCTCTTTCACGGCCCTCCCGGATTGGGCAAAACCACGCTGGCAAACATCGTGGCCAACGAAATGGGCACTTCATTGAAGGTCACAAGTGGCCCTGTGCTCGACAAACCCGGCGACTTGGCGGGCCTGCTGACCAATCTCTCGGAGGGCGACGTGCTCTTCATCGACGAGATTCACCGCCTCAGCCCCATTGTGGAGGAGTACCTCTACTCGGCTATGGAGGACTACAAGATAGACATCGTGCTCGACAAAGGCCCTTCGGCTCGCTCCATACAGATTGAGCTTGCTCCCTTCACGCTGATTGGCGCAACCACCCGCAGTGGTCTGCTTACCTCGCCTCTGCGTGCCCGCTTTGGCATCACTTGCCACCTCCAATACTACGACACCGATGTGCTGAGTGGTATTGTAAAGCGCTCGGCCTCAATACTTGGCGTCGATATTGACGACCAAGCGGCCCACGAGGTTGCCCTGCGTAGTAGGGGCACACCACGTATTGCCAACTCGCTCCTTAGGCGTGTGAGGGACTTTGCTATGGTCGAGGGCGACGGAGCTATCAACCTCGCCATCACTCGTCGTGCATTGGAGGCCCTAAACATCGACTCACGAGGTCTTGACGAGATGGACAACAAGATTCTTCGCACCATTATCGAGAAGTTTGGCGGAGGCCCTGTGGGTGTTGGCACAATCGCCACCTCGGTGAGCGAGGAGGCCGGCACGATTGAGGAGGTCTATGAGCCATTCTTGATTAAGGAGGGTTTTCTCAAACGTACCCCTCGTGGTCGCGAGGCCACCGATTTGGCCTACTCACACCTCGGATATAGCAAAACACCCGAAGATGGAGTACTTTTTTAAGATAATCAGCAAAAAAATCACTATCTTGTGGGCCATAAAGTGTTTTGTGCATTATTTGTGATAGATATTCAACTAAAATAAAATTATATCAAAATACCTTAAATCAATCAAAAACTTATTCGTTATGAGTCAGAAAAAACAAAATTTCGCATTGCCTATCTTGGTGATGATTCTGCTGTTTGGTATGATTTCTTTCGTTACCAACCTGGCCTCGCCTATGGGTGATGTGTTGAAAAACCAATTTGGCGTACCCAACTGGATGGGTACACTGGGCGTTTTTGCCAACTTCATTGCCTATGCTTGTATGGGTATCCCCGCAGGTAATATGCTCCAAAAACGCGGCTACAAATTCACCGCTTTGGCTGCCGTTACCGTTGGTTTCGTAGGCGTGGGCATCCAGACTATCGCCGGTCTGCTCTCGGGCAATCTCGCATTTGGTGTCTATCTGCTTGGTGCTTTTGTTGCAGGTTTCTCAATGTGTATGCTCAACATCGTTGTCAATCCTATGCTCAACAAGCTCGGTGGTGGTGGCAACAAGGGCAACCAGCTCATTCAGGTGGGTGGTTCGTTCAACTCGTTGATGGGTACTGCTGTTATCTTCCTTACAGGTGTGTTTGTTCCCAGCATTGTTGATGCCAAAATCAGCCAAGTATTCCCATTGATGTTCATTGCATTGGCTATCTTCGCTGTGGCTTTTGTGGTTATTATGCTGACCAAAATCCCCGAGAACGAGCCTCAGAAGGCTGCCACTGCCGAGAAATCGAAATATGGCCCTATGTCGTTCCGTCACTTTGTACTGGGCGCTGTGGCTATCTTTATCTATGTAGGTGTTGAGGTTGGTATTCCCAACGTGTTGCAGAAATGGTTGCAGAATGGTGGTCTGAATGTGGCTACCGGCGCTGAGGCTATCGCAGGTACTGTTACCGCCACCTATTGGTTGCTTATGTTGGTAGGCCGCTTGGTTGGTGCTGCTATCGGTAGCAAGGTTTCGGCCAAGAGTATGCTTTCCGCTGTGTCGGTGCTTGGCATTGCTTTGGTTGCTTGCGCAATGTTCCTCAACCCCGCCAATAGCGTCAATCTGCCCGTATTCAAAGGCACTGAGGGCTTCGGTATGGCACAAGTGCCCATCAACGCTGCTCTGTTGGTACTCTGCGGTCTTTGCACCTCGGTTATGTGGGGCGGTATCTTCAACCTCGCAGTTGAGGGTCTGGGCAAATACACTGAGAAGGCTTCGGGTATCTTTATGGCATTGGTTTGCGGTGGTGGTATCCTTCCTCTGTTGCAGAACGCAATCGTCGATATGTCGGGCAGCTACTTGGCCAGCTACTGGGTTATCGTTGCAGGCCTCGCCTTCTTGCTCTTCTACGCACTCATTGGTAGCAAGAATGTAAACAAAGACATCCCCACCGAGTAGGGCGCAGGATGTTGATATATAGAAAAAGGCCGCGAACTTCTCGCGGCCTTTTTTGTGGGGTTTTTGGAGCGACTATTTCTCGCCAAAGAGATCTACCTCGCCTCGCTCAACCTTGCCGTAGATGTCGGCTAAGGTGGCAATGACGGGCGAGATGAGTGTTACAACATCCTCAATAGCTCCCGCTTTGGAGTCGTCGCCCTTGATGCGGTAGAGCATTGTGGCGTAGAGCGCCCTGAAACAAAGCTCCATATCGCTCACACCATCGCGGGCCAAGACTATGCGTAGGCGCGACAGCTCCTCTTTGAGTGGTTGCCAGAGGGTGCGGTAGTGCTCGCCGAGGGGCAGTTGGAGTAGTTGGAGGTGGAGGTTTTCCACATCGCCAATCAAGTGGAGGGTGTGGTTGAGATGACCTTTCTCCTCCTTGCCCTCCTCTTTGAGCAGCCCCACGAGGCTCATATACCACATAAAGAGTTGCTGCTTTTGCTGTTCGTTGCAACCTGTGTTGGGCTCAACGAGGGTGTTGTATATTGCCTCGGGACTAAACTGCAAAGCCCTCAGTAGGTCTTCGAGTTGCCACAAATAGAGAATATACTCGGCGATGTTCTCACGCCTTTTCTGCTGCGAAATATACATAGCTTATCCAATGAGGGTTGTTTTGTTGGGGCAAAGATAGGAATAATTTTTCAGGTTAGACACTCTCCCAGCCCACCGAGCCGCACAAATCAACTCTCTTCGCGCAGCTCTAATTGGCGCTTTGGTGTTTGATGTAGATTTCGTAGCCATTTGCACTGTCGGCACTCTCGCGGTACTCCAACTCGCAAATGTCGCCCACATAGTATTTGCCCGTCGTTGAATCGTAGAAGTAGGGCCTAAATGCCGCCCCACCCACCTTTTTCATCTCATCGATGTCCAAAGAAAAGTGGTAATAACCGTGATGGGTATATTTATCTCGCATTGGGCTTTGTTCGTGAAGAGGTAGAAAGTGGTCGCGTGGATTATTGTTCGGATCAACAATCCACTCTCCTCCTATTCCAGTCGTAAAAGTGGGGTGTATGGAAATGTTACCATACACAGAGTCTATCCACGAGTAACCACCTCCTAAGGATATTGGGGTGTCAATGGAAAAGAAAAAATGTACTTGCGTAAGAATCTCCCTCTTGCCACACTCCAGACACTCTCCTATTATGCAGGGTAAAGTTTCTTCTTTATTCTCAGTGGATTTATAGTAGCAATTCTGAAATTGCTCATAAATTGTACTCTCGGTTGGATTGGGGTATGGATTTGGCTTTGGTTGCCCCTCTATTGTAGGGGAAGTGCAAGCCATAAATGCTCCTGCTACCAATAGCAACACAGGGGTGATACGTAATTTTTTCATAGTCATTTTTTATATGGTTAATATTTATTTATCAAATTGCGATTTGCAGGGGCAAAGACAGGAATAATTTTTCAGGTTAGACACTCTCACACCCCACCGAGCCGCACAAATCAACGCTCTATTCGCGCAGCTCTAATTGGCGCTTTGGTGTTTGATGTAGATTTCGAAGCCATTTGCGCTGTCGGCGCTCTCGCGGTACTCCAACTCGCAAATGTCGCCCATATAGTATTTGCCTGTCATTGAATCGTAGAAGTAGGGCCTAAATGCCGCCCCACCCACTTTTTTCATCTCTTCGATGTCCAAAACAATATATATCCTACAGAAATGGGTATAATTTGCAGGATAAAGTTGTGTGTTACTATGTGTGGGAGAGAAGTATGTTTTGGGGTTGTTGTTGGGATCAACAATCCAATCGCTTTGATGACTGCCAACCACAGTAGGATGAATTGTTATACCCCCGTATATTGAATCGATCCAAGAATAACCACGGCGTGAATAACCAACATCGGTAAAATCAGAGCCAGCCACAAACATATATATCATAGAGCAAACTTCTATCTCTTCACATAGGTCACACTTCCCAATTCGACAAGGTTCGCCTGCTATATGTCCGCTTACATACTCCGACCTCTCATATAAGAGAGAGTCAAATTGTTCGTATATCGTATTCTCATCAGGGTTGGGATACTCATCTGGTTTTGGTTGCTCTTCCGTTATAGGGGAAGTGCAAGCCATAAAAGCTCCTGCTACCAATAGCAACACAAGGGTGATACGTAATTTTTTCATAGTCATTTTTTATGTGGTTAATAAAATTGCGATTTGCAGGGGCAAAGTTAGAGAGGTAATTTGAGTAAAACAACGATTTTGGCCGAAAATTGGGACTCATCGTGGGCTTGTAACTACTTGATAATCAGATACCATTTTCAACTATTTTTACTAATGACACTCATCGAGGGGTTAAGTTGCTGATTATCAGAATGTTGTGATTTGGGCCAACAAGGGGGGGTGAAGGGCTGAAAAAATAGGCGTAAAAATCAGATTTTTTTAGGGCGGGCCGAGGGGCAAAAAAAGTGGATTGTGGAGGGTGTCGGCAACCCCCAAAATAGGGCCTAATGATTTGATTGTGTGCGCAGTAGCCTCTCAGCCCCAAAATGCAAAAAAGTGGATTACTCTCCCTCTAAAACGTACCCTGTTTTTTGTGAAACAGCCCCCTCCGCCCAGAAACTAACCTCTCCGTCGCTTCGCGCCACCTCCCCTAACATAGGGGAGGAGTGGTCGTGGAGCGAAAATTCGGTCGGGAGCACCACCTTAACAAAACGGAGCTTGCTCCGCACCCAAACAAAACAGGACTTGTCCTGCCTCACAAAACGGAGCTTGCTCCGCGTCTTGCCACGACTGCCAAAGGCAGGCGGTTGGCATCTACCGCTCTGAGCAGTCTGCTCTGCGCCAAAGTCGCAGGACAGACCTCTCCCCTGCTTCGCAGACCCTCCCCTAACTTAGGGGAGGGAAGAGTCAAATTGAAAATTGAAAATTGATAATTGATAATTTTGGTGCGCCAGAGGCGCAGGACTAACCTCTCCGTCGCTTGCGCGACACCTCCCCTGACATAGGGGAGGAGTGGTTGTGGGGCGAAAGACGCCCTTGTAACCTTTGTAACCCCTGCGACCCCTGCTACCCTTGTGACCCCTGCTACCCTTGTAACCCCTGCTACCCCTGCCACCCCTGTAAGAAAAACGCGGGTATCTTTTTTAGTACCCGCGTTTTATATTAGGACTTGGGTCGATTGACGGCAGTCGGCAGGCATTTTCCAATTGGTTGGAAAAAATTTTTAGTACTATGTATTGCAAGGTACTAAAATAATTTTATATCTTTGTGGTGCAATACGACACATTAACAATCAAACTCAACAAAAGTGGACAGAAAAATTACCGTAAAAATTGGTGCTTCGGCATTCACTATCGAAGAGGATGCCTACCGCACATTGGAGGGTTATCTCGACGACATTGGCTCGCGTCTTGACGACCAAACACGCAACGAAACCCTCAGCGACCTCGAAATGAGGATTGCCGACCTACTTGCAACTTTGCAGGGCGCTCCCAACAACATCGTTACGCTCTATATGGTACGTAAGGTGCAGGAGACCATTGGCAGACCCGAGGAGTTTGGCGAGCTTAGGCAACCCCACAACCCCCAGCCCGAGCCCGAAACCAAGCGATTGGCACGCACCTCCGGCGACAAAGTGATAGGTGGTGTGTGTGGTGGCATTGCCAAGTTTACCAACATCGACCCCACCCTACTCAGGGTTGCAACGATGCTCTGTGTGATTTTTGGCGGCCTGAGCCTCTGGATCTACATCATCCTATGGCTCTTTATGCCCCTCGACACAAAGCTCAAATAGCCCCCCAACCCCCAACATATACATACACAACTTAAAATCAACAAAAAAAAGACTTTGCTATGGAGATAATGAACGAACCAAAAAAACTCTACCGCAGCACCACCAACAGGATGCTCGCAGGTGTGTGTGCCGGTATGGCCGAATACTTCAACATCGACCCCACTCTCGCGAGGGTAATTGCCATTGTGCTATTTATCACCCCTTGCCTGCCCGCCCTCTTAACCTACCTGATTATGTGGGCAGTGATTCCCGAAAAGAAACAATAAACCCCTATTATGGCTATAAACGTTGATAACACAAAGGCGCAAATGCGTAAGGGAATTTTGGAGTACTGCATACTCTCAATTCTCTCGCGCGAGGACAGCTACGCCCCAAAAATCATCGCCGAGCTAAAAGAGGCCGAGATTATTGTGGTGGAGGGCACTCTCTACCCCATCCTCACGCGCCAAAAAAATCAGGGGCTGCTCACCTACCGCTGGGAGGAGTCGCCACAAGGCCCTCCGCGCAAATACTACTCACTGACCCCCGAAGGACGCGAGGCGCTGGCTCAGCTCGACGCTTCGTGGGATGCTCTGGTGGGCCAGATAAACAACATTCGCAACAAATAATCCCAAACCCCTAAACTATAAACACATTTAACACCGCACTAATTATGGAAGAAATTGTAAGAGTGAAAGTTGCAGGCACACAGCTCGCACTAACAAAGGGCGCTTATGCCGTACTATCCCACTTTCTCGACAACACCGCCAAGGCCTATGCCAACTCGCCCACCAAAAACGAATTGGTGGAGCAGACCGAGAGTCGTATTGTAACCTCGTTGCTCGAAAGGCAGAGCGCCTCGATGGTTGTGGAGCGAGGCGTTATGGAGATTGTTGTGGCCTCGGTGGGCTATCCCGAAGGCTACACCCCCACAGGCTCGCCCGAGGAGGTGAAGATTCCCTACACCACACCCCACACCCCAACCACACCAGCCACACCAACCCGCAAAGTTGGCCCTCTGGGACAAATTTTCATCGTTGTTGGTAAGGTTATTCTTGGCTTTATGTTGGCTGGCTGGTTGCTGACTGCCCTATGCTTAATCATTGCTTTTGTGACACTTATGGCCATTGGCGATATGTGGGCCGACTACTTGGCACTCCCCTTGGAGGGTATGTCGCCTGTGGTTTTTGCCGGCCTCGTATGCGCCGTTATCGCCCTCTTTATGGGCATTGTGGGCGACTTAGGTTTTAGGCTCATTGCGGGTCGCAAAGTAAACTTCCGCAAACTCTTTGCAGGAGGTATCATTTGGCTCATATTCTTCTTGTGGCTTCTGTTCTCCACCGTACGCAATGCCGATGAGTGGGTCATCTGGGCCAACGAAACCGAGCTGAAAATGGAGCAACACGAGAGAGAATTTGAGGAGTGGGAAGAGAGTTTCGACGAGCAATGGGAGAGGGCTGTGCTTGATATGACCACCGAGGGCGACCTCAACACCTCCGCCACCTTTGAGCTTGATGGATTTGAGGGAGCAATGAGGTGGGAACACATTTGCGACAGCTTCGAGGAACTTGACCCCTACGAGGACAAAATCCAAGCACTCCTTTTGAGTGGCAAGAAGGCGACGGTGGAGATTAGCAACACGATTGAAAACGGGGTTATGATGCGCACAATTTTGCTCACCACCCCCAGCGGCACAACCACCCTCAAAAACTCGGTGGAGGGATGCACCGGCAGCCACATCGAAATAGACAACCAACAGATATAATCAACCATATAAAAGACTGATATTATGGAAATTATCAACGACAAAGAGAACACCGGTGGTGCAGAAACCTCGACCGCCAAAAACCCCTCTACCGAGTCGAACTACTCGCGCGGATTCTACACATTTATGGGCATTGTGATGGTGGTTGTGGGCTTTGTGTGGCTGGGTAGCAACTACAACTTTCTAAGCCCCCAATTCATAAACACAATGTTCTCGTGGCAGATGATTGTTGTGGGGCTTGGCGTATGGATGCTCTGTTCGCGACAGTGGCTTGCAGGAGGTGTGATTGTGGCCCTTGGAGTGGGACTTTTGGTAGCCGATTTCTACCACATCAACATCTCTTTTGAAAAGCTCATACTCCCCGTTGCGCTTATGGCTGGCGGCGTGGCAACCATACTGATTAAGGGGCGCAAACAATAATTCGACCTCACAAGGTCAGAAAAAAGGCGGTTTTTCTTTAAGAAAAATCGCTTTTTTTATTCTTCGCTTGCCAATTGTTGTTATCTTTGTAAGTTAAAATGCAAAAAACGGCTTTGAAAGAAAACAACAAAAACAAAATAGAACTATGGCATTGATTGACAAAATTAACGACCTGCTTGGCAGGATTGAGAGCTTCAACGGCAGCACCATTGCCGAGATTGAAGATTTCCGCGTGAAAATTCTTGGACGTAAGGGCGAGCTGAACGACATCTTGGAGGAGTTCAAAACCGTACCCTCGGAGGAGAAACGTGTGTTGGGACAGCAGATTAACGCAGTGAAAACCAAGGCTGCCGAGCGCATTGCAGCGCTCAAAGAGGCACTCGACAACGCCCCCGTTGCCGCCACTTGCAGTGGCGACCTTTCGCGCCCCGCACTGAGCGAAAACCTCGGCTCGCGCCACCCCATCTCGATTGTCCGCTCGGAGATTTGCGACATCTTCTCGCGCTTGGGCTACACCGTAGCCGACGGCCCTGAGATTGAGGACGACTGGCACGTTTTCTCGGCTCTCAACTTCGCCCCCGAGCACCCCGCACGCGATATGCAGGACACCTTCTTCATTGAGAAAAATCCCGACATCTTGCTGCGCACCCACACCAGCTCTATTCAGGTGCGCACAATGGAGCGCCAGAGGCCTCCCATCCGCGTGATTTGCCCCGGTAGGGTATTCCGCAACGAGGCCGTGTCGGCTCGCGCACATTGCATCTTCCACCAGATTGAGGGTCTTTACATCGACGAAAAGGTTTCGTTTGCCGATATGAAACAGTCGCTGCTCTACTTTGCTAAGGAGTACTTTGGCGAGCAGACCCAAATCCGTATGCGCCCCTCCTACTTCCCCTTCACCGAGCCTTCGGCCGAGGTGGATGTGTCGTGCAACCTCTGCGGTGGCAAGGGCTGCAACGTCTGCAAGGGCACAGGTTGGTTGGAGATTTTGGGTTGCGGTATGGTTGACCCCAACGTGTTGGAGGCCAGCGGCATCGACAGCACCAAGTATAGCGGCTTTGCCTTTGGTATGGGTATTGAGCGCATTGCAATGTTGAAATTTGGTGTGAAAGACCTGAGGCTCTACTTCGAGAACGACCTGAGGTTCCTTAGCCAGTTTGAATCGGCCCTCTAAGCGACCCACAAACGCACAAAACAATGAACAAACAAACCACCCTATGTACTCTCCTTTTGCTATGCCTTCTCTCGTGCGCCAAGCAGCCACAAAAAGAAGTGCATAGAGATTCTATGGAGATACCTGAGTGGTTTACAACTCCCGAACTACAAGCGGCTTATCTTTGCACCGAGGGTGTGAGGATAGCCGCTTTGTCGGATGAGGCCACCTCGGCCCTACCCTACTTCGAGAAGGTGCTCGAAATAGACTCTCTCCACGCCGATGCCCACTATCAACTCTCGCGCTACTACGCATCCAGAAACAGCAAAAAGGCTCTGGAACACATCGAGATAGCTCTTGCTGCCGATAGTGCCAATGTCGATTATCTCACCCAACATTGTATGGCTCTTGCTGGTGAAAAACGATTCCAAGAGGCCAAAGTAAGCAGCACCAAACTCATTGCTCTCAACCCCAAGAATCCGGCCTACTACCACACCACCGCCCTCCTCTACGAATACACCAATATGCCCTATATGGCTATCTCGGTGCTCGATTCGGCCGAAGTGAAACTTGGCTACAACGAGGAGCTGGCCGACCTAAAACGTTCACTGCTGATACGTGTGGGACAGTATGACCGAGCTATTGAGGAGTTGCAGTCGGTGATTGCCAATAGGCCTATGGAGGTGGAAAACATTGTTATGCTGGGCAATCTCTACTCCTACCTTGGACGAGATTCGTTGGCCGAGGCAGCCTACGATAGAGCCTTAGAGGTAAGCCCCGAGAGTGTTGAGGTGCTTGGCGCACAAATAGCCCACCTGCTCGATAGTAAAAACGAAGCTAAGCTGCTTGCCAGCATAAAGAAGCTGTTTCTGAGCGACGGGGCTACGCTCGAACAAAAGCTGAAAATCTACGACGACCACGTTGTGGCCAACGAGGATTTCTACCGACGCAACTTCTTCACAATCAACTCTCTGGCCTCCATACTCTACGTCAAGCACCCCAACGACTACTCGGCCGCCTCGCGCTACGCCACCCACCTGATTAGGGCTGGCGAGTTGGACAGGGCGCTGGGAGAGTATAAGCGTTGGGCGGCCAACCCCTCCACCCCACTCGATGCGCTCTTGGTGGTGGTAGATATTGAGAAGTACAAGGGTAGGCGCGACTCGGTGCTCCACTACCTCGACATAGCCATAGAGCGCAACCCACAGATGAGCGACCTCCACTTGCGTAAGGCCTACGAGTATATGGACGACCCCACCCCAGAGGGTCGCAAAATGGTGGTAAAGAGTCTAAAAAAAGCCATTGAGGTAGCCCCTGACAGCCTCTCAAAGAGCAATGCCAACGCCTCGTTGGGCGACATCCTCGTCGATGAAAACCCCAAGAAAGGCTATCGCTACTACCGCAAGGCTCTCGACCTAAACCCCGACAATGCTCAGGCGCTCAACAACTGGGCCTACCACCTCTGTGAAAACGGTGGCGACCTACAACAAGCCCTGCGGATGAGCACACGAGCCTGCGAGCTCACCCCCTCCAACGCCAACAATCTCGACACCAAGGCGTGGATTCTCCACCGTATGGGGCGCAACGATGAGGCCAAACCCATAATGATGCGTGCCATATCGCTCGACAAGAGTGGTGAGCCCACCTTCCTGCTCCACTATGCCGACATTTTGGCCGCCGAGGGAGAGGTTTTTATGGCCGAGATTTACTACCGACGTGCGCTCGAAGCGGGCGAAGACGAGAAGCTCATAGAACTGAAAATAAACCAATTAAAACAACCTAAGGGAGAGGTTAAATAGTTATGATTAGAAGGATAATATGTGTGGCGATAGCACTGCTGTTTGCAACCCTCTCCTTTGGGCAAACCATCGAACAACTCAACGCCGAAATCAAGCGTGCCGAGAAGGAGATTCTGAAAAATGAGCGACTGCTGAAAGATGTGTCGGCCTCGAAAAAGAGCAACCAAACCGAGATAAAACTCCTCCAAGTGAAGATAAACAACCGCGAGAAGGTTGTCTCGTCGCTCAACAAGCAAACAAATCTCATATCCAAGCAGATAAAGGAGCGCGAGGAGAGCATTGGCTCGATGCAAAAAGAGCTTGATGCGTTGCGCGAAGAGTATGCCGAAATGGTGCGTATTGCCTACAAAAACCACCGTTTGGGCACACCCCTCCACTTCATATTCTCGTCGGAGGATGTCACCACCGCCACCCGTCGCATCGACCTACTTGCCCGCTACAACAACGCCCTCGGGCGCAGGGCCGAGGATATTACCTCGAAGAGTCAGCAGGTGGAGAGCGAAATCAACTCACTAAGCGCCCAGAGGGAGAATCTCGACAAGACCAAACAGAGCCACCAGCAGGCCCTAAAAACTCTCGACAAAGAGAAAAAAGAGCTCAATAGTGCCGGCAAGAAACTCGCTGCCGACGAGAAAAAAATATCGCGCGAGCTGAAAAAGAAGCGCGAGCAGAAGAAAAAGGCCCAGCAGACCCTGCAAAAAATCATCGACGAGGAGACACGCAAAACCAAGCGCAAGATGACCGATGCCGAGCGTAGGGCCATAACCGCTCTGAATGGTCGTTTCGACCAGAATAAGGGCAAGATGTTGATGCCTGTAAATGGTGGTGTGGTGATTGAGAAATTTGGCAAGCACCAGCACCCCACCCAAAAGCACATCACGGTGGACAACAAGGGTGTGAACATTGCCGCCCCCAAAGGAGCCGATGTCTTTGCGGTGTTTGAGGGAGAGGTGTCGAGGGTGATGTTCATTAGCGGCCTGAACAACTGCGTTATGCTTCGTCACGGCGACTACTTCACCATCTACTCCAACCTCGCCACCGTAAATGTAAAGGCAGGCGAGACGGTGGCCACAAATAGCAAAATTGGCACAATCTCGGCAGGCAACAACCCCGATGACTACCAGCTCCACTTCGAGGTGTGGTTTCACACAACCAACCAAGACCCCGAGCTGTGGTTGGCAAAGTAGCCCCCCTCAGAACAATGGGCGGGGCACTCCCCCACCCCACACAACAAGCTGAAAAACAATAAAATAGAAACACAAACAATATGCCCATTCACTTCTACAATCAGGAGACCGACTACCTACCCAAAGGGAGGATGAAAATAGCTCGTTGGGTGAGGGAAACCATCCACGCCGAGGGCTTCAAGGCGGGAGAGGTGTGCTACATCTTTTGCTCCTCCGAAAACCACATCGGCATCAACCGCCAATATCTTGGCCACGACTACTACACCGATGTGATTACGTTTGATTATAGCGACCTTGTGGGCCGCAAGGTTGTAAGTGGCGACATCTTCATCGACCCCGCAACGGTGGACGACAACGCCCGACTGCTCGGCACAAACCCCGCCGAGGAGCAATTAAGGGTCATCATACACGGTGTTTTGCACCTGTGTGGCTACAAAGACAAGAGCGACACGGAGGCGGCTCAAATGCGCCAAAAAGAGGATTTCTACTTGGCCCGCTTAGCCGATATGGAGTAGGGGAGAAAAGGGGCTGAAAAGGGCCTAAAATCCCCAAATAACAGAGAAACACAAACCAACCCGAAGATGAGATTTGACTACGATATAATCGTTGTGGGAGGAGGCCACGCAGGATGTGAGGCCGCTGCTGCTGCCGCACGCCTTGGAGCAGAGACACTGCTTGTGACGATGGATATGACAAAGTATGCAAGTATGTCGTGCAATCCGGCGGTGGGCGGAGTAGCCAAAGGTCAGATAGTCAGAGAGATAGATGCTCTTGGCGGCCAAATGGGTATCATCACCGACCAGAGCACCATCCAATTCCGTATGCTCAACCGCTCGAAGGGCGCTGCAATGTGGAGCCCGAGGGCGCAGTGCGACAAAGCTCTCTTCTCGGCCCTCTGGCGCAAAGAGTTGGAGAACACACCCCACCTTAGGCTGTGGCAAGACTCTGTGTGTCAGCTCATTACGGAAGAAAAAGAGGGTGGGGTAGAGGTCGCAGGTGTAGTCACCCAAATGGGGGTTGTATTCCACGCCAAGGCCGTTATACTCACCGCAGGAACATTCCTTGGGGGTCTGATGCACATCGGTCGCAACAGTGCCGAAGGGGGTAGGGCGGGGGACAGCGCCTCGCACGGCCTTACCGAACAACTCGTTGGGCTGGGTTTTGAGGCGGGCCGTATGAAGACCGGCACACCCGTAAGGATTGATGTGCGCTCGCTAAACTTGGAGAAGTTTGAGCGCCAAGATGGCGACAGCGAGCCACAGAAATTTTCATTCTCGAAAAAGACAAAACCTGTGGAGAGTCAACTGCCCTGCTACTTGGTCTATACCTCGTCGGAAGTACACAATACTCTGCGCACAGGATTCAACGATTCCCCTCTGTTTCAGGGACTTATAAAAGGCATAGGCCCTCGCTACTGCCCAAGTATAGAGGATAAGCTGAGGACTTTTTCCGACAAAGATTTCCACCAACTTTTCCTCGAACCCGAGGGTCGCGACACCAACGAATACTATCTCAATGGCTTTTCATCGAGCCTCCCCTGGCAGGTGCAGTGCGCCGCGCTGGCCAAAATAGAGGGCTTTGAGGGGGTGGAGATTTACCGCCCGGGGTACGCCATTGAGTACGACTACTTCCCACCCACACAGCTCCACCACACACTCGAAACCAAGCTCGTCGGAGGCCTCTACTTCGCAGGTCAGGTTAATGGCACTACGGGATATGAGGAGGCGGCAGCGCAGGGACTTATGGCCGGCATCAACGCTGTGCGAAAACTAAGAGGGGAGGGGAGTGTGGTTCTCTCGCGCGACGAGGCCTACATTGGCGTGTTGATTGACGACCTTGTAACCAAAGGTGTCGATGAGCCCTACCGTATGTTTACCTCGCGAGCCGAGTATCGCATCCTACTCAGACAAGACAATGCCGACATTAGGCTCACTCCTCTGGGCAGAAAAATCGGGCTTGTAGATGACGAAAGGTGGGCCGATTTCACAGAAAAAAAACAGCTCGCAGAATCGCTTAAAAATTTCGTTCACACACAAGGGGTCGCGCCAAGCGAAATTTCAAACTATTTAGAAATGGTTGGTTCTGCTCAACTTTCGCAAAAAAAGAAGATTGCCGACGTGCTAATTCGCAACAATGTTTACCTTTTTGAACTAATTGACCACATTGAGCCTTTGAAAAAGTTTGTGGAAAAACACAACATCGGCAAAGGGGTTGTCGAGCAAGTTGAAATAGAAGTCAAATATAGCGGCTACATTGAGCGCGAAAAAGCCGTTGCCGACAAGCTAAAAAGACTCGAAGAAATACACATTCCCGACAACTTCGACTTCTTGGGCACAACATCCATCACCATTGAGGCTCGCCAAAAACTCTCGCGCATTCGCCCCAAAACCATCGGACAAGCCTCGCGAATCCCCGGTGTTTCGCCCGCAGATATCAATGTTTTGCTAATTCTTTTCGGACGATAGGCAACATTGTTCCATGTGGAACAAGTTTGGCCAAACAAAAAGGGAGTGTTCCACGTGGAACACTCCCTTTTCTGCGTTTTATACAAAACTATTTCTTTTGCATCTTTGCCCAAGTATCTTTAAGGGTAACAGTGCGGTTGAAAACAATGTGGTCGGGGGTGGAATCCTTATCAACACAGAAATAACCAACCCTCTCGAACTGGAATTTGTCGCCTTCGTGCGCCTCAGCAAGCGAGCGCTCACAATAGGCCTTCTTAACCACAAGCGAGTTGGGGTTGAGATAATCGGTAAATACTTTGCCCTCCTCAACGTCGTCGGGATTCTCACGAGCAAAGAGATTGTCGTAAAGTCTTACCTCGGCCTCAACAGCATCGGCAGCCGACACCCAGTGAATAACACCCTTAACCTTGCGGCCATCGGACGAGCTACCACCTGCCGACTCGGGGTCGTAGGTACAGCGAAGCTCAACAACCTTACCCTCGGCATCCTTAACGACCTCCTCGCACTTGATGAGGTAGCCATACCTTAGGCGCACCTCGCCACCGGGACGAAGACGGTAGTAACCCTTGGGGGGCTCCTCCATAAAGTCGGCCTGCTCGATATAAATCTCCCTGCCAAATGGAACGTCACGCCTACCTGCGCTCTCATCCTCGGGGTTGTTCACACAGCTGAAAGACTCGGTCTTGCCCTCGGGGTAGTTGGTGATAACAACTTTCAAGGGGTCGATAACCGCCATACGACGCTCGGCAACCTTGTTCAAGTCCTCCCTCACGCAGTACTCCAAGAGCGAAAGGTCGATAACGTTGTCCCTCTTGGCAACACCCACCTTCTCGGCAAAAGCACGAATAGAAGCGGGGGTGTAACCCTTGCGACGCAGAGCACAAATTGTTGGCATACGGGGGTCATCCCAACCCGTAACCACCTCATCCTTAACGAGTTGCAACAACTTACGCTTACTCATAACCGTATAGGTAAGGTTCAGCCTTGCAAACTCATACTGGTGGCTGGGGAAGATGTCAAGCTCCTGAATAAACCAATCGTATAAGGGGCGATGAACGTCAAATTCGAGGGTGCAGATGGAGTGGGTGATATGCTCGATGGAGTCGCTCTGACCATGAGCGTAGTCGTACATTGGGTAGATGCACCACTTGTTGCCTGTGCGATGATGTTCGGTGTGGAGGATGCGGTAGAGGATGGGGTCGCGGAAGAGCATATTGGGGTGAGCCATATCAATCTTCGCACGCAACACCTTCTGGCCATCGGCATACTTACCCTCCTTCATTTCCTCAAACAAGCGAAGATTCTCCTCAACCGAGCGGTTGCGATAGGGACTCTCCGTACCGGGCTGCTGCACCGTACCACGACCCAAGCGAATCTCCTCCTGGGTTTGGTCATCAACATAGGCTTTTCCCTTCTTAATCAGGAGGATAGCCCACTCGTAGAGCTGGTCGAAATAGTCGGAGGCATAGCGCTCAACGGCCCACTCAAAACCGAGCCACTTGATGTCTTCTTTGATAGAATCAACATACTCGGTATCCTCTTTTACGGGGTTGGTGTCGTCGAAACGAAGGTTGCACTTGCCACCATAGCGCTGTGCCAGTCCGAAGTTCAGGCAGATACTCTTGGCGTGACCAATGTGCAGGTAGCCGTTGGGTTCGGGCGGGAAACGGGTCTGAATAGAATTGCCCGTCTCGGCAATATAATTTTCAATGATTTCTTCTACAAAATTGAGCGACCTCTCCTTGGGGGTCTCAGTGGTTTTTACTTCCATAACAAACCTATATTAGTCCAAATTAGTGCAAAGATACCAATTAAAGTTGAAAATTGAAAGTTGAGAATTGAAAATTGTCTAAAAACCATCTGCATAGAAAACAAAAAGGTCGGGCACAAAGACCGCGACCTTCAAAAGACAATCTAAATTTATTCTATTAGTAATAACCGCCATATTCGGGTTGGATGTATTCAAACGTACAATTATTGTGGTTTAAATAAACAAATTTACTAAACGTCTGTTTTTTGCTTCCACAATATCCATTGCTTGCTGGCGCAACCACTACTGTTATTTTTTGCCATCTATTAGAATCGTAATAACGAAATTCTAGCGAAAATTTTGCGGAATAATCATAACTTGTATTGAATAATCGAATTGTACATAGTCGATCGTAATCTCCCTCTTCGGGATATTCGGGATATTCATACCAAGGCGTCGTATAGTTTTGAATCGAATCAGTTGTAATAGCACTGATTTCTACATAATTTTTCTCTACAACCTCGGGGTTATTATTGAACGACAGGAGGCTAAAAAAAGCCAAAAATAATAGTTTCATAATTGTTAAGATTTAAGTGTTAGTTGTTTATTCTTTGTTTTTATAGACGGTATCGCCATCTATTGTGTAACCTTGTTCTGCGGCTTTCTGTCGCCAGTAGTTGGCCTTTGGGATGTCTTTTGATGTGCCACTACCATCTCTATATAAGAAATACAGAATTGCTTGGGCTTTTCCGTAGCCACCCTCAGCCGCAGCGAGCGTCCAACGAAAAGCCTCTTCTTTCGACGGCCTAACTCCTTTTCCACTGGAATACATTTGGCCCAAATAGGCTTGCGCCTCTACATTTCCCTGCACAGCAGCCTTTTGATACAAAGCGGCGGCCTTTGTATAGTCTTTGGGCACGCCAACTCCCTTGTAATACATTTCAGCCAAGTAGGTTTGCGCATCAGCATCGCCTTGGTCGGCCGCTTTTTGATACCACTTTGCAGCCTCTTTGTAGTCTTGTGGCACGACATCTCCGATTGAATAATGAACACCCAAAACCGTCTGCGATGGTGCGTCGCCTTGTTCGGCCGCCTTTCGACACCATTTTATAGACTCATCCAAGCACTCCAAACCCTTGCCATCATCCATTACGGCCGACAACAAGCCCATTGCTCGCACAACACCCTGTTTGGCGGCACGTTGAAGCCAATAGAGAGAATTTATTTCATTGCGCTCTACACCCATCTTTCCATTAGCATAACAAAAGCCGATGTAGTGTTGGGCATCCGCATCACCCTGTTCGGCCGCCATATAGAGCCAATTGAAAGCCTGCTCATAGTCTTGTTCTACGCCACGACCCTCTTGATAGTTCCAACCAACCACCGCACAAGCGTCAGTGTCTCCTGCAAGAGCCGCTTGGAGAAACCAATAGTGCATCTTTTCGAGATTGTACTCTATTTTTCCAGAAGAATAAAGAGTTCCCAAAAGTATTTGTGCATAAGTGTTGCCTGATTTAGCAGCTTTCTCATACCACCCAAACGCATCTACTATGCTTTGAGCAACACCTAAACCATCTTCATACAAAGTACCCAATGCTGCCATTGCGTTTGTATTTCCCTGTTCGGCCGATCTCTTTGTCCATTGGTAGGCCTGCACATAGTTGCCTGCTTGGTTATAATACCTTGCTAATTCATACTGCGCCTCGCTGTCGCCACCTTCTGCTCGGGCAACAAGTTCGGCGTCTTGCCCCCACACAGAGAGCACAGAACAAAAAAGAAGGGCTGAGATAAGAATTATTCGTTTCATATAAGTGTTGGTGTTAGAATTGATAGCCTATGCGTATGCCAAAGCAATTGCCACGAAAACCTCTATATGGATAATCTCTATTGGCAAGGTCTATTTTGGCGAGGAATTGAGTAAACTTATAGTAGCCGAAGTTGTATTCCCAGTAGGGGTTGATAAAGAAGTCCTCGAAATAGGCGCTCAAACCAATGTTGAAAGAGCCATTGACAAACCAACGGTCGTAGATGTTACACCCATACCACTCGCCGGTGGGCGACTCGTAGGAGTAGTAGGTGTTTTCGGGGTCGGTAAACTTAGAGATTTTCAGCAGACTCCAACCAACGTTTGTTTCGAGCCAGTCGTCAATCAGAGGAAAATGGAAGTTCATACTGCTTACCAATAGAGCCCATGCCACCAAATCGACAGGCCCTCCCGACATTGATTCAAAAACAAATCTGCTACCTAAACCCGTAATACCGCCTATAAAATCCCATTCTTGATAGTAGGGCGAGCGAGCGAAGTGGAAGGTTGTGCTAATGTCTTCAAGAATAGGGCCAACACCAAACAATTCCAACTTGACATCTACAACATTTTGGGAGGCAATACCAATCTTCATTGGGCGCAATCCTACGCCTACGGTTGTGTTAAATTCTTCGTGCCAGATGTTGTTTTGACCACATACATCGCCTATGGTGCAAAAGAATAACACCACAAAAGAGAGTAAAAATTTCTTCATAAGCCACTGTTTTCTTTGATTGTGGCTCTCGACAATCGGGTTAGTATTGGGCAAAAAGAAAGTGTGAGGCCAATCAGCTTATCTGTTCCGAGGCTCTGGAATGCCTATGCCACAAATAAACATACCCCACACTCGTATCGTTGAGTATGGGGAAGAACACCCCAAAAATCATACAATACGGAGTGACGAGTGTGATGTTTACCTTGTGGCATTGAAATTTTCCAGATTTCGGAACAAGGTACTAATACACTTTCATCAAAAAAATATGTCTGTCGATGAAAACAGCCACCGACACAACAAAGATATAAATAATTTTTACAAATAGAGCCTTATTGCCCCAAAACAACAAGAAAACTCGGGTATCTTTTTTAATTCAAAATTCAAAATTCAAAATTATTTTGACTTAGGGCGTTAAGGGCCTTAACGCCTTTAAGGACTTAGGACTTTCGACGTTTGACGTTTGACGTTAGACTGCGCCTATGGCGCAAAACTAACCTCTCCGTCGCTCCGCGCCACCTCCCCTGACATAGGGGAGGAGTGGTTGTGGGGCGAAAGACGCCCTTGTAACCATTGCGACCCTTGTAACCCTTGTAACCCCTGCTACCCCTGTAAAAAAACTCGGGTATCTTTTTTAATACCCGAGTTTTATGTTTGCATTAGGTCGTTAGACGTTTGACCTTAGACGTTAGACCCAAGATGGTCGGCTGGGTTTTGTGGAGATTATTTTGTACCAATCCGAGCGAGCAAACCGCAGTTTACTACGGTAAATGAGGATTTGCGAGGCGACGGTTGGTGCAAAATAAGCCCACAAGGCACAGCCGAGGGGGATTATTTGATGGTCATCTCGTCCAATAACCAACCAGCTCCGCCCAAAGTGTCGATACACCAGAGCACATAGCGAACATCTACGTTGATTGTCCTCTGCACGTTGGGCTCGAAGGCAATATCGCCACTCATAGCCTCCCAGTTGCCGTCGAAAGCAAGACCAATAAGCTCGCCCTTAGAGTTCATAATGGGGCTACCCGAGTTACCGCCCGTAATGTCATTGGTCGAGAGGAAGCAGGTGTGGAGAGTACCATCGGCATCGGCATAGCCACCCCAGTTCTGCTCGGCATAGAGTTTTTTAAGACCCTCATCCACAGTGAAATCAACGGGGTTGTTGGGATCTTCCTTAGCCACAACGCCACCAATGGTTGTATAGTACTTATAGAGCACTCCGTCGGCAGGCGAATAGGGGAGGATAGTACCGTAGGTCAGACGCAGAGTGAAGTTTGCATCGGGGTAGAAGGCCCTCTCGGGCTGCATCTCCATAAGGCCCTTGATGTAGAGCCTGTGGCCACGCCTGTACTCCTCTTTGAGAGGTTTAATTTTAGCCAGCAGGTTGGTGTAGAGGGCCGAAGCATCTTTCATAATAACCAGTGCGGGGTCGTTCTCAAACACGGCAATGTCGCCTGCGGCGGCTGCGCCCACACACCTCTGCTCATTGGCAAATACGGATGTTTCAAACAGATTCTCGGTGAAGGCCTTAACATCGCCACCCCACTGGGTGTCTATCACAGCCAACGACTCGGGCCTACGCTCGGCAGGAATCATCTCCCTGAGCACCTCAAACATACGGCACGTAACGAGCCTATCTACACTCTCATCGTAGTCTTTGTAGAACTTCTTGACAGCCTCCAAAGCCTCGTCGATGCTCTCGGTGCGACGGTAGTTGTTGTAGAAGGTGGTCGAAGCGTTGAGAATCTCGGCAGCGCGGAAGAGAGTCTCGCTCAAAATCTGCGCATCGCTCTCGTAGGGAGTAGCCTCCTTAACATATTTCTCAATCATAGGAAGGGCCTCACCGTACTCCTCAATGCGCTTTTTGTTCATATCTTTCCATACCCAGTTGGTAAAGGCCTCCTCCTCGGCAGCTTTTTGAGCCTTTACACCAAGTTTCTCCACGCCCCTCGACTTACCAATCGAGTTTTTCCAATAATTCGACGAGGAGGCATATTTCGAGGCATATTTAATGCGGATAGCGTCGTCGGCAGCCATATGCACCTTCAAGATTGCCTGCCTCTCGCCACGAATGTAGATGCGGTTGGGGTTATCAACGGTGAGCATCTTGTCAATCTCGTAGGAGGTCATATAGCGAGTAGTAGTACCGGGGAAGCCCATAATCATAGCATAGTCGCCCTCCTTATAGCCCTCGGTCGAGATGGTGAGGTACTTATCGGCCTGATAGGGCACATTCTCGGGCGAGTACTCGGCAGGGCTCTTGCCATCGGGAGCAGCATAAACGCGGAACACCGAGAAGTCGCCCGTATGACGTGGCCACATCCAGTTGTCGGTCTCACCACCAAACTTACCAATAGCATAGGGAGGAGTACCCACAAGGCGCACATCTTTATAAACCTCCATAACAAACAAGAAGTACTGGTTGCCACCGAAGAAATCCTTTACAGAGATAGTCTTACCCTCGTGTTTCTTCTCGGCCTTAGCCTTTACAGCAGCACCATTGGCAGCAATCTTCTCGGCCCTCTCCTGCTCGGTCATACCATCTTTCACGCCTTTGAGCATCTGTTTGGTAACATCCTCAATGTGGCGAACAAAAGTAACCTGCAAACCGGGGGCGGGCAGCTCCTCCTTCTGATTCATTGCCCAGAAACCATTTTTCAGGTAGTCGTGCTCCACGCTACTCAGAGCCTGAATAGAGCCAAAACCGCAGTGGTGATTGGTAAACAAGAGGCCGTTGGGCGACACAATCTCGCCCGTACAGCCTCCGCCAAAGATAACAACAGCATCTTTGAGCGACGACTTATTGACCGAGTAAATATCCTCAGCCGAGAGCTCCAAGCCTTTGGCTTTCATATCTTTAAGGTTGAGTTTCTTCAACAAGGGCAACAACCACATACCCTCATCGGCAAAGCTACTGAGCGCCATAACAAGCGCCAACGCTGTAACAAATAATCTTTTCATTCTTTTCTTTTTATATTTTAGGTTAATGTGTTTTTTCCTTTTTTTCCCGCCCTTCGGGAGCACCACCCTCACAGAAGACAGCTTGCTGTCCTTTTTGTAAAAAGCGGAACCAAAAACTTTTAGTGTTGGGAATACTATCACAAGTATTTCGCCCTTTTAGCTAAACTCGCTATTCTCTTAGGGAGTTTAGGGATTGGCCTATAAGCCCTATAAGCCCTATAAGCCCTATAAGCCCTATTATTCCTTAAAGCCCTTAAAGCCCCTAATGCCAACTCGTCTTGCCACGACTGCCGTAAGGCAGGCGGTTGGCATCTACCGCTCTGAGCAATCAGCAATCAGCAGTCAGCTCTGCGCCTTCGGCGCAACAGACCTCTCCCCTGCTTCGCAGACCCTCCCCTAACTTAGGGGAGGGTTATTTTTCCTTAGGTCGTTAGACGTTTGACCTTAGTCGTTAGACCCCAGAACTAAGCATCCTTCTTATTGCACCCTCGGCTTTGGCTCTTACCTCCTCCTCAATTACCACCTCGGGGCTTTCGGTTTCGAGGGTGGCGAGTATGTTGTCGAGGGTTATGAGCTTCATATCGTAGCACGAGATGCACTTTTCTGTCCCCTCTTCGGGCTCTACGAGGTAGAAATTCTTGTTGGGGTAGCGCGTGGTCATCTCGTGGAGTATGCCACTCTCGGTCACAACTATCACCTCCTCCACTTCGGGGCGCTCGCAGTAGGCCAATATGCCTGCCGTAGAGCCTGCGTAGTCGGCCATAGCCACCACCTCGGGACGGCACTCAGGGTGTACCAACACCACAGCCTTGGGATGCTGAGCTTTGAGGGTGGCTATCTTCTCGGCCGAGAAGCGCTCGTGTACCAAGCACGCCCCATCCCAGAGTTTCATATTGCGGCCCGTACATTTATTTATATAAGAGCCGAGGTTGCGGTCGGGCACAAAGAGAATCTTCTGCTCCTCGGGTAGCGACCTAACAATGTCGAGCGCATTGGAAGAGGTGCAGCAGATGTCCGTCAGGGCCTTTACCTCCACCGAGGTGTTTACATAGGAGACAACTATATGGTCGGGGTTCTCCTCGCGCACCCTGCGAAGACGCTCTGCATCGCACGAGTCGGCCAACGAACAGCCGGCCTCCATCACTGGAAGCAGCACCTTCTTCTCGGGCGAGAGCACCTTGGCAGTCTCGGCCATAAACCTCACACCCGCAAAGAGGATAATGTCGGCATCGATGTTGGCAGCCTTCTGCGAGAGGGCGAGGCTGTCGCCCACGAAGTCGGCCACATCTTGCACTTCGGCGTTGGTGTAGTAGTGGGCCAAGATGACCACTCTCTTCTCTTTTTTCAGGCGCTCAATCGTCTCGCGCAGCTCTTGTTTTGCACACACCATTTTTTATTATTTATATTTTCTTTCTTTATTAAAATTATAATTAAAAATAAATAACAACAATAATAAACGCTGTTAGTAATGTTGGTAAATTTTTTGCTGCCCCCGAGAAAAATAATTACTAAAAATTATCCTCTGGGGTGGGGTGGTATTTCGGTGCGAATATGAGAGAGTTGTGATAGTTTTCGACACACTGTTAAAAAGGTTTTCAACATCCTAACAAGCTCGAAAAATCAACATCTGACCCTCGGTTGGCTGTTGGTAAATTGAGAAGAAAAAATAATAAATTTTTCTTGCATTTTTGCTCTCCTCGATGGTATATACGATTGGGCGAGAAAAGCAAATTTTTGGCAACAAGAAAGAGAAAAAAGTTTCAACCCTCAATTATCAACTTACCAACACTATTTCATCAGCTTTTCAACAATCTTTCGACAGATTGCGGCGTAGTAGCCCTCCTCCTCGGAGCTGCCCAATGCAATGGGTGTTCCAGCGTCGGAATTTTCTGCAATAGACTGAATCAGAGGTATTTCGCCCAAGAAATCAACTCCTTCCTTCTCGGCCATCTGGCGTGCTCCACCACGTCCGAAGATGTAGTAGCGGTGGTCGGGCAACTCGGCAGGCGAGAAGAATGCCATATTCTCCACAACACCCAGTACGGGAACGCCAATTCCCTCTGCCTCAAACATCTTCATACCCCTAACCACATCGGCGGTTGCCACCTTCTGAGGGGTGCTCACAATGACCGCACCCGACAGGGCGAGGTTTTCGGCTATTGAAATCTGCACATCGCCAGTTCCGGGGGGCATATCTATCAACAGAAAATCGATTTCTCCCCAAAGTGTTTGGTTAATAAGTTGTTTAAGAGCGTTAGTTGCCATAGGGCCACGCCAAACCAGCGCATCCTCCCTGCCAATGTAGAATCCTATGGAGTTGATTTTTATACCCTCCGACTCGGCCGGAACAATGTAGTCTAAGCCATCGACCTGCTCGGCCCAAGGCTCAAAATCCTCCACACCAAAGAGCTTGGGTTGCGAAGGGCCGTAGATGTCGGCATCGAGCACACCCACCTTGTAGCCCATCTTGTGGAGTTCGACGGCAAGGTTGGCCGTAACGGTCGATTTGCCTACACCGCCTTTGCCCGAAGCAACGGCCACAATTCTCTTAACCTCTTTCATACCCTCGTGCTGTCGGGGCTTGGGGGCATCTTCGCCCTCGCGTATGAGAATTTCCACCTCGGCCTCCGACTCGGCTGCCTCTATGGCGAGTTTTGCTCGTGTGGCAATGCTCTTAGCAAAGGGGTCGCGACGACGACGGAAGACGAGTGTAAGGTGGATTTTGCCGCCTTCGCCCACAGTCACCTCTTGCAATATGCCTCCCTCAACAATGTTTTTCCCACTCTCGGGGTGGGTTATGCCTTGGAGAATGTTGATAATCTCTTCTCTGGTAATCATATCTTATGGTTTTATTTTGGTTTTACTTTGGTTGTTTTCTCTCCCTTTGGGGGAGAAAAAGGTGCAATTTACTTTACAAAGATAGTTTTTCTTTGTGGTAAAAAGCATATCTTTGTACTATAAATAATAATTTTTACAACGATGAAAGGATTTTTTAAGACATTTTTGGCCGTATTGTTGGCTTTGGTAGTGATTTCGCTCCTCCCATTTTTTATTATTATAGGTATGGTAGGCTCGTTGGAGCCCGCAGCCCCTGTTGTGGGTGAGCACTCGGTGTTGGTGCTCAATCTCGACGAGAGCATAACCGACTCTCCTCGTATGCCTACTTTTTCGATGAGTGGCAATAGCTTCGAGATGGTCGAAACGCTCACAATGCTCGACGTGGCCACCTCGCTCGATAAGGCCGCCACCGACCCCAATATCGAGGCCCTGTATATCAACTTCACAGGCGCAGGCACTATTGAGAGCACCGCCCAGATGGAGGAGTTGAGGGGTCTGCTCTCGAAGTTCAAGGCCACCTCGGGCAAACCTATCTATGCCTACAACGAGACCTACTCGCAGGGTACATATTGGCTCGCCAGCGTTGCCGACAAGCTCTATATGAATCCTCAGGGTGGCTTGGACTGGCGTGGTCTGGCTTCGCAGTCGCTCTTCTTCAAGAAGGCTATCGACAAGTTGGGGGCCGACGTGCAAATCATCCGTCACGGCACCTACAAGTCGGCTGTTGAGCCTTATATGCTCACCGAGATGAGTCCTGCCAACCGTCGCCAGACCGAGGCTATGGTTGGTGCAATGTGGAGTGTGTTGGTTGAGGATGTGGCCACCGCGCGCCAGATTCCTGCCCGCACGCTTGGCGAGTGGGCTGCCACACTTGCTATCGACTCGCCCCGCAAGGCTGTTGAGCTTGGTATGGTCGATGGACTCAGGTATGAAGACGAGGTGCTTGCCGAATTGGCTCAGCTTGTGGGCACAGAGGAGGCTGCGCTTGTCACTCTTGGCGAGTATTGCGCTTCGGCCACCATTCCCACCAAAGTAACCCCCAATAAGGTTGCCATAATCTATGCCGATGGCGAGATTGTCGATGGCGAAGGTGCAGAGGGTATTGTTGGTGGTGCTACCACTGCCGACCAAATCCGTCGCGCTCGCGAGGACGAGGGTGTTAAGGCTGTTGTGCTGAGGGTCAATTCGCCCGGTGGTAGCGCTTTGGCTTCGGAGGTTATGTGGCGTGAGCTGAAACTCCTCCAAGCCGAGAAGCCTCTGGTTGTGTCGATGTCGGGCTATGCCGCTTCGGGTGGCTACTACATCTCCTCGCCTGCCGATTGCATCCTCTCGTCGCGCACCACCCTGACAGGCTCTATTGGTGTCTTTGGTGTGGTAATCAGCGGCAAAGATGTGCTCGAAGATAAGATTGGTGTTACGGTGGATGTGGCCAAGACCGCACCCCACGCCGATATGGGTACTCTCTTCCGCCCTCTGACGGGTGTGGAACTCGACTATATGCAGCGCTCTGTTGAGGATGTCTATTCGGTATTTTTGAGCCACGTTGCCGAGGGCCGAGAGATGACCGTCGAGGCAGTTGATAAGATTGGCGAGGGTCGCGTATGGTGTGGCTCAGATGCCGAGCATATTGGTCTTGTCGATAGGTTTGGTGGTCTGCAAGAGGCACTTGCAGAGGCCGCCGCGAGGGCAGAGCTGGGCGACAATTGGAGGGTTGTGGAGATTCTCGAAGAGGACGACGAGATGACCGCTATGCTCAAATCGCTCTTCTCGGCCAAGATGAACGCTTCGGCCGAGGGCAAAAATGTTCTCTCGGAGGGCTTGCGCTCGGTTGTGAGGATGCTCGAAGAGGGCAACTCCGTTCAGGCCCGTATGCCCTACGACATTGCTATTTACTAACAAACTCACCACCCACACAACCGCTTAATTGCTGCTCACAGACGTGGAAAAACTCTTTTTGATAGACGCCTACGCACAGATTTTTCGTGCCTACTACGCCTTTGCTGGCCGACCTATGCGCAATCGCGAGGGTCTGAACACCTCGCCCATATTCGGATTCGTAAAGTTTGTCAGGGACTTGATTGTTGCCGAGCGACCCCACTATTTGGGTGTGGCTTTCGACCCCAAAGGGGGCAACTTCCGCAACGAACTCTTCCCCGACTATAAGGCCAACCGCTCCGAGACCCCCGAAGATATTGTAGGGGCTATCCCCTACATCAAGGAGTTTTTGGAGGCTATGTGCATCCCCACCATCGAGGTTGCGGGCTACGAGGCCGACGATGTTATAGGCACACTCTCCCATAAGGCTGCTGCGCAGGGCTACGACGTCTATATGGTCACTCCCGACAAAGATTTTGGCCAGCTTGTTGCGCCCAATGTGAGGATTTACAAACACCGCAAAGGTGGCGAGGGTGTGGAGATTATAGGCCCGGCCGAGATAAAAGAACACTACGGCTTCGACGACCCCCGCAAGGTGATTGATATTTTGGCCCTATGGGGTGACGCTGCCGACAATATCCCCGGTGTAAAGGGCGTTGGCGAGAAGGGTGCAATTAAACTTGTGGGCGAGTATGGCGGAGTGGAGGAAATTCTCGCCAACCTCGACAAGCTCAAAGGCAAACTCCGAGAGAATTTGGAGGCTGGCGCAGAGCAGCTTAGGCTCTCTAAGGTGTTGGCTACCATTGCGATAGATGCCCCTGTGGAGTTTGTGCCCGAGGAGTTGGCAATGTGTGAGCCTAATTGTGAACGCCTGCGTGAGCTCTACCGCAAGCTCGACTTCAATATGTTTCTGCGCGAGATGGATGGCGGAGGTTTTTCGCCCTTCAACGGGCAGGTGTGCCCCGAGGCCCACACCCACATCCAACAGCAGGCGACTCCCACCCCCGAGGCTCAACCGCAGTCGTTTGACCTCTTTGGCGCACCAGTGCCACAACCCAACCCCGCAAGCCCAAGTCGCTCGGCGGAGGCAGCCCCTGTGGGCGACCTCTTTTCGCAGACCACACCTCTCTACGCCACCATCCAGAGCGTAGAGCACACCTACATCCTCTGCGACACACTCGACAAGGTGCGCGAGGCGGTGGCGGAGCTTTCTGCCCACAAGTGTGTGGCATTCGACACCGAGACAACGGGCCTCGACTACCATAGCGACCACCTTGTTGGTCTGTCGTTTGCGGCCGAGCCCCACCGTGCCTACTATGTTCCCCGAGGTGTGGAGGGAGCTTTGGAGGTGTTGCGCCCACTGCTCGAAAACGAAGCTATCGAGAAGGTGGGTCAAAACATCAAGTTCGACATCCAGATGTTGCGTGCCGAGGGTGTTGAGGTGGCCGGCAAGCTGTGGGACACAATGATTATGCACTACCTGCTCGACCCCGATGGTCGCCACAATATGAACCACCTATCTCGCACCCTGCTTAGCTACGACCCCATAGAGATAGAGTCGCTAATAGGTCGTGGCGCACGCCAACTATCTATGGCTCAGGTGAGTGTGGCTCAGGTGGCGGAGTATGCAGCCGAGGATGCCGACGTTACTCTGCAACTATTCCTCACACTCCTGCCTGCACTCAAAAGCGCCGAGGCTTTGGAGCTATACAACACCATCGAAGAACCCCTTATCCGCACACTGGCCGATATGGAGTGGGAGGGTGTGAGGCTCGACAGCGAGGCTTTGGCTCGTTATAGCAAGGAGCTTTCGGCTCGCTTGGGGGTGCTCGACGAGGAGATTCGTAGGTTGGCGGGTATGCCCACGCTCAACGTTAATTCGTCGCGCCAACTGGGTGTGGCTCTCTTTGAGGTTTTGAAGATTGACCCCAAGCCCAAGCGCACCAAGACCAAACAATACAGCACCGAGGAGGAGTACCTAAGCTTCCTCTCCGACCGCCACCCCATAGTGCCGCTCATCTTGGAGTATCGTGGTATAAAGAAGTTGCTCTCCACCTATGTGGATGCACTCCCCCTGCTGGTCAATCCCACAACGGGCCACATCCACACCTCCTACAATCAGGCTGTGGCGGCCACCGGTAGGCTCTCTTCAACCAACCCCAATCTCCAAAACATCCCCATCCGCGAGGCTTTGGGCAGGCCCATCCGCGAGGCTTTTGTAGCCTCCGATAGCGACCACATCCTACTCTCGGCCGACTACTCGCAGGTGGAGCTGAGGCTTATGGCCCACGTCAGTGGTGACGAGGCTATGGTGGCGGCCTTCCGCTCGGGCGAGGACATCCACCGCGACACCGCCTCGCGTCTCTTCCACGTTGCGCCCGAGGATGTTAGCTCCGACCAACGTCGCAAAGCCAAGACTGCCAACTTCGGCATAATCTACGGCATTTCGGCCTTTGGTTTGCGCCAGCGTATGGGTGGCGATATGTTGATGAGCGAGGCCAAAGAGATTATAGAGGGCTACTTCCGCTCCTACCCGGGTGTGAAGAACTACATAGACGAAACCATACGCGAGGCCAAAGGCAACGGCTATGTCCAGACCATCTTTGGTCGCAAGCGCTACCTGCCCGACATCAACTCGGCCAACGCCAATGTGCGCTCACTTGCCGAGCGCAACGCCATAAACGCACCCTTGCAAGGCTCTGCTGCCGACATCATAAAGATTGCTATGGCCACCGTCGGCCGTCGTCTGAGGGAGGAGGGTTTGCGCTCGAAGATGATTCTGCAAGTACACGATGAGCTTATTGTCGATACTCTGCGCGAGGAGCGCGAGAGGGTTGCCGCCATCTTGAAGGAGTCGATGGAGGGAGCAGCCAAATTGCTTGTGCCTCTGACTGTTGAGGTTGGCTCAGGCGACAACTGGCTCGATGCTCACTAATTTCATCCCAACCTTAATCCTAATCAACAACTAATTATGCGAGCACTCATACAACGTGTTACCCACGCAAGCGTAACCATCGAAGGAGAGAGGGTTGCCGAGATTGGCCAAGGCCTACTAGTCTTTGTGGGTGTGGCCACCGACGACAGCCCCAGCGATGTCGATTACCTCGTGCGCAAAATATCCCAACTGCGCATATTCGACGACGAGGCGGGAGTGATGAACCTCGACGTGCGTCAGGTTGGGGGCGATGTGCTTGTGGTGAGCCAATTCACCCTCCAAGCCTCCACCCGCAAGGGCAACCGCCCCAGCTATATTGGAGCAGCAGGCGAGGCTGTGGCTGTGCCCCTCTACGAGCTTTTCAAGACCAAACTCTCCGAGGCCATTGCCCGCCCCATTCCTTGTGGTCGCTTTGGTGCTGATATGAAGGTGGAATTGCTCAATGACGGCCCGGTAACGATATGGCTCGATAGTCGCATTTAGCAACCATCAATCCATAACACCCACCCAAAAAACAATAATTTTCAATTCTCAATTCTCATTTTTCAATTCTCAAATATGGGGATAGTAAAGACGATAACTAAGGCCATAGATTTCTTCTACGTAGGGCCAATCAGGAGGTTGATGCCGCTGCAAACCTTCCGCTATGCTGCTTGCGGAGGGGGTAATCTTGTGCTCAACTGGTTGCTCTACGCCCTGCTCTACGACGTGGTCTTGGGCTTCGACTACCTCCACTTGGCGGGTGCGCTCTACATCTCGCGCCACATTGCCGCCTTGGCCATAACATTCCCCATAACACTCATAACAGGCTACCTACTCCAAAGCCGCATCTCGTTTGCGGGCTCGCCTCTGGGCGATAGGGTCAGCTCGGTGCGCTACTTGGTGACTACTCTCGGCTCGCTGATTATCAACTATGTGTGTCTGAAAATTATGGTTGAGTGGTGGTCGCTCTACGCCCCTTTGGCACAGGTGCTCACTTCGCTCATAACGATTGTTTACAGCTACGTGCTCCAAAAGTTCTGGACTTTTCGAGGGGCTTGATTTGGGCCAATAAAACAACCGAGTAACAATAATATGGTAGCTAAAACTTTCTCTTCTACCTAAATTAACTATCTTTGCGGAAGCAAAACAAACCACCTAAACCCAAACATAGAAGCTATGCAGATAAGAAAAGTGATAGGCATTGGTAATGCCCTGACCGACTTTTTGGTAAACCTCAAAAACGACAACGTGCTGCACGCACTCAATCTCGGCAAGGGAAGTATGAATCTTGTCGATGCTGAGTTCCAGCGCCAGATTCAGGGCGAAACCGCCGACCTACCCCACACCCTCTCGCTTGGTGGTAGTGCGGGCAATACTATCCGCTGTATGGCTCGCTTGGGAGCAGAGGTGGGCTACATTGGCAAGGTGGGTCGCGACTCCACCGGCCACTTCTATGAGCAGGCTCTCGACAACCTCGGCATCAAACCATTTGTGGCTCACGGCCAGAATCGCTCGGGTCGTTGCTTGTCGCTCGTGTCGCCCGATGGAGAGCGCACTATGGTCACTTACTTGGGCGCTGCACTGGAACTCTGCGAGGCCGACATCACCGCCACAATGTTTGAGGGCTACGACTGCCTCTATATTGAGGGTTTTATGGTGCAAAGCCACTCGGTTATCCGCCACGCCATAAAGTTGGCCAAACAGTGTGGTCTGAAAGTGGCCATCGATTTGGCAAGCTACAATGTTGTGTTGGAAAATAGGGCCTTCCTTTTGGACTTGGTCGATAAGTATGTCGATATAATCTTTGCCAACGAACAGGAGGCTACCGCTTTTAGTGGCGAGGACGACCCCAACAAGGCTCTCGACTTCATCTCGGCACGTTGTGAGTTGGCGGTGGTGAAGATTGGCACTCGCGGAGCACTCATCAAAGAGAAGGGTGGCGAGCCCATCCACGTTGGTATTATGGCTGCCGCAAAGAGGGTCGATACTACGGGTGCCGGTGACTTCTATGCCGCAGGTTTTATGGCGGGCTTGTGCTTGGGTATGAGCTTGCGCCAGTGTGGTACTATTGGTGCTATTGCTGCGGGCAAGGTGATTGAGGTGGTTGGCACAACCTTTGGCGAGGATGCGTGGAGGGAGATTTTCACACTCGTCGAGGAGGTTAAACAACAGAAGTGTCTGTTCTAAATCGCAAGAGAAAAATGAGAGCCACCATAGAACTTGAAAGGATGGAGTTTCGCGCTCCTCACGGTTGCTACGACCTCGAAAAAGTGGTTGGCAACCGCTACCACGTCGATTTGCGTATGGAGGTTGAAATAGGCGACGCTCCCCAGTGCGACGATTTGTTGAAAAGTGTGAACTACTTGGCCGTCTATGAGCAGGTGGCCGAGGAGATAGCCAAGCCCTCCAACATTCTCGAAAATGTGGCTTGGAGAATACTTGAACGCATACATCGTGCTTTCCCTCAGATAGTTGGCTCTACGGTGAAGGTTTCCAAGCTCGCGCCACCCCTCGGAGGAAAGGTCGAGAAGGTGAGCGTAACGCTGTCAAAATAAGCACCTTATATAAGTGTCAATAAATTGTTAATAAAGTGTAAACAGTTTGTTGATAAATCCCCAAAAATTTAGTGCAACTTTGTACCAAAGTCGGCGTCACTAACGTCGATTCTTTAACTGTCTGTAAGGCAGCCCATTGAGAAATTAACTCGTTACACATATATAAAATTACACACGCAACTATGTCTGAAAGGATGGAGAAAGGGAGCGCATCCCCAGAGCTGATAGAGCTTAAATATGAGGATGTGTTGGCAAATGCCAAAAAGTATTTCAAGGGCGACGACTTGGCCGCAATGGTTTGGGTCAATAAGTATGCCCTGAAAGATTCGTTCAACCGCATTTATGAGGCCTCGCCTGAGGATATGCACCACCGCATCGCCTCCGAGATTGCTCGCATTGAGAATGGTTATCCCAACCCAATGAGCGAGGAGGATGTGTTTGGTCTGTTGGATCAGTTCCGCTACATCATCCCACAGGGTGGCCCTATGACCGGTATTGGCAACAACCTGCAAATTGCCTCTCTCTCCAACTGCTTCGTTATCGGCCATCGCAGCCCTGCCGACTCTTACGGTGGTATCATCCGTATGGACGAGGAACAGGTGCAGCTGATGAAACGTAGGGGTGGTGTAGGTCACGACCTCTCGCACCTGCGCCCCGCAGGCACTCCTGTTCTCAATAGTGCGCTTACCTCCACTGGTATCGTTCCTTTTATGGAGCGCTACTCCAACTCCACCCGCGAGGTGGCTCAGGATGGTCGCCGAGGTGCTTTGATGCTTACCCTTTCTATCAAACACCCCGACGCAGAGAGGTTTATCGATGCCAAGACCGTTCAGGGCAAGGTGACGGGCGCAAATGTGTCGATTAAAATCGACGACGAGTTTATGCGTTGTGTGATGAGTGGCGAGAAGTATGTTCAGCAGTTCCCCATCGATGCCGCAGAGCCCCTCTATCGCAAGGAGGTGGATGCAACGGCTCTCTGGCAGAAGATTATCCACAATGCGTGGAAGAGTGCCGAGCCCGGTTGCTTGTTCTGGGACACTGTGTTGCGTGAGAGTGTGCCCGACTGCTACGCCAGCGAGGGCTTCCGCACCGTTTCGACCAACCCCTGTGGCGAGATTCCCCTCTGCCCCTACGATAGCTGCCGCCTCTTGGCTCTCAACCTTTACAGCTATGTCGATAAGCCATTTACCCCCGAGGCTTCGTTCAACCACGAGAAGTTTGCCAAGCACGTTGAGATGGCAATGAGGATGATGGACGACATCATCGACCTCGAATTGGAGAAGATTGACCTCATCCACAAGAAGATTGGCAAAGACCCCGAGGAGTTGGATGTTCGTAGGGTGGAGCTTTCCTTGTGGGAGAAGATTCGTGAGAAGGCTTTGAAGGGTCGTCGTACAGGCTTGGGTATCACTGCCGAGGGCGATATGTTGGCCGCACTGGGTCTTACCTATGGCTCCGACGAGGCTATTGAGTTTGCTGTCAGCATCCAGAAGGAGCTCTGCTTGAACGCCTACCGCGCCAGCGTGAAGTTGGCCAAGGAGCGTGGCTCGTTCCCAATGTACGACAACCTCAAAGAGCAGAACAACCCAATGATTGCCCGCATCCGCGAGGCCGACCCCGCACTCTATGAGGATATGGTTCGCTATGGTCGTCGCAACATCGCAATGCTCACCATCGCCCCAACGGGTACGGTGTCGCTTATGTCGCAGACCACCTCGGGCATTGAGCCTGTATTCCGCCCCGTATATAAACGTCGCCGCAAGGTGAACCCCACCGACCAGAATGTGAAAATTACCTATAAAGACGATGTGGGCGACTGCTTCGAGGAGTACTACGTATTCCACCACAAGTTTGTTGAGTGGCTTAAAATCACTGGTCACAATGTCGATAACCTCAACGAGCTGCCCGATAGCGAGGTGGATGCACTTGTTGCCGCTTCGCCCTACAACCACGCCACCGCCAACGACATCGACTGGGTGGCTAAGGTGAAGATGCAGGGCGCTATCCAGAAGTGGGTTGACCACTCCATCTCGGTTACTGTAAACCTCCCCAACAACGTCTCCGAGGAGCTTGTTGCCGAAGTTTATAAGACCGCTTGGGAGTGTGGCTGTAAGGGTATCACCGTCTATCGCGACGGCTCACGCAGTGGTGTGTTGGTAGATACCAAGAGCAAGTCGGAGACCCCCGCCGAGGCCAAAGCACCCATCAAACGTCCTGCCGAGTTGGAGGCCGATGTGGTACGCTTCCGCAACGGCAAGGAGGAGTGGATTGCCTTTGTGGGTATGCACGACGGCAAACCCTATGAGATTTTCACCGGTAAGATTGACGAGGAGGAGCTCTTTATTCCCAAGTCGATTACTAAGGGCTGGATTGTGAAGGTTAGGGAGGACGATGGTACTAAGCGCTACGACTTCCGCTTCAACGATAAGGGCGGCTATCCCCACGTTATTGGCGGCATCTCGCGTCTGTTCGATATGGAGTTCTGGAACTATGCCAAACTCATCTCGGGCGTTCTCCGCAACGGTATGCCTATTGTCGATGTTGTCAATTTGGTCGATAGCTTGCAGTTTACCAGCGACGGCATCAATGTCTGGAAGGCTGGTGTAGCCCGTGCCCTGAAACACTATATCAAAGACGGCACTAAGAGCAAACAGAAATGCCCCAACTGCGGTAGCGAGAGCCTTGTTTACCAGAATGGTTGTCCTACTTGTCATTCGTGCGGGTGGTCAAAATGCTCATAAAAAAACGCATCTAAGCGGCGTCTTTGGCGTTGCACTGCGATAAATCCCCTCCTCATTTACGTCAGTAAACTGCGGAGGGGATTTTCTTGTGCGCCTAAAATTCGCTCGCTTATATGCGTTTTTTAGTCTAACGTCTAAGGTCAAACGTCTAACGACCTAAGTCAAAATTAAACTCGGGTATTAAAAAAGATACCCGAGTTTTTTTCAGGGGTGGCAGGGGTCACAAGGGTTACAAGGGTCACAAGGGATACAAGGGCGTCTTTCGCCCCACAACCACTCCTCCCCTATGTCAGGGGAGGTGTCGCAAAGCGACGGAGAGGTTAGTCCTGCGCCATAGGCGCACCATAATTATCAATTTTCAATTTTCAATTTTCAATTCGAATCACCCTTTTTTGCCTTGCAGTTCGTACATACGGTTGCGCCAGAGGGCGGCTTGGGAGAAGTCGAGGGCTTTGGCGGCCTCCTCCATACGGCGGCGGGCATCCTTTATTGCCTCCTCTCGCTCGTGGGGCGAGTATGTGCCTTGCACGTCGGCAGCCATAGTACCCACACCCCCCAGAGGATAAAGCTCCGTACCCTCGGAGGTGTTGCCCGAGATGGTTGTGCGGGTGTAGCGTTTGATTTGTGTGGGGGTGATGTTGTTGGCGAGGTTGTAGGCCATCTGCTTTTCGCGGCGGCGCTGGCTCTCGTTTATGGTGGCCCTCATTGCGTCGGTGATGGTGTCGCCATACATAATCACCCTGCCCTCCACGTTGCGGGCAGCGCGACCGGCTGTCTGCGTCAGAGCGCGTTCACTGCGCAAGAAGCCCTCCTTGTCGGCATCCATAATAGCCACCAGAGCCACTTCGGGCAGGTCAAGACCCTCGCGCAAGAGGTTCACACCAATGAGCACATCGAAAGAGCCTGCTTTGAGGTCTTCGAGAATCTGCACCCTATCGAAAGTCTCCACATCGGAGTGTATGTAGCGGTTGCGTATGCCTATGCGGTCGAAGTATTTGGATAGCTCCTCGGCCATACGTTTGGTGAGGGTCGTGACCAGCACACGCTGTCCCTTGCGGGTGGTTGTAGCAATCTCTTCGAGTAGGTCGTCCACCTGATTGTCGGTGGGGCGCACCTCAATCTCGGGGTCGAGGAGTCCTGTGGGCCTAACGAGCTGCTCCACCACCGAGCCCTCGCTCTTGCAGAGCTCATACTCGGCAGGGGTGGCGCTACAATAGAGCACATTGTGGCCAAAGCACTCAAACTCGGCAAAGGTCAGGGGGCGATTGTCCACCGCCGCAGGCAGTCGGAAACCATACTCCACAAGATTCTCCTTGCGGGCCCTATCGCCTCCATACATAGCCCTCACCTGAGGTATGGTGACGTGGCTCTCATCCACAACCAACAGAAAGTCGTCGGGGAAGTAGTCGAGCAGGCAGAAAGGTCTGTCGCCGGGGTTGCGCCCATCCATATAGCGCGAATAGTTCTCAATGCCCGAGCAGTAGCCCAACTCCTTAATCATCTCCACGTCGTACTCCACACGCTGCTTTATGCGCTGAGCCTCCACCGTGCGGCCCGCCTGCTCAAACTCCTCTATGCGTTTGCCGAGGTCGAGCTGAATTTGACGTATGGCCTCTTCGGTGCGCTCTTTGGTTGTGACAAAGAGGTTGGCGGGGAAGATTGTAATCTCGCCAAGGCTCTCTTTGCGTGCGCCCGTAACGGGGTCGATGTGGTAGATAGCCTCTATCTCGTCGCCAAACATCGAGATACGATAGGCGTCGCTCTCGGAGTAGGCCGGCATAACATCAATGGTGTCACCCTTGACGCGGAAGGTGGCGGGCTCTAAGTAGCGCTCGGTGCGAGTGTAGAGCGCATCGACAAACTTATAGAGCAACCTGCGCTGAGGGATGATGTCGCCAACAGTAATCTTTATGCTGCTCTGGTGGAAGTCGTTGGGGTTGCCAATACCATAGAGGCACGACACACTCGACACCACAATCACATCCCTGCGACCCGAGAGCAATGAGGCTGTGGTGTGCAGGCGCAACTTCTCTATCTCGTCGTTTATGGTGAGGTCTTTCTCGATGTAGGTGTCGCTGGCGGGGAGGTAGGCCTCGGGCTGATAGTAGTCGTAGTAGGAGACGAAATACTCCACCGCATTGTCGGGGAAGAAGGCCTTGAACTCGCTGTAAAGCTGCGCTGCGAGGGTCTTGTTGTGGCTCAGCACAAGGGTGGGGCGTTGCAGTCGCTCCACAACATTGGCAATAGTGAAGGTCTTGCCAGAGCCGGTCACACCGAGGAGGGTGTTGTGTGGCTGTCCGCCCTCAATGGCGCGCACCAACTCCTCGATGGCCTCGGGCTGGTCACCCGTAGGCTTATATTCCGACACTAACTTAAATTCCATAACCTCTCAGTGTTATTACTCTTAGTGACTCCGAGCGGAGGGCAAGCCCTCTTTTGTGAGGGTGGTGCTCCCGCAACGCTTGCGCAAACTCTCAGTGTTATCACTCTTTGTGACTCCGAGCGGAATCGAACCGCTATCGTAAGAACCGGAATCTTAAATTCTATCCATTGAACTACGGAGCCTATCGCACCTCTGGTGCGGTCTAACGTCTAATGTCTAACGTCTAACGACCTAAGTCGAAAGTCTTTCAATTCAAACTCGGGTATTAAAAAAGATACCCAAGTTTTTTGGGGTCTAACGCCCCAATTCCTTAAAGGCTTTAAGGGCCTTAGGGGCATTAAGGTATTATAGGGCCTTATGTGCTTATGTGCCCTATCCCCCAAAAACCTCTCCTTAATTTTCCATTTTCATTTTTCCATTCGCAAATATCGTGGTTTTATTTGAGAAAACCGCAAAAATATCTAAATTTGCTCAATGTCCTGTTGCTGGCGACTTTATGGCGGCAGCGGCACAACTTTTTTAACAGAGCAACTTATGAAGATTAAAACAATCAACTCCGCAGCCATTGTTGTGGGTCTTATAACTATTTTTTGCGTAGCCATAGGTTTGGTTATGGGTCGTTTTATTGATGCCGACGGCTGGTGGTGGGGTTTTCTCTTTGCCATTGGTAGCGGCATTGTGGTATTTGTGGGCGACAAGTGGGTGATGAAAAACTTTTTCATCCAGCGCATCAAGCCCCTCTACCGCATTGTCTTGGGTCGCGACATCAAGACCACCGAGCTGGCAGCCGAGTTGGAGCAGACCAACCACCCCGAGCGCTCGGTGAGTGCCGAGCTAAACAGGTGGGCCGAGCAGAACCAGAGGGAGATAGCACGCCTAAAAGAGAACGAAATCTACCGCAAGGAGTTTGTCGGCAATGTTTCCCACGAAATCAAGACCCCCATTTTCAACATTCAGGGCTACATCTCGACCCTCTTAGATGGAGGTATCAGCGACCCCGTAATCTACCGTCGCTACCTTGAACGCACCGAGAAGAGTATCAATCGCCTCATCAACATCACCAACGACTTGGAGGCTATCTCGAAGCTCGAATCGGGTGTGCTCAATCTCAACTACGAGCGTTTCGACATCGTTGCCCTAACGCGCAACATTGTCGATACCATCGAGTTTGAGGCCACCAAAAAGAACATCAACATTGTAGTTGGCTCTTCATTCAATGTGCCCTATCCGCCGGTGTGGGTCAGGGCCGACCGCTACTACATCGAGCAGGTGCTCATCAACCTCATCATCAACTCCATACGCTACGGCAACGAGGGTGGCGAGACCTTTGTGAAGTTCATCGACCTCTTCGACAAGGTTTTGATTGAGGTTAGGGACAACGGCCGAGGCATAGCCAAAGAGGACATACCTCGTGTTTTCGAGCGTTTCTACCGCACCGACAAGGGGCGCTCGCGTGAGCAGGGGGGCACTGGTTTGGGATTGTCGATTGTGAAACACGTTCTCGAAGCTCACGGCGAAACCATCAATTTGCGTAGTGAATTGGGCAAAGGAAGCACTTTTTCGTTCACATTGAGCAAGAATTAACACTTTTTACCTATCTTTACACGCTAATATAGGTATTTTTAGAGAGATAATGTTATGAACACATTTGCATCTGTTGTGTGGAATGTCGATCCCGTAGCATTCTCCATCTTTGGATTGGAGATTCGCTACTATGGCATATTTTGGGCTTTGGCTTTCATTGCCGGCCTCTATTTTTTCACCTCCTTTGTGCGTCGCGAGAAGTTGCCCGACAGACTTGTCGATTCGCTCTTTTGGTTTGCCACCATCCTCGGCATTGTAGGTGCGAGGGTGGGCCACTGCCTCTTCTACGAGCCCGAGGTCTATTTGGCCGACCCACTGCGTATCCTCAATATCCGCGAGGGCGGTATGGCTTCTCACGGTGCGGCCATCGGATTCCTCTTGGGCCTTGTGCTCTTTGCTTGGCGCAATAAGATGCCTTTCTGGTGGGCAGCCGACCGCATTATGATTCCTGTGGCTATTGGTGGTGCAGGTGTGCGTCTGGGCAACCTTATGAACTCCGAGATTTACGGCTGTCAGACCGACCTTCCTTGGGGTTTCATCTTCGAGCGCAACGGCGAGACTCTGCCTATGCACCCCACTCAGATTTACGAGGCTTTGTTCTACGTGTTGGTATTTGTGGTGTTGCTTGTGCTCTACTACAAGTACGATGCGGGTCGCAAACACCCCTCGTTGATGTTTGGTGTGGGCCTTATTGGTATCTTCCTTTCGCGCTTCTTGTTGGAGTATATCAAAAACGACCAAGTAGGCTTTGAGGAGGGTATGAAGGCGGCCATAGGTATGAATATGGGCCAGTTGCTGAGCATTCCCTTTGTGTTGGCAGGCATTGTGTTTGTTATTGTGGGCCTTAGGAGCAAGCCCCAGCGCATTGCTTGGGCCGAAGAGCCCGCCAAGCCCAAGGCACAGAAGGTTGCACCCCCAAAGGCAAAAAAATAGCATAAAAACAGTTTCTCAACTAAACCATAGAAGGCTATGAGTAATGTAGTAAATAAACTCATTTTCAACTGCTTGGTGCAGTATGGCAACGTTGCTTTGCCCGAGATTGGCTCGCTCCGCGTGGAGGGAGAGCCCAAGCAGGTTTTCTTCTCGGAGAAAATCTCCGACAACCACATTCCCGTAACCGACATTATGGCCGAGCACGGAGGCCTCTCCCCCGAGGAGGCCAAAAGGCTCTACCACGATTGGCTTTTGGAGGCGCGTCAGGACGACGGCACGATTGTTGCTGAGGGCGTGGGAGTTATCTCGCCCCGTCGCTTCGACATCGACTCCGAGCTCAACCGAGCCCTCAATGGCGACGAGGCTCTGCCTGTGGCCACACTCCAACGTCGTCGTAGGGGTTGGATTTGGTGGCTTGTGGCCCTTGTGGTTGTAGGCGGAGGTGTGGCCGCGTGGTTGTTGTGCCCTTGTGCCAAGTGTGGCGGGTGCGAGGCCGAGCAACCTGCCCAAGAGGTTGTGGTTGGGCCAACGGTTGAGCCTATGGTGGAGGAGAGTGTTGAGGTGGTTGTGCCCCCTGTGGTTGAGCCCAAGAAGGCTACCCCTCCCGCACCCGACAAACGCTATAATGTGGCTGTGGGTGTATTCTCCATTAAATATAATGCGCGCGCGTGTGCGAAGCAAGACCCTCTGGGCATTGGCGCAGAGAACTACACCATCACCCCCTTCCCCAGCGGTTTGTGGGTGGTGATTGCCTACTCTACCAACAATCCGAGCGATGCGGAGCGTATGCGCAAGGAGTATAAGAAAATCCAGAGCGACGTTTGGGTTTACCGCCGCTATTAGTCCTAAGAGGCTGTCGTAGAAAATCATACAACACAAATAATAATCAACAACACACACAAACAAATGAAAGCAACAAAACTTTTGGCTTTGGCACTTTGTGTTGCAGCTGTTGCAACCTCGTGCCGCAAGAATGACGAGACCCCCAAGGTTGAGGGTAAAAAGATTGCCGTTTCGGCTCAGATGTATAACTTTACTAAGGCTACCGACACTGCCTTCGAGGAGGGCGACGCTATCGGTTTGCACATCCTTACCAACACCACTTGGCTCGACAATGCCAAATATACCTACACCGGTGGCAAGCTCGTGGCTGAGCAGACCAACCTTTGGTACACCGACGAGGAGGTTGAGGCCGACGTTTTGGCCTACTATCCCTACAAGGCTTCGGCTAAATACAATGCCGCAGGCTACACCTTCACTGTCAATGCCGACCAGAGCACTCAGGGTGCATACACTGCTTCCGACCTTATGGTAGCAGCTACCACCTCGCGCCCCACCGCCAGTGCCGTTACTCTTCCCTTCCGTCACGCACTCTCGAAGGTTGTCCTCACTATCGACAATCAGCTTGGCGAGGATATTGAGAACGTGTGGTTCTCGGGTGTTTATGGCACTACTACCATCAATCTGCTCGATGGTGGCAACCAGACCAGTGGCAGCGTTGGCACTATCAAGGCAGCTAAGGTAAATGGCAACAACTGGGCACTTATCGTTGTTCCTCAGGAGAACATCAAACCCCAGCTCATCGTTACCACCGCCAGCAAAAAACAGTACACCTTCGACTTGGCCGAGGCTGTGACCTTCTCGGCAGGCAAGGTTAGCTCCGCCACCGTAGCCCTCACCAAAGAGAGCATTTCGACCAACTTCACCCCCACCATCACCGACTGGGTTGCCGACAATGAGTTGCAGTTCAACCAGACCGGGGAAGGCGAGGGCGACATCGACGTTCCCTTTGTATCCGAGGAATCGCTCTTGGGCGTTGTTGGCTCGTTTGCAGCCAGCGCGTGGGCTACCGATGCAATTCTCTACACCACCCCCACCGAGGGTCTGTTGGTTGCCGAGGATGTAGTTTTTGTTGCCGGCGACGACTTCAAAATCCGCACCGCAGGCACCTGGGAGGGCAATGTGAACATTGGTCGCAATGCCAACGCCGTGAACTACATCAAAGCCAACCACTACATCGCAGTTGAGAACGGCGGCAATAGCGCCAACATTGCTGTTGAGGCCGATGGCACTTACGATATTTACTTCAACTATAACACTATGGTTGTTTATGTTATGGCCGACGGCGAGGACTACACTACCGCAGTTGAGCAGACCGAGAATGGCGAAGAGCCTGTTACCGAAGAGCCCGAGCTTACCGATGGTATGCTCTACTTAGCTCCTAATAATAACTGGATGATCGATGGCGCACGCTTTGCTGCCTACTTCTTTGGTGCAGGTGATGCTTGGGTTAGTATGACCGATAGCGATGCCTACGGTATCTACGAGGTTGGTATCCCCGTAGGTGGTTACACCTCGGTTATCTTCTGCCGTATGAACCCCGCCACTACCGCAAACAACTGGAACAACAAGTGGAATCAGACCGCCGACCTTACTATCCCCACCGATGGCACTAACCTCTACATCGTAGCCGAGGGTGCTTGGGACAGTGGCGAAGGCGTTTGGAGCACCAAATAGTCGCACAAACAAATACACTTCAATAACAACAGCCCTTTCAAGCAGAAGGGCTGTTGTTGTAATACAGCGAAACAACAAACCTAAAACCCAATTTAATATGAAAAGATTGATTTTGCTCTTTGGCATTGCCTTGTGCATTGTTGCGTGCGGGCCAAGTGAGCCTAAGAATTACTACGAGATTGAGGGCAGGGTGTCCAATGTGGATGACGGAGCGGTGTTCTGCCTCTTCCGACTCGACGGCAATGCGGGTATGGCCATAGCACACGACACGCTTCGCGAGGGCCGATTCCACTTCCGCATCACTCCCGAGGCAGAGAAAGAGCACCTAACACTGCTTTGTTGGAGGGACGATTTCCCCAGTATGGCGGCTCACATTTGGGCCGAGGCGGGCGACAAAGTAACGGTCAAAGGCGAGGACAAGCTAATCTACACTTGGCAGGTCAAAGGCCCTGCGCCCGAAAACCGCTCGTCGCAGAGATATATCCGTTGTGCAGAGGAGCTCTACAACGACCTCCAAAGGGTTGTGCTCGAAGACAATGCTATTCGTCTTAAATGGCAAGAGCCCAATGCCGACAAGGAGCTGTTGCAGGCACAATACGATAGTTTGGGGCGTGAGCAAATGCGTATAGTTCCTATGATTCATAGTCGCCTCATCGAGCGTATGAAGAGGTGCAAGATGGATGAGGTCGGTATGATGCACCTCAGCGAGATGGCCAACCTCTGCAAGTACGACCCCGAGTATGCCAACCGCCAAGAGGTCGAGGAGCTTTTTGGCTCGCTTGGCGAGGAGTGGCACAATCACCCCTCGTATGAGCTCATAAGGGTCAATCTCTATCCTCCCCAAGAGGCCACAGTTGGCGAGCCTATGATTGATGGCGAGTTCTACGATTTGGAGGGCGGCCACCACACCCTTTCGGAGCTTAGCGGCTACTACATATTGCTCGACTTGTGGAGTAGCGGATGTGGCCCTTGCATAATGGCACTGCCCGAGATGGAAGAGATAGCCAAGAAGTATAAAGAGCGCCTGAGGGTGGTGAGCATAACCACCGATGCAGACGATATGTGGCGCAAGGCTTCGGAGTCGCACCCTATGTCGTGGCACAATTGGAGCGACGGCAAAAAAGAGATAGGCATCTATGCCCACTACGACCAAGGAGGCATCCCCAACTATACCCTCATCTCGCCCGAGGGTATGATTATCGACCGCTGGATGGGCTACGGCAAAGGCTCTCTCCTCCAAAAAGTTGCAGAACACCTGAACCGATAGATTGAGCGGTCAGCAGTCAGCAGTCAGCTCTGCGCCTTCGGCGCGACTAACCTCTCCTGCCCTTTGGGCATCCTCCCCTGACATAGGGGAGGAGTGGTAGTGGGGCGAAAATACGGTCGGGAGCACCACCCTCACAAAAGACAGCTTGCTGTCCGTCTTGCCACGACTGCCGTAAGGCAGGCGGTTGGCATCTACCGCTCTGAGCAGTCAGCTGTCAGCAATCAGCAATCAGCGGTCAGCGGTCAGCTCTGCGCCATTGGCGCAGGACAGACCTCTCCCGACCTTCGGCCACCCTCCCCTAACTTAGGGGAGGGTTGTTTTTGTCTTGGGTCGTTAGTCGTTTGACCTTAGACGTTAGACACTAAAAACGCGGGTATCAAAAAAGATACCCGCGTTTTTAGTTGAGAGTTTAGGGAGTTTAGGGAGCTTAGGGAGTTTAGGGAATAGGGCCTATAAGCCCTATAAGCCCTATAAGCCCCATAGGCCCTATAACACCTTAATGCCCCTAAGGCCCTTAAAGCCTTTAAGGAATTGGGACGTTAGACGTTTGACCTTAGACGTTAGACACAAAAAAACTCGGGTATCTTTTTTAATACCCGAGTTTTTTTGCCTTAGGTCGGTTGATGGTCGTCGTCAGACAACCAACTCCGCACACGAGGTGGTAGTTTCGTGGAGGCGCAGCGAGTGAAGCCTCACACCTTCGGGCAGGGCCTCGCCAATGAGGGTGGCAAAGTGGCTCAGCAGATTCTCGCTTGTGGGTTGCCACTCGGTGGCGTGTATGCGCGTAAAGTGATTTTTCAGAGTGGCTATAAGTGCCTCTGTCTGAGGAGTGTGGCGGATGATGAAGGAGTGGTCGAACTGGGCCACAACACTCCTCTCAACAGCCCCCTTGACCTCCTTGAAGTCGATAGCCATACCCATCTTTGGGCCATCGGTGTGGGTGCTATCGGCCTCCACCGTCACCTCCAAGAGGTAGGAGTGGCCGTGAATCTGGTTGCAAGGGCCGTCGTAGCCCACAAGGGCGTGGGCCATTTCGAGTCGAAACTCTTTGGTGAGTAGCATTTTGCTCATTGGTGCGAAAGAAAAATCGGGGCGGTGCGCAAAACCTGCCTGCACCCACCCCGACAAATTATTCTACAAGACTATTTCAGTACGCCAAGCTCTTTGCCAATCTTGGTGAAGGCGGCAATACATTTGTCCAAATGCTCGCGGGTGTGACCTGCCGACACCTGAACGCGGATGCGTGCCTGTCCTTTGGGAACTACGGGGTAGTAGAAACCGGTCACATAGATACCCTCTTCAAGGAGCTTGGCAGCCATAACCTGCGACAGAGGTGCGTCGTAGAGCATAACGGCGCAAATGGCGCTCTGGGTGGGTTTGATGTCGAAACCTGCCTCCAACATCTTGGTGCGGAAGTACTCCACATTCTCTACAAGGCGGTCGTGAATCTCGTTGCTCTCGGAGAGCATCTTGAAGGCCTCGATCCTTGCACCAACCACTGCGGGAGGTACGGAGTTGGAGAAGAGATAGGGACGCGAGCGCTGACGCAACATCTCGATAATCTCTTTGCGACCGGTGGTGAAACCGCCCACTGCGCCACCAAAGGCTTTGCCGAGAGTGCCGGTGATGATGTCCACCTCGCCACGACAGTTGTAGAGCTCGGTTACACCCCTACCGGTTGCACCAACAACACCTGCCGAGTGGCACTCGTCAACCATAACAAGAGCGTCGTATTTCTCGGCCAGAGCCAAAATCTCGTCCATCTTAGCCACGTTGCCGTCCATCGAGAACACACCGTCGGTAACGATGATGCGGAAGCGCTGAGCCTGAGCGAGTTTCAAGCAGTTCTCCAACTCGGCCATATCGGCATTGGCGTAGCGATAGCGCACAGCCTTGCAGAGCCTTACACCGTCGATGATGGATGCGTGGTTGAGCGAGTCGCTGATGATAGCGTCTTGCTCGGTGAAGAGAGGCTCAAAGACACCTCCGTTGGCATCGAAGCAAGCAGCGTAGAGGATGGTGTCCTCAGTGCCGAAGTAGTCGGCAATGGCCTTTTCGAGCTCTTTGTGGATGTCTTGGCAGCCGCAGATAAACCTTACGGACGACATACCAAAGCCCCTATTGTCGAGAGCCTTCTTGGCGGCCTCAATAAGGCGAGGATTGTCCGACAGACCAAGATAGTTGTTGGCACAGAAGTTGAGCACCTCTTTGCCACCCACCTCAATGGCGGCCTTCTGGGGCGACTCAATAATACGTTCTACTTTGTAAAGACCAGCCTCGCGAATGTCGGCAAGCTCTTTTTGGAGATGTTCTTTGATTTTACCGTACATAGTAATAGATTTATTTTAGGTTAATTGTTTGCTTCTAATCATACAAAGGTACTATTTTATTTTTGAAACCGCACCTTTGTGGTTGGTTTTTTTGCGCTCAACGCCACTCTTGCGAGCTAAATGCGCCAAAATAGCTGATTGCTCAAAAAAAATTGTATCTTTGTGGCACAAAAACAAGAAACGTATTAAACAATCATAAATTAGGTTAGTAACTATGCAGACTATCGACACTTACAATTTTGAGGGCAAACGCGCCATTATCCGCGTTGATTTCAATGTGCCCCTGAGCAAAGATTTCACAGTGACCGACGACACCCGCATCCGTGCCGCAATTCCCACCATTAAGAAAGTTTTGGCTGGCGGCGGCAGCGTGATTCTTATGTCGCACCTCGGTCGTCCCAAGAAAAACAACGACGAGAAATACTCCCTTTCGCACATCATCTCCGCAGTGGAGGCTCGCCTCGGTGTGAAGGTACTCTTCGCAGGCGATTGTATGGGCGAGAAGGCTGCCGAGATGGCTGCTGCACTCAAACCCGGCGAGGTGCTTCTCTTGGAGAACCTCCGCTTCTATGCCGAGGAGGAGGGCAAACCTCGCGGCTTGGCTGAGGATGCCACCGAGGAGGAGAAAAAAGAGGCTAAGAAAGCTGTTAAGGAGAGCCAGAAAGAGTTTGTTAAGCGACTCGCTTCCTATGCCGACTGCTACATCAACGACGCCTTCGGTACTGCTCACCGCGCCCACGCTTCCACCGCACTCATCGCCGACTACTTCCCCAACGACAAGATGTTCGGCTACGTTATGGAGGGCGAGTTGAAAGCCATTGAGAGCGTTATGGAGAACCCCGCAAGGCCCTTTGTGGCTATCGTTGGCGGCTCGAAGGTTTCGACCAAAATCTCTATCATCGAGACACTTATGGAGAAATGCGACAAAATCATCGTTGGTGGCGGTATGACCTACACCTTCTCGGCTGCTTTGGGCGGTCAGGTGGGTAAGTCTATCTGCGAGCCCGATATGTTCGAGACCGCTCTCGGCATCCTCAAAAAAGCCGAGGAAAAAGGTATCAAGTTTGTGATGTCGCCCGACGCCCTGACCTGCGACGACTTCTCCAACGAGGCCAACACCCAAGAGGCATCCGTAAGGGCCATCGACCCCGCTTGGGAGGGTGTTGATATTGGTTCGGAGGGCAAAAAACTCTTCCGCGAGGAGATTTTGGAGTGCAAGACCATCCTCTGGAACGGCCCTGTGGGCGTATTCGAGATTGAGAAGTTCTCCACCGGCTCGCGCGCTGTGGCTGAGGCTATTGCCGAGGCAACCCAGACTAAGGGCGCTTATTCGCTCATTGGCGGTGGCGACAGCGTGGCTTGTATCAACAAGTTTGGCTTGGCCGACAAGGTTAGCTATGTATCCACCGGTGGCGGTGCATTGCTTGAATTTATTGAGGGTAAAGAGTTGCCTGGTGTGGCTGCCATTAAGAAATAACGGCTGCGCCTTGTTTTTCGAGCGCGCCTTGTTGGTAACTTTTGCACCAAATTTCAAAAGCGACATCCTCACTTACGTTCAGTAAGCTGCGGTGTCGCTTTCTCATTTGGCACAAAATTTCCTCAACAAATCGCACTCGACCTTCTCCCGACCTGCAATCTCTCGGGTATCTTTTTTAATACCCGCGCCTCTGGCGCACCATAATTTTCCATTATCAATTTTCCATTTTCAATTCAATCTCCCCATATTTGGGGTGAGTTTTGGCAAAATACAAAGTATTTTGTATCTTTACGAGCTAATTTGGCATAGAAGCCGCCAGCGCAATAGTAGAAGGTAGTTATGATAGACAGGGCAACAGTCGATAGGATATACGCCGCAGCAAATGTGGTTGAGGTCATTAGCGACTTCGTTTCACTCAAAAAGAAAGGGGTGAACTATATGGCTTGTTGTCCGTTCCACAGCGAGAAGACCCCTTCTTTTGTGGTGTCGCCTGCCAAGGGTTTGTTCAAATGTTTTGGCTGCGGCAAGGGAGGCAATGCCGTAACCTTCGTTATGGAGCACGAAAAGCTCACCTATGCCGAGGCGCTCAAATGGGTAGCCAAGAAGTATGGCATCACCGTTGAGGAGCGCGAGGAGAGCCCCGAGGAGAAGGAGCGCAACAACAACCGCGAGAGTATGATGGTGGTCAATGCGTGGGCTTCGGACTACTTTGTCGAGCAGATGTATGGCACCGACGAGGGCCTGAGCGTGGCTCGCAGTTACTTCGCTTCGCGCGGACTTACCGATGCCACAATCAAGCGTTTCGGCTTGGGCTACTGCCCCGAGAGCAGGGCCTCGCGCGACAAAGACACAATGACTCGTGCGGCTCTTGCTGCGGGCTACAAGGAGCAGTACCTCATCGACACGGGCCTTACGATAAAGCGCGAGAATGGTAGCTACTACGACCGTTTCTGTGGTCGTGTGATGTTCCCCATCCACACCATTTCGGGTCGTGTGACGGCATTTAGTGGCAGGGCCTTGCAGTCGGACAACAAGGCCAAATATCTCAACTCGCCCGAGAGCGAGGTCTATTCCAAGAGCAACAACCTCTATGGCATCTACTTTGCCAAAGGGGCTATCACTAAGGAGAACCACTGCATCTTGGTTGAGGGCAACATCGACGTGGTGCAGCTCCACCAAAAGGGCATCGAAAACGTTGTAGCTCCACTCGGCACAGCCCTAACAACCGAGCAGGTGAAGCTCATCTCACGCTTTACGCCCAACATAACCCTCCTCTTCGATGGCGATAAGGCGGGTGTTAAGGCGGCGCTCAAAGGTGTCGATTTGGTGCTCAAAGAGGGTCTTAATGTGAGGGTTGTGGTCTTGCCCGAGGGCGAAGACCCCGACTCCTATGCTCGCACCCACACTGCCGACCAGATTCGTGACTACATAGCAGCCAATCAGAAAGACTTTATATCGTTTAAGTCGTCGCTCTATGCCGCCGAGGTGGCTCGCGACCCCATCCGCAAGGGAGAGCTTATTGCCGACATCGTAAACTCCATTGTCTTGATTCCCAACAAGATTCAGCGCTCTGTATTTATAAAGGAGTGCGCCAAGATTATGGACATCGACGAGCAGATTGTTCTGAGCGAGGTTGTGCGCAAGAGTGTTGGTGCTCACTATGGCGACGAGGCGCGCGACTTTGTGCGTCGTGAGCAGGCCCGTCAGCAGCAAGAGGAGAGTCCTGCGGCGGTGGAGCTTGGCGACCACAAGGCGGGCAGCGGTATGACCGAATTGGAGCGCGAGATTGTCAGCTACCTCATCAAATATGGCCACCTGACGCTCGAAACGCGCGAGGGCAAGCAGACCGTCAGCTTCAATGTGGCCGAGCTCATCTTCGACCTTTTGGAGGGCGAAGATCTCTACTTCCTCGATAAGCGTTACAAGGCTCTGGTGGCTTGCTACAAGGAGCATCAGCGTGAGTTGGGTGTGGGTCAGAAAGTGCCCGAGCACTACTTCATCGAGATGGACGATCCGGAGGCGTGTGCCGCAGCGGTGGACATACTCACCGAGGGCGACGACCACAAGCAGTCGGCCATCTGGAAGAGTCGCGACATCTACTCCGAGAGCGAGGAGATGCGCCTGAGCAAGACCATACCCAAGTCCATAATACTCTACAAGTCGAAGGCGATAGAGCAGATTATTGCCCGACTGAGTGCCGAACTCATCGAGGCGGGCGACGATGAGGTAAGGCAAGCACGACTGCTCGAAACCATTGGCGCTCTGAATGCCGAGCGCACACGCATTGCCCACAAAACAGAACGCAACATCCTATGAGCAACTACAAAAATATAAACATCCGCAACAAGAGAGCCTATTTCAACTACGAGATTCTCGAAGAGTTTATTGCAGGCATCCAGCTGGCCGGCACGGAGATTAAATCGCTCCGTCTGGGCAAGGCCTCGCTGGTGGATTGCTACTGCTACTTCTCGGGTCACGAGCTCTTTGTCAGGGGTATGAACATTGCCGAGTACGACTGGGGCAACCTCAACAACCACGCCCCCCGACGTGACCGCAAGCTGCTCCTCAGACGCAGGGAGTTGGATAAGCTCGAAAGGGCCTCGCAGGATAAGGGTGTGACAATTGTTGGCCTGAGGGTTTTTATCAACGACAAGGGATTTGCCAAGTTGGCCATAGGGTTGGCTCGCGGTAAGCGCGAGTATGACAAACGCGAAACCATAAAACAACGCGACACCAAGCGTGAGCTCGACACCATAAAGAAAAACTATCGCAGATAGAGCGAGTGTGCCTTGTGGTCGATTTTCACCCCAACCGTCGCATTGCAAATCCTCACTTACACCGAGTAAGCTGCGGTTTGCTCGCTCGGATTGGCGCGAAAATCGCCTCACAAAACCCGCTCGCCAACAAGCTAAGTAGGTATATATAAAGGTCGGTCGGCCGAGGTCGATTGTGATAATTCAAAATTCAAAATTCAAAATTCAAAATTTTGAACAATGAAAGAGAACAATGTGATTGTTGAGAAGAGTTTTGCGTTTGCAAATCGTGTTGTGAAGTTATATAAATACCTTTGCACAGTACAAAAGGAGTGGGTTTTGTCGCAGCAATTGTTGCGTAGTGGTACTAGCATAGGAGCTAATGTGAGAGAGTCACAACGTGCCCAATCGAACAAGGATTTTGTTGCCAAACTAAACATTGCATTAAAGGAGGCTTGCGAAACAGAGTACTGGTTGGAACTCTTGAAAGAGAATGAGTATTTAACCCAATCTCAGTTTGATAGCGTTTTTAGGGATTGTAGAGAACTTACTAATATATTGTCACAGATAATAATCACCTCAAAGTCAAAGGAACAAGGTTGAGGTTTTCTTTGTTGTGAAGAAACTCGTGGCTTGTGGTGGTTTTGGGAGTAACAATATGGAGATAGATTGTAAAAAGTGGTAAACAATTCAAAATCAAAGAGATAATTTTGAATTTTGAATTTTGAATTTTGAATTTCAATGAGTTTAATTTTGTGCATTGAAACAGGTACCGACATCTGTTCGGTGGCGTTGGCCCGCGATGGGCAGATGATAGCGCTCAGGGAGAGCGACCTCGGCAAAGACCACGCACGCAAGGTGGGGGTCTTTACGGAGGAGTTGTTGCGCGAGCACAACATAGCCCCCGACGAGCTCGATGCTGTGGCTGTGGGCAAAGGCCCGGGCTCCTACACCGGCCTGCGAATAGGTGTGTCGTTTGCTAAGGGTATGTGCTATGCGTTGGGCATTCCGCTTGTGGCCATCGACTCGTTGCGCTCGCTTGCAGCGTGTCTTGTGGAGGAGGTGGAGGCCGGCATACTCGACATCGACGAGTGGGAGAGGGTGGCCCTCTGCCCAATGATAGACGCTCGCCGTATGGAGGTCTATGCCGAGCTGTTCGACACCTCACTCAACCCCTTGGGCGAGGTTGTGGCCGAGGTGGTTGGCGACAAGAGTTTCAGCGAGGTGCTGCTCGACAACCGCAAACTGGTCATCTTCGGCAACGGAGCACCCAAGTGCTCGGGCATTTTGGAGTGGGCCGAGTATGTCAATGTAGCCCCCTCAGCCAGAGGCCTCTGTGCCGAGGCAGAGCGCAAACTCGCCGCAGGTCAGACGGAGGATGTGGCTTACTTTGAGCCCTTCTACCTGAAAGATTTTGTGGTGACAACATCCAAGAAGAAACTCTTTTAGCAAAAGCGCACTTTGCCGGTGCTTTTTGCGCTGAGCTTAGGCTCGCAAGAGCCTTTCAATTTTCAACTCGATAACTATGGGATACAAAGAAGATAAACAGTGGCAACTCGACGGGCGCTATATGCGTATGGCGCGTGTGTGGGCCGAGAACTCCTACTGCATACGTCGTCAGGTGGGGGCGTTGATTATCAAAGATAAGATGATTATCTCCGATGGCTACAATGGCACTCCGTCGGGCTTCGAGAACATCTGCGAGGATGAGAACGGTGTGACCAAACCCTACGTGCTCCACGCCGAGGCCAACGCCATCACCAAGCTCGCCAAGAGCAACAACTCGGGCGAGGGGAGCACGCTCTATGTCACCGCCTCACCCTGTATGGAGTGCTCGAAGCTGATTATTCAGGCCGGCATAAAGAGGGTTGTCTATTGCGACCTCTACCACAACACCGATGGCATAGATTTGTTGGAGCGTAGTGGGATTGAGGTGGTGAGGCGTACGCTCGACGAGTAGGGCTTTTCGGCTGTGCCTTGTGGGCGATTTTCGCACCAAGCGTCAGAGAGTGAGTTCCTCACTTACCTAAGTAAGCTGCGGACTCCCTCCTTAGCTTGGCACGAAACTCGCCTCACAAAACCCAGCCTCTTTTTTGGGTCTAACGTCTAAGGTCAAACGTCTAACGACCTAAGGCTAAACGGTGCCCTCCACCCGACCTAAGAAAACAACAACCCTCCACTAAGTTAGGGGAGGGTCTGCGAAGCAGGGGAGAGGTCTGTTGCGCCGAAGGCGCAGAGCTGACTGCTGACCGCTGACCGCTGACCGCTCAGAGCGGTAGATGCCAACCGCCTGCCTACGGCAGTCGTGGCAAGACGGACAGCAAGCTGTCTTTTGTTAGGGTGGTGCTCCCGACCGAAGGCATTAAGGGCCTTAGGGGCTTTAAGGGCATTAGTGACATATAGGGCTTATAGGGCTTATAGGGCTTATAGGGCTTATAGGCCCTATTCCCTAAACTCCCTAAATTCCCTAAGAGGGCAGCGAGTTTAGCGAGGAGGGCGAATTACTTGGGATAGTATTCCCAGCACTAAAAGTTTTTGGTGCAGCTTTTTACAAAAAGCTGCGAAAAAGCGAAGAAAAAAGGAAAAAAAGAGATAAAAAATGTCAGAAAAGGTAAAAGCAATCAATTCGCCTACGGAGTTGGGCGAGAAGAGTATTGGGGGCTTGTTGAGGCAGTATGCTGTGCCGGCCATTATTGCAATGACGGCCTCGTCGCTCTACAATATGGTCGATAGCATTTTCATTGGTCAGGGTGTGGGCTCGTTGGCTATTTCGGGCTTGGCTGTGACCTTCCCGTTGATGAACATCTCGGCGGCCTTTGGCTCGCTTGTGGGTGTGGGTGCGTCGGCCCTTGTTTCGATGCTCTTGGGTCAAAAGAACCATAAGGTGGCCCGCAAGGTGCTGGGCAATGTTATGACTATGAATGTGGTCTTGGGTGTGCTCTTAATGGTGTTTGGCCTGCTCTTCTTAGACCCCATCCTCTACTTCTTTGGTGCGAGTGGCAACACCATTGGCTACGCACGTGAGTATATGATTTACATCCTCTTGGGCAATGTTGTCACCCACCTCTACTTGGGTCTTAATGCGGTGCTCAGGTCGGCGGGTCGCCCGAAGGTGGCTATGTGGGCCACGATATTGACTGTGGTGCTCAACACCATCCTCGACCCCTTGTTCATCTTTGTCTTTGATATGGGTATTAAGGGTGCGGCCATTGCCACCATCTTGGCTCAGATAGTGTCGCTTATGTGGCAGCTGCGCATATTCTCCAACCAGAACGAGGTGTTGCACTTCGAGAATGGAAAGATTTTCTCCTTCGACGGCAAGATTGCTCGTGAGTCCATCAAGATTGGCCTTTCGCCCTTCTTGATGAATATGGCTTCGTGCTTTGTGGTGTTGCTCATCAACAATCAGCTGCGTCGCTATGGCGACCAGTTGGGCGAGGGTGGTGGCGACTTGGCCATTGGTGCTTATGGTATTGTCAATCGTATCATCTTCCTCTTTGTTATGGTTGTTATGGGCTTCAACCAAGGTATGCAACCCATTGCGGGCTACAACTATGGTGCGGGCAAGTACGACAGGGTGTTGAAGGTATTTTGGGTGACGGTGATGTGGGCTACGATAGCCACCACCGTAGCTTTCCTTGTGGGAACATTCGTGCCTGAGGTGGCTGTGTCGCTCTTTGCCAACGAACCAACAATGATAGACATTGCCGCCAATGGATTTAGCATTGCGGTGTGGGCGTTTCCTATTGTGGGCTTCCAGATGGTGGCCTCCAACTTCTTCCAGAGCATTGGTATGGCCAATAAGGCTATATTCTTGTCGCTTTCGCGTCAGGTGCTCTTTCTGATTCCCTGCTTGGTTGTAGTGCCTATGTTCTACGGCATTGAGGGGGTGTGGATGGCTCTGCCTATCTCCGATGCCATTGCCACCGTTGTTGCAGCGGTGCTTATGGTGGGCTTGGTTAGGAGGTTTAAGAAGTCGCCCACGAGCATTGGTTTCAAGAGCTTTGAGGAGCAGCCTAACGACCAGTAATAGAAATGTAAGACCATAGAAACAACAATATATGGAGAAGAAATTTGTCATAACCATTGGCCGTCAGTTGGGGGCTGGTGGTCGTCTTTTGGCCGAGGAGCTTGGTCGCCGCTTGGGGGTGCCTGTCTATAATCGCGAGGTTATTGAGGAGGCAGCTCGCAAGAGTGGTGTGGGTGCAGAGTTCTTCGAGCGTGCCGACGAGCACGAGAGCAATGTAACACCTTTGGGTACAGGTATCTGGGGCTTTGGCTCGATGATCAATTCGGGCTATATCAACAACGACACCCTCTTCGGGTTGCAGAGCGAGGCTATTGTGGCCTTGGCCGAGCGTGGCTCGTGTGTGGTTGTGGGCCGCTGTGCCGACTATGTGCTCAGGGAGCACCCCGGACTGCTGAGTGTGTTTGTTACGGCCAGCGAGGAGGATCGCCTTAGTCGCCTTATGAAGTGTTGCGATAAGAGCGAGAAGGAGTGCCGCAATATGATTGCCGCCTCGGAGCGCAAACGAGCTTCCTACTACAACTATTACAGCTTCAAGACGTGGGGTGCAGCCGAGAGCTACGACCTAACGCTCAATAGCAGCCTCTTTGGCATTGATGGGTGTGCCGATATGGTTGTTGAGGCCTTGGAGAAGAGGTTGAAGAAAACCACTTTGTAGAGGCGGTGAAATAAAATTGCCATATAAGAAACCAACCACATAAAAATGTAATTATGAAAAAATTAGCCACACTTTTGTTTTCGTTTGGGGCGTTGCTCCTAATGATGTTCGGTTGTAGGCCCGACGAGCCAAAACCCGAGCCACAGCCTAAGCCCGACGAGGCTGAGTTTGTGTTTACGGTCACAAACACATCCAAATCTGGCACAAGTTTCTCGGTCAAACCACTCGACAAAGAGACCCCCTACTTGGTTATGATTGTCGATAAGGCAACCTTCGATTCGTTTGCCACAGTGGATGACTACATTGATGACGATATGGCATACCTGCTCGAAATAGCCGAGAGTAGCGATATGAGTTTGGGTGAGCTTCTTGCCGATATGCTTGTTGTGGGCGATGTTTCCGATAGCATCGACGGACTCAGCCCCGATACCGAGTATGTGCTCTATGCCTACCATATGACCTATGCGGGAGAGGTTATTTCCGACCTTGCTCAGCAGGTTTTCAAGACCGAAGGCTATGTTTTCAACAACGACACTTTCGAGGTTGAGGTGAGCGACATAACCTACACTTCGGCACTCATCACCATCACCCCCTCGAACACCTCCACCCCCTACTTCGTGAATGTTGTGAGCGAGGAGGATTTGGCGAGCTATGGCGGTGGTACGGAGGCCTATGTCACCCACTTGGAGATGCTTCGTGACTACTACCTCTCGTTTGGCAAGACCCCCGAGGAGATGATTGCCAACCTCTGCTTTGTGGGCAAAAAAGCTCTGACAATCAACAACCTCATTGCAGGCGGCAAGTATTACGCCTATGCTATGAGTGTAGATGAGGAGTTTTATGTCTGCTCCGAGGTTGCACAAACCGCATTTACAACCCCTATGCCTGCAACCTCCGACCTCTCGTTTGAGGTGGATGTGGAGGAGATTTTCTACGACCACATAACCGGCGTGGTGACACCCTCCAACAACGACCCCTACATTTGCTCAATTCAGCTGGCCGAATCGCTCAGTTGGTACGAGAGCGACGAGGCCTATATGGCATCGCTTGTCGATGAGCTCAACTGGTGGTATGGTGGTGTTGAGAGTGCTATCCGCACAGGCGCTACCGACCTTTCGAGCTTTGTGGGTCTTTCGCCCGAAACCGACTATGTTGTGATATGCTTCGGCTACAATGGTGCGCCCAACACAGCCCTCCATACCTATGAATTTACCACCTCGGCCGCCAATGGCAACCCCGAAAATCTCGTTGTGGAGTTTGAGGCTACCAACATCACACACAACTCTATGACGGTGCTCTACACACCCTCCGAGGGAGTCTATTATTTTGCCTCGTTGGCCGATAAGGTTGTGGTGGACGAATACATAGCCAGAGAGGGTAGCCAAGAGGCTGCAATGATAGCCCTCGCCAACGACGATATTGACTACGGAGCAGATTGGTTTGGTTGCACCCGTGTAGAGTATCTTTACGACTTGGGCGCAGCCATTGGCCGCACATCAATCCCATACAATCAACTCACCCCCTCGACCGAGTATGTGGCCTATGCTGTTGCGGTGGATATGGAGACGGGCGAATTGGCCTCCTCAAAGGTGTCTGTGAGCGATGTCATCCGCACACAGGAGAAGATTGTCAGCGATGCAACGGTTGATTTTGTTTTCGGCGACTACTACGACGGTACGGCTTTGGCCGAGCTCGATGCTTCGCAGTTCAACAACTGCCGAGGCCAAGTTGTTGTTCCCTACACCGTAAGTGTGAACGATTCGGCTGTGGCGTGGTACACATCCTTCTCTATGGGCGACTACACCGAGTGGGGTTGCTCCGACGATGATATTTATGCCGAGCTTATTACCTATGGCGTAGAGTGGGGTTCAGACCTTGTTTCGACCAACGTTAAGGGCGGAGTTGCGGTATTGACCTACGACGAGCCTTTCTCGTTCTTGGCTATTGCCGAGGATGCCAATGGCAACTTTGGCGTGGGTACTTTGGAGGTGGTACGATTCAGCAGAGCGGGTGTATCGCCTGCCGAGGAGTTTATCGCTTCGCTTGCCGCTCAGTTGCCCGCAAAAGCTCCCGCTAAGGCGGCTGCGGCCTCTGCGCATCGCAAAGCACCCATCAAGCGCACCAAACTCTCCACCGAGGGTATGATGCGTAAGCCCGCTTTGGAGAAAGCCACAAAGCAAACCGAGCCTGCAAAGGCTAATAAGGTTGGCTCGGGCAAACGCTTTATGGTGGGCCGATAGGCGGAGTTGGTTGCGACACGAAGCCTTACCCATAATTTGAGTTTTGCGCCCCCAACGGAGTTATCTGTTGGGGGCGAACTCTGTTTACAGGAGGGGGCAAGGGCTGGTTTTGTGGTAGTTTGCAAAGAAAAATGAGGCAAATTTCAAAATGATTCGCTATATTTGCAATGATATATCCTTGTGGATTGATAAACACAACAACGCACACCGACTCCCCCCATTGCTCCACTTTGCGAGGGGTGCAGGCTCGGGGTGCTGAGTGAAAATCGGTAACAACTATGACCAGCCAAAAAGCGACAACAAAAAAACCACGCAAAAGAGGTTTTGCGGCAACGATGTTCCGCAAATACCTTTCGTTGGTAAATCATCCCATCTATTTCCGCCACGTATATGCTCCGGGTAGGGAGCGTATGCCCGAGGATGGCAACCCCGTAGTTTTGGTCTCCAACCACCAGAATTGCCTTATCGACCCTCTGGCACTTGTCTTTATACTCTCCGACCGCAAGCCTCGATTTTTGGCTCGTGCGAGTGTCTTTAAGCACCCCCTACTCGACAAGATTATCAGGGGCTTAGGCGCATTGCCCACCTATCGTGCAAGGGTCGATGGTATCAAGGGTGTGGCCAAAAATAAGGGCACTTTGGAGGAGGTGGCCAAGTCGCTCTCGTACGGCGAGACGGTGGTGCTCTACCCCGAGGGACAGCACCAAAATAAGCGTTGGCTCGGCCCATTCTCGCAGGCATACTTAAAGATGGCCTTCGGTGCTGCCGAAGAGGCCGGCTTTGAGCGCGAGGTCTATGTTATGCCAACGGCCAACCACTACTCTCACTACCGCCTGCCGAGGGAGGATATGATGATTCTCTTTGGCGAGCCTGTGGCATTGTCGCCCTACTACGAGGAGTATAAGAGCAACCCGAGGGAGGTTATGGCTAAGGTAAACGAGGAGGTTAGAGGACAGATTCAGAGGCTGATGCTCAATGTCGAAGACCTCGACCACTACGAGGCTATCGACTTCCTCCGCCAGAGCGAGGCAGGCAAGGCTTTTGCCCGCAGCTTGTCGCTCAATCCCTCCTACTTACCCGATAAGTTGCAGGCCGACAAGGAGTTGGTAGCCCGCCTTAAAGAGGCCACAGAGCACAACCCCGAGCGTATGGACAAGCTCTTTGGCAGGGCCAAAAATGTGGCTCGCAAGATGAGGAAAATGGAGCTTCGCGACTGGCTTTTCGAGGCCAAACCAAGCGTTGGCGGGGCACTTTTGAGGGTGCTTCTGATGCTTGTCGGGTTGCCACTCTTCATAACGAGTATTGCTGCCACTTGGCTTGTCTTTGTAGCCCCCTTGCTGGTCAATCGACTGCTCATTCGCGATCGCCAATTTTGGGGTTCAATCAACCTCGCTGCCACCCTGCTTGTGACCTATCCTCTGTGTGGATTGGTGCCAGTGGTGGTGATGTTGTGCTGCGGAAATTGGCTTGGTGCATTGGGCTATTTGGTGGCCTTCCCGCTGATGATTATCTACTCGTCGAACTATATGCGCTGGGCTAAAAAGTTGCTCGGATATGTACGATTTGTCTTTGCCCCCAAAGCCACTATCGAGGCTCTCTGCAAGGAGCGTCGCGAGCTCTTCGATGAGGTCGAAAAAGTGGTGGGTAAGTAGGTGAATGATAGGGGCTTTCGCAGGAGAGCCCAAAGGAGAAAAACCGAGGAGTGTGGGGTCGAAACCGACCCTGCACTTTTTGTTTTTGATGATGTGCAAAATTTTCACTCCAAACTCCCCGCAGAAGAAATAATGAACAAAAACGGGAAATAATGAGTGCTTTTTTCAGAAAAAAATATATCTTTGTAATTGATGTATTGTGCCAATACATAGCATAGCTATGAAAGAAGCTTTGTATGGCCGAAAAATTTGGTGGAATGAGAGTGAAAAATTTGACATATTTTGCGGGTATGTTTTTTGCGTGCGCGTGTGCGCTTGCGATGCCCGCGTGTGACTCCAAAAAAGAGCCCGTCGAGGCTCAGCAGGAGTACATCAGTTTCTCGTCGGAGGCAGTCGCCCCTGAGAGCCGAGCCATTATTTTGGACGACGCCTCGTTGCAGGCGGCTTGTTCGTCGGGCGACGGCATTGGCGTGTGGGGCGTAGTCAATAACGACAACAACGACAACCAAATCCTTATCAACAATTCCAAACTCACCTACGACGGCCAGTGGAGCTACACCCCTGTGCGTCGTTGGATTCGTGGTGCTCTTCACGATTTCTGGGCTATCTATCCCCACTCGGAGGGCGACTTGGTTTTAGACCCCGAAGCAGGCACGCTCACTCGCAACAATATCACTCTCGGCACAACCACCCCCGCCAACAATGTGGACTATATGTGCGCCTACAATAGCCGCGACCTCGCATCCCCCGATGCAACCACCGCTCCTGTGCCACTGGCAATGAAACACGCCCTCTCGATGGTGGAGTTTAGGTTTATCAACGCTATGGGCGAGATTAGCGGTGTGACCGACATTTCGCTCGAAGGGTTGCGCCACAAAGGTGCGATTGTTTTCGGCAGGGACGGTTTATTGGGAGGAGCTGTCGATGGTGCTGTGGATATTAGGGTCGATGTGGCAGCCGACAAGGTGGCCGCAGGCTCGGGCCTCTTCAATGGCCTCTGCACAGTCTCGCCTATGCCCAAGAATCTTTCGTTGGTTTACAACCTCTATGAGAATGTTGGGGGCGTTATTGTTATGCCCCAGTCGTTGTTGGGCGAGGGTGTGAAAATCAATATGACCATTGGCGCTACACCCACCACTCTCGACTTGGGCTTGTTCTCGCCTACCGAGTGGGAGGCAGGCAAAAAATATGTCTATACGTTTACGCTGACCTCCACCACCATTGTGTGTGACGTGAGGGTGGTTGATTGGGTGAAGAACGATGTTGATCTTGTCCCAATAGAGTAGAATCAAACAATGAGCAGGAGTATGAAAATCAGAAACTACATAGCAGCACTATTGGCTGTGGTGGCCCTTGTAGGTTGCGAAGATGTATTTGCACCTCAGACGGGGTCGCCCATACGCTTTTCTGTGTCGAGTGGAGGCATTGATGTTTCCACCCGAGGCGAGATTGACCAAGAAATAGTCAATAACCACACTGTGCCGGTGAGGGTTACGGCCACAAAGGGTGGCGCAACAATCTACAACAACGCCCAGCTCTTCCGCGATGCCCAAACGTCGGAGTGGTTGCCCACCAACACACAGGAGTGGGAGACTGGTGTGCGCTACAACTTCTCGGCCAACGCTTACAGCCCCCAGACGGCCACGTCGAATGGTTCGCTCGTAATCAACTCTCCCACCAGCATAGAGATAACCCAGCCCCAGAACTACGACCCTGCCAACAAGGAGGCTATGGTGGACTACCTGCTTTCGCAGAGTTTTGTCTATACTGTGCCCGCAGGCTCGCGCCCACCGATTGTGAAGCTCGATATGGAGCACGCAGTGTCGTTGGTGGAGATAAACATTGCCAAACACATTTCGTTTGAGACGGTGGGGGTCTATCTGAGTGAGTTGCGCCTAACGGGTTTCTTCCGCGAGGCCAATATGACTTGCCCTTCGCCTGCTCAGTATGGTAGCGGCACAACCAATGCCGAGGTGTGGCAATATACGGTGGCCGGTAGTACGGATGCAGAGTATAGCCTCGTGGGCAACGACCCCAATGTGGCCGACCCCGAAGATTGCGAGCCTTTGGCGTTGCGCGACGACGAGGGTGGTGTCAGGATGCGCTTCTTGGCTATCCCACAGCAGTTGGAGTCGTCGTGTGAACTCTATGTGAGCTACTGGGTCAATGAGAAGTACGATGCGGCCTCGCCCGACAACTACGTCTTCCACGAGAACACCTTTGAGCTCTTCAACTACGCCACCGACGGCGGTCAGGCTATTTGGTTGCCGGGCCACCACATCACCTACACCCTCGAAGTCGATACGGGTATCAACCTTATCGGCACAATTAAACCCTGGATAGATGTGGACTACATTGAGGGTACGGTGCTGCCCGATATTACAGCCAAAGAGTAGCCTCGGTGTTGTAGAAAAACGCAAAACCTTTGATAGCTTGTAGCAGAGATAAGTAGATAGGTTCTTATGCAGTCGATAAAGTGGCATAAACTCCTGCCTTGGATTGTAAAATATCCGGCCGGCTCCTTTGGTCAGAGAGTCAAGATACTCTTCGACTACATAGGCTTGTTCAGGACAAAGCGCCTTACTCGTGAGGAGTATTACGAGTTTGAGTTTGAGAAGCGAAGCGAGGAGTTTAGGCGAGATTTTCTGGGATGGGTAGAGCAGGGGCTTTACTTGAAAACCCTCAACCCTGTGAAGTACTACACGCTGTCGAGAAACAAGTTTCTCACACATAGAGTGTTGGAGGGTACGGGGGTGCGCAAGGCCCAACTTCTGTGCTTCTACCAGCCCGAGGGTAGGGTAGCCCAAAGCGAGGTTGTGGCCTCGACGGTGGAGGACGTGTGTCGCATACTGCAACACAAATGGGTGGAGCAGTGTGTCATCAAGGAGACGGAAAATTCACACGGAGAGGGTGTGAGAGTGGTAAAGAGGGTTGAGTACCTCGATGGCGATTGCAGGTTGCACTTGTTTAATGGCAAGAGCATAATGCTTTCGGAGGTTGTGGGCAAGCACCAACTGATTTTCGAGCAGTTGGTTGAGCAAACCGAGCAATTTGCCCGCTTCAACCCCTCTTCGGTCAATACAGTGCGTTTTATGACCACTCTGTTCCCCGACGGAAGCGCAAGGGTGGTTGCCGCATTTGTTAAAATCGGCCGAGCAGGCAATTGTGTCGATAATGCAGGTGGCGGAGGCAATGTGGATGCTTGTGTTGATGTTGAGAGCGGCGAGATTAGGTATGCTATCCAATATGATGGTTGGCGCAAGATTAGAGATATTCAGACACATCCCGATAGCGGCGCACAACTAAACGGAGTTGTTATTGACAATTGGGAGCAGATAAAGGCCGATGTGATAAGATTTCAGCAGGCAATGCCTTGGTGTAAGGCGGCAGGCTGGGATGTGGCAATTACTGCCGAGGGTGCGGTGGTTGTTGAGGTGAACGATTCGTGGGATCGCACAGGCCAGTATTTTATCCGCCGAGGGTGGCGTAATGAGATTAGAGAGTGCTATTTGGCGTGGCGAGCAGTGGGCTACAATCCCACAGTGGAACGATTTGTCAATAGACTCTCGCGCAGGGAGATTAGGAGATTGGAAAAACTGTTTAGAAACTAAGATAGGATTCGGAAATATAAATTTTGCTGGTGTACCGATGGGTACGAGGCAAAAATATGATTGAGAGAAGATGAAACGTATAGTTTACATAGCAACAACGTTGATGATGGCTTTTGTGGCCACCGCTTGTGTCAATGATTTGTTCGACGAGGCGAAACCCTCGTCCACCGAGGTGAGATTGTGGGGTGGTATCTCCACAAGCAAGCTCTCGCGTGCCGATGTGGCTGTCGATAGCCCAACCGAGGCTGCCACAAGGGCGCAGTTGCAGTACACCCGCGCGACGGTCAATAGCAACCCCGGTATCCGCACCCCCAACTATGCCGGTACGCTCGATATTGGTATGGCGAGGGTGAGCAAGAAGGAGGAGGCCGACCGCTTCCCCGACTTCCGCGCTCTGGGCAAACCTATTGTGGCTCGTTTGGGCAATAGCGACGGGTCGAGTGGCAACTTGCGACCTATTGAGTTTTTGAGCCAAGCCCAGTTCTTCCCCGACGCAACCAGTGAGCTGCGCTATGCGGCGTGGTATCCTTGGACCGACACCGATGCCAACCCCAACGATGCCGACGATGGTAGCACCTACTACTCCGACGATAAGGCCACCTACGTCACCAGCGAAATTACCGGCTCGAAGGATGTCCTCTTTGGCAATATGATTGAGGGCTCGCTTACCAATGGCTTCCCCGTTATGGAGTTCGACCACGCGCTGTGTGTCTTCCGCGTACACGTCTATGCTATGATTGCCTACGACGAGCTTGGCAACGAGATTCCCGTAGCCGACTGGGGTAAGATAGAGGAGATTTCGCTCAACGGTGTGCCCCAGAGGGTACAGATGACCCTGCCCCACCTCTGCACCGAGGTGGTCGATGGCGAGCCTGTCCACAACGGCAAGACGGCCGACGAGTTTGTGCTCAGCTTTACGGGCGAGCAGGAGCTCCCTCTGCACGGCAACCCCGCCATCCCCTTCGACCCTCCCACAGCGCTGCCTTTGGGTATCAACAAGAGCGTTATGGTGTCGGAGGTTATTGCCGGCCCTCCTGCCGATGGTATTTTGCGCCTCTCGGTTAAGACCTCCACTCAGACGGCCCACCAAGAGGTATCTATTGCACGAAACTTCCGTCCCGGTCACGCCTACGATATTGTCTTGCGATTCTCCGATCACGGTATGATTAACTCCGAGGTGCTCGTTAGCGACTGGGTTGTCGATACTCCTATCAATGAGAATATGGCGGCCAATATGTACTACAACCTTTGTGGTACGGAGACCTCCAACTGCTATATCATCCGCTCGGCCAACTACTCGTATAGCTTCGACGGCGATGTTAAGGGCAATGGCAATGGCGCATTGTTTGGTATGACTGTGGCCGACACGAAGCTCAACACAGGTTGGGTGGAGGAGTTGTGGAACGACCTGCCCACCGACCTCGACCTCAATGGCGACGGAGTTACGGGCGACCCCATCTTCCAGCTCCAAAGCCACCTTCTGACCGAGAATAAGGTGCTCTTCGATATAAACGGCTACACAACCCTTGTGGGTGGTGTGGTCAATAAGGACAACAAGGTGCTCCCCGCAAGGGGCAATGTGCTTGTGGGAGGCTACGACAAGAATCCCGCAGAGGGTGGTAAGTTGTTGTGGACTTGGCACTTGTGGATTACTCCCCAACCTACGCCTATCGGTTGCTCCAATGGTTTTGTGGTGCTCGACCGCAACTTGGGCGCAACAGCTGTTGAGCCTACGGTGGGCGGTGTTTTCGACCCTGCACACGGATTTTTCTACCAGTGGGGTAGGCCCACACCGCTGATAATGAAGGGTCTGCTGTCGAGCCCCAAGCAGCCTACGCTCGACAACCTTTTCCCCGACAATGTGCCCAACATTCTCTACGGTCAGGGCGATAGTGAGGGCGACTGGCTCGACGAGACGGGCGCTTGGGGTAGCTATCACAACCACTTGTGGGGTGATACGGGCGACAACTACGAAGACCAACAAAAGACCCTCTACGACCCCTGTCCCCCGGGATACTTTGTGTCGAACTACGCCTTCTGGCGCGACTTCGAGAAGTATGAGGTGAACCAGGCGGGCTATTCGTTCTCGGAGAAGGGCGTGGCTGTAAACCGCCAGAGCGAGAATATATGGCTGCCCGCAACCGATGTTTTGAACGATTCGGGCGCTGTTGATGATTCGTTTGTGGGTGTGACTATGCGCACGTCGAGTATCGACTATCAAAATGGCTCTCACCCCTACAACTTCTACTACACCGCCTCCAAGACTGCCGAGCGTAGCTCCGAAAACTCGCATTGCAACTACGCCATACCGGTGCGCTGTATTTCCACAACCACCGCTCCAACGGTTATTGATTTGAGCGAGAGCCAGACGGCCAACTGCTACATCGTTACCGAGCCGGGCTTCTATAAGTTCAAGGCTACCGTCAGGGGCAATGGTGTCTATGAGTTGTGGCCCTTTGGTAACTCGGCCAACAAGCAGATGCTCGATTTCAGCGACGGTTTGACGGCGGCTATTTCGCCCGCTGTGGTCGATTTGCTCTGGTGGCAGGGCGACTTTACGGAGATGGCTGCCCATATTGCCGGCGGAGGCACTAACGACAATATGGTCGAGGAGTTGCAGTGTGTTGAGATTCTCAACAATGGCCGACTCAAAGATGGCTATTTGGAGTTTGTGATTCGCGAGGGCAACTTCCACCCCGGTAACGCTATTCTTGCGGCCTACGATGCTTCGGGCAAGATACTTTGGAGTTGGCACATCTGGATGCCCTCCACCCGACCCGAGGATAAAGGCTCGGCTCAGAGGACTATGATGGATAGATACTTGGGTGCAACCCAAGCCCCAGTGATTGGCGCAACCACTGCCGACTTCGACTTTGTGGACTATAAGGGCAATGTTTCTACCTCTATGGAGGCTGTTTGGGCCACCTTTGGATTCTACTACCAGTGGGGTAGGAAAGACCCCATTATGCAGACCGCTGTTGGTACTAATGGCGATGGCTCGGCTGCTGCAAACCTCCCCACCGCACCATATTGGCGCAAGGCATTTAGCCTCGACGGCTCGGGTGCTTGGAGCTACAACAACTCCATCACTCGCCAGCAAGGCCCAATGAGGATTACCAATACGGTGGAGAATCCTCTGATGTTTGTCTATACCACCTCGGGCTCGGGCAACAATGCTTCGCGTTGGTACAATGCCTTCGCTTTCCAAGAGACCAATGCTGCGATGTGGGGCTATGCGGTTATGGGTACTGCTCAGGGCGAGGACTTCTCCAAGACCTTCTACGACCCCTGCCCACCGGGCTACCGCACACCCTTCCACGAGGTGTGGATGGAGAATCCCGATAGCAACTATTCCGATGGCTACGGTGGTGCGGATAGACGAGGGGAAGAGTGGTTTGATTGGAGTACTGAGGGTGATTACTCTGGTTATGGCTTTGTGACCATCAAAAATAGTTTCGACGACAACTTCTACCCCTATGCAGGCCGTCGCAGCCATACGGGTGCTCACGAAAATGTACAGACCGATGGCTATATGACCTCGGGTATGCCTATGGGTACACATAATACCCGTACGTTTACCTACGAAAAGGCAAACACTCGCTCTCGACAGATTACTGGCGAGGGTAATGCCTATGGTCGCTCGCTGCGCTGTATGAAGGAGTAGGCCACAAGGGATAAGATAGAAAAAAAGAGAACGATATACGACACACTACTACAACAATGAGAAGAGAGAGTGTAAGACAATGGATGGCGTGTGCAGCTGTGGCCCTCGTGGGGGCTGCGGGCTGTACTATGCTCGAACCAGAAGAGATAATAGTGGGCGGAGGAACAAGTGTGCCCAACGGCAAGAGTCCCTCTATGGAGATTATGCCCGAGAGTGTTGGCTCTGAGGCCGACGCCCTGCCCCCCTATGCGTCGGGTAGGATGACCACCCGCTCGTTGATTGATGGCGAGACCACCGTAGCAATGAAGGCCAACTTCTTGCGCCTCGACGAGGATATTGCCATCGACGACTCGGGCCTCTACACCTACACCGCTGCGGAAATACCCGAAGAAGATCCCAGCGCAAGCCCCTACTACAAGAGCGTCAATTGGAACAAGTCCTACTTGTTGGAGGCAACGCTGATGTCGTCGCCCAACAAAGACCACATCCGCTCGGTCTATCTCGACCCAGTGCAGACCTACAAGATGCGTGTCCACACCGACGAGAACGACGTGACCGACACACTCAACTTCTACCACACCCGTATGGTGGGTTGGTTTCCGCTGAACTGCGGCGATGGCTTGGGCAGTGCCCCCATCTGTAAGTTTGGCGAGATGTTTAGCGACAAGGTGGAGGAGAGCATCGATGCACAAGGCAATGGTGTTGTGGCTGTGCAGTTTACGGGCTTAGACGGCCAGACCGACCTTATGGTGAGCGATATGATTGAGGGCCAGCACTGGCACTCCCCCGATGCCACCCCCGAGCAGAGCCACTACGGTAGCAACTACGCCCCCGCAGGCCACCCCACATTGGCCGAGGGTACAAAAACCTACTCCTCGCCCTTTGGTAGTTTCTCGCAGCAGAGGATTATCGACTCCGAAGGCGTGACCACCCAGTGGGCTATCGACTACGACAACCACTTCACCTACTACCACTATCTCTCGGCAGTGCGTATCTTCGCCAAGGCCGAAAGGTCGCCACAGAACCTTGCGATGTGGGGCAACATTGAGAATGTGATTTTGGGCAACCAGCCCACTTCGGTGAAGGTGGCCCTGCCCTACGAAATGGGCGTCAAGGGCAAAGCCTACGACTGGGACGACTGGCAGAATATAAACATCTGCACCGGCCGCATCTTTGGCGACGGCGACACCAATAGCGAACTGACCGAGGAGGTGCATTTCCCTGTGTCGTTTGACGACGCCGACGGCTCGGGCGAGCTCTACTTGGGCTATGCACTCATCTGCCCCAATCACGACTTGGAGATTATGCTCCACACTACGTCGGGTATTTATCAGGTGACGGTTGACAGCGAGTATATGGGCTCGCAGTTGTTCACTGCCGGCCACATCTACGACATCCACCTCAACCTCCGTACCAACGGTACTATTGCGGCTCTGTTGGAGAAGGAGGAAGAGAAGATTTACTACGACCTGACTCGTTTGACCCTCTTTGAGGATGCGGGCGGTAGTGGCGCGGAATTGGCTATCTATCGCTATGCCAATAGCTACATCGTCTCGCCCGACCATACGCCCGAGTACGACAAAGACGGTAATATGGTCTTTGAGGCCGACGGAGTAACTCCCCACTACATCCAGTACGACGGCTACTGCTTCGACGCAAGCGTCATTGGCAACGGCCAGCCCGGTATCATCACCCACGGTACGCAGAGCCTCTTCCCCTCCGACGCCAACATCAAGCCCAAGAGCGCACGCCTGCTCTGGGAGAGCGATTTGGGTCTGGTGACCAACGTCGAGCTGCTATTTGGTTATGTCCGCTTCCGTGTGCCCAACCACGAGAGCCGAGGCAACGCTGTGATTGCTGTCTATGACGAGAACGGCACAGTGCTGTGGAGCTGGCACATTTGGATTACCGACCCACCAGCCGACAAGACTTTCGAGAATGGCGAGTCGGACATCATTATGCTCGACCGCAACTTGGGCGCAATTCGAGGCGAAGTTCCCACCAGTGGCGACACCGCTCTGGAAACCTATGGCCTTTACTATCAGTGGGGTAGGAAAGACCCCTCGATGGGCCCCAACTCCTTCGACTACTCGCGCGTGGATTTGATAACCAAACCCTACTACGACTACTCGTCGCGTGAGCGCAATGCTGCCGAGATTGTGCAGTTCCCGAGGCCCACAATGCGCGACGGCGTGGAGAACCCAATGTTCCTGATTCTTCCCACCGCCCAGCAACAGGCCTACTACTTCAACTGGCTCTACGAGCGAAACGACATCCTCTGGGGCTACCACGCCGAAGAGGGCACAATGCTCAAAACCATCTACGACCCCTGCCCCTATGGCTATCGTGTACCCCTGCACAGCGAGATGTCGATTGTCTTTGAGGATGCGCCAGACTACAACACCTATGGCCGAGTGGTGGGTACGGGCAGCAACGCCATCTTCTTCCCCTTTGCCGGATACAAGGGTGTGGATAGGGGCTTGCAGTCGCTTGTTTTGTCGTGGAATCACGTTGGCGATAAGGGCGACTATATGACCTCCACCATCAGCAAGAACAACACCGAAACTTTTGCCGGCTATGCCACTCTCGACCATCGTGGCCGTATCTATTTGACCAACTATGCAGAGCGAAACGGTTGGACAGAGGTGGGTGGTGACGGTAATACCTATATTTATACATCTACCGACACCGAGGGCAAGGGCCGCGTCTTGGACTACGCCAACCGCCGTACGGCCGCATCGGTGAGGTGTGTGAAGAACTACCCCGCAGGCTCGTTGCAGGCACTCATCACCCCCTCGCAGGCTTGGTATGTGCCCGGTTCTGAAATCAAACTTTTGTGTGAGGGTGTTACGGCCGAGAGTAGCATTGTATGGGCCGAGCTGGTTGTTAGGAGCATTGATACGGGTCGCTCGAAGGTGCTCTACACCACCCCCGCTGGCTACACCGAGTCGTTGCAGCCAATTTGGTCACACGAGGAGATTTTCATTGTGGGTGAGCTTGGTGGCGAGTTTTGGAGCGAGAGCTATGAGTTTGTGCTGACCACCAAAAATGGCTTCGGTGTGACCAATGTTACCACCAAAACCATCTACAACCACGACCACGATATGGCCATCGACCTCTCTGCTTGGGAGTCGGCCGACGAGGCTACAACCCTCAATAACCTCACCCCCTACACCCGCCGATTTGTTGTTCAGACCAGCGGTGTGACCGATGTGCCCGCAAGCGTTACAGTGACCTACGCAGACAATGGCACAGTCCACACCCTCAACGCTTCGCGCACCTCGTCGAGTGGCACAAATCACACCTACGAGGTTAGCTTCCGAATGGATATGGCAGGCACTAAGGAGTTTATTATCAAGGCTGTCTGCAACGATATTAGCGCCCACACAATCACCGCCTCACATATGGCACTGTATTTGGAGAAAGAGCTCTTCGGTTTGAGCTACTACTTCCGACCTGTTGCTTCCAAGTGGTTCTACTGGGCAGACGAGGAGATTGTGTTTGAGTACTGGGCTTCGTCGCCCAACGGCAACCTCACCGAGATAGAGATTATCTACGACTACGACACCAGTATGAATAATGCAGGCTCTAATAGTGCGCTCTATCCCGCAGGCTCTACGGTGACTACATTTACACCCAACGCACCCACCTACGGAAGCGACGATGCACGAAGGACATACACCTTCAACAATACCTTTGTTGCCAACGACAAGAATGGTAGGTTGCAGGCTCGTATGACCTACGAGGATGAGTTTGGTGTGACCGCAACGCAAGACCACTCGTGCTACATCATCTATGCCGACTACGAGGGTTGGACTGGCAACAAGAAGCCCGACACACCCTTCACGTTGAGCATCATAATCTCCGGCGGTGCTGAGCCTGAGGCTACGGGTGTGGTTGCCAAAATTGGTGGCCAAAATGTGGCCTTCACCAAGGACAACAGCTATGTGGGCACAAGCGGCAGGTTTAGCGACACCAAGTGGACTGCTCGCTTCAACGACGGCGCAGGCTCAACCACCCTCGCCGAGGGTGTCCACCCCGACAATACCCTCACCCTGACCTTCTGGGATGGTGTGCTCACCCAAGACGCTCCCGATGTTGCGGTGAAACTCGATCCTATCGACATCGAACTCTTTGAAGCAGATAAGAACTACGCATTTGTGGGCGCTAAGAGTTCGGGTAACGTTGCCCTTTCCTATAAGGTTACGTCGCCCAACGGCAACCTCAATTCAATCACAATCAAGGAGAATGGCACAACACTTACAACCGTTACCCCCACAACCGTTAGCTCCTACGAAGGCACTTATACATACACCCCTACGACAGCTAAGTTGGGCACTCGTACCTTCACAATCGAGGTAGAGGATGCATCGGGTGTAACTGAGGTTAGCACCACAAGTGTTACTTCCACCGCAATGACTGTATATAGGGTGACTCAAAAAAACAACACCAACTTTACCGCTGGCGGAAAGTATCTGATTGAGAACCAAGACCACAAAGATTATTTCCTTTATGATAGTGGGAATAGTGTTGAGGCAAGCAATGATCTGAGCCCCAATGCTTTTGTGACATTCTCTGGTACGAGTACTTCACAGAAATTCCTCTTTGCTTCGGGTGACTATGCTTCAGGTGGAACTAGTAACGCAGAAAATGTGAGTGCTACGGCAACATCAGAGTCGGCGGCTACAACCTATACGGTGTCGTACACAGATGGCTGGTCTAGTGATTATTTCAGAATATACACAAATAATTACTATTGGGAGCAGACTTCGGATACTAATGTTCAGGTGCGCAGAAATAATAATAACGACCGCGACTGGAATATCTACGAGGTGACTACCGAATAGTGGTCAAACATCCTATTTGTAAAACGCGGGTATTAAAAAAGATACCCGCGTTTTTTTGTGTCTAACGTCTAAGGTCAAACGTCGAAAGTCCTAAGGCCAATATAAACTTGGGTATTAAATAGATAGCTGAGTTTTTTACAGGGGTCGCAGGGGTTACAAGGGTCGCAAGGGTAATAGGGCTTATAGGGCTTATAGGGCTTATAGGCCCTATCCCTAAGCTCCCTAAATTCCCTAATCTCCCAAAATAATTTTGAATTTTGAATTTTGAATTTTGAATTTCCCACCCCTCCGAGTGGGCGAAAGTTGTGCCAAGAGAGGATATTTGTTAATTCTTTTTCGCATTTGCGTGTATATTTTCAAAAAATACATTATCTTTGTGCGTTGCAGTGTATATTCGCTAAGAGGGTCTTGGCAGAATCTAAACCGCAACAAAGCCCACTAAGGGCCATATAAAGCAGACAATTTACACAAACAAAACACGTTTAATTAATTCCAAACAAATTCAAAGTTATGAAAAAACTTTTTATGATTTTGTCGGTTGTAGGCGTTATGAGCCTTGCAACTGCTAACGTTTACGCACAGGAGCCTGAGGCTGCCGCTACTGAGGAGGTTGTTGCTGCTGAGGAGGCTGTGGCTGAGGAGGTTGCTCCCGTTATCGACGAGGAGACCGAGGTTGCAGGTGTTCCCTTCCACCAGGCTATCAAACAGAAATTTATTGAGGGTGGTGTATTCTGGATGACCCCCGTGTTGCTCTGCTTGATCATCGGTTTGGCAGTAGCTATTGAGCGTATCCTCTACCTCTCTTTCTCGAAAATCAACACCAAGAAGTTTATCGCTGCTTTTGAGGACGCTCTCAATGAGGGTGGCATCGAGGCTGCTAAGGAGCTCGCTCGCAACACTAAAGGTCCCGTTGCAAGCATCTACTATCAGGGCGCTCTCCGTTACAACGAGGGTCTCGACGTTGTAGAGAAAGCTGTTGCTTCCTACGGTTCGGTACAGAATGGTCTTATGGAGACTGGTTTGAGCTGGATTAGCTTGTTCATCGCTCTTTCGCCTTCGTTGGGCTTTATGGGTACTGTTGTTGGTATGATTGAGGCATTTGACCAGATTCAGGCAGCAGGTGAGGTTTCGGCTACCCTCGTTGCAGGTGGTATTAAAGTGGCTCTGCTTACTACCCTCGCAGGTCTTATCGCTGCTGTTATTCTCCAGTTGTTCTACAACTACATCCTTAACAAAATCGACACCTCCGTTGTTGAGTTGGAGGACAGCTCGATCACCTTGGTTGATATCTTGACCGCTTACAGCAAGAAATAAGTTTTACCCACTAATATACCTTTAATAATATGAAATGGGTTAAATATGTAGAATACCTGCTCTTCGCAATCTCCATCGTGGCTTTTGCGTCGCTCTTCTTCCTGCCTCAGGTGCAGCATATGGGCGATATGCACGCAAACCCCGAGTGGATTATGTGGTGGATGTATGGTATCGTAATCATCGGCATCATTGCCGCTTTGATTTCGCCTATCAAAAATCTGTTCACCTCCCCCAAAGCCGCTATTAAAGCTTTGGTAGGTCTCGTTGTTGCTGCTGCTGTTATCGGTGGTTGCTACGCTCTTTCGAGCGCTGCTCCCGTGCCCAACTCGGCTGGCGGTTTCTTCGAGAACGCATTTGATTTGAAGTTCACCGACACTATGCTCTACCTCACCTACTTGGTTGGTGGTACTAGCATCCTTGTTATCTTGGTCGGCGAGATTCGTAATGCAATCAAATAATTCAACCATATTAAAAACAGGATTGTAATATGGCAAAGAAAACACCGGAGATTAACGCAAGTTCGATGGCGGACGTGGCGTTCCTGCTCCTTATCTTCTTCCTTGTTGCAACCACAATGGACGTCGATTCGGGTTTGAACCGTGTGCTTCCTCCTTGGAGTGAGAAGCAGACCGAGGCTCCCGACATCAAAGAGCGTAACCTTCTGATGGTTCACGTTAATAAGTATGACCAAATTGCGGTGCAGGGTGAGATGGTTACCATCACACAGCTCAAGGATAGAACCAAAGAGTGGGTGCTCAACCGTGCGGACGACCCCAATCTCCCCGAAAAAGAGACCAAAGAGATTGAATTCATTGGCTCGTACCCCGTTAGTTCGGGTGTCGTGTCGCTCCAAAACGACCGAGGTACAAGCTATGAAATGTATATGAAAGTACAGAACGAACTCACTCGCGCCTTCAACGAGATTCGCGACGAGCTCAGCAAAGCCCACTTCGGTAAGGTTTACACTGAGCTTACCAAGGAGCAGCAGGATGCTATCGCCGACGCTGTGCCTATGAAAATCTCCGAGGCTGAGCCTAAAAACATTAAGTAGTTATGCCAGTAATCAGGAAAAAAGAGAAAAAGGAGATTGGTCAGATTTCGACCTCGTCGCTCCCCGACATCGTGTTTATGATTCTCTTCTTCTTTATGGTATCTACTTCAATGAAGGAGACCGAGCTTGTGGTGAAATTCAAAGCACCTCAGGCAACGGAGATTCAGAAGCTCGAAAACAAGTCGCTTGTTAGTTATATCTATGTAGGCCCTCCCGTAGAGTCGTTGCAGGCTAAGTTCGGTAGTGCGCCTCAGATTCAGTTGAACAACAGTTTTAGCACTCCTCAGGAGATTGGTCAGTTTGTGGCTTCGGAGCGTGACGCTCTCAACGAGGCAGACCGCAACAAGATGACCATCTGCTTGAAAGCCGACAAAGACACCCGTATGGGTATCATCACCGACATCAAGCAGGAGTTGCGTAAAGCCGAGGCATACAAAATCAACTACGCAGCTATTCGCGCGGTTGGTGGTGTGCAGTAGGGTTTTGCTGAGTTATGCTTAGATGTGCGGGTATCAATTTTGATACCCGCACTTTTTTTTTTCGAGTGCGCCTTGTGGGTGCTTTTTGCACCAAGCTTCGGCTCGCAAGTTCCTCATTTACGTTTAGTAAACTGCGGACTTGCTCCCTTGCTTGGCACAAAAATCCCTCCACAAATCGCACTCTTGGAGCGTAGCTCCGGTCTAACGTCTAACGTCGAAAGTCTAACGACCTAAGGCATTAAGGGCCTATGGGGCTTATAGGCCTTATAGGCCTTATAGGCCCTATTCCCTAAACTCCCTAAACTCCCTAAATTCCCTAAGTTCCCTAACCCCTCTAACCCCTCTAAGTCCTCCTCCCTAATAACTCTCAACCCAAACTAAAAGAAGAGGGAAACCATTGCGGTTTCCCTCTTCCATATTTGGCTGTGGCCAAGTTTAGTATTTATATTTCGACCATTTGATAAGTTCGCCGAGGGTGGGTTTCTTGCCATACATAAAGACTCCCACGCGGTAAATCTTGCCGGCCAGATAGACAATGCCGATGAAGGTCACAATGAGCAGGCCCACCGAGAGTGCCAGCTCCCAGCCCGGAACGCCATAGGGCAGGCGCACCATCATAACAATGGGCGAGGTGAAGGGGATAATGCTGAACCAGAATGCCAGAGGGCCGTGAGGGTCTTGCATTGCGCTGAGCATAACAAACAGAGCCAGCATCAGGGGGATGGTGATGGGCAGTTGGAGGTTGTTGGTATCCTTCTCGTTATCGACAGCGCTACCCACAGCAGCAAACATAGCCGCATAGAGGAGGTAGCCGCCAATGAAGTAGATGAGGAAGCCTCCGAATATGCGCAACAGGTAGGCGGGGTTGGTAACGCTGCTGATGATGGAGAGCAGTTCGTCGTCCACCTCGGGCATTGATGCACCTGGTGCGAGGGTTGCGGGGTCCATAGTGGAGGCGGCCTGTGCAGCTGCCATCATCTCATCTACACCGAGGAGGCTCATTGCAGCAGCGCCCACAACGAGTATAAATACAACCCAAATAACAAACTGAGTAACAGCCACCGAGGCGATACCGAGAATCTTACCCATCATAAGCTGGAAGGGCTTGACACTCGACACCATAACCTCCATAACCTTGTTGCTCTTCTCCTCAATTACGCCCTGCATAACCATATTGCCATAGAGGAATACGAACATATAGATGAGGAAGCCGAAGATGTAGGCCAAGGCTATATTGAGCACCGAGGAGCTGTCCTGAGCCTCACCACTCTCGTTGAGTTGGCGCACTTTGAGCGACACGTTGGTTTCGATGGCGGCCAAGATGGAGTCGATGTCCTCGATATTGTAGGCTTTAAGTTTCTCAGCCTCAATGATTGAGCCTATCTGCTCGCTAATTTCGCTCTCAATGTTTATTGTGGACGACTCATAGGTGAGCAGTTGCACATTGGAGGGGTTGGTAAAGACGTCGCTACCCACCACCAGTATGCCGAAAATCTCTTCGGGTGCGGCTGTAAGCTCATCGACACTCTTGTCGGAGGCTACAAAGTCGATGCTCTTGGTGTCGGTCATCTTCTCGCCAACCAATCCGCTCTGGTCAACCACCATAATGCGGTGCTGCTCGTCGCTGCTGATGTTCATAATCAGCGCAGGCACAAACATCAGCGCCACAAAGGCGATAGGCATAAGTAAGGTGGTTATGATAAAACTTTTTTTGCGTACGCGCTCGTTAAATTCGCGACCCGCAATGATTGCTATTTTTCCCATAGTATGGACTCTTTTCTGTGATGTTACATAATATATATATTGGTATGGCGGGGGTTAGAGCGAGCCGGCCACCGCGCGGATGAAGATGTCGTTCATCGAGGGGATAACCTCGCGGAAGGAGCGCAACTCGCAGCTATGATTGATTACCTCCACCACGCTGCGGATATCCTCGTCGTTGGGGATGTGGAGCTTGATTGTCGATGCGGCAACATTCTGCACAGCCTCGTCGTCGCTGGCCGAGGTGTCGAGCAGGGTGCAGGGCGCAGTGCCAAGCGCTGCCACAAGCTCTTCGCGCGAGGAGCGGAAATCAACCTCGAAGATGTTGCCTCCGTGAGAGCGCCTAATCTCCGTAAGAGGGCCACTGAGGATGTTGTGCGACTTGTTGATGAGGGTGATATGGTCGCACACCTCCTCCACCGACGACATATTGTGGGTGGAGAAGATAACCGTTGCCCCTTGGTCGCGCAGGGCCAAAATCTCCTGTTTCAGAAGGTTGGCATTGATGGGGTCGAAGCCGCTGAAAGGCTCGTCGAAGATGAGCAGCTTGGGCTCGTGAACGATGGTTACGATAAACTGCACCTTCTGGGCCATACCCTTGGATAGCTCGCTAACCTTCTTGTTCCACCAGCTTTCGATGCCAAATTTGACAAACCATTTTTTCAGTCGCCGGGTGGCCTCGGCACGCGAGAGTCCTTTGAGCTGGGCAAAGTATAGTGCCTGCTCGCCCACCTTCATTGTCTTATAAAGACCCCTCTCTTCGGGGAGGTAGCCAATGTGTGCCACATCCTCGGGTGCGAGGATGTGTCCGTCGAACCACACCTTGCCACTATCGGGAGCGGTGATGCGGTTGATGATACGGATGAGTGTGGTTTTGCCTGCTCCGTTTGGGCCGAGCAGTCCATAGACAGAGCCTTGGGGTATGGAGAGCGACACGTCGTCGAGCGCTCGGTGGCCTGCAAATTGTTTGGTCACATTTTCGACCCTAATCAATTCTTTCATACGCAAAAACTGTTTTAATGTAGCTACAAAAGTAACAATAAATTCCTATGTTTATTCGCACCTACGGGAATTTTACTAATTTTGGGGTGAATTTAGACACGCTCAGATGTTGGCCCACCGAGGGGTGTAATAGCCATTTGGGCGGTGTTGGCGGATTGCGGCACAGTGATTGCAGTAGGGCAGGGCGTGCTCAAGCAGTCGAAGAATTAGAATTACCATAGAGAAACAGAGAAAGACGTATGCTATATCCATTGAAGTTTACCCCCATAATGAAAGAGGTTGTCTGGGGAGGAGAACGACTCGCTGCCGCAGGAAAGAGAGTGCCTCGCGGAGTCAATCCCAAGCGCATAGGCGAGAGTTGGGAACTTTCGGGCTTGGAGGGCGCAGAGTCCAAAGTGAGCGAGGGAGTGTTGAAGGGCAACACCCTCGGCGAGCTCATCGAGGTCTATATGGGCGAGCTTGTGGGTGACAACATCTACGACAGATATGGATTGGAGTTCCCTGTTTTGACCAAATTTATCGACACTCGCGACAAGCTCTCGGTGCAGGTTCACCCCAACGACGAGTTTGCTGCCGAGATGCACGGCACAAGAGGCAAGACAGAGATATGGTATATTATAGATGCCGCCCCCGACGGAGCAATCTACTTGGATGTGAATCGCTCGCTGAGCGAGGATGAGTACGACAGAGCCGTTGAGGAGGGGTGTTTGGATAAGTATCTGAAAAAGCGTTTGGTTCACAAGGGCGAGGCCTACTTAGTGCCTGCCGGCACAATCCACTCCATTGGCGGAGGCGTGCTATTGGCCGAGGTTCAGGAGGCTTCGGATGTTACCTACCGCATCTTCGACTGGAATCGCCTCGACCAGAATGGCCACCCACGCGAACTCCACACCGCCTTAGCTGCCGAGGTTGTGGGGCTTACTCCGCGCGAAGGGCTCAACATAACCAAAGAGGCTAAGACCAATGGTGCTGTGGAACTCGCTTCGAGCGAACTCTTTACGGTCAATCTGCTCAAAGTAGATGGTGCGGTGGAGATGGACTACGCCCCGCTGGATAGTTTTGTGGCTTTTATGTGTGTTGAGGGCGGTGTGAGCCTGCGCACTATGGGCCAGAAGGTGGAGCTTGCGGAGTTGGAAACGGTGCTTGTTCCGGCCGAGGCTACCGACGTTCTGATTGAGGGAAAGGGCAGGCTTTTGGAAATTTTTGTTAAATCGTAGGGGCTAAAAAGGCTTGTGGCACTTGTTTTTCGGCAGAAAAAAAGTATATTTGTAAAAATATGCAAACCGAAAAGCAAAAATCTATGGGAGAAGCAACTCCAAGAACCATTCGTGGGCGCGTGGTGCAAATCATCGGCCCAGTCATTGATGTTAGTTTTGAGTCGGAGGAGGGTCAGGTTGTTCTGCCTGCCATCCACGACGCTGTGGAGATCCTCCGCGAGGATGGTCGCCACCTCATTGCTGAAATCCAACAACATATAGGCGAACAGAGCATTCGTGCTGTGGCAATGGACTCCACCGACGGACTCGCCCGAGGTGCAGAGGCTGTGTCGCACTACCACCCCATATCTATGCCTGTGGGCGAACAGATTAAGGGTAGGCTGATGAATGTTGTGGGGGAGGCAATCGACGGCATAGGCACTCTCTCCAATGAGGGCGCACTGCCCATACACCGCGATGCACCCAAGTTTGAGGAGCTTACAACAACTCAGGAGGTGCTCTACACCGGCATCAAGGTTATCGACCTGCTCGAACCCTATGTCAAGGGTGGCAAGGTGGGCCTTTTTGGTGGCGCAGGTGTGGGTAAGACGGTACTTATTATGGAGCTTATCCGCAATGTGGCCAAGAAGTTGGGTGGCTACTCAGTGTTTGCAGGCGTGGGTGAGCGCACCCGCGAGGGTAACGACCTTCTCAGGGAGATGATTGAGTCGGGTGTTATCCGCTATGGCGAGGCCTTCGAGGAGGGTATGAAGCGTGGCGACTGGGATCTTTCGGCCATCGACCCCGAGGAGCTGAAAAAGTCGCAGGCAACGCTTGTTTTTGGTCAGATGAACGAGCCTCCCGGGGCACGTGCTTCGGTGGCGCTGTCGGGTCTGACGGTGGCCGAGTCGTTCCGCGATGGCGGCACCAATCGCGATATTCTATTCTTCATAGACAACATTTTCCGCTTCACGCAGGCCGGCTCTGAGGTGTCGGCTCTGCTGGGTCGTATGCCTTCGGCGGTGGGCTATCAGCCAACGTTGGCCACCGAGATGGGTACTATGCAGGAGCGCATCACCTCCACCAAGAGCGGTTCGATTACCTCCATACAGGCGGTCTATGTCCCTGCCGACGACCTCACCGACCCTGCTCCCGCAACCACTTTCACCCACCTCGATGCAACAACGGTGCTGAGCCGTAAGATTACCGAGATGGGTATCTACCCTGCGGTTGACCCTCTCGAATCGACATCGCGCATCCTCGACCCCAACATTGTGGGCGAGGAGCACTACACCACAGCACAGCGTGTGAAACAGATTTTGCAACGCAACAAGGAGTTGCAAGATATTATTTCGATTCTCGGTATGGAGGAACTGTCAGACGAGGATAAGACTATTGTCAATCGTGCGCGTAGGGTGCAGCGATTCCTTTCGCAACCCTTCTCTGTGGCGGAGCAATTCACTGGCGTAAAGGGTGTTATGGTCTCCATTGAGGATACCATCAAGGGCTTCAAGATGATTCTCGATGGCGAGGTGGACGACCTGCCCGAAGCAGCCTTCCTCAATGTTGGCACAATAGAGGAGGCCATAGCTAAGGGCGAGGAGCTGTTGCGTCGTACTGCGGGCAACTAACCTCACCTCTGCTCACAATCCCCACCCAAAATCTCACACACACAAGACAATGCAACTGAGAATCATATCTCCCACCAAAAACATCTTCGAGGGCGAGGTGCAGCGAGTGCTGTTGCCCGGCGCGAAGTCGCCATTTGTGGTCTTGCGTGGCCACGCGCCACTCATCTCGTCGCTTGCGGCGGGAAGGATTGACTACACCCTCCCGAGTGGTCAGCAGGAGAGTATTGAGGTGGGCGGAGGCTTTGTGGAGGTCAGGGACGACACCATTGTGGTCTGCACCGAGTAGCAACAACAGATAAAAAGAGTGATATGAAATTAAAAACAGCAATAAACATACTCATTGCCGCTACGGTACTCTATGGTATAGGGCTGCCAATGGTAAAGGTTTGGTGGCCAGAGAGTTTCACGCCACTGATGTGGATAGCCCCAGCCCTTTTCTACATTTTCGAGGCGGTTTATAGCATCGTTCTCCCTCGTCAGGCGAGGATGAAACCACAAAAGGCTGTGGTCTGCTCTATGATTCTCAGGGGTGTGAAATTTCTGAGCGTTGCGGTGATGATGTTTGTGTGGGTTGCCGCCAAGTTGCCGGGCAAGAACGTCTTTTTGCTCTACACGCTTGGCTACTATCTGCTGACCTCTTTATTTGAGGGGTGGGCAATGACGGCCTACGCAAAGGAGGTGTCGAAGAATCAACAATAGACAATGAAACGAGCTGTGCAACACATAGTTATGCTCCTCACGGTGCTCCTTGCGGGGGCGCTGTGGGGTGGTGTGTGGGCACAGAACGTGGCTCTGGCCGACGGGCAGGATTTGCCGGCAGAGGTTGAGGCGGTTGAGAAGGTTGAGGAGGTGGCCGAGGAGGCCGAAGTGACCGAGGAGGAGCTCGACGTTGTGGGGCTGATTATGGACCACATTAGCGACAGCTACTCGTGGCACATAGCCACCGTCAATGGCCACCACATAGAGATTCCGCTACTCTGCATTGTGCGTGCCGAGAGTGGCAAGTGGAGCGTGTTCTCCTCGTCGAAGGTGTCGCACGGCCACTCCTACAAGGGCTTCCACATTGCCCCCAAAGGTGCAAAATGGGAGGGTAAGTTGGTGGCCGAGGGCGAGGATGGCCAGCTCTATCGACCCATCGACTTGTCGCTGACGAAGAATGCCGCAGGACTGATTATCAACTCGTTGCTGCTCGTGGCGGTGATATTGGGTGTTGCGGGATGGTATCGTAGGCGTGGCTGTGACTATCGAGCAGTGCCACGCGGATTTGTGGGCGCTGTGGAGATGCTTATTATGAGCCTCGAAGACGACATCATACGACCCTCGGTGGGTAAGGACTATAAGCGCTACTCGCCCTACTTGCTGACGGCCTTCTTCTTCATCTTCTTCAACAACCTTATGGGCCTTGTGCCAACCTTCCCGGGCGGTGCTAACACTACGGGCAACATTGCTGTGACGTTGGTTATGGCCTTGGCGACGATGTTTGCTGTGAACGTATTTGGCAACAAGGAGTACTGGAAAGAGATTTTGTGGCCCGACGTGCCTGTGTGGATGAAGTTCCCCATACCTCTGATGCCTGTCATAGAGCTGTTTGGCGTTATCTCGAAACCCTTTGCGCTCACAGTGCGTCTGTTTGCCAACATACTGGCGGGCCATACGGTTATCTTGGCACTGACCTGTTTGGTGTTTATTTCGGTGAGTATGGGCACGACGATGAATGTTGTGATGACCATCTTCTCGGTCTTCTTGTCGGTGTTTATGCTGGTGTTGGAGGTGCTTGTGGCCTACATTCAGGCCTATGTCTTTACGATGCTCTCGTCGGTATTTATTGGCCTCTCGCGCAAGGAACACCACGCCGCCCACAAGAAGTCAAACAAGTGAAACAAATTTGATAACAAACATATAATTAACTCAAAAACGTAGAACTATTATGTTAGCAATTGTAGCATTTTTGCAGGCAGCCGTAAATATCGGCGCAGTAGCAGCTCCTTTGGCAGCCGCTTTGGCAGTGTTTGGTGCAGCTTGGGGTATTGGTAAAATCGGCTCCACCGCACTCGAAGGTATGGCACGTCAGCCCGAGGCCGCAGGTTCGTTGCAGACAGCAATGATTGTGTCGGCAGCTCTTATTGAGGGTGCAACTCTGTTTGCCATTGTGGTTTGTCTGATGGCAATCTAATCCCCCCAAGAGGGAGGCACATTGTTGGCACGAGAGGGGTGGTAAAGCCCCCTCTTGTGGGCCAACAAGGATTTTGACAACAAACTAAAAAAGAGAAAGTTATGTCGCTACTAACACCCGATTTGGGACTACTCTTTTGGATGCTCCTATCGTTCTTGCTGGTCTTTGGTGCGCTGGCCAAGTTTGGCTTTCCCATCATCACCGGTATGGTCGATAAGCGTCGTGAGCACATCCAAGAGGCTCTCCACGAGGCCGACAAGGCTCGCCTCAGGATTGAGGGCGTGGAGGATGAGGCTCGCAGGATTATGGAGGATGCCACAAGGCGCTCGGGCGAGATGCTTGCGGCAGCTACGAGCAACAGCCAGAAGATTGTGGAGAGTGCCCGCGAGAAGGCTGAGGCCGATGCAGCGGCACGCATAGAGGCGGCACGCAAACAAATCGAGATTGAGAAACAGAAGGCCCTCGGCGATATGCGAGCAACGGTTGCTCTGCTGTCGGTGGAGGTGGCCGAGAAGGTTATGCGAGCAAAGCTCGACAACTCCGACGGGGGCGATAGGGAGCTTATTGGCCGACTTGTCGATGAGGCCGAGAGGGGCATTGCCGACTCCCCAAAGGTGGAGTAAATGGTTCTGCCGAGAAGAGGGCCGAGAGGGAAGCTGTTTCGATATTGCAACCGAGTGGTTAAACAACACAAACTGAGCGAGATATGAACGAGAGCCTACTGGCACGACGCTATGCCAAAGCACTTTTGTCCTACGCCACCGAGGTGGGCGAGGCGGGGGAGCTGTACCCGATAATGGCGAGGCTGAGGCGTGAGTTGCATCCCGAGCCAAATGCGAGGAGTGTGGTTGGCAACCCAACCCTCTCCGAGGAGCAGAGGGCAGCCTATGTGGTGGCGCTGGCCGGAGGCGAGGGGGCTGTTCCCCAATCGCTCAGGAGGTTTGTCGATTTGGTTTTTGCCCACCGCCGCGAGTCGCTTTTGGCGGCTATGGCCCGTGCCTATGTGGAACTCTACCGCAAGGCAGGCAACATCACCTACGCACACCTAACCACCGCTAACGAGATTGATGCCACAACCCGAAGTCAGATAGAAAAGCTTGTGGCAGAGGAGTTTGGAGGCACTGTGGAACTGGTTGTGGAGGTAAACAGAGAGATTATTGGTGGCTTTCTGCTCAGAGTTGGCGGACGGCTTATGGACGGCTCTGTCAAGGGGCAGCTGGAACGCATACGCCACCAGTTTATCGTAAAGAATAGAAATATAGTATAACAGTTTCTAATAATAGAACAAAGGATTATGGCAGAGATAAGACCCGCAGAGGTGTCCGAGGTGCTACGAGCGCAACTCGCAGGAGTGGACACCACACTCAAATTTCAGGAGGAGGGCACAGTGCTCCAAGTGAGCGACGGTGTGGCCCGCATCTATGGTCTCGACAGCGCCGAGGCAGGCGAGTTATTGGAGTTTGAGGGGGGAGTTAGTGGCGTGGTTATGAACCTCGAAGAGGATAATGTGGGCGCAGTGTTGCTGGGCTCTACCGAGCACGTCAAGGAGGGTTACAGCGTTAGGCGCACCCACCGCATCGCCTCGTTGGAGGTGGGCGACCAGATGGTCGGCAGGGTTATCAACCCTCTGGGCGAGCCTCTCGACGGTAGGGGTGACATCTTGGGCGAGAAGTTCGAGATGCCCTTGGAGCGCAAAGCCCCCGGCGTGGTCTTTCGACAGCCTGTGAGCGAGCCTTTGCAGACGGGTTTGAAGGCTGTGGATGCTATGATTCCCATTGGTCGCGGCCAGAGGGAGTTAATCATTGGCGATAGGCAGACGGGCAAGACCGCCATTGCCATCGACACCATCATCAACCAGCGAGCCGAGTATCTTAGGGGCGAGCCGGTCTATTGTATCTATGTTGCTGTGGGCCAGAAAGGTTCTACGGTGGCAACCATTGTCAATACCCTGCGCGAAAGGGGCGCTATGGACTACACCATTGTGGTTGCAGCCACAGCCTCCGACCCCGCAGCTATGCAATACTACGCCCCCTTTGCAGGTGCGGCCATTGGCGAGTACTTCCGCGATACGGGCCGTCACGCACTGGTGGTTTACGACGACCTCTCGAAGCAGGCGGTGGCCTACCGCGAGGTGTCGCTCATCTTGCGTCGTCCTTCGGGTAGGGAGGCCTACCCCGGCGATATTTTCTACCTCCACTCGCGCCTTTTGGAGAGGGCTGCGAAGATTATCTCGCGCACCGAGGTGGCCGAGAAGATGAACGACCTGCCCGCATCGTTGGTGGGCAAGGTTAAGGGTGGAGGCTCGCTTACGGCACTGCCTATTATCGAGACTCAGGCGGGCGACGTGTCGGCCTACATCCCAACAAACGTAATTTCTATTACGGATGGTCAGATTTTCTTGGCGAGCGACTTGTTCAATCAGGGCATCCGCCCCGCAATCAATGTGGGTATTTCGGTGTCGAGGGTGGGCGGTAATGCCCAGATTAAGTCGATGAAGAAGGTGGCCGGTACTCTGAAAATCGACCAAGCGCAATATCGTGAGTTGGAGGCGTTTACAAAGTTTGGTGGCGACCTCGACCCCGTAACGGCCTATGTGATTGACAAGGGCAAGAAGAATACCCGCCTGCTCATCCAGCCCCAGTACTCGCCAATGCCCGTTGAGGAGCAGATTGCTGTGTTGTATTGCGGTGTGAATGGACTCTTGAAGGATTTGGATGTGGCGGCTGTGAGTGGCTTTGAGAAGGCTTTTTTGGATGTTTTGCGTGCTACCCACCGCGACGATGTGTTGGCTCAGTTGGCCGCAGGCAAGATAGACGACACTATTGCCGACGTGATTAAGTCGGTGGCCCACAAGGTGCTACAAACACTCCAATAGAATAGCCTTATTAACTCAGTTTTTAGTAGGAAAAAGTGGCTTCGCTCAAAGAGATAAAAGAACGTATTGCGTCGGTGCGCTCCACCCGCAAAATAACCTCTGCAATGAAAATGGTTGCGGCGGCTAAGCTCCATCGTGCCCAGCGCGAGATAGGAGCTCTTGTGCCCTATGCCGATGAGCTTCAATCGATTGTGGCTCATCTTGCCTCGGGCGAGCAGAGCGAGCCGATAGCTTTGGCCCAAGTGCGCGAGGTGTCGCACCTTACGGTGGTGGGCTTTGCGTCGAATACCACTTTTTGCGGTGCTTTCAACAATAACGTAGGGCGTAAGGTTGTAGAGATGCTCGGCTCGGAGGAGTATGCCGAGTTGGGCCCCGATTCGCGCCACATACTCTCTATGGGTCGCCAGTTGTCGGTAGATTTGACCCGCCAAAAAATTGAACACGAGTGTGGCGACGAACACTTGGCCGAGAAACCCAACTATTTGGCTTACAGGACTATGGCCGACGGGCTTATGAAGAGCTACACCGAGGGCCACACCGATAGGGTCGTTGTGGTCTATCATAAGTTCGTTTCGCCCGGTGTGCAGCGCTTGGTGTGCGAGAAGCTGTTGCCTATCGAGCTGCCCAAGGCAGAGGAGAGTAGGTTGGGCGAGGTGGAGTATATCCTCGAACCCTCGCGCAAGGAGTTGATAGAGAGCATTGTACCACGTCAGGTGGCGCTCAAATTGTTTACGGCAGCACTCTCGTCGGTGGCCTCCGAGCACGCTGCACGTATGATTGCTATGCAGGCCGCCACCGACAATGCCGACGAGCTTGCTGCATCGCTCTCGCTCGAATACAATAAGCAGCGCCAACAGGCCATCACAACCGAGCTGCTTGATATGATGGGCGGCAAGAGGGAGTCATAGATGTGCAAAACCTCACATTGTGTTCATTATTTCACTGAAAATTGGCCCTATACGAATACCTAAAAGTCAGTAAAATAGGGCTTTATGGTGTGCAAGGGGTTTTATTTTTCAAGAAAATATGTATATTTGTGGCAATAATGCATATTTTACTCTCATAATGTAGCGCTTAACGAAAAATGAATAGCGACAAACACCTTGCTAATATCGATTACGCCCACATCGTCAGGGCACTTGGTCTGCCCATTGAATCTGGTTTTCATAGCTTTGACACTGAGGAAGATGCCTCGCGAAATCAACAAAACGTAGGTCTTGCAGTCGTGTTGCGCGACGCTATGTTGTTGTTGGTGTGCCGCAAGGGTAGTATGATACTTTTGGTGGGCGGTGCGTCACACACGCTTGTGGCGGGCCAAATGCTTTTGCTTTTTGCAGGCACACATTGTCGCTTTACCCACATTTCTTCTGATTTTAGTTGCTCGGTGGTTGTTGGTCGCGTCAATTCGGAGGCCTCGACAATGAGCCTTGTGGCCATCTTCCCTCGTGTGCGCCAGATGCCGGTTGTGTCGTTGCTCAAACAGGAGAACATCACCCTTACGGCGCTGATGCGCTATATTCAAGCCACTGCGGTCAATTATCGCAACCCTTCGCGTGCCGAGATAGATGGGCATATTTTGTCGATTTTGCGCGGTGAGCTGATAGACATCTTCTTGCGTAGAAACTTGGCTGTTAAGGAGGCTACTCAGGACGAGCAGCTGGTTATGCGATTTAGTATGATGTTGGCTGTCAATAGTTTCGAGCACCGCGACGTGGAGTTCTATGCTCGTGAGTGTGGGCTTACGGCCAAGCGTTTTGCGGCCAAAGTGAAGCGCATTACCGACAAGACTCCCTCCGATTTGATTGCCTCGGCAGTGATTAAAAATGCCAAGCGACTGCTTATCAGCACCGACCTCAATAGTACCGAGATTGCCGAGAAACTCAACTTCTCTACCCCCTCGTTTTTCTGTCGCTACTTCAAGCGCTACACAGGCCTTTCGCCCCAAGAGTGGAAGAGCCAAAACAACGGGTTTTAGTAGTTGAAAACAGCGTCTTGGTTGGCGTTAAATTTGAGCCTTGAAACGAGGAGCTTCGAAGAGAAAATTCCTATCGTTTGAGAGGCGAAAGATGTCCTGTTTTTCGCAAAATCATAGGACAATTATTAGCCATCATTTTGTGCTCATATTGAGCTTTGGTTGAAAAATCTCCTAAATCCCCTTTTTGGCATTCCTCTGATGTTCTAAAAGTTTGTAGGTATGTCACAAATTTCCGAGTGGGGGGGGGCGTAATTTCTTTTTTTAGTAAAGAATTGCGCGAAAAGCGTTGTAGCACTCGGAAAATCCATATATAAATGCTAACTTCGTAATAACTTTGCTTTGTTTCACGGTGTTGCCCCAGAAGGTCTTGATTGCTGAGGTTCAGGAAGGGCGAAAAATTGTGGCAAATGTGAGTGTGAGTTTGCCACACAAACGTTTAGGTTGAATGAGAATTGAGAGTGTAAATAATTTCCCCACGAGGGAAATTTCCAATACGCGCGCGTGTGTATGCGCAGGCGCTTTTGAGGTTGGCGATAAGGAGTAGTTTCTTGTCGTGCGACCTCTTTTTTTGCACTCCCAAAACCCAAGATAGAAGATAGTGATGAAGAGATTGTTGATGATACTTGCAATGGTGGTTATGGCGGCCACTTCGCTTCTCGCCCAAGAGAGGGCCGAGAGGAGCGAGGTTGTGGTCTATTACCGTCACGACAAGTTCACCCTCGACCACCACTATATGACCAACCCCGAGGCTTTTGCCACCCTCGACAGCATCTTCCACAACCACGCCCACGCCATCGACTCCATCGACATTGTGGCCTACGCCTCGCCCGAGGGTCGCTCCTCCTACAACCAGTGGCTCTCCTCGAAGCGTGCGCGCAGTATGAAGGGCTTTTTGACTGTGAAATATCCTAAGGTGGACTTCTCCAACCTCACGACCCACGCTTTGGGTGAGGACTTCGAGGGCTTGATTAGGATGATTGAGGCCGACAAAAATGTCCCCTACCAGAAGCAGGTGTTGAAGGTGTTGCGTCAGACCAATAAGAGCACCGACAAGCGTATGAAGGAGCTCTACAAACTTCGTGGCGGCACTCCCTATCGCTACATCCGCAAGCACATTCTGCCCTGGTTGCGTACTGCAACCACCTGCATAATCTACTACAACCCCGCCGCATTGGAGGCCGAGGAGGTGATTGGTCGCATTGTCGAGCAACCCATCGGCACACAGCTCAGTGGTGTGGGTGCGGGTAGCATCCTGACAAGCCTCTCTATGGCCAACTACTTGGCCACCTCTCAGTGGCCCGAGCCTACCGAGGAGCAACTTCGCGAGGCGGAAGAGCCCGAGGAGCAGGCCGAGCAGGAGGGTAGGCGTTACTTGGTTGCGGCCAAGACCAACCTCCTCTTCGATATGATTGGCGCACTCAATGTTGAGGCCGAGCTGCCCATAGGCAATCGCTACTCTATTGATGCGTCGTGGACATTCCCCTGGTATCTCGACCGCGAGTGGGATTGGTGCTACCAGTTGCTCTGGGGCGATGTTGAGGGTCGCTACTGGTTGGGTGAGCGCACGCGCGACAACCGACTTTTGGGTCACTTCGTGGGCCTCTATGCCGGTGGTGGTCTTTACGACTTCCAGCTCAGAAGCGCCGACGGCTATCAGGGCGAGTTCTTCTTGGCGGCAGGTGTGAGCTACGGCTACTCGATGAAGATTGGCAACCGATGGAGGATGGAGTTTGAGTTTGGCTTGGGCTACCTCCAAAGTCAGTATCGCCACTACTTCCACATCACCGAGCCCGACGGCACCGAGAAGCTAATCCGCGATAGGGTGAGTGGTAAGTTTGGCTATTGGGGCCCAACCAAGGCGAAGGTGTCGCTGGTGTTGCCTTTGGAGTGGGGCAGCGGCAAGAGCCGTAGGGCCGACTCGCTTGGCGACTAAGTTTTTTTCGGGGAGGGCGAGCCGAGGATAACAAGTAAAAAGATTGTAACGAACAGAAATAGATGAAGTTGAGGAGAACGATAGAGGCATTTGTGATGCTGCTGATGGTTGTGGTGCTGTCGGCGGCCTGCCACCGTCGTCCCTTGGAGGAGATGAGCGACGGTCTTTACCTCCAACTCGACCTCAACCTCGAAGTAGAGAACCACAGCCAGCCCCTGCCTCAGCCCGAGCTTATGAGGGTTGTATTCTACGACTACTACACCCACGAGTTTGTTTCGGACGACTACGTTCTGCCTACGGGTGGCTACATCAACGCCCAGCCCGGCAAGTATAAGATGATGGTCTATAACTTCGACACGCAGGCAACCCTCATTCGTGGCGACTGGGATGTGCCCTCGTTGGAGGCCTATACAAGCGAGATTCCCAATAGCACCCGCACCAACCTGCTGACCAAGCTCAACGCCTTTGCTACCAAGCCCAATTTCGTAGCTCCCGACCCCGACGAGCCTATTGTCTATGAGCCCGACCACCTGCTTGTTGGTAGGGAGGATGTGGAGATTCTCCACCGCACCGGCACTCAGACTATCTACGCCGAGGCCTCTACGATTGTGGAGAGCTACTACTTGGGCGTGAGGTTGAAGAACCGCACCCACTTGGCCAGCGCACAAGCGCTGCTGTCGGGTCAGGCCAAGAGCAATAAGTTTGGTTTCGAGGGTGGACGTAGCAACGAGAGCGTTATCCTCTACTTCGATATGACCGCAGGAGTGAACGATAAGGAGGGCGGTGTGGATGTGCTCGAAACCACCTTCAACACCTTTGGCAAGTTGCCCGACGAGGAGTCGCGCTTGTGGCTAACGATTGTTGTTACCAACACGAGCGGTCAGACCGTCAGCTGGCAGAAAGATATTACCGACGAGTTTAAGGATAATCCCGACAGGTATATCTACATCGAAGAGCCCGAGATAGATGTGCCCACGCCACCCACACCTCCGCCAAGTGGTGGTGGATTTGTCCCCTCGGTGGATGAATGGGAGGAAGAAAACTACGATGTGGCAATTTAACGCTCGGACGTAACAGATTGAGAATAAAAACAATAATAATTATAAACAAACCAAAAATTATTTGATGTATGAAAAAAGTATTTGCATTGGCAGCATTGGTAGCCGTAGCGCTCACCAGCTGTGTGACTAACGAGGTTGTAACTCCCGAGGGCGAAATCGCCTTCAAGGCAGTTAACTACAAAAACACTAAGGCCGAGGTAAATGTTCCTATCACTGGCAATACCTACCCCGAGGCAGAGCACTTTGGTGTCTATGCCTACCACTCGACCACCGCTTGGAGCACCTCCTACACCCCAAGTCCATATATGTATGGTGCAGACGGCAAGGGTGTAGAGATTGAGAAGGTGGGTACATACTGGAAGAACGCCGATCAGAGCTACTACTGGCCCAAAACCGGTATGTTGTCGTTTGTGGCCTACTCGCCCTATGCGTTTGGCGCAGGCACAGTTAGTGCAACTGCAACCGAGGGTGTAGCCTTCTCCGACTTTACCACCACCAACAACTTCTCAGCTCAGGTTGACCTAATGGCAACCGACGTGGTTAAGGACTTGGCAAAAGCAGATCCCGTTGCTCCCGTGCCCGTAGCATTCAAACACCTCCTCTCGCAGGTTAAGGTTGCTGTTAAGCCCGCTGCTACCAACTATGCAGCCAATGGTGTTACAAGCATCACTATCGACAAGGTTGTTTTGAGCGGTGTTAGTAACGTTGCTGACTACGCTTCGGTAGATGGTGCAGTGGTTGCAAATGGTTGGAGCGGCCACGCTACCCCCTCCATTGAGTACACCTATCTCAACGCAGCCCAGACTGTTGTTCTCGATGCTACCACGGGTGCTGCCGTTGGTGATGCAGCTCTGGTTATTCCCCAGACCAACGCTACTCGCCAGTTCACCATCAACTACACAATCAACTACGCAGGTGGTGCAAAAGACGTTGTGACTGGCGCAACCTTCAATGTTGCTGCCGACTACGCTTGGGAGATGGGCAAGATTTACACCTACACCGTTACCATTGGCGTTGGCGAAGAGATTACCTTCACTCCTTCGGTTTCGAGCGACTGGGTTGCTGTTACTCCCGACACCAATATCTCGGTTGGTTAGTCGCATAGCCTAATGCTTTGCAAATCACGAAATAAACAATTCAAAACAAACAATAAACAACAAACTAATTAACACATTTACAACTATGAAAAAGATTCTTGCAATTGCAGTTATGGCAGCCGCTGTGCTGACCAGCTGTGTAAAGAATGAGATTGTTTCGCCCGCAGGCGAAATCAATTTCAAAGATTTTATGGTTTCGACCAAAGCTCTCGTGCTCCCCGATGCAACCGGTGTGGCCAATCTCCCAACTACCTACACCTTTGGTGCTTTCGCACTCTACACTGGCACTTACGAAAGTGTTACTGGTGAGACCGCTCCCAATGCTATCTATGTTAATGACCTTGAGGTAGCTTACAAAACTTCCTATTGGGGTTTTGCTGCTAAGCCTATGTACTGGCCTACCAACACAGCTGACAAGCTCGACTTCTATGCTTACTATCCCTACAACGCAACTGTTGCTGACTGGGATGATGTAAACAACTGCGTTAAGCTCACCGCTGCTGAGCTTGGCACTACCCTCGGCTACCAGACCGACTGGATGATTGCTGCCAAAGAGGTAGGTAGGAGTAGCGACAATGGTGAGGTGCCCGTTGCTTTCCGTCACATCACCTCGATGCTTGTGTTCAACGCTTACGACGCAACTCCCGACACTCGTTACCAGAACCTCGTGAAAATCAAGAAGATTGAGGTTAAACAGGCTGCTTACACCGGTGACTACACCAACAATGCTTGGACCGCCAATAGCCGTGCAGATGTTGTTGTTTATGATGATGCTACTGGTGTTGCTGTTCCTCTTACAACTGCAAATGTTACCACCGCTACCTCTGGCGCACTTATCGTAGTTCCTGAGGATGTTCAGGCTGCAACCAAATTCGTTGTTACTTACGACATCGCCGAGTCGGCTGACCACGTTTACGAGGCAGCTACTGGCAAGACCGTTGAAATCGCTGTTAATGGCTTGAACGGCACTTGGGAGGCAGGTAAGAAGTATGTTTACACCATCAAGTTCGACCTTGTAAATGGTGCAAACGAGCACTTGCAGGAGATTATCTTCGAGCAGCCCACTGTATCGCCTTGGGTTGAGGAGGTTGTTGGCGCATACGACAACATCTAATGGCTCGTTGTGCTAATGGCACAATAGCTTAGAAATTTCATTTTTTTCATACATTTAGCCATAGGGAGGGTGATACCTCCCTATGGCACTACATTATTTTTTACACACTAACCTCTCCGCCCTTTCGGGCACCTCCCCTGACATAGGGGAGGGGTGGTAGTGCGACTAAAAGAGGTTGTGGTGGGGGTGTACGACGAGCAGATTTGATACACCCTTTGTAAGCTCCACAACTACTCCTCCCCTGTGTCAGGGGAGGTGTCGCAGAGCGACGGAGAGGTCAGTAGAACAAAACAGGAACGGGCCTTAATATGCCCACAGTTGTTATCCTCCCCCGATGTCGGGGTGGTAGTGCGACTAAAAGAGGTTGTGGTGGGGTGTACGACGAGCAGATTTGATACACCCTTTGTAAGCCCCACAACTACTCCTCCCCTGTGTCAGAGGAGGTGTCGCAGAGCGACGGAGAGGTCAGTAGAATAAAACAGGAACGGGCCTTAATATGCCCACAGTTGTTATCCTCCCCCGATGTCGGGGTGGTAGTGCGACTAAAAGAGGTTGTGGTGGGGGTGTACGACGAGCAGATTTGATACACCCTTTTGTAAGCCCCACAACAGCTCCTCCCCTGTGTCAGGGGAGGTGTCGCAGAGCGACGGAGAGGTCAGTAGAACATTTTTGAAATATGCCCAAAGTAGCCACACACAACCTTGCTGAGCAACTCGATAATCGTCGTCGTTTGCGACGCAAATCAACGCCAGAGGAGAATGTGCTTTGGAAGATTCTGAAAAATCGGCAGGTTGTGGGCGCGCACTGGTATAGACAATTTTCGGTTGGGGCGTATGTGCTCGACTTTTATTGTCCAGCAGCCAAGTTGTGTGTTGAGGTGGATGGTATACATCATTACGAGGAAGAGCAGGCTCGCCACGATGCGGTGCGCACAGCCTATCTTGCCAAAGAGGGTATCGAGGTGTTGAGAGTGCCAAATGAAATTGTTTGGACTCAGAGCGATGTGGCTCTAAATGCTATTATGGAGAGGTTGCGTGAGAGATTGCAAATGCTTCAACCTAAGTAAGCACCACAACCACTCCTCCCCTGTGTCAGGGGAGGTGCCCGAAAGGGCGGAGAGGTCAGTAAATAGAGAATTTTTATTATAATATATAGGTATAAGCAAGTGAAAAGAGTAGCACACATAATCTGGGGAGGGGTGGTAGCATTGGCAATGCTGCTCACTGGCTGTGTCTTGGGTCACGATGTCACCACCAACAAGCCCGTAGAGCTACGTTGTAGCCCCGTTATGAGCCAACGCACACGCACCACCAACACCGACGGCAAGCTACTCTTCAACACCTTCCCCACCGAGGCCGACTTCGGACTCTGGGCCTACGCACTCCCACGCGACAAGCAGTGGGAGGTGTTCAGCCCCGATGCTGAGCCCTTTGTGGAGAACGGCCGCTTCCTACACAACACCACCGATGGGTTGTGGTATCCCACACCCTCGCTCCAATGGGACTACAATCAGCAACTTACCCTTGCCGCCTGCTCGCCCTACATCGCAGGGGCATCATTCGACCCCGAGAATGGCGTTGTCATCGGCAACTACGACACCGAGGCCAACCCCAACGAGGAACTTCTCTACTCCCACCTGATGACCAACCGCAAGGCCGAGCGCTCGATGTCGGGCGTGGAGCTCTACTTCTACCACGCACTCGCCAAGGTGGATGTGAGGATGAAAACCACCCTCACCGAGTCGCACTCACTATATGTTAAGTCGGTAACATTCAAAAACATACACACCGAGGGCGCTTTCTGCTCCCTCCCCAACCCAACGTGGTATCCCACCGAGAAACTTGCCGACGTGTGTATCTACTCGGCCGACGACGAGGGGTGGCCTCTGCCCGATTGCAACAACCAGATTGTGGGCGGCGACGCTGCTCGCTTGGTTATGCCACAGGCTATGGTGACCGACATTGTTGTTGTGGCCGATGTTCTGCGCGGTGGTATGATTGTTCCCGAGGTGGAGTTTGTTGTTGAGAAGGCCACCATCATCTGGGAGGCGGGCAAATACTACACCTACACATTCAGCCTTACGGATAGTAGTTTGAGGTTGGAAGGGCCTATGCCTGAGTCGTTTAAGGCAGAGCCGCAAGCGTGGGAATAACGCATAAATCCAATAAAAAACTCGGGTATTAAAAAAGATACCCGAGTTTTTTTGTTGTCTAACGTCTAACGTCGAAAGTCTAACGACCTAAGTCTGACGACGACCGCCTACCGACCTAAGACATTAAGGGCTTTAAGGGCATTAAGGGCCTTAGGGGCTTTAAGGGCTATAAGGTGTTATAGGTCTTATGGGGCTTATAGGGGTTATAGG
>JAZNFV010000036.1:0-29887 GCA_045576155.1 Tidjanibacter sp.
AGACGTACTCCCCCTGATACCCCTGCAACCCCTGTAACCCCTGTAACCCCTGCTACCCCTGCTATGCCGAAAAAAATCTTGCCGTCTAATTTTCAACTTTCAAGACAAAACACTATATTTGTGGATTGGTTGATTCTAAGAGAGAATATATATATTATAAATAATCACAACAAAAAACCGTAACCCTATGAACAACATCGTTTCACGCAAAGCAGCTGACAACATCCGCATCCTCGCATTGTCGATGGTGGAAAAGGCCAAATCGGGTCATCCCGGTGGCGCTATGGGTGGCGCAGACTTCATCAATGTGCTCTACTCCGAGTTTCTGCGCTACGACCCCGACAACTACGCCTACCCCTTCCGCGATAGACTCTTCCTCGACCCCGGCCATATGTCGCCTATGCTCTATGGAGTATTGGCCTTGGCAGGCATTATGCCTATGGAGGAGCTCAAAAACTTCCGCCAGTGGGGCAGCATAACCCCCGGACACCCCGAGCGCGACCTTGCTCACGCCATCGAAAACACCTCAGGCCCTCTCGGTCAAGGACACGCTATGGCTGTGGGTGCTGCTATGGCCGAGCGTTTCTTGGCTGCTCGCTTTGGCGAGTGGACTGCCCACAAAACCTACGTCTATATCTCCGATGGCGCTGTTGAGGAGGAGATTTCGCAGGGTGTAGGTCGCATTGCAGGCCACCTCGGATTGGGTAACATCGTTATGTTCTACGACTCGAACAACATCCAACTCTCGACCACCGTCGAGGATGTCGATACGGAGGATGTAGCAGCCAAATATAGGGCTTGGAACTGGAACGTGCTCGAATGTGACGGCAACTCTGCCGAGAGCATCCGCGAGGCGCTCAACAAAGCACTCTCGCAGGAGGAGCGCCCCACCCTCATCATCGGCAAGACAGTTATGGGTCTGGGTGCTCGCAACGCTGAGGGAGGAAGTTTTGAGAACAAAATCTCTACTCACGGACAGCCCATCTCGGCTGCCGGTGCTGACCCCCGCAAGAGTATCGAAAACTTGGGTGGCAACCCCGACGAGCCCTTTGTGATTTTCCCCGAGGTGGAAGCTCTCTATGCTGCTCGTCGTGAGGCACTTCGCGCTTGGGCAGCCGAGCGCCGAGAGGTGGAAAACAAGTGGCGCAGCGAGAACCCCGAGCTGGCCGCCAAACTCGACCTCTTCCTGAGTGGCAAGACCCCCGAGATTGATTACAGCAAGATTGAGGTTGCAGCAGGCTCGGCCACCCGCAACGCCTCGGCCACCGTATTGGGTCTCTTTGCCGAGCAGGTGGAGAATATGATTGTGGCCTCGGCCGACCTGAGCAACTCCGACAAGACCGACGGCTACCTGAAAAAGACCCACGCCTTCACCAAAGGCGATTGGAGTGGCAAGTTCTTCCAAGCAGGCGTGTCGGAGCTGACTATGGCTTGTATTATGAATGGTATGGCTCTGCACGGAGGCGTTATCCCCGCTTGCGGTACGTTCTTCGTATTCTCCGACTATATGAAACCCGCAGTGCGCTTGGCAGCGCTTATGCGTACACACGTCATCTACATTTGGAGTCACGACTCCTTCCGCGTAGGTGAGGATGGCCCTACCCACCAACCCATTGAGCACGAGGCACAAATACGCCTCTTGGAGCACCTCAAAAACCACAGTGGCGAGCGCAGTATGCTTGTTCTGCGTCCTGCCGACGGTGCTGAGACTGTGGAGGCTTGGAAGCTGGCTATGGCTGAGGAGAGGCCTGTGGCACTCATCACCTCGCGCCAGAATATCAAAGACCTGCCTGCCAAGAGCGGCAACCGTCGCGCCGAGGCCGAGGGTCTGCACAAAGGTGGCTATGTTGTGTGGGATTCCGAGGATGCTAAGGCTGTGCTTATTGCCAGCGGTAGCGAGGTTTCCACTCTTGTGGAGGGAGCAGAACTGCTTGCCTCGGAGGGCATTGGCGTGCGTATTGTGAGCGTTCCCAGCGAGGGTCTTTTCCGCGACCAGACGAGGGAGTATCAGCGCGAGGTACTGCCCGAAGGCCTGCCCCGCTATGGTATGACCGCAGGTCTGCCACTGACATTGGCAGGTCTGGTAGGCGACGGTGGCAAGATTCACGGCGTTGACCACTTCGGCTACTCAGCCCCCTACAAGGTGCTCGACGAGAAGTTTGGCTTCAACGGCTCGACCGTAGCTGCCGAAGTTAAGGAGATGCTTGCTAAATAATCAAGCCCCGAGGCCATTACACATAGTGTAAGTTCGGCAATAATTCATAGAAAAAAATTGCAAGGCGCAGTTGGCGTTTTGCAATTTTTTCGTATATTTGCGGGCCGTAAAATGCGGCAATAGTATTAACAAACAAATTAACTTATTGTAAATGAGCAAGATTTGCGAAATCACAGGAAAAACTGCTCAGTCGGGTAACAACGTTTCCCACTCGAACAGGCGCACCAAACGCAAATTCAATCTGAACTTGAAGACAAAGCGTTTTTGGAGCGAGGAGGAGAACCGCTGGATTACTCTGAAAGTAACCGCAGCTGGTATCAAAACCATCAACAAAAAAGGTCTGGATGCAGCTCTCCGAGAGGCAAAAGCACCTGCAAAAATTCACTAATCTTTTTTTAACGAATTAAAGAAGTATGGCAAAAAAAGGTAAAGGTAACCGAGTACAGGTGATTCTCGAGTGTACCGAGCAGAAAGCAAGCGGTGTTCCCGGAATGAGCCGTTACATCACTACCAAAAACAAAAAGAACACACCCGACCGTATGGAGCGTAAGAAATACAATCCTTACTTGAAGAGGGTAACTATCCACCGTGAGATTAAATAAGGAGGAAAAGAATTATGGCAAAGAAAGTAGTTGCAACCCTTAAAAAAGGCGATACCGTAAAAGGTATTAAATGTATCAAGATGGTTAAATCGGAGAAGACCGGTGCTTATGTTTTCAAAACCGACGTTCTTCCTTCCGAGGCTGAGGCAAAAGCATATTTGGCAAAGAAATAATCGCTGTCTCAACCCAACCAACAGTATTTAGGATATTGAGTCCAAAATACAAAAGGCGCTCCGCAAGGAACGCCTTTTGTATTTTGTGGTAATTCCACTTTTATAGCCGAGCTTTGAGTTGAGAGTTATTAGGGAGGTTAGGAAGGATAGAGAGTTTAGAGAGTTTAGAGAGTTTAGAGAGTTTAGAGAGTTTAGGGAATTTAGGGAGTGTAGGGAGGGGCCTATAAGCCCTATAAGCCCTATAAGCCCTATAAGCCCTATATGCCCTATAAGCCCCATAGGCCCCATGCGACCCTTGTAACCCTTGTAACCCTTGTAGCCCTTGTGACCCCTGTGGCCCCTGCTACCCCTGCTACCCCTGCTACCCCTGTAATAAAACTCGGGTATCTTTTTTAATACCCGAGTTTTTATGAGCCTTATGTCGGTCGTCGTCTTTCGACCTACAAGCGCTGACGCAACACCTGCTCCACCAAGCGATAGTCGATATTATTATTCTCGCCAAGCAACGTACCGCGCTGCTTAAAGCGACGTACAATCTCATCGACAACTTCCTCCCCCACACCGAGTTCGGAGAGTCGTGTGGCCAAGCCGAGCGAGCGGAAGAACTCCTCGGTGGCAGCAATGGTGCTATCAATACGCTCATCCTTAGTGCCCTCGGTAATGCCCCACACACGCTGGCCAAACTGGACAATCTTGTCGCCCTTTTGCTCCCTCATAACATTCATCACACCGGGCAGCACAACAACCAGTGTCTGGCCGTGAGTGATGCCTGCGAGGGCGGTAATCTCGTGACCAATCATATGAGTGGCCCAATCCTGAGGCACGCCCATAGCCACAAAGCCATTCAAGCCCATAGTGGCCGAGAGCATATAGGTGGCCATAGCGTCGTAGTTGTGTTGGTCGGCACGCACCTTGGGTGCAACCTCAACGAGTGTCTGCACCACACCCTCGGCCCACCTATCCATCAGTGGCGAGCAGTCGGTGATGGTCAGATACTGCTCCATAACGTGGACAAAGGTGTCGGCCAAGCCGCAAGCCACCTGAAATGGTGGCAGCGAGAAGGTTGTCTCGGGGTCGAGTATGGAGAATACGGGGTAGGTATTGTAGAAGGAGTACTTCTCGCCCGTAGCGAGGTTGGATATTACCGCACCGCGATTCATCTCAGAGCCTGTGGCGGGGAGGGTTATAATACTCGCAAAGGGGAGAGTGCCACCATAGAGCGAGGGGTTGAGCACCAGCTCCCACGCATCGGCCTCAACCACCGAGGCTGCGGCAATAAGTTTTGTGCCGTCGAGTGTGCTACCACCGCCCACAGCCAGCAGAAACTCCACACCCTCGCGCTTGCAAACCTCCACAGCCTTGCGCAGAGTCTCCACCTTGGGGTTGGGTTCGATACCCCAGAACTCAACGTAGTTGAAACCTTCGAGGGCAGATGTAACCTGCTCATAGACACCATTTTTCTTGACACTACCGCCACCAAAAGTGACCATAATCTTCTTATCTCTTGGCAACTCTTTTGCCAGTCGTGCTATCTGACCCCTACCAAAGATGAGTTTGGTGGGATTCTGAAATACAAAGTTATTCATTGGTGCAAACAATTTTTCCGTTAATAACAACTTTTTCTACAAGTTCCTCGCCAAAGCTATAAGGCAGGTAGGCGAGCGAAGGTACGGGCTTCGAGATGACCAAGTCGGCCCTACGGCCAACGCTCACAGCGCCCCTATCGGCACTCAGTCCGAGGGCTGCTGCGCCATTGATGGTCAGTGCTGCAAGAGCCTCTTCGGGACTAAGACGCATCTTTATGCAAGCCAAGCTCCACAGCAGTTTCATATTGCCCGAGGGCGACGAGCCCGGGTTGCAGTCGCTGGCAATAGCCACAGGCAGACCCGCCTCAATCATCATTCGAGCCGGCGCAAAGGGGAGGTTGGAGAAGAACGACGCTCCGGGGAGCACGGTGGGTATGGTTGAGGAGTTCTTCAAGTCCAAGACATCCTGCTCGGTGGCCTCCTCCAAGTGGTCAACCGAGAGTGCTCCATAGGCAATACCGACCTGCACACCGCCACTCGAAGCCAGCTCGTTGGCGTGAATCTTGGGTCGAAGGCCATAGCGTTTGCCGCACTCCAATATCTGAGCCGTCTGCTCGGGCGTAAAGAATCCCCTATCGCAAAAGACATCGACAAACTCGGCCACACCCTGCTCGGCCACCTTAGGTATCATATCCTCGCAAACATAGTCCACATACTCCTGCTGGCGGCCCTTGAAGGCCCTACCAACAGCGTGAGCACCGAGGAAAGTGGCCTTGATGGTTGCGGGCAGAGCCTTGCGAAGTCGCTCAATCACGCGGAGCATTTTCAGCTCATCCTCGGTTGTGAGGCCATAGCCACTCTTCACTTCGAGCGTGGCAGCGCCTGTGCGAATCATCCTCCACGCCCTCGAAAGAGCCGCCTCGAAGAGTTCATCCTCGGAGCTGCTATGGAGTCTGTCGGCCGAGTTGAGAATACCTCCGCCACGAGCCGCCACCTCCTCGTAGGTCATACCTGCGATTTTGTCGCGAAACTCACCCTCGCGCGAGCCGGCATAGACAATGTGGCTATGGGAGTCGCAGAAGGCAGGATAGACCACCCTACCCTCGGCATCAATAACCTCGTCGGCCTCCACATCGCCCATCTGGGCCATTGGGCCAAAGCTACTTATCACTCCGTCGTCGGCCACAAGGTAAGCCCCATCGATACTCTCCATCGACTGCATCTGCTCACCACAAAGGCGCTCCACATCCAGAGGAAGAATACCGGCAAGAGTTTTTATATTCTTGATAAGCAGTCGCATAGCCTACTTTCTGATTTGAAGAAACTCTACCGACCTTGCAATCAGCGGATACATAACCACATCGGTATCTACGAAAGGCACAACCGCCCTAAACTCGCTCCACAGCTTCTCGATAGGCTCGCTTGAACGAAGCGGACGACGAAATTCGAGTGCCTGAGCAGCATTGAGCAGCTCGATAGCCAGCACCCTCTCCACATTGTCGGCCACGCGAGCCGACTTGGTGGCAGCATTTGAGCCCATACTAACGTGGTCTTCCTGACCCTGCGACGAGGGAATCGAATCCACCGAAGCGGGCATACACAAACCTTTGGTTTGGCTCACAATCGAGGCAGCCGTATATTGGGGAATCATAAAGCCACTATTCAGACCGGGCTTAGCCACCAAGAAGCTGGGCAGACCACGCTGTGCCGAGATGAGTTTGTAGATACGACGCTCGGAGATGCTACCCAGCTCGGCCATAGCGATAGCCAAGTAGTCGAGCACCAAAGCCAAAGGCTGACCGTGAAAGTTACCGGCCGAAACAACAACATCTTCGTCGGGGAATACGGTTGGGTTGTCGGTAGCAGAGTTAATCTCGGTCTCAATAACGCTTGCCACATAGGCAATAGCATCCTTCGACGCACCGTGTACCTGAGGTATGCAGCGGAACGAATAGGGGTCTTGAACGTGCTTCTTGGGCTGAGCAATAAGCTCGCTGCCAGCCAGCAACTCCCTCATACGCTTGGCCGTAGCAATCTGACCATTGTGGGGGCGCACCTGATGAACATTGTCGGCAAAGGGGTCAATCCTGCCGTCGAATGCCTCCAACGACATTGCAGCCACCAAGTCGGCCTGCTCGGAAAGCCTCTCGGCCTTATCGAGCGACCATACACCATAAGAGGCCATAAACTGAGTACCATTCAGCAGAGCCAAACCCTCCTTCGATTGGAGTGTCAGGGGCTGCCAACCCTCACGATGGTTCATCTCCTCGCCCGAGATAATCTCTCCCTCGGCGGTCTCCACCTCGCCCAAGCCAAGTATGGGCAAGCTCAGGTGGGCCAAAGGAGCCAAGTCGCCCGAAGCACCAAGCGAGCCTTGCTGATAGACTACGGGGGTGTAGTGGTGGTTGAACATATCGATGAGTCTTTCGACGGTGGCCACCTGCACGCCCGAGTAGCCATAGCTGAGCGACTGCACTTTGAGCATAATCATAATACGGACAATCTCGGTGGGGACTCTATCGCCCGTACCGCACGAGTGCGACATAACCAAGTTCTTTTGCAGAGCCGAAAGTTCGTCTTTCTCCACCGAAATGTTGCACAACGAGCCGAAGCCTGTGGTTACACCATAGATGGGCGTTGGGCTCTCAATGGCCTTGCGGTCGAGATAGGCGCGGCATTTGGCAATAGCCTCACGCGAGGCCTCCGACAGAGCCAGAGTATAGTTCTCCCTAACGGCACGAATAACCTCACTATGAGAGAGGTGAGCACTGGATATAATATGCTGTTTCATTGTAGTTTATCTGTAATTTTTGGTTAATAATATGTCCGGAAAATAAGTTACAACTCTACGTTGTACTTTGTGGTCAGCGTCTGCCACTGCTCAACATCGGCAAAAATGTTGGCAATGGTGTACTTCGAGGCCTCCTCGTCGCTGAGCAGGCGACCTCCGTTTTTGCGAGCCGAGGCATCGGCACCAGCATAGGTACAACCCCACTCGGCAAAAATCTTCTCGGCCTCCACAACGCTATCGCTCATATTGGCCATCCACCCGTCGGCGTGGAGCGTCTTGGGGAATTTGCAACGAATCCACACACTCTTGGCGGCATTCTGCCAAGCCCTGCCGAGGTAGATGTTGTTTACCTTCTGACCATTGAAGCCCACCTCGTCGTGAGTTACCTCGCAGTCGAGAAAGACAATGCCAAAAGGCGAGGAAACCGAGGTTGAGGGAGCTGTAATGGGAGTGGTGTCCCTATTGGCGTGAATCTGGCAATGGTCGAAGAGCATCACGCTTGCGCCATAGATAAAATCGACATTGCCCTCAACCATACAGTTTTTCAGATAGACCCTGCCCGAATCATCCCTGCCGAGGAAGGTGTCCTGATAGCCTGTGATGTTGCAATCGTAGAAGGCAACGTGGCCATACTTAACCTCCACAGCCATAGCTTGGTCGCCACTCTGATTGTTGTTCTGGTGGGTATTCTCCACCGTCAGGTCGTGAATCTGCACCTGCTTCGACTCCACCCTAAGGGTGTAGCTCCTGCGCTGGGTCTCTGGCAGCGACGAATCTGCCCCGCTATAAGTGCCCTGACAATCGTCCCAAGTGAGGATGGTCTTATCCCTACCGTCGCCCTTCAAGACAACATTGTCGTGGCCCTTCGTGAGCAGCAACTTCTCCTTATAAGTGCCCGCTTTGATGTAGATAATGTAGGGCGTGGGGTTGTTGGCAGGCACAGAGTTGAGAGCATCCTGCACCTTTGTGAAATCGCCCGTACCATCCTGAGCCACAATCACCGAAGGGCCCGACTCGGAGCTACCCCTAAGGCGTGTGGTGAAGGTCAGAAGCTGGCTCCACAACGAGTTCTCGTAGGGAGCTTTGGCCACAGCCTGCACCTGCACACCATACTCGGTCTTCTTCTCCAAGCCCTCAATAGCCACCTCAGTGCCGCTCACCTCGCCCGAGGTAACAAGCGTACCGCTACGGAGAACTTTATACTTATAGCCCTCGGCATTCTCCACAGCCTGCCACGCAATGCTGGCCGACTCGGTGGTAAGTGTACCCTCAACGAGTTGCACACCCGCAGGAGTGGCCAACCTACCGCCCTGATTTTCGGACGGGGTATTGGGCTCTTCGTCAGAGCAACTCAATAGAGCCACCGCAACAAACAGCGCCATCCATATTTTGCCAATTTTCATAATTCCTAATCGTTTTGAGTTATGATTCATTATTCTCTCGGAGCTATTACTTCACAAACTGCTCGATGAGTGCCTCGTCGGCCAAGTTGGGCATAGTGACCTTCAACGAAGGAGTACGCTCCATCTCGCGACGGATGGCACTCATAGCGCCCTCGTTACGAGCCCAGCTACGACGTGCAATACCGTTGTTGGTATCCCAGTGGAGCATATTGTCAATCCTGCGTCGAGCCTCCTCAGTGCCGTCGATAACCATACCGAAGCCTCCGTTGATAACCTCGCCCCAGCCTACGCCACCACCATTGTGGAGCGAGACCCAAGTAGCACCCCTGAAACCGTCGCCCACAACATTCTGCACTGCCATATCGGCCGTATAGGAAGAGCCGTCGTAGATATTGCTTGTTTCACGATAGGGGGAGTCAGTACCCGACACGTCGTGGTGGTCGCGACCCAAAACAATGGGGGCAGAAATCTCGCCACGAGCAATGGCCTCGTTAAATGCGCGGGCAATCTTTATACGACCCTCGCTATCGGCATAGAGGATGCGAGCCGATGAGCCCACAACGAGCCTATTGCGTTTGGCCTCCTTAATCCAGTGGATGTTGTCGTCGAGCTGGCCGCAAATCTCCTCGGGAGCGCACAAGCGAATCTCCTCCAACACGCGGGCAGCAATCTCGTCGCTCTTGTCCAAGTCGGCCTCTTTGCCCGAGGTACATACCCAGCGGAAAGGCCCAAAGCCATAGTCGAAGAACAAGGGGCCCATAATGTCCTGAACATACGAAGGATAGCGGAATTTGCCGTCGGGCAGCACCACATCTGCACCTGCCCTCGAAGCCTCCAAGAGGAAGGCATTGCCGTAGTCGAAGAAGTACATACCCCTATCGGCCAGACGATTGACCGCAGCAGCGTGCCTACGCAACGATTCCTGCACAGCCGCCCTAAACCTCTCTGGCTCTTCGGCCATCATCGTGCGGCTCTCCTCGTAGGAGTAACCCACAGGGTAGTAGCCACCCGCCCAAGGATTGTGGAGTGAGGTCTGGTCGCTACCCAAATCTACCTCAACGCCCTCGTCGGCCAAGCGCTCCCACAAATCGACAATGTTGCCCTCATAGGCCAGCGACACCACCTCTTTGGCGGCCCTCGCCTTAGCCACACGCTCCAAAAGCTCGTCGAGCGAGGTGTGAACCTCATCTACCCAACCCTGCTCATAGCGTTTCTGCACTGCGGCGGGGTTAATCTCGGCCACAATGCTCACAACACCTGCAATGTTGCCAGCCTTGGGCTGAGCGCCCGACATACCGCCCAGACCTGCCGACACAAACAACATACCGCCCAAATCCTTAGCGCCCGCCTTCATACGACGTCTGCCAGCATTGAGCACCGTGATGGTTGTGCCGTGAACAATACCCTGAGGGCCAATATACATCCAGCTACCGGCGGTCATCTGACCATACTGCGACACGCCCAAAGCATTCATCCTCTCCCAGTCGTCGGGCTTGGAGTAGTTGGGGATAACCATACCGTTGGTAATAACGGCTCTTGGAGCATCCACCGACGATGGGAACAAGCCCATAGGGTGGCCCGAGTACATAACCAACGTCTGCTCGTCGGTCATCTCCGAGAGGTATTTCATCGTGAGCCTATACTGCGCCCAGTTCTGGAACACCGCACCATTGCCACCATAGGTAATCAGCTCGTGGGGATGTTGCGCCACGGCCTTATCCAAGTTGTTCTGTATCATAAGCATCATAGCGGCAGCCTTCTTCGAGCGAGCAGGATACTCGTCGATGGGGCGAGCATACATCTCGTAGTCGGGACGCAGGCGGTACATATAGATGCGGCCATACTTCTCCAACTCCTCGGCAAACTCGGGTGCTAAGGTAGCGTGGTGTCGCTCGGGGAAGTAGCGCAAGGCGTTTTTGATGGCCAAGACCTTCTCGGCACGAGTGAGTATCTCCTTACGCTTGGGGGCGTGATTGACCGTTGGGTCGTAGGGTTTGGGAGCGGGCAACTCCTCGGGAATACCCGCCCTTATATCGGCTTGAAATTGTTCGAGTGTCATAGGGTTATAGGTTGTTTATGTTGGTTAGTTGATTTTTGAATTTACAATCTCCAAAATCCTCTTCTCTTCTGCGTCGGCAGCCTCGGCAATCTGGGCAGCCTCGGCCACAAGTGCATCGGCCGTCTGGCGATCCTTCAAGCCTGCGGCATTGATTTTCACATTGAGGAATGCGCCCTGAACAGCAGCACGAGCCGCCAATGCACCCACACCGGCATCGCTCACCGAGTTGGGGTTGCCCTCCTCGGCCATTGCACCGGCAATCTCGAAGGCTGCATAGGAGGCCTTCATAGTTTTCAGAGGCACCTGAGTTGCATAGAGCGTTGCGCGCTCCATAGCCTCGGCCCTTGCGGCCTTCTCGGCATCGGTTCCCTTAGGCATTGCAAAGACAGCCATAATCTGGTTGAAAGCATCGGTATCCTCATCGACAAGGTAGAGCAGTTCGTTCATAACCTTCTTGCCCTTCTCGGCCCAGTCGGAGAAGAACTCCCAACGCTCGTCCCAGCCGGGTTTGTGGGCCGAAAGGTTGGCAACCATAGTGCCCAAAGCTGCACCCAAAGCACCCATATAGGCCGAAATAGAGCCACCACCGGGGGCTGGCGACTCCCTCGAAGTCTCCTCTGCAAAACCTTTGCAGGTCAAATCAACCAGACCCTTCTTCACGTTGTCCTTCTCGATAAGGCTCTCAACAATCTTCTCCTCGGGACGGAAGGGGGTGAGCTCCGAAAGACCCATAGAGCGAACAGCAATATCCAAAATCTCCTCGTCGGTAATACCCAGCGAGCGCTGCTGTTTGCGCAAGAAATACTTGCCAGCCTCCAAGAGTGCGGTGCGAGGTACAAGACCTACAATCTCAGTACCCGTCACCCTCACGCCACGAGCAGCAGCCGCACGGCACACCTCCTCGAAAGCGATGTGGAGAGGAGTGGCAGCAATGTCGGTAATGTTCATCGAAACCTGAGCAATGCCATACTCCTCGATAAACCAACCAATAGCCTTGCAACCTTTCAGCGTGCCGGGAATCATCACAGGCTTGCCATTCTCGTCGCGAACAATCTTACCCACAATGGGTTTCTCCCTCATAGGACGGCCCTTCTCCCTAACGTCGAAAGCAATGGCGTTGGCCCTACGGGTAGAGGTGGTATTGAGGTTGAAGTTTACGGCAATCAGAAAGTCGCGTGCGCCAACAACGGTAGCACCACTGCGGGCTGCCTGCTCAGTCCACTCTCCTCCGCCAAAGTCGGGCATCTCCTCGGGCTGAGTGATACGCTGTTGCAGAGCCTCATACTCGCCCCTACGGCATACGGCCAAGTTCTTACGCTCGGGCTTCAAGGCTGCGCTCTCGTAGCAGTAGGTGGGAACAGAGAGTTCGCGAGCAATGCGCTCGGCGAGTGTGCGTGCCATTTGGGCGCACTCTTCGAGGGTTACGCCTGCCACAGGCACTAAGGGCAACACGTCGGTAGCACCAATACGAGGGTGCTCACCGTGATGGTAGCGCATATCAATAAGCTCCGAAGCCTTCTTCACGCCCTGAAAAGCTGCCTCAACAACAGCCTCGGGCTCGCCCACAAAGGTTACAACAGTACGGTTGGTGGCCTTACCGGGATCAACATCGAGAAGTTTTACGCCCTCGATAGCCTCAATTGCATCGGTAATTTGTCGGATGATGTCCAAATCGCGTCCCTCGCTGAAATTGGGAACACACTCAATAAGTCTTTTCATTGTAGAATGTAGTGTTTTATGGTTTGTTATTAAATCTGATTACTATTCACTTAGCTCTCTTCGCCCGCCCACAACAGACAATGGCGACAATATAACTCTCAAAGATATGTAAAATTTTTGAGACTTACACACGCGCGCACGCATATTTTACACGCGCAATTATATTTTGTAAGAAGTTTTGCAGTTTGAGAAAAAAACACTATCTTGCGAGACTAAAACACTATTTTTACCTAAAATATGAAAAGGATAGCACTATCAATCTATTTGATGACCTTTGCAGCCATTGTTGCAATGGCAACCCCCGCATTCCCCGGCAAAATCAAACACGTCCAGAGCGACGGCTCGGTGGTAACATTCCAAGTAATGGGCGACGAGTTCAACAACCGCATCGTTGTTGATGGCCTCTACACCGCAATTATGGGTAGCGACGGCGACCTCTACTACGCCCGTCTGAAAGATGGCTACCTCGAATCGTCGGGTGTGAAGGTTAAGTCGGCCAGCAAACTCAACGCAGCCGAGCAAAACATTGCACAGCAGAGTATCGGCATCCGCAAAACTGCCGTAAACCCTCTCTTCAACCGCAATATGCACTCCCCCGAGCGTGCCATACAGAACAAGTTGGCCTCGGTAAACAAAGTCGCCCCCAACGAGGCAGCACTCGAAATTGGCGACTGGGGTGGCGAGATTAAGGGCCAACGCAATATGCTCGTTATCTTGGTTGAATATACCGACATCAAGTTCTCCATTGAGAATCCTCAGGCTAAGTTCAACAACCTGCTCAACCAAACCGGCTACTCCGAGAATGGTGGTACGGGTTGTGCAGCCGACTATTTTAGGGATGCCTCCAATGGCGACTTCGAGCCTATTTTCGACGTTGTAGGCCCCTACTGCCTCTCCGAGAATCGCTACTACTATGGTGGCAACGTTGGTGGCGAAGACCAAGCTCCCGCTGTGCAGGCTATGGAGGCTTGTAACTTGGCCGACTCGGCAGGCGTAGATTTCTCGAAGTATGACAACGATGGCGACGGCAAGTTGGATTTGGTGTTTATTGTATATGCCGGTCACAACCCCGCCGAGGGTGGCCCAGACGAGGCTGTATGGCCTCACAAGTGGGACATCTACCCCGGCCACAACATCCCCTCGAACACCTATCCTCGCTACGACGGCAAGCAGCTGACCGTTTATGCTTGTACCTCGGAGCTCAAAGGTCGCAGTGGTGTAAATATGACCGGTATCGGTTCGTTCTGCCACGAGTTTAGCCACGCCATTGGTCTGCCCGACTGGTACGACACCGTAAACAACACCTGCTTCGGTATGGACTACGCCTCCATTATGCACGCAGGTAACTACCTCAACGACAGCCGCACTCCTCCCACATACAGCATCTTGGAGCGCTGGTTGCTCGGCTGGGCACTCCCCAAAGAGATTCACTCGGCAGGCCAATACGAGATTGACCACGTTAGCACCGACGACGGCTACATTATGTGGGCCAACGAGTCGAAAACCGAGTGCTTCCTCTTTGAGTCGCGCACCAAAGCCGCCAACTTCAAATGGGATAAATACCTCAATAATGGTGATGACCGCTTTGGCTTGCAGGGTGGCGACGGTATGTTGATTTACCACGTCGATTGGGACAAAAACCCCTACAATGGTAGCAACAACGCCTACTCCAAATGGCTGAACCACACCATCAACACCGACCCCGCACACCAGTGTGCAACCATCTTCCGCTCCAACCCAACGGCTACAACCGAGCAGAGCAAAGGCTGGTTCTTCCCCGGTTCGAGGAACATCACCACCATATCCTACGACACCACCCCCACCTTCCAGAACTGGGACTACGAGAGGATGCCCTACTACATCGACAAAATCAAAATTGAGGGCTCAAAGGTGACTTTCAACGCTATGCTGAAAGACCTCACTATGGATGCACGTCAGTATGATGCTCTGATTGATTGGGAAAGCTCCGACCACAACTACTCGTCGTGGAAGATTGAGTACACCAACGAGCGCACAGGCGAGAAAACAACCATCAACACCAACAACAAATATGTGATGCTCTACCCCTTGGAGCCCGAGACCCCATACAGCGCATTGGTTTATGGCGATGGTGAGCAAGAGCCCGTATTTGAGTTCAACTTCGATACTCTGAGTGGCGCTATCACTCCTCGTGCAGCACTCTTCCTGAGCTCCGAGCAAGATTCTAAGTATCAGACCCGTCTGAGCGTGAAGAATCTCGAAAGCACCCCCGAGCAGATTGAGTGGTATGTCGATGGCAAGAGCTCGGAGGCCTACGTCTATCTCACCCCCGGCAAACACCAGATTTGCGCCGTCATCACCGACACCGATGGCAACACCCAGTACCTCTATCGCTACGTTAATGTAAAATAACCAAGCGCTGAGCTGAGAAAAGAGAAAGTAACACAGAAGAGAATTAAAAGTAGCATAAAAAGAATATGAAACGCATAATCAAAATAGCAGCACTCGTGTGTGCAGTAGTACTCTCCTCGTGCGGCCCTCAGGAGGACGAAAAAATGGTGGCAATGGATAGCTTTATGGAGCAGCAAAACGTCCCCGGCCTCTACCGCGATAGCAAGGTGGAATATGCCTACAATGAGCAGACCGACCAGTGCTATATCAACACCTCGAAGCGTACCTTCCGCATTATGAACGAGGCAGGCGATAAGTATCTCCAATTCACCCTTTCGGATGTGCCCGTAGAGGGTCAAAGTGTTGATGTTGTGGCTAAGAGCTCCGGCTTTGGCCTCTCGTCGAACACCACCTACACCGGCCTGAAAGTAGAGAAGTTGGAGAACAACCTCTGCCACCTGCGCAGCAATGCCGAGGGCGGTTATGTCGGCATCATCATCGCTTGGAAAGAGTAACCGCACCGCAACATCCTATAAGCAGCCACCCAGCCGATTTTCAGCTGGGTGGCTGCTTGTTTAGTTGGGAGGAATTAGGGGTTGGGGGTCTTAGGGAGTGTAGGGAGTATAGGGAGTATAGGGAGTATAGGGAGTATAGGGAGTATAGGGAATTTAGGGAATTTAGGGATAGGGCCTATAAGCCCTATAAGCCCCCTGCTACCCTTACTATCCCTGCCACCCCTGCCACAAAAAAAACTCGGGTATCTTTTTTAATACCCGAGTTTCATTTTGACTTAGGGCGTTAAGGCCCTTAAAGCCTTTAAGGACTTTAAGGACTTAGGTCGTTAGACAAAGATTGAGAACGGTAGATGCCAACCGCCTCAACTACGTTGAGTCGTGGCAAGACGGACAGCATTGCTGTCTTTTATGAGGGGGGACAACTCCTCTTTTATGAGGGTAGCGCTCCGACCGAAGGCTCGCCCCACAACCACACCCCTCCCCTGAGTCAGGGGAGGGTGGCCGAAGGCCGGGAGAGGTTTGTTGTGATTTAGGTCGTTTGACGTTAGACCTTAGACGTTAGACTCACAGCCAAAGGCTGTGATTTGTGGAGGGATTTTTGTGCCAAACAAGAAGGTGGCTCCGCAGTTTGCTTAACGCAAATGAGGAAGCTTTTGTGGGTCGGGAGAAGGGCGAGTGCGATTTGTGAGGCGAGTTTCGTGCCAAACTAAGGAGGGAGTCCGCATTGGGTCGGGAGAGGGGCGAGTGCGATTTGTTGAGGAAATTTTGGGCCAAACAAGAAGGTAGCTCCGCAGTTTGCTTAACGCAAATGAGGAAGCTACCTATCGAAGTTTGGTGCGAAAATCGCCCACAAGGCGCACTCGCAAGCTATTTTTTGGCCTTGGCTATTATAACCCTACACTCCTCCAAAGTCATAGCCATTGGGTCTTTGCTCTTGGGAATGCGGTAGTTCTTGCCACCAGACTGAATATATGGGCCATAGATGCCAGACATTATGGCGAGGTCATCAACACCGTCGAAGGTCTTTAATGGGGTCTTGGCAACCTTATCCTGAGCCCTCTTCTGACTGATGAGCTCAACAACACGCTCGTAGGTTACGGTGTAGGGGTCGTCGCCCTTGCCGAGCGAGATAAACTTGCCATTGTGACGCACATAGGGGCCAAACTTACCCACGCCAACAACAACCTCCAACCCCTCATACTCGCCCACAGTGCGGGGCAGAGCGAAGAGCGAAAGGGCCTCTTCGAGAGTGATGGTTGCAATGAGCTGGTCTTTTTTGAGCGAAGCAAAGCGCACCTTGTCGCCATCGCCACCAATCTGTACCATAGGGCCATAGCGACCTATGCGGGCCGATACGGGCAGGCCACTGACGGGGTCGATGCCGAGCTGACGCACCGAGCTATTCTGCACAATCTGATTCTCCAAAGCCTTCTCTACACTCTTGTGGAAGTCGCCGTAGAACTCGGCAATCATCTCTGTCCACTCCTCCTTGCCCTCAGCAATGGCATCAAACTCTTTCTCCACCGTTGCGGTGAAGTTGTAGTCGAGAATGCGGGGGAACTGGCCTTGGAGGTAGTCATTGACAAGCATACCGATGTCGGTGGGGGCGAGTTTGCCCTTCTCCTTGCCGACAACCTCGCTGAGTGTTTTCTCTGTGAGTTTGCCCTTCGAGAGAATTATCTGGTCGTAGGCGCGTTTCTGGCCATCTTTATTCTGTTTGATAACGTAGCCACGCTGAATGATTGTCGAGATTGTGGGTGCATAGGTCGAAGGACGGCCAATGCCAAGCTCTTCGAGCCTCTTGACCAACAGAGCCTCGCTGTAACGATAGGGCTGCTGGGTAAATTTCTGCGTTGCGGTAGCATCCTTCATTGCCACCTGCTCGCCCTCGGTGATGATGGGCAGTACGGCGTTGTCGTTATCGACTTCCTCGTCGAGCGACTCGGAGTAGAGCTTCATAAAGCCCTCGAAGCGCACCTGCTCACCCGTAGCCACAAAGCGCTCGATGTGGCCACCAATCTCGATGCTAACCACCGTGCGGTCAATCTGCGCGGGGGCCATCTGCGAGGCCACAGTGCGTTTCCAGATGAGGTCGTAGAGTTTCTTCTCCACTGCTGTACCCTCGATAGTGTGGCGGTCGAGGTAGGAGGGGCGGATAGCCTCGTGGGCCTCCTGCGCACCCTTACTCTTGGTCTTGTAGGCCCTCCACGAGTGGTACTCCTCGCCAAAGAGGGCTATAATCTCATTCTTGGCAGCACTCAAAGCTTGGGTGGAGAGATTGACCGAGTCGGTACGCATATAGGTGATAAAACCGCTCTCGTAGAGTTTCTGCGCCACCGACATAGTCTGCGCCACCGACATAGAGAGCTTACGACCAGCCTCCTGTTGGAGCGTGGAGGTGGTAAAAGGAGGTGCGGGATATTTAACAGCGGGCTTCGACTCAACGCTCAGCACCCTGAAATCGACATCGGCAATGCTTTGGAGGAAGGCCACAGCAGCCTCACGAGTGTCAAACTTACGGTCGAGCTCGGCCTTGAACACCTTGCCGTCGGCAGCGATAAAGCGTGCCGCCACCCTGTAAAACTCCACCGACTTGAAGTCGATAATCTCCCTCTCACGCTCGACAATGAGCCTTACGGCAACACTCTGCACCCTACCAGCCGAAAGCTGGGGCTTAACCTTCTTCCACAACACAGGCGAGAGCTCAAAGCCCACAAGCCTATCGAGCACCCTGCGTGCTTGCTGTGCATTTACAAGGTTCATATCCACCCTGCGAGGCGAAGCAATGGCTTCGAGTATGGCATTCTTGGTAATCTCGTGAAAGACAATACGTTTGGTCTGCTCAATGGGCAGTCCAAGCACCTCGGTCAAGTGCCAAGCAATAGCCTCTCCCTCGCGGTCCTCATCGGAAGCGAGCCATACGCTCTCGGCCTGCGAGGCGAGCTTCTTCAATTCGGCCACCATCTTGGTCTTCTCGGGAGCAATTTCGTATGCGGGTATAAAACCACCCTCCACGTCAATGCCAATGCCTTTTTTGGCCAAATCACGGATGTGACCATAGGAGGAACATACTTTATACTCTTTGCCGAGGAACTTCTCAATAGTCTTTGCCTTGGCAGGCGACTCAACGATAACCAGATTCTTTTGTTGCATCTTATTGTGTATATGACTTATTACCATTTGTTTGTGGCCACTTGGGCCACGTTGGAGGCCCAAAATTCGGGCCATACCTATATATATAGGTTGCAAAGATAAGCCACTTTGCGAATTTTTCAAAATAAGAGAGAGAATTTGACAAAATAAGATGGAGGAACGTGGGGGAATTGAAAATGGAAAATTGAAAATTGAAAATGGAAAATTAGCTATCAGCGGTCAGCAGTCAGCGGTCAGTTATTTAGGGAGATTAGGGAGGTTAAGGAGGTTAAGGAGGTTAAGGAATAGGGCCTATAAGGCCTATATGCCCTATAATACCTTAAAGCCCCTAAGGCCCTTAAAGCCTTTAAGGACTTAGGTCGGTAGGCGGTAGTCGCCTTTTGACTTAGGTCTTTCGACGTTAGACCTTAGACGTTAGACGCACAGCCAGAGGCTGTGATTTGTGGAGGGATTTTTGTGCCAAACAAAGGAGCGAGTCCGCAGCTTACTAAGGTAAGTGAGGAACTCGCTCTCTGACGGTTGGTGCGAAAATCGCCCACAAGGCGCGCTCGAAAGCGAGTGCATATTGCGGGATGAATACAAGACGCACAAGAAAACCACCTCCGAGTTTACTTTGGCGTAAATGAGGAGGTGGTTTATCGCAGGGCAACGCTGTAGTCGCCCGCAAGATGTGCTCGCTTTTATTGGCCGATGATTGTGTAAGTAACCTCCACCTCCACCCCACTAACATCGAGCTTCACCATTGCCTCCTTCATAAAGTCGTATGCGCCCATACCCAAGGTCACACGACGGCTCATCTGGTTGGATTCATCTTGGAGCAGCTGCTGCAAGTGGAGCGACATATCCATAGTGTAGCAACCTTTGGTGCGGTTGAGATAGCCACCATAGGCAATTTCGGTGTCGTAGTTGGCCTCGTAGTAGTAGCCGTAGTCGGCAATAGCTTGCAACTTGGGATAGTTTACATACGCGCCCACGCGCTCGGGTGCGTAGTCGTAATAGGTGTAGTCCTTCTCGGCCAGAGGAACAGTCACCTCGGCCTTATTGATAAAGATTTTCTTACCCTCGGGCACAAGTGCTCTGAGCGAGGATATGAAGTCGTCGTCAAGCAGGAGCGTTGTCGTTACGCCCAGCACACCCTGAACGTAGCCCTCCGAGATGGCGTTTTCGAGGGGTTTATCCTCGGGAACGTCGTAGTTGATGGAGGAGGCAAAGGAGGTGGCCGAGTAGTCGTTCTCGACGGCCGTCACAGCTCTCAACTGGGTGTAGGCAGTGTTGTTGGATATGGTGAAGGCCCTCATAACGTCATCTTCAACGATAGAGGGGTCGTTACCCTTTTCGTACTCGTGACCATAGGCAATAAGGTAGCTTGCAGGGCCTTCGTCGGTGCTCCATTGGAGGTTGATACCGTAGATGGCCGCATCGTCGGGCGAGCTACCCGAGGGAGTGATGCAGAGGCCACCGAGCTTCTCCATCAGCAGCGTGTCGCTCTTATAGAGTGCCGTATCGGCCCACAAATCGCCCATAAACTCCTCGGCCAGAGCAGCGTCGGCCACCCTTAGGCTGAGTGTGTCGAAGGAGTTAGCTCCGTTGGGCTTACCGCTGAAAGTGAAGTTATACATTGGGCGGGAGTCGATATACTCCTTGTAGTTGATGCCACCATAGTAGAGCGAGTCGCGGTAGAGCTTTTTGCGGATGCGATAGACATCGAAGCTCTGCTCTTTGAGCGTGTCACCACCGAGGGTTTTCATACCCACAATCAGAGCCAACGAGTCGGGCACTGAGATACGATTCTCGTAGGCAACAGTGTCGGTGCGCACATTGAAACCAAACTGCACCAAAGCCGTAGCGCGAGTCACAGCGCCATAGTAGGGCTCGGTCAGCTTGCCCATATAGGCGTAGTCGAGTGTACCGGTAGAGATGGAGTCGGAGGCAGTGAGGTAGCCCTCAATACCCTGATTCAGAGTGGCAAATCCCACCTCGAAACGCTGACCCGGAGGTACTATCGATGAGCCCAAGTTGTTGTCCACCTCGGTGCAAGAGCCAAACAAAAGCATAAGTGCCGACACCACAACGATGCCGACACCATAAAATTTTGATTCCTTAGAGAATAGATTCATAAAATTCCTTATACTGTGCGAGCCTCTCTTCGCTTGCGATCTCGCCCGAGGGGCGCAAGACCTTCTTGCCCTGTGAGGCCAAATAGTTCTCAATTTCGGCGGGCAACTGCTCCGCCTCAACAACAATGCCGTCTGCATTGTCAATAACGAGTTTGATTAGTTTTTCGTATGTCAAATCGCCCTCACCACCCAAATTAGCAGCAGGTACACCCTCGCCCAACATCGTCTCGCGGAAGGCCTCGCCCCAAGTGCCGTTGAACATATCGTCGTAGATGCTGAACACTATTTTGGCCGACGAGAATAGTGGCTCATCGGTGTAGCAATTACGCAGATAGAGGGGCACAGCAGCCGAGAACCAGCTGTGGCAATGCACCACGTCGGGCTTCCAACGCAACTTCTTGACCGTCTCCAACACGCCACGTGCAAAGAAAATAGCCCTCAGGTCGTTGTCGGCAAACTCCTCGCCCTCGGCATTACGTACCGTCGCCTTGCGGGGTGCAAAGTACTCATCGTTGTCGATGAAATAAATCTGCACACGCGCAGCAGGTATGGAGGCCACCTTGATGATGAGTTGGTGGTCGTTGTCGTTGATAATGAGGTTCATACCCGAAAGGCGAATCACCTCGTGAAGTTGATTGCGGCGTTCATTGATGCAACCAAAGCGGGGCATAAAAGTACGAATCTCAAAGCCTCGCTCTTGCATAGCCTGCGAAAGTGTGCGACAAGTAGTCGCAATGGGGCTCTCAGGCAGATAGGGAAATATCTCCTGACAAACACACAGTATTTTTGCTCCTGCCACTTTTCTCTCTGGTTTTAGTTCCGCAAAAGCCCCCTTTGGGTTAGCAGGTCGGCTCCTGCTTGGGCACTTTTACAAAAAGCCGATAATACATTGCAAAGATAATAAAATTTTTTTTCATTTCCTGCAACACTTCGCCCCTTATTTTTCGCAAACTACTCTATGGCATTGCCCCCAACGACACTTACTAAGCGCCGGCAAGCCTTGTCGCCGAGCCTCCCACAGCCGCTTTTGCGACCAAAGAAAAGCTATTTTCGGGGCGAGGATTGGGGATTTGGAAAATTTGATAGTATATTTGTAGGTTAATAGGCCCAATAAACTCTACAACTATGGCTAACGGAAACATACGATACATACTAAAAAACCTTGCCAAGCGTCACCGCCTGAGCGTCACCGATGAGGGTGGCCAAGAGGTGTGGTATGGCTTCTCAACGGCCCTGCGCGTGGCTCTCTATGCTCTTGCAGGGGTGGTTGTGGTTTTCATAGCAACACTGCTCCTTGCAGCCTTCACACCCATTTTAGACGTAGTACCGGGCTACGACGGCACTCTCCTACGAGAGAAGATGGTGGACAACATCGTGCGCATCGACTCGCTTGAACGCGAGCTCTCCTATATGAAGGTCTATACAGACAATGTGGCTCAGATTATGGAGGGTCGCGGCCCTGTGGTGCGTTCACTCGCCCCCACCGAGGAGCAGCGCATACTCTCCGAGAAGGAGTTGGTTGCACCCTCGGCACTCGACTCTCTCCTGAGAGCTCAGATGGAGGGTACGGGTCGCTATGGTCTGAACGACAAGCCCGAGAAGGCCAAGCTCACCAACGAGGAGATTCTGCCTCCGGTGGCGGCTACGGTGGTGTCGAGTTTTGCTCCCGCATCGGGTCGTTATGGAGTGAGGTTGTCGGTGGCCGACATCCAGCAGGTGTGTGCGGTGCAGAGTGGTACGGTGGTGCTCACAGTATTTGAGCCCGAGGGCTACACCATTCAGATTCAGCACTCGGCAGGCTTCATCTCCACCTATCGCGGACTGGGCCAAGCCCACAAGAGCGTTGGCGAGAGGGTGGAAGGTGGTCAGGCCATTGGCGCTACTTGGAACGAGGAGACCGCCTCGGGCGGCTCAGCAGAGATTGAGATACAGTTTTGGTTTGACGGCAAGGCCGTTGACCCAGAGAATTATATGGTTTTTTAACATATCAGGTTAGTTTGTTATGAAACAGAGAATTGCACTTCTTGGCTCGACGGGCTCGATTGGCTGTCAGACACTCGACGTTGTGCGTCGTCGCCCCGAAGAGTTTGAGATTACGACACTTACGGCAGAGAATCGTTGGGAGAAGTTGGCCGAACAAGCTAAGGAATTTAAGCCCGACAGCGTTGTCATTGCCAACGAAAAACACTACGCAGCCCTCAAAGAGGCTCTCAGCGATGAGCCCATTAAGGTCTATGCCGGTGCAGCAGCCTTGGAGCAGGTGGTCACAGGCAGTGAGGTTGATACGGTTGTCAATGCCCTTGTGGGCTACGCCGGTATGTTGCCATCGTTGGCGGCAGTCAAGGCCTCCAAGCGCCTTGCTCTGGCCAACAAAGAGAGCCTTGTTGTGGCCGGCAACCTGATTATGGGCGAGGCCGCAAGGCGCAACGTGCCCATCCTCCCCATCGACTCCGAGCACTCGGCCATATTCCAGTGCTTGGCAGGCGAGGTGTCGGCCCCACGCAGGGTTATTGTCACCGCCAGCGGAGGCCCATTTCTGCGCACCCCCGCCGAACAGCTCGACAAGGTAACGGTGGCCGAGGCTTTGGCCCACCCCAACTGGTCGATGGGGGCAAAGATTACCATCGACTCCTCGACGCTCGTAAACAAAGGTTTTGAGGTCATTGAGGCCCACTGGCTCTTTGGACTGAGGCCCGACCAGATTGATGTGCTCGTTCACCCCCAAAGCATTGTTCACTCGATGGTGGAGTTTGACGATGGTGCAATTAAGGCACAACTCGGCACTCCCGATATGCACCTGCCCATTCAGTATGCCCTGCGCTTCCCCGAGCGTGGCGAGTTGGGCGAGGAGAGGCTTGACTTCTTGAAGCACCCCACCCTCACCTTTGAGCCTGTCGATGGGGTGAGATTTCCACTGCTGGCTACGGCCTACGACTGCTTGCGTCGTGGTGGCAATAGTTGCTGCGTGATGAATGGCTCAAACGAGGAGGCTGTGGCAGCATTTTTGGCAGGGAGGATAAAATATACCGACATTGCGCGCGTTATTATTGGTGCATTGGAGCGTGTGGACTTTGTGGCCACCCCCACTGTGGAGGACTACGCCGCCACCAACGAAGCCTCGCGACAAATTGCTCGCGAGATTATAGCAAAGTGCTGAGAGCAGAAAGGCGGTTTGAGAGGTTGTTAGGGAGGTTAGAGAATTTAGAGAATTTAGGGAGATTAGGGAAAGACCTATAAGGCCTATAAGCCCTATATGCCCCTAAGGCCCTTAATGCCCCTAAGGCCCTTAAAGACTTAGGTCGTTAGACGTTAGACCTTAGACGTTAGACATTAGAAAAAAAGAGAGAGTGCGATTTGTTGAGGAAATTTTGGGCCAAATAAGAAGGCGACACCGCAGCTTACTTGGGCGTAAGTGAGGATGTCGCTTGCGACATTTGGTGCAAAATTTACCAACAAGGCGCACTCGTTAGACAAAAGAAGAATGGAAATACTAATTAAGATATTGCAGTTTGTCTGCTCCTTCACCCTGCTTGTGATGATTCACGAGCTGGGACACCTTATGTTTGGTAAACTCTTTGGCGTGAGGGTCGATGAGTTCCGCGTATTCTTTGGCAAGCCCTGGGTGCGTTGGCGCTGGGGCGAGACGGAGTATGGTGTGGGATGGCTGCCCTTTGGTGGCTATGCCAAGTTGGCCGGTATGGTTGATGAGAGTATGGACACCGAGGGTCTTAAAGGCGAGCCCCAGAGCTGGGAGTTTCGCAGCAAGCCCGCTTGGCAACGCCTTATCATCATCCTCGGTGGAGTGATGATGAATGTGCTGTTGGCCTTTGCTATCTATGTCGGCATAAGCTACACTTGGGGCGAAAAGTATATCTCCAACAGCGAGATGCCCTATGGCTACGACTACAACGCCTATGCCGAAGAGCTCGGATTCAAAGATGGCGACAAAATCATCTCCATAGGCGGCAAGCCGGTAGAGGACTTTGCCAAAATTATGCCTCTGCTGCTGATTGAGCAAGACAAAACCACCGTTGTTGAGCGTGAGGGAGAGAGGGTTGCAATAGAGGTGCCCGTACTGAGCGTTATGGAACTCTCGGAGCAGACCGACTTTGTCACTCTGCGCATACCCTTTGAGGTGGGCGGCGTGGCCGAAGGTATGGGTGCTGAGGCGGCAGGACTTACCGCAGGCGACAGAATCGTTGGTGTGGAGGGGGCTGAGGCCCGCTTCTACGACCAAGTGAGCCCCATACTCAAATCCCACGCCGGGGAGAGCGTCGTGCTGAGCGTGGAGAGAGCCGAGGGGCAGCAGGTGGAGAACGTGGAGGTGGCCGTATCGAGCGAGGGCCAGATTGGTGTGTCGCTTGCCTCGCCCTCCTACATCCCTGTGCGCACCCACGACTACACACTCTGGCAGGCCATACCTCGTGGCGCTGAGCGTGTTGTGGAGGAGATGGGCGACTACTGGAAACAACTGAAAATGATTGTGCAGCCCAAGACCGAGATGTATAAAGCTCTGGGTGGCCCAATATCTATTGGCAGCATATTCCCCAATGAGTGGAATTGGCAATACTTCTGGAAGATAACCGCCCTGCTGTCGGTCATCTTGGCAGTGATGAACGTGCTGCCTATACCCGCACTCGACGGAGGCCACGCCCTATTTATCCTGATTGAGATGATTACGGGCCGCAAACCAAGCGATAAGTTTATGATGGTGGCCCAAGCTGTGGGTATGTTCCTGCTCTTTGCGCTGATGTTCTACGCCACTTTCAACGACCTCACACGACTATTCTAAGAATTGAGAATTGAAAATGGAAAATTGAGAGTTGAAAGGGAGGTTAGGGAATTTAAGGAGTTTAGGGAGAGGTCTATAAGCCCTTAAAGCCCTTAAAGCCCTTAAAGCCTTTAAGGCCATTAAGGCCATTAAGGCCATTAGACCTTAGACGTTAGACTTTCACATAAAGAACGCGGGTATCAAAAAAGATACCCGCGTATTTTTATGTGAAACTTACAAAGTATTATTCTCGGGAGCTTCGGCTGAGCCGTCGTCGGCGCACACCCAAATCTCAAAAACAAGTGGTGTGAAGGGCAATATCTCCGTAGAAATCGACACCTTTACCTCCTCCTCTTCGTCCTCAGTCGAAGAAGAATCCGACGACGAGGAGTTCAGGTTGTTGTAGTAGTTGTAGTAGTAGGGGTTGTAATAGGAGTTATAGTAGTTGTTGTAGTAATTACCATAGCCTCCGTAGCCATAACCACCACCATACATACTATTCATATAGCTATAATAGTTGAGATAGTTGTAGTAGGCCATCATATCGTCCGACGAGTCGCTGCTGCTCGACGACTGAGTAACAGCCCTCGCAGCGCTACCCGAGATGCCATAGCCATAGGCCGAAGTAAACACAACCCTCAGGCGGTCGCCGTAGCAAGCCCTAACACAAGCCTCCTTGAAGCCCTCAATCATAGAGGTCTTTTTCATATCCCACTCCATAGGGCCTTTATTGACCACCTCGCCCCAAGCTCTCATCTGAACCGAGTCGATGTTGCTATCGAAAACAAAGCCGTCAAGGAAATAGCCCTTATAGTAGCAAGTCAGCACCGAATCGGTCTTGGTGCTCGACACCACCGAGTCGCGCTTAACAGGGAAGGGGGTCATAAGCTGAACATACAAGCCCTTTGAAACCGTATCGGCCTCAGTAAGTCTCCACCTATCGGCAGCAAACTTATTGACCTGCTTATTTTCGAGCGTAATGGGGTCCTCCGACACCTCGGCAATAGTCAGCGAGTCGATAATCACCGGCACATCGCCACTTATACCCCACTGGCCATTGTAGCCAACATTGGTGTCGTTATAACCATTCGAGCCCCTATACATATCCGAAGGCATCACCACGCGGGTCATATCGCCCACCTTCATATTCGTCAGAGCCTGAAATGTACCCTTGGGCAGCGATGCGTTCTCGGAGTAGAGATAGACAAAATCGTCCACATAGTGGGTGCGGCGGCTGTAAGTACCCTGAATCTTGGCCACTCCCGCATTGCGAGTGTAGAAAATGTCGCCATCGAGGGTCTTACCCGTGTAGTCAATCCTCACCCAGTTGCCCTCCTTGACAATCGTGTCGGCAGGAGCAGGCAGGTCGGAGCGCTTCATCCAGTGGATGTAAACCCCATCGTCGGTACGCATCCAGTCGGGGTCGTTCTCCCAACCCTTATAATTCTTATCCATCCAAGCCCTCAGCGACTGCGCCTCCAACTCGGAGTACTCCATTGAGCTGGGAGTGGCACAACCAGCGGCCGCAAATGCAACCACCACAGCCACTGCAAGGCTCCTAAATATAGTTCGCAAAATGTTCATATATAATCTTTTCCAATTCTAATTCGTTCTTCATCGGTGTGCTACGCTCCACCCTACTGCTCCAAATCCTCAACAGTGAGAATCATCATCACAGCCGTATTCTTTGGCACTGCACCCATACCTGCCGACCCATAGGCCAACGAGGAGGTCAGAAATACCAATATGGAGTCGCCAACAATGCTACCTACTAACGCCTCTTCGAGGCCGTTTATTATCTCGTCGTGGCCTAACCTAATGCTATATGGCTCGAAATCCCAATAGGAGGTGTCGAGCGTTGCGGAGAGCTGCTCGGCAAGGTAGCGCTTGTTGGTGTAGTAGGGATAGGTTGCAGGCGAGGAGCTAAATGTATAGGCCTCAACATTAAACTCCACCCTGTCGTCCTTCTCAGCACCCTTTGGACGAGGCTCGCCGACGGCCAAAAGCCTATTGCCTTCGAGCACAACAAAGGCACTGTCGGAGGTGACAAAGTAATCCTTCTTGCCGTTTTTGAGATAGTTCTCAATCTGCGTGCGTTGCTTGGGCTCAAACTCATCAACGACAATGCAGGAGGTCACAAACATCGCAACCACCGCAACGAAAAATCCAACAACTCTGCCTCTTTTCATAAAGCCACAAAAGTGCAATTAACCTACAAAGATACCTATAATAATGGAATTTGCAAAATTGATGCTACAACTTTCTCGGCAGAGCCACTTCTTGCAACGCTTTGTCACCTACTCACCGAACTCCTCAGTGGCCCTCTGGCGCATAGCAACAAGCTGTTCGACCGTTATAGCAGGGTCGAAAACCACCTCCGCGCCCGCTGTGTCCGACAATAATTGTAGATACTCCGACATTGGCGACAAGCCAACCGAAGCTCGCAACGAATCGAGCAAATCGGGACTCTCGACAGGCCACAAATAGAGTTGCAAGTGGCCCGCCTCGCCAAACTGAACAGACTGACTACCATAGCGTTGCGGCTTGTTCCAGCCCATCAACACCCTATCGAAAAGTATGGCATACTCATCCCTACCAACCACCCCATCGGAGGCCATTTGCTCCACCAATGGCAAGTATTGCACCTGCTTTTCCAGAGGAGCGTGGTCGATGACAATCCAGATGGTTTTGTACGATTGAGCCGTAAGACCATGCGGTACGCCTCGCTGCAAAAGGCTATCGACTATGGCCATATTTCGACTATCCACAGCCTCCATCCGCTCAACAGCAACAACCATAGAATCAAGCAGTTCGGGTCGCTGTTCTGCCTCAAATGCTTTGGTCAGAGCCAACATCTGATGACGCACATCTTGGTCGCTTTGCCACACTTCGGCCAACAACTTGTCGGTGGTTCGTGCCGACCCGCACGAGATTAGCAATAGAGCCAAAAATGGAACAAAAAACTTCATATTTCCCCAAAATTTGTGTGTCACAAAATTAAGAAAATGTAACCACTTTATTATAAATCACTATGCATATTCGCTTTATCACCACCTACGCCATCATTCGACCTAATTTTCAACACAAATGCAAGGCTAGACTATTTATCAACTTCGATTCAAAATCCGGACTATTAAATTGTATTTGACTTATGTCTGCAATGTCAAGCCTAATACTTTTGGCATACGGGGCATCATCCAACATTATAGGAATGACAACCTTCCTTTTCCATACAGCATAGCTAATCTCTCTCCTCACATAATAAGAATCATTAGAGTTAGCGGACGACATAAATATCACCACCTCGGAACAGTCTATCGCATCTACTATAACCTCCTTGAAATTCTCCCCGCTAAAAATACCTGTTTCGTCTATCCAATAAGGAATATTTTGCTTCTTTAACAGCTTAGTAATACTATTAGCATACTCCTTATCATTGCTCGAATAACTAATAAATACCTTATGAGTCATATCTTCTCGCTTCGGAATAACTACTTCACCATTTACATTAGGCAAATCTTCCTTGTGCGATCTTGCCATATTAGCCTCTTCATCTAACACTTGTTTTGCAATCGCCGACTTGACTGCAAAATGTTCGAACATATCAATGTAGTCCATATCAGTCTTTTGATTAAATCTATCAAATAGATATAATTCCACATTGAGTTGTTTCTGCGTCTTCATTAAATTTGCGGAAATAGCATCTGCCATAACCTCAGCAACCTTTGCAATTGGGAAATGAGCCGCTCCTGCTCCAATACAAGGGAATGCTATGCTACTAAGCTCGAGTGCGTGAAGCAATGAGAAACACTTATTTACCGAATGCTGAATGATAAAAACCTGCAAATCCTCCCTCTGGGAGAGTTTTTTTTGCAAATCAGCCCTATCTTCATAAGCCAATGTCACACAATGGAATACAAACTTCTGATTAACCAAAGCGCCTGAGCTTGAAACAACCACGTCTCCAAGAGTGATGGGAGCCTTCTTCTGAGCATCAATCCTTATGATCTCACCTCCTGCTTTACGAATAGCTCCCGAAACACCTCCACCCATTGAAATTTCTGAATCGTCAGAACTCACTATCACATCAGCTTTGGATTCCAAAAGGTTTCCAAATATAATTGTAATGGTCGAATTGTTAAATTGATACTTACGGGGTTCCATAATTATTCACAAATTAGTAATAGCCTTACAAAATTAACAAAAAAAATATAAAACCAAATTATGACCACAAGGCAAAAACAAAAAGTAATGGCACACAACAACACATAAGAAAATATCCTACCACCATACCCACTAACAATCAGCAAGTTGAGAAAACCGAGTGCAAATAATTGAAAAAAAACTCAGAAATTTTTTGCGAAGAATAAAAAAGCCACTATATTTGCACTCGCAAAACGGATTTAGCTCCGTGGAGCACTTTCACATAATGCGGAAATAGCTCAGTTGGTAGAGCACAACCTTGCCCCAAGA
>JAZNFV010000037.1:0-12924 GCA_045576155.1 Tidjanibacter sp.
CGGCGAGGCCTCTATTTATCTCTCAGTCACCCCCACCCAGTGATCACGGAGTGAAGAGCCACCGCCAGTGTGGCTCGTAACGACGTAATCACGACCACCTCGCCTCGCCTCACAAACAGCCCTTAATATACAAAAGAAACCTCGCCATCGGCGAGGCCTCTATTTATCTCTCAGTCACTTCCACCCAGTGATCACGGAGTGAAGAGCCACCGTCAGTGTGGCTCGTAACGACGTAATCACGACCAAACCGACCCGCAAACAGTTATCAGTTATCAGTTATCAGTTATTCTTCATCCCTACCTTTGTGCAACACCATAAAATGTTCGGTGCGATTGTCGCCCAGCAGGGTGGGCTTGTCGTATTCGGTGTGGTGGGGTGTGAAACCACACTTTTCCATCACTCGGCAGGAGCGGAGGTTGCCCTCGTAGTAGCCACACCAGAGCGTGTTGTAGCCCAGTGTGTTGAAGGCTCGGTCGATGAGCGCACCAACAGCCTCAGTCATAAGCCCTTGCCCCCAGTAAGGCTCAGCCAACCAGTAGCCGAGTTCTGCGCCTCCAAGAGGTTTTAATGAGGGCGAGAGATGGTCGCCACTCTTTATGGCTGCACTGCCTATCGGCTCGCCTGTTGAGCGCAATACTATGGCGTAGGTCTCGGGGGCGGAGAATACGGTGCGGATTATCTCTCGGCTCTCCTCTATGCTGCGATGAACGGGCCACCCGGCAATTGGGCCAACGGCAGGGTTAGAGGCCCAGCGAAACATAATGTCGGCCTCCTCCTCACGCCAAGGGCGGAGCGAGAGTCGTGGGGTGGTGAGAGTCGTCATCGTTGTGGTGGTTTTTGTTTACGCTTTTTGGGCTTGGGCATAGGCTTGTGGATGCTCAGCAGGATGAAAACCTCACGACAAAGGTCGTAATCCTCGATGTCGAGCACCACAAAATTCTTTGCTCCGGGGAAGGGTGGGCGACGCTCTGCATCGGCCAGTAGCGGGGCTACGCAGTCGATAACCTTAACAAATACTGTGTTGTCGCACACAAATACCAGTGGCTTCTCGCCCGCATAGATGCAGTACTCGCCAAACATTGGCCTGTACCAGAGGTCGAGCCCTGTGCGTGCCGCTTCAAGCGAGTCCATAACGAACTCTATGTAGTCGGGCGTTGTTGCCATAGCCGTATTTGAGTTGTCGGTTATCAGTTATCAGTTATCAGTTGTCGGCCTCTTATTTTTGCTCTTTCTCTTCTTTGGGGAGTGTGCGGTTGAGTAGCAGAGCGCCCACAAGAGCCGAGATTATAGTGCCACAGAGGATACCGAGCTTGGCGTGGTCGAGCATTGTGCGACCATCGGCACCCAGTGGCGAGTAGGCCAAGTCGGCAATAAACATCGACACCGTAAAGCCAATACCGCAGAGTACGCAGACACTTGCAAACGATTTCCACGACACGCCCGTAGGCATTGTGGCGATTTTGGCCTTAATGGCCACCCACGAGAAGGTAAATACGCCCAAGAACTTACCTGCAACCAAGCCGAGGATAACGGCCAAGCTGACGCCCGAGAAGATGTCCGAGAAGGCTACATCGCCCAAATATACGCCCGCATTGGCAAATGCAAACAGAGGCAGGATGATGTAGTTGATAAACTCTCTGAGGTCGTCTTCGAGGTGTTGCAGAGGGCTGATGAGGTGGTCGGCAGCCGACTCCACACTTTTGAGCATTTGAATCTCGTCGTTGCTGAAAACGACGGTTTGGTGCTTGTCGGTAACTTCCACAATGGGGAACTCGCTGATGTTGTTACGGATGCGCTCGATGTAGTAGCGAGTGCCTTTGCCGATGCTGGCGGGGATACAGAGGGCTGCCACCACACCCGAAATGGTTGCGTGGATGCCCGAGTTGAGCATTGCATACCACATAATTGCGCCTGCAATCAGGTAGTAGGTTTTGCTCTTGACGTTGTAGTGGTTGGCTATGAGCATTGCAACCACAGCCAAGATGGCCAGAATCATCCACTGCCAAGCAATCTCCGAGGTGTAGCAAATTGCAATCACAAGAATACCTCCGAGGTCGTCGGCCACAGCAAGGGTTGTGAGGAAAACTTTAAGACCAATGGGTACTCTCTTGCCAAACATCGAGAGCACACCAAGCGAGAAGGCAATGTCGGTAGCCATTGGGATGGCTGCACCGCGCATCATTGCTGCCTCGCCGGGGCAAGCCAGCAGGAAGATGAGTACGGGCACAAGCATACCACCGCAAGCACCAATAATAGGAAGGATGGCTTTGCGGATGGAAGATAGCTCGCCCACGAGTATCTCGCGCTTGATTTCCAAACCCACCGAGAGGAAGAATATGGCCATCAGGAAGTCGTTGATGAGCACCTGAAAGCTGAAAGGTTCGCCGTGGTGGGAGAATATGTTGAAGTCGCCAAACGATACCGATACGGGCATCTCCAAGAGGCCGAAGTACCACTCTTTCAGAGGGGTGTTGGCACAGATGAGTGCAAGAACGGTTGCGGCAATAAGCCAGAAACTCGCTGTGGAGTACTTTTTGAATAGACTGAGGAAGGTGTAATTTTTCATAAGCCTATAAAATTATGTGGTTTGAATCTTTTGTGATGAGTTTACCTAACTTAACCTAATGTGTTCTTCTGCTTAGAAGGGTGGTTCCGCAAATGCTTGGCCTCAGTAACCGTTTGTCGCGCATTGCTGTGGGCAAAATGGCTGTTGTGTGAGTCAGCCTGTGGAATCGGGTGCAAAGGTAGGCTTTTATTTGATAGGATGTTCTCTTGGGCTAAAATTTTATTCTATCCTTCGCCACTTACATAAGTAAGTGGACACCCATAAGTCCGAGGATTATTAGCAGATAGCGCACTGTTTTGCCCACAAATATAGCCACCGTAGTCCACAGCGGGTTTGCCTTAACCATACCAAGCATCACCACAATAGCCTCACCCACAATCGGCGCTACGCTCAGCAGGCCCATCCAAGCACCATAACGCCTAACCTTGTCGGCCACGCGGTTGAGTTTGTCGCTGCTCACTCCAAGCCACCTTTCAATGCGCTCCAAGTTGCCCAGCCAGCCCAGCCAGTAGCACATTGCGCCACCAAGAGTGTTGCCCACCGAGGCGGCCACCAGACACACCACTGGGTCGGAGCCCATCTCGACCAGTACGCCCAAGACAACCTCCGAGGCGAATGGTACAACACTACCCGCCAGAAATGCCGCAATGAAGAGGCCAATGTAACCCCATTCTATTAGAAAATCAACCATAATGTTTGTTCTGCCCTAAAATGTGTGAGTTGTTATGCGCTGGCAAAGGTATATTTTTGTTTGGATAGTTGGAGAGTTTTCCCAAGAGAATTTGTATCTTTGCGGTCAATTATGGGAAGAATTTTGGCCATAGACTACGGACTAAAACGCACAGGCATTGCCGTTAGCGACCCGCTACGCATCATTGCAGGCGGATTGGAGACGGTGGCTACCTCGCAGTTGGAGGGGTGGCTCAGGCAATATATGGCCTCTGGCGACGTTGATATTATTGTAGTGGGCAAACCCTCGCGTATGGACGGCACGCCAAGCGACTCGTGGAAGGCCATAGAGCCTTTCGTTGAGCGACTGCGTAAATCCTACCCCCAGTGTCGTGTGGAGTTGCACGACGAAAGGTTTACCTCGGTGCTTGCTCATCGTGCAATGATTGACGGCGGTATGAAGAAAATGGCCCGCAGAGATAAAGCCGTTGTGGATAAAATCTCGGCAACGATTATCTTGCAGAGCTATATGGATTCGCTGCAATACAAATCAACAATTTAATTAGGAAATATAAGCATCAGTTTAGATATGATTTATCCGATTTACATCTACGGTTCGGGTGTGCTTCGCAAAGAGTGCGAGGAGATTGATGAGAACTATCCCGAACTGCCCAAGCTCATCGAAGATATGTTTGCCACAATGTATGCCACTGATGGCGTTGGCTTGGCCGCTCCTCAGATTGGCAAAGATATAAGGCTTTTTGTGGTGGATGCAACTCCCTTTGCTGATGTCGATAAGACAGCAACCGACTTCAAGAAGGTTTTTATCAACCCCGAGATTTACGAAGTGAGTGAGGAGGAGGTGCTGTTGAATGAGGGTTGCCTCTCTGTGCCCGGCATCCACGAGGATGTCTATCGCCCCGAGACTATCCGCATCAACTACCTCGACGAGAACTTCGTGGAGCACGACGTGGAACTTACCGGCTGGCCTGCTCGCGTTGTTCAGCACGAGTACGACCACCTCGACGGCATTGTCTTTACCGACCGCCTTTCGACCCTCCGCAAGACGCTCCTGCGCAATAAGCTCAACGGTATGAGTAAGGGTAAATTCTCTTGCGCCTACCGTACCAAGCAGAAGTAAATATTATTTCGAGAATATATAAAAGTCGCCCTCCGCAGTGGAGGGCGACTTTTATTCTGGCAGACAAAGTGTCCTAAATCTGCGGCCTATTTTGCGCCGGGGAAGAGGTCTTTTATGCTGCCTAATGAGCCAAGTATGGAGCTGGCCTCGTAGGGCATATAGACGGTTTTGCTATCCTGACCGCTTGCCATCTCACGCAGAGTCTCGATGTATTTCACAGCAAGTAGGTAGGTGGCGGGGTCGGTCTTGGTTGAGGAGATAGCCTCGCTTACACGACGGATAGCCTCGGCCTCGGCATTGGCTTGGAGCACTTTGGCCTCGGCCTCGCCCTGAGCTTTGAGAATCTGTGCCTCCTTCTCGGCAGCAGCGTAGTTGATTTGCGACTGCTTCTCGCCCTCCGATTGGAGAATAGCCGACTGCTTCTCGCCCTCGGCACGCAGAATCTTGGCACGCCTCTCACGCTCGGCCTGCATCTGCTGCTCCATAGCGTCGCGCACGGTCGATGGGGGAGTGATGTCCTGCAACTCTACACGATTGACCTTAACGCCCCACTTGTTGGTGGCCTCGTCGAGCACGTTGCGCAACTTGGCGTTGATAGTATCGCGCGAGGTGAGCGTTTCGTCAAGCTCCAACTCGCCAATGACGTTACGCAGAGTGGTCTGAGTGAGTTTCTCAATAGCGTTGGGCAGGTTGTTAATCTCATAGACAGCCTTTACTGCATCTACAATCTGGAAGTAGAGCAGGGCGTTGATGCGTGTTGTTACGTTGTCTTTGGTGATAACGTTCTGCTCGGGGAAGTCATAGACCTGCTCGCGGAGGTCGATGCGCGAGGTGTAGCGGAACGAAACCACAACATTGCCATTCCAATCTTGCTGGGTGTGGCGGGTGTAGATGCGGCGTGGTTTTTCGAGTATGGGCCAGATGATGTTGATACCCGAAGTGAGTGTTTTGTTGTACTTACCAAGTCGCTCAACGATGCAAGTCTCGCTCTGCTGTACGATGGTAAGACCCGAGAGCACATAGATAACCACAATGATTGCCAGTGCAATGATAACGGTCAGAATAGATGTCATAGTGAGTAGGTATTAAGTGTGTATGTGTTTGATTATTTGCGCTTAACGGTGAGGATGATGCTGTCGCGCGAGATGATTTCCACCTTCTCGCCCTCTACGATGTCGGTGCTCTCGTTGCTTACAGCCTGCCAAATGTCGCCGTCGATAGCAACCCTGCCAGTGCCATCCACCTCGATGCACTCGGTTACTTTGGCGGTGCGGCCAATCAGAGCGTCGGCATTGGTGGCAATTTCGTCTTTGGCAGAGAGTTTCCTAAGCAGAGGTCTAACGGCCAAGAATGCCACAAGAGTAGCCAATATAAATACGCCAAGTTGCCATTCGAGCGAAGCACCCGCCGCGTCGGCAATAGCTCCGCCAACAGCACCAATGGCAAAACAGACAAGCGCAAAGCCCGATGTGAAAATCTCTCCAATGATTAGAAGTGCGGCCACAATGGCCCAAATGTACCAAGTTTCCATAGTTGATATAAATGTGTGATATATGATTTCTACAAATATACGAAAACAATTGATAAAATTATATCTTATCGGGGTTAATTTTGTTTTTTACCGCAAAAAATGTAACTTTGTTCTCATAGACAATAACCATAATAATCAATAAACTACTACTAATTATGAATAAGTATAGCGTTCATCCCAACCCATTGGTGCGTTTCTTGCAGAAAGAACCTAAGGAGTTTACCAAAGCCGACATCGTGCGCTATGTTGTGGAAAACCAAATCCAGATGATTAATTTCCGCTATGCCGCAGCCGATGGCAGGCTCAAATCGCTCAACTTCATAATCAACGACCTCGACTACCTCGATACAATCCTTACCTATGGCGAGAGAGTCGATGGTTCGAGCCTCTTCCCCAATTTTGTGCAGGCCGGAGCAAGCGACCTCTATGTTATCCCTCGCTACCGTACCGCCTTCCTAAACCCTTTTAGCGAGATACCAACGCTCGACATACTCTGCGGCTTCTACGACAAAGATGGCAAGCCCTTTGCCTCCTCGCCCGACCAAGCCCTCCGTCGTGCCCACAACGAGTTCAAAAAGCTCACCGGTATGGAGTTCCACGCTATGGGCGAGTTGGAGTACTACGTTGTCAGCCCTACCGACGAGCTTTATGTTACCCCCGACCAACGTGGCTACCACGAGAGTGGCCCATTCTGCAAGTGGGGCGATATGCGTCGCGAGGCAATGAAAGCTATTGCCGAGGCAGGCGGACGCATTAAATATGGCCACAGCGAGGTGGGTAATTTCGAGGTGGATGGAATGATGTACGAGCAGAACGAGATTGAGTTCCTGCCTGTCGATGTGGAGGAGGCTGCCGACCAACTGCTTATTGCTCAGTGGATTCTGCGCGAGCTCGCCTACCGCTACGGTGTGCTGCTTACCTTCGCTCCCAAGATTACCGTTGGTAAGGCTGGTAGTGGTATGCACATCCATACCAAAGTGGTTAAGGATGGCAAGAATATGTATCTGGCCGACGGCAAGCTGAGCGATGTGGCCAAGAAGGTTATTGCCGGCATACTCTACTCGGCCGATGCGCTTACCGCCTTTGGCAACACCAACCCCACCTCCTACCTCCGCCTTGTGCCTCATCAGGAAGCACCTACCAACATCTGCTGGGGCGACAGAAACCGCTCGGTGCTCGTGCGTGTGCCTCTGGGCTGGACAAGCGGTGCAGGCGATATGATTAGGGATGCCAACCCCAACGACAACTTCGAGGTAAGCGAGGCAACCGACAAACAGACCGTTGAGTTCCGCTGCCCCGATGGCTCGGCCGATGTATATCTGCTGCTTGCAGGCTTGGTGGCTGCTGCTCGCTATGGCTTCGAGATGGAGGATGCTGTGGCCTATGCCGATGAGCGTTACGTGGGTGTCAATATTTTCCACGAGGAGCATAAGGCTATCGCTGAGCGCCTTGACCATCTGCCCGATTCGTGTGCTATGTCGGCCGATGCTTTGGAGGCTAAGCGTGGTATCTTCGAGTCGAAGAGTGTCTTTGGTAGCAGTCTTATTGATGGCTGGATAAAGATGCTGCGTGCTCACGACGATGCCAATCTGCGCGAGAGGCTCAAAGAGAATCCTGAGCTGGTTAAAGAACTGGTAGATAGGTTTATAAATGTCTAACGTCTAACGTCTGACGTCAAAAGACCTAAGTCCAATAATAAATGGTCTAATAATAAAACGCGGGTATTAAAAAAGATACCCGCGTTTTATTTTGTTTGAGAGTTTATCTTGTGCAGTAGGCGCAGAGCCAATGGCCAATGACCGACAACTACTTGCGATGTCCCGGGCCTTCGGGAAACCATCCCTTATTGACGCGCCCCCTCTGGTGGATTAGCTCCAAAATGCCCCAAAACGACGAAAATGCCGTAACACCAAGTATGGTCGAGGCAATAAGGTTGTCCACAACGAAAGAGAGAATACAAAAAATTATGCCCGCAATGAGAAACATCCACCAGCACCTTGTCCCAAGATAATACTCTGCTTTGATGACAATGGGGTGGAAAATACCTATAATAAGAAAGGTCGCAAGACCTACAATGATACCTGTGAAATTCATAATCAACACTCTGCTTTCTTGTGAAATTGGTTGCTTTGTCAAAAACGAGCGTAAAGATACCTATTTTAGTTGAATTCCATACAAGTGAGGCGAAAAATTATTAACCCAAAATATATTTTGCCACAATCCGTTTCACGCTGTCCATATCCTCGCGTGTTTTCCCTTGCGGGTGGGGTAACATAATAAACGGTATGTCAGCGAAGGCTTCGTAGCGTCTTTCGGATACAAAGAGTTCTTGTTGCAATACCCTCTCCTCGTAGTCGCCCAACAACTGGTGGAGTGGGGCGTTGTAGGCGTCTAAGTTGCTCGTTGGGCAAACAATAAGCGTAGGCGCTAGAATCGCAATCTCTTCGCGGAGCAAATTCATCTGCTCGTGCAGTCGGTTGGCTACGAGCTTGTAGTAGCCGTTGGTGCTTCTCTTGCCAATCTTCACGATGTTGTTGGGTATGACCGCCACGTTGGGCGAAAGCGAACTGAGCCAACCCACAAAGTTATGAAAGGCCGCCCCATTGCCCTGCTCGTGATAGATGTAGAGGGTGTAGAGTTGCTGCAACTCCTTGATTGTTGGCTCGTTGGTAAATTCGCCTCCCCAGCCTTGGGTCTCCTTACCCAAACACATAACCTTGTGTGCTGCACTCGGGTAGTTGTCGGAGGCGGCAAGAAGGTAGGGATTGGCCAACTCGTAGCCCTGCGTTTGAAAGTCGGCCATTAGTTTGCGACAGATGTCCCAGTTGGCATCGTAGAGCGAGGAGAGCCTATGGTTTAGGTTGTTGTCGGCCACGCAGGTGGCTCTAATTAGTTCAATCCTATTGCTGCACATACTCTGTTGCTACCTAATTATTATTTGATTCGGTCGCCACAGTAGGCTTTGCGCTTGCAGGTTTTGCAATGTTCGCCCGACCATACGGAGTTGAAATGGTCGGCAGCGGCATCGACCAACGCAAGATTGTCGGTCAGAATGCCCGCCTCGAAGTTGCGCTTGCCGTCGGACTTCATACCTATGCCCGCACCCGTAAGGTTTGCCGAGCCGATGTAGGCCACCTCGCAGTCGAAAATCATCAGCTTGAAATGGACTCTCGGACAGAGTCGTCGTTGTAGCTTCTTGATTAACATAGGGTATTTGTCGAAGTCGGCCCGAAAGTTCGGCCCGGGCTCTTTGGCGTGCAATAGCCTCACCTCCACACCTCGCCTGATGAGTTTATCGAGTACCGCAAGGAACGGCTCACTGCCCGCCCCGACCTTCACATAGAGGTCTTTGATATCGGCCGTACCAATGGCGAGCGAATGTTTAACACCCGCCACTCGTGCGAGCACCTCATTGTAGTGCGCTATGTCGGATATGTAGGTGGTCATTGTGTGCAAATTTTTTGTAAAGGTACAAAATATATTCAATTCAACCACTGGATTTAACTATTACATATAATTTAATCGGTTGGTCGTTAGTAAACGATGTCCACAGCTCTTTGCCCAAAGAGTTAAGTTGTAAGTGGCTCTCTTAGCGAGAATAGACAGAATCTCCGCGCAGAGATAGGTTAGGTGTTGGGTGGCGGAGAGAATCGACACATATCCTTATTTTCATTGATAGATTTACAACAACTTTACACTCTATACTACAAAATGAACAACATCTTTTATTAACAACCAAGCAATAAAACTTATGCAAACAAAAATAAATTAGACTAACACTATGAAACATCTCAAACAAATTTTTCAGGCTCTGCTCGGTGTGGTAGCCTTGATTTTTACAGCAATTATTGCTTTTGGTCGCCTTGTGTGGCGCACAATCCGTAACTGGTGGAACAGACGTGCCAAATGGGTGCGTTGCGTTTTGGGCACATTGATGGTAACTTTCGCTTCGGCATTTGCCATTATCATCATCTGCTCCTATATCGACAATGCGTGGGGTAGGTGGTATTGGAATGATAAGGATTTGTCGAAAGGAGTTGAAGTGCGCGGTTTTAGAGATGATACTTTCCGTGTCTATAACTCCGAAATAGAGCGCTATACAACCCCAAGACTTTCTTGGGTTAGTACGGCTGCACCCGAAGATAGCCTTGCGGTTTATGCCCTCCCCGGTAGGCGTGGCTATATCAATGTAAACACAGGTCGCATTGTTATCGATGCCAAGGCTAACGACTATCGTAAGGCTTGGGTATTCTCCGAAGGATTGGCAGCAGTTATGAAGGATGATAAGATTGGCTTCATCAACCCACAGAACGAGCTTGTAATCCCCTTCCAATTTGACTATTCCGAAACGTGTAGTTCGTGGGATATGGGCTATGTGTTCCACAATGGATATTGCATTATGACCAATGAAGAGGGCTATATAGGCTTGATTGACAAGAGTGGTAATTGGGTCGTAGAGCCTGCTTACGATGAGATTTGGGCTCCCCATACAAGCGGTTGTCGTGTAATCGTCAAGGACGGTAAGCACGGCGTTCTCAATGCCGATTGCACTATGGCCTATCTTGCTGAGTATGGTTATGTCCGTGTTCTTCCCGATGGCTTTGTGCTTACGAAGGGTGGCAAGCAATGGCAGGTGGACTTTGAGGGTAAAATTGTGCAACCATTTATGTTTGACAACACATACTATCTCAACTATCCGATTGGGTACAATGAGTGTGGAGAAATACAATATGCCTTTGCCGACTTTGTGAAGTACGAGGTAATGAACAGCTACGGTATTATGAACCGTATTACGGGCGAGCCTATCACACCTGCAATCTACTCGGATATCAATATGCTCTCAGAAGAACTGTTCGAGGTGCAGGAGTACGACAGCTATGAGTGGTACTTGCTCGACGCAAAAGGCAATGTAGTGTCAGAGAGATAGTTACCTACAAAAACAGGAGTATCAAATAGGTCATGATATCCCAGTAGCGTATCGGCCATATAACCTCGTTAAGCCACAAAAAAATCCCGAAAGTATATCATTCACTTTCGGGATTTATTCGTCTATTTTTATAGGATTTTATGTTGCTATTTGTAGGCGTTAGCGTTTATCTGTGGGCGTTAGAGGGCGTTAGTTACTTGCCGATGCATAAAACAGAAGTTATTGGTAATAAGAGCCTTACGAAGCTGAGGCTCAAATACGGTCCAATTATTTGATAAACAGTAATAAACAATGATTGCTGACGATGATCAACTCCTCACAGAGTAGTGTGTTAATTCGAGGGCAAATTACTATGTGACCTGTATTAAATAGCAATGGCGACCACTCTTTGAGCAGTCGCCATTGGTGTGTTTAGTAGATAGTTCTAAGTCTTCTCAAATGGATTATCGACAATATGAACTATTACCTTATCTTAGTTATCTATTTTTTCTTTTACTTGCTCTACATCAAATCCGACAATTTTAAGTACAACCGTTCCGCTTTTGTCTATAACAAAACAAGTTGGAGTAGACTGCACCCCATATTTTATCTTAAAAGGTGAATAATCTGGCATCAATTCAGATATAAATATATAGTCATCGGAATATTGGTTGCGAAACTCCTTCAGCTCCTCAAGAGAGCTAACAGAATAATAGACAACTATTGCAAGGTTATCCTCGGCATATTCCTTGCGCAAAGCAGCAAGTTCTCTACGACCAGAGCGTCCCATACAACCCAAACCACCATAGATAAGCAAGATATTTTTATTGCGGTGCTCATTCCAAGCAAATTTGCCTCCATCAGCATCAACAACATCAATGGGAACAAACTTCATTCCTGCTTCAATCTGCTCAGTTGCTATATGTGCTTTGATTGCTTTGGCACATTGCGACTTGCGAAGGTCGCGTGGAAGGTTTGACAAAATATCTTGCAGGGTATCCTTTCCGATGTCTAATCTAAGCATAAAACAGCGTCTAAGTCCGCTCGGTGTCACGGAGTATTCGATTGCAAGTTCTTTGTTTTTGCGGTCTGCGTATGCCTCTAATTCGACAGCCTTAATGTATAGGGAATCCTCATTTTCTGCGTATAGTTCAGCTAATCTTTCTCCTTCAGCCTCATACTCTGCCCACAGGGTGCTATCAGCTTTTATATACTCTTGTTCACGCTGCGCATCATACATCTTGGGAGTACATTGAACAAATGCTAAAAAGCAAAGAATGCTAAATAAATATAGGTTTTTCATAAGCCTTTATATCTTCTATTATTTCACAAAGATAATGAATTTCACACAATTATTACCAACCAAAAGCCGAAAATACTCCTACTCTATTAATAGTCTAAACTATTAAATCACAACGCAAATGAGAAGGAGTAAATTTAGAAGGCCGTGCAAGGTACTAATATTCAATGAGGTAAGGGTATTGGTGGCGATTGTTCGCTCGCTGCACTGCGCCACTGAATTGACACACGAAAACAAATCGGCAATACACAATTGTTGCACAGGTAAGTCGGTCCGATCGGGGGCATATTATTACCGCCAACTGCACCCTGATATCCTATTGGAGATGGATGATTTGGACAAGCTGACACAGAAAGAGTATGATGACTTGTGTGGCATTGATCGCAAGTATATATCCACACGAAAGATGGCACATATTCGTATAAAGGCAGACAATAAGTATAAGTTGAAAATGGGCATCACAAAAGATGCTCTATCAAAAGCATAAGAAATAAATCGAGCTGCCGACAAAGCCGCTCGATTCACATACAATATTCACATTAGCTTTGAGAAAGGTTGAAAATAAATACAACTTTCGTGAAGCCTCGCTTCATTAACATATTTACTGTCAAACATAGTATAATGAAACATCATTTGGTTGCTAATTATCGGGATTAATCGCCTCGTTTTCGCCACTTGCCCGAGATATTGCTCCTTCAATATATCTTAACAAATGAGTTAGCATATACTTATTGACACTTGCTCGCTTTGGTAACTCTTTCTCCACTATATCCTTTACTTTTGTTAACGTTGGCAAGTCCTCACTAAAACG
>JAZNFV010000038.1:0-136125 GCA_045576155.1 Tidjanibacter sp.
GTAGGTTGCATACGCGTTACGCACCCGTGCGCCGGTCGCCACCAAAGTATTGCTACCTCGTGATGCCCCTCGACTTGCATGTGTTAGGCCTGCCGCTAGCGTTCATCCTGAGCCAGGATCAAACTCTCCATTGTAAAAAAAAGTTTTAATATCTTGGCTTGTTTCTCAAAGGTATTGAATTCAAAAACCTTGAATATTTTTGAACGTATTTAGCTGCTTCATTACTTCAAAGAACATATCTGTCGTGATTAGTCTTTCGCTCTTCACGCCGCCTTAACTTCCAAAGCGGACTGCAAAGATGAGGACTATTTTTCAAACTACCAAATTTTTTGAGAGAAATTTTCAAAAAATTTTTCGTTACCACAATTTTTCAGAACTTGTGCTTTCGTTGAGTTGTTTATTTCTTGAAAGCGGATGCAAAGGTAGCTACTTTTTTGAAACCTGCAAGCGTTTCTTGAAAAAAATTTCGGGGTATTTTTTAAGAAATTTTATAAACTACTCTAAATCCGACTTTTAGCAATTTGGCCATTTTTTACATTTAACATTGGCTTAACATTGCGAGAAAAGCACAAGCCGGAAAGGGGAATCGAGAGGGAGGTTGGGGAGGACAGAGAGATTGGGGAGATTGGGGATATTAGGGGTATTAGGGGTATTAGGGGGTGTAGGGAATTTAGGGAATTTAGGGAATTTAGGGAATTTAGGGAATAGGGCGTATAAGGCCTATATGCCCTTAATGCCTTTAAGGACTTAGGTCTTTCGACGTTAGACCTTAGACGTTAGACCGGAGCTACGCTCCGAGAGTGCGATTTGTTGAGGAAATTTTGTGCCAAATGAGAAAGCGACACCGCAGCTTACTGAACGTAAGTGAGGATGTCGCTTTTGAAATTTGGTGCAAAATTTACCAACAAGGCGCGCTCGAAAAGAGTGCATATTGCGGGATGAATACAAGGCGCCCAAGAAAACCACCTCCGAGTTTACTTTGGCGTAAATGAGGAAGTGGTTTATCGCAGGGCAACGCAGTAGTCGCCCGCAAGATGCGCTCGAAAGGCGATACCTATATATTATATATATTAGAAATAATACTTCACGGCCACAGTAGTCTCGGTTTTGATTGAGAGCTGAGCTTTGGGTCTATCGAACAGACTATTGAGCGACAAATCGCAGAAGTTGAATCGCACCGACCAATTGGGCGCAATAGCATAGTCGAAAACACCCAACTCAAAGACTACATCGAAAGCGGTATTGGAGTACCTATCATTCGCCACCTTGTAGCTATTGTGATTGAGTCGCAAGCTAACACCGGGGGTGTACCTAATATCGGAGCTCATATCGAACCAGTAGCGACCTGTGGTGTGGAGCTGGAAAGAGTTGATATTGGATGCAAATCCAAATCCGAGATTGCCCTCAACAGAGAGTTTTTCATTGAAGAAGTAGCCAAACTCGGGAGCAATAGAAAATGTGGAGTTGTCGCCAAATTGGGCTGCGAATCCACCACCGACCCACATCTTTTGGGCAAAAGTAGCCGACGAAAGCAAAATAGTTGCAGCAAGAATTAGAAGTTTCTTCATAGTTGTTAAATTTAGGGGTTAAACGTAGGTTTGCCTTACAAATATAGGAAAAAATTAAGAAAAACACTACCTTTGCACTACATTTGTAGAACTACACCCAAAAGTATGAATACTCGCCAAAAGATTTCTCTCGAAACTATCAAAGCACCTCTCGCAAGCGAGATGGTTGCCTACGAGACATTTCTGCGCGAGGCTCTCCACTCCGAGAGCCCCTATTTCGACGACATCCTCAGGTACATCTTCGACAACCGAGGCAAGGGCGTGAGGCCCACCTTAGTGATGCTCTTTGCTAAGCTCCACTCCACCGAGGAGCGTTTCGGCAAACGAATAATGCTCTCGGCAGCGCTCATAGAGCTTATCCACACCGCCTCGCTCGTACACGACGACGTGATAGACCGCGCCGACCTACGTCACGGCAAGTCGTCGGTGAATGGCCAGTTTGGCCGTCGTAATGCCATCCTTACGGGCGATTTCATACTCTCGCGCATATTTGAATTGGGTATGGAGAGCTTGGAGTTCGACATCCTCACCTACGTTTCCCACTCCATAAAGTGGCTCTGCGAGGGCGAGGTTATTCAAGACGAGCAGACCAAGACGCTCGGTATGACCTACGACAAGTACTACGACATCATAGACAAAAAGACCGCCTCGCTGCTGGCCATAAGCTGTGGCGTGGGTGCGCTGGCCGTAAAAGCACCTGCGGCAGAGGTGGATGCTGCCTACGAGTTTGGCCGCAACATCGGTATGGCCTTCCAGATTAAGGACGACATACTCGACTATGCTGCTGCCGACCAGACAGGCAAGCCTATGTGTGCCGACCTGAGGGAGCACAAAATCACCCTCCCCCTGCTGAAAGCCTTTGACACAATGACCGCAGAGGAGGTGGCCGAGGCCAAAGAGTTGGTGCGCTTGGGTAGCGACGAGGCCATCACAAAGGTGCGCAACATCGTGGAACAACGAGGGGGTATAGCGGCCGCCGAGGAGGCTATGGAGGAGTTCATCCAGAGGGCCAAAACCGCCCTTAGAGGCTATCCTGAGAGCGATTATCGTGCCTCGTTGGAGATGATGTGCGACTTCTTGGCCCAGCGCACAAAATAGCCACTCCACCACCCCACCAACCCCACTTCTGCCTCCAACCGAAGAGTTGGATGTAGTATTTTATTTGGATTGGTGCGAGGTTTGTATGAAATTTTTACTATATTTGCCTTTAATATGCGAAGACTTTACATCATAGCCGGATGCAATGGAGCGGGTAAAACCACCGCTTCCTATACTATATTGCCCGAGATGCTCGGATGTCGCGAGTTTGTCAATGCCGACGAAATTGCCAAGGGTCTTTCGCCATTCAATCAGGAACGTATGGCTATTGAGGCCGGCAGGATTATGCTCCAACGTATGGAAGACCTGCTGAGCCAAGATGAGGATTTCGCCTTTGAAACGACCCTCGCCTCGCGCTCCTACACACAGTTCATCGAAAAGGCTCACGCCAAAAACTACTTTGTGACACTGCTCTTCTTCTGGCTTCCGTCGCCAGAGTTGGCCATAGAACGAGTAGCTACGCGCGTAGCCGAGGGTGGACACAACATTCCGGAAGATGTCATCCGTCGTCGCTACGATAGTGGCATCCGCAACTTCAAGGCGCTCTATATGCCCTCGTGCGACTTCTGGACAATCTACGACAACAGCGGCACAGAGGGTGTCAAGAAGATTGCTTGGGGTAAACGCAGCGGCGTGGAGGAGGTCTTGGAGCCCGAATCGTACCAAAAAATTATGGAACTATGAGCGAGATTGAGCTTAGACTACTGCAAGAAAAGATAGATAGTGGTGTGCGCCTTGCACAGCAGCGCCTCATTGAGCGCACAATAAAGGAGCACGGCGACCTTGTTGTGGAACAAAACGGAGAAGTTATGCACATCAAGGCCGAGGAGATGGAGTGCCGTCCGCAGGAATAAAAGCGGAGGATAAAGGAATCACATACGCCCCCATAGGGCCATAAGTATAAACGCGGGTATCGAAAAAGATACCCGCGTTTTATTAATTCAAAATGCAAAATTCAAAATTCAAAATTATTAGGGAGTGTAGGGAATTTAGGGAGCGTAGGGAGCGTAGGGAGTGTAGGGAGTTTAAGGAATAGGGCCTATAAGCCCTATAAGCCCTATAAGCCCCATAAGCCCCATAAGCCTTATGAGCCCTTAAAGCCCCTAAGGCCCTTAAAGCCTTTAAGGGCTTAGGTCGGTTGTCGATAGGCGTTTAAGTTCGGGCGGTGGTCGTTAGAGAAAACGGGCGTTGGTCGTTAGAGAAAAATAATATATCTTTGTGGCGATATTTGGCGTGGGGGTTTCGTCGCTGCCTCCCTATAAGGGAGGGAGAGGAAAGTCCGAGCAACGCAGAGCACCGTGCTTTCTAACGGAAAGTTGTCGGCAACGGCAAGGTTGAAGGTAACAGAAAATAACCGCCCCACCTCGGTGGAGTAAGGGTGAAAAGGCGGGGTAAGAGCCCACCGCCCGTGTAGCAATACATTGGGGACAGTACTACCGACGGGTTGCAAGCTCAAGTATATCGACAGTATGTAGGGTTGCTCGCCCGATGTCGAGGGGTAGAGTGCTTTAACCTATGCGTAAGCATAGTGTATAGATTAATGACGAAGGCCGCTCCGTCGAGGAAGGGTTGCGTGCAACATCTCCGAGGTGGGCCAAGCGGTACAGAACTCGGCTTACACGCCACGCCAAATATCCTTTTTTTTCAGTTATTTTACCCACGCTACCACATTGTGGCCCATAGCCTTTCACAATGAATTTCTCAATCAACATAGAGGACTACAACTACGACTTGCCCGAGGAGCGCATTGCCAAATTTCCGCTCGACGAGCGCGACCACTCCAATCTGCTGGTTTGGCGCAATGGCCAGATTAGCCAGCGTCACTTCTACGACCTTGCCGAAGAGTTGCCCTCAGGGGCGCTGCTCGTATTCAACAACACACGTGTCTTTCGTGCAAGGCTCATTATGCACAAGCCCAGCGGTGCGAGGGTGGAGGTATTCTGCTTAGAGCCCCACGCCCCTGCCGACTACGAAAATGCCTTTTCGGTCAAGGGCGAGTGCCAATGGCGCTGTCTGGTGGGCGGATTGAAAAAATGGAAGAGCGGAGCGCTCGAAATTAGGTTTGAGATGAATGGCCAGCCCTGTCTTTTGGAGGCCACAAGGGGCGAGCAGATAGACAAGGCTCACGTTGTGACGTTCCGTTGGGATGCGGATGCCACCTTTGGCGAGATTATCGAACATCTGGGTCGCATACCCATTCCTCCCTATTTGAATCGAGAGAGTCAGGAGATTGACAACACCCGCTACCAGACGGTCTATTCGCGTATTGAGGGTTCGGTGGCTGCTCCCACTGCGGGACTCCACTTCACACCCCAGCTCATAGAGAAGCTACACAACGAAGGGTTCGCCACCGAGGAGGTGACGCTCCACGTTGGTGCGGGCACATTTTTGCCCGTCAAGGAGCAGGATGCCACCCGCCACACTATGCACACCGAGCATTTTGTCATCATCCTCTCCACACTCCGCAACCTAATCTCCAACCTCGGCCACATAATCTCGGTGGGCACAACCAGCACCCGCACCATAGAGTCGCTTGCGGCACTCGGTCAGAGGGTCATCGCGCTTGGCTCGCCCGAGGCAGAGAGGCCTGTGGGACAGTGGGAGATATACGACATTGAGCCGTCGGTAGGGGGCAGAGAACTTTTGGAGGCGCTGGCTCGGTGGATGGAGTCAAATGGCGTGGAGAGCCTTTCGGCAGCCACACAGATTATGATTACACCCCACTACCGTTTTAGGATTATCGACGGCCTTGTAACCAACTTCCACCAACCCCAGAGCACCCTGCTACTGCTCATCTCGGCTATTGTGGGCGATAGTTGGAGGGATATTTATAGCTATGCTATCAACAACGGCTTCCGCTTCCTCTCCTATGGCGACAGCTCGCTACTCTTTGTCCCCAAAGAACAGTCTAATGTCTAACACACAACAACCAAAGGCATAAAAGCAAGAATAATACTGCTCCCCTCTGAATTTTCAACTCTCAACTTTCAACTTGAATGTCACGTTTTCTACCCACCTCTGTGAAAGAGGTCGAGGCCCTTGGCTGGGACTACATTGATGTTATCCTCTTTTCGGGCGATGCCTACATCGACCACCCCTCGTTTGGTGTGGCCGTCATAGGTCGTCTGTTGGAGGCCGAGGGCTATCGTGTGGCCATTGTTCCTCAGCCAAATTGGAGGGACGATTTGAGGGACTTCCGCAAGTTGGGCGCACCACGTCTGTTTTTTGGTGTTTCGGCCGGCTCGATGGACTCTATGGTCAATCACTACACTGCCGCCAAACGCCTACGCCACGACGATGCCTACACCCCCGATGGGGCTTTTGGTTTCCGCCCCGACTATGCCGTCAAGACCTACACACGCATCCTCAAAGAGCTCTATCCCCACACACCCGTAATTATTGGTGGCATTGAGGCCTCGCTACGCAGACTCACCCACTACGACTATTGGAGCGACTCACTCAGGCCCTCGGTGCTGATTGAGAGCGGTGCCGACCTGCTGATGTATGGTATGGGCGACAGGAGCATTGTGGAGGTGGCCAAAGCGCTACGCAACGGCTTCAACGCCAAGCTACTACGCAAGCTCCCTCAGGTGGCTTTTGTGGCCGACAAGGAGTGGGTCGATAGGTTGCCCGAGGAGCAACTCTTGTGGATGCACCCCTATGAGGAGTGTCTGAAAAACAAACGCGCCTTTGGCGAGAACTTCACAAGGATGGAGGTGGAGAGCAACCGTATGGAGCAGACCCGCATAATCGTTGAGCCTACCGAGGGACGGTATGTTGTAATCAACCCTCCCTATGAGCAGATGACCACCGAACAGCTCGACCACAGCTTCGATTTGCCCTACACCCGCCTGCCCCACCCTCGCTACAAGGGCAAGACCATACCCGCTTATGAGATGATTAAACACTCGGTCAATATCCATCGAGGTTGCTTTGGTGGTTGCTCGTTCTGCACCATCTCGGCCCATCAGGGTAAGTTTGTCACCTCGCGTAGTGAGCGCAGTATCTTGGCCGAGATTGAGAAGATAAAACAACTGCCCGACTTCAAGGGCTACCTCTCGGATGTGGGCGGCCCTTCGGCCGATATGTATGCTCTGGGAGGCAAAAACAAGGAGCTGTGCAAACGATGTGTGCGCCCCTCGTGCCTCACACCACGCGTCTGCCCCAACCTCAACCGCGACCTTACGCCCCTCTTGGAGCTCTACCGCAAGGTGCGCGCGGTGGGTGGCATAAAGCGAGCCTTCATTGGCAGTGGCATCCGCTACGACATACCCGACGACGGAGGTCGCTATATGCGTGAGGTGATTTTGCACCACACCTCGGGCCGACTGAAAGTAGCCCCCGAGCACACCGAGCCACACGTACTGAGGCTTATGCGTAAGCCACCCTTTGAGGAGTTCGAGAAGCTACACTCATTTTTCCAGAAGGTGTGCAAGGATAACGGACTGAGGTATCAGCTCATACCCTACTTTATCTCCTCCCACCCGGGCTGCACCGAGGAGGATATGAAAAAGTTATCAACAAAGGTCAGGGCGCTAAGACTTATGACCGACCAAGTGCAAGACCTCACTCCCACCCCTATGACGCTCTCTTCGGTGATGTTCTACACCGGCGAAGACCCCTACACAGGCTCGAAGGTCTATGTTGCTAACAGCCGCGAGGAAAAGTGTCAGCAAAAAAGTTATTTCTTTCGTGATAAAAAAGTTGTAAACCGAGGCAAAAAGAGTACCTTTGGAGTGAAGAAAAAGAGATAAACAACCACTATGGCAAACGAAACACGATATAAAGGACGCAAAAACGAAGAGGCTTACAGAGCCGTAACCGAAGTTCAAGGCAGAGTATTGCCCCACGCACTCGACCTCGAAGAGGCCGTCTTGGGCGCACTTATGCTCGAAAGAGATGGCATCATCACCACTCAGGAGTATCTGAGTGCCGACTCGTTTTATAGCGAGACTCACCGCATAATCTACAAGGCCATTGAGCAGCTTTCGCAGGAGCTCAAACCTATCGACCTTCTGACCGTAACCGAAAAGCTCAAACAGACGGGCGAGCTGAAAGCCATTGGTGGAGCACCCTTCTTGGCACGCCTGACACAAAAGGTTGCCTCGGCTGCCAACCTCGAATACCACGCCACCATTGTGGCTCAGAAATATGTGCAGAGGGAGCTTATCCGCACCTCCGACGAGATTCTGCAACGCTCCTTCGACGAGTCGTCGGATGTGGCCGAACTTATCAACTTTGCCGAGCAAGGTATCTACAAGGTTGCCGAGGGCCACATAACCAAGGAGGTGCAGTCGTCGCGCTCTATAATGAACGCCACCATAGCTCTGATTGAGGAGGCTATGAAAAATGGCGGCAAGCTCAACGGTGTTCCCACAGGCTTCCGCGATTTGGACAAGCTCACCCTCGGCTGGCAACCCTCCGACCTTATCATCATTGCTGCCCGTCCTTCGATGGGTAAGACCGCTTTTGTGCTCTCTATGGCCCGCAACATTGCCGTCGAGGAGCAGCGCCCTGTGGCCTTCTTCTCGTTGGAGATGAGCGCCACGCAGTTGATGATGCGTCTGGTGGTGGCCGAGTCGCAGTTGCGCTCCAACGATGTGCGCTCGGGCCGCATCACCCCCGAACAGTGGAATCACTTGGAGAAGTCGGTAAAACCGCTCTACGATGCTCCCCTATATATAGACGACACGCCCGCTCTGCCTGTGACAGAGTTCCGCTCGAAGGTGCGCAAGCTCAAAGCTCAGCACAAAATTGAGCTAATCATCATCGACTACCTCCAACTTATGACCGGCCCTCAGGAGACCCGAGGCAACCGCGAGCAGGAGGTGGCCTACATTTCGCGCACGCTGAAAGCCATTGCCAAGGAGCTGAACATACCCATCATCGCCCTCTCGCAGCTCAACCGCTCGGTGGAGTCGCAGGGTGGCAACAAACGACCTCAGCTCTCCAACCTCCGCGAGAGTGGTGCTATCGAGCAGGATGCCGACATTGTGGCATTCATCCACCGCCCCGAGTACTATGGTCTGACGCAGTTGGAGGATGGCACACCTACCAAAAATTTGGCCGAGATTATCGTTGCCAAGCACCGTAATGGCGCTGTGGACACAATCAATATGAAGTTCCTCAACGACTTCGCCCAGTTTACCGACTACGACCCGCTGAGCACACCTGCCGCAGCTGGTGGCGAGACTCCTTCGCGTGAGTTTGCCAGTGCTATTGATGGTAGCGGTGGCGAGGGCGGAGGCTTCTCGGGAGGTTTTCCCGCTGGCGGAGGCGACAATTGGGGTAGTGCAAGAGAGGAGTGGGATACCCCGCCCAGCCCTACGGCCTCCGACGGCACTAAGGCTCGTGGCGCAGCAATGACCACCAACGAAACCCCCGAACCGTTCTAATTCAAAATTCAAAATTCAAAATTCAAAATTTTTAGGGAGATTAGGGAGTGGCCTATAAGCCCTTAAAGCCCTTAAAGCCCTTAAAGCCCTTAAAGCCCTTAAAGCCCTTAATGTCTTAGGACGTTTGACGTTTGACGTTAGACGTTAGACGTTAGACCAAAAGAAGAGATGTTTACAAGAGTATATAGCAGCGCAGTGGTGGGTATCAATGCCCTGACGGTGGAGGTGGAAGTGAATGTTTCGCCCGGCATTGGTATGTACCTTGTGGGGCTGCCCGACAATGCCGTCAAAGAGAGCCAAGAACGCATACGCTCGGCCTTTGAGAACTCAGGCCTGAGAATGGTGGGCAAAAAGATGGTTGTCAATCTCGCCCCTGCCGACCTGAAAAAAGAGGGCTCTGCACTCGACCTACCAATAGCCATTGCCATACTTGCCGCTACCGAGCAGATTCCCAGCGAAGAACTTGCAGGATGGGTTATTGCAGGCGAGTTGTCGCTCGACGGAAGCATCAAACCTATTCGTGGCGCACTGCCTATGGCTATTGAGGCTCTGGGCAAAGGTTTTAGGGGTATGATTATACCCGAGGCCAATGCCGACGAGGCTGCTGTGGTGGAGGGATTGGATGTTGTGGGCGTGGCATCGCTGCGTGAGGCTGTCGATTTTATTGCCGGCACTGCCCTGATTGCTCCCCGCCGAGTGGCCACCCAAGAGCTATTCAACCAAAAGGCCAACCGCTATGGCGAGGACTTCTCGGATGTCAAGGGTCAGGAGTATGTCAAGAGGGCGCTCGAAGTGGCTGCGGCAGGTGGTCACAACATTGTGATGATTGGCGCACCCGGCTCGGGCAAGACTATGCTCGCACGTCGTATGCCCACGATTATGCCCCCACTCTCGCTCGAAGAGGCTCTCGAAACCACCAAGATACACTCCGTTGCAGGCAAGCTCGGAAGCGAAAAGGGTCTGCTCACTCAGCGTCCCTTCCGCTCGCCCCACCACTTAGCCTCGGCTGTGGCTATGGTGGGCGGAGGCAGCAACCCTCAGCCGGGTGAGATTTCGTTAGCCCACAACGGCATTTTGTTTCTCGACGAGCTACCCGAGTTTGGCCGTTCCATATTGGAGGTTATGCGTCAGCCCTTGGAGGACAAGGTTGTGACGGTTGCCCGAGCCAAATACTCGGTGGCCTACCCTGCCAACTTTATGTTGGTGGCCTCAATGAATCCCTGTCCCTGTGGCTACTACAACCACCCCACCAAGGAGTGCAACTGTTCGCGCCACGCCGTAGAACGCTATATTGGCAAAATCTCAGGCCCTCTGATGGATCGTATCGACATACAGATTGAGGTTACGCCTGTGGAGTACAACCAGATGAGTAGCTCCCAGCCTGCCGAGTCGAGCCAAGCCATACGCCAGAGGGTTATTGCCGCCCGCGAGCGCCAACAGAAGCGCTTTGAGGGCATAGATGGTGTATTTACCAACGCAATGATGAATAGTGCTATGTTGGCAGAGTTCTGTCCGCTCGACGAGCAGTGTAGCGCCCTATTAGGTAGGGCTATGGAGCGTTTGGCGCTCTCGGCCCGAGCCTACAATCGCATAGTCAAGGTGGCTCGCACCATTGCCGACCTCGAAGGGGCGGAGCAAATCTCGGCGGCCCACATTGCCGAGGCCATAGGCTACCGCAACCTCGACAGAGAAAACTGGGGCAATAGGGAGTAGCCCCTCGGTCGGCCCTACCTCACACACACAAATAAAATCAATCACACCTTACGCACTACTATGGCTCAATTAGCCCCGATGGTCAAGATACTACCCCTTGTTGTGGTGGGCATACTCTTGGCCGAGTGGGTTGTGGTCGTATGGTGGGTTGTGGCTTTGGCTGCGGTGGCGTGTAGCATAGCCTCGCTCTACCTTAGGCCCAAGTGGGTAGGCCAAAGCTACGGTGCAGTGGCCATTGTGCTCTGGGCTTTGTGCTCGGCACAACTGCATAGACCTCAGTGCGCCACTCAGATGGAGAGCGTGGTGGAGGAGAGTGTGGTTGTGACCACCCACCCAAGCGCCAACCACTCGCGCTGGCAACGCTCCGATGCAACTCTCCACCTCGACGGCCACCGTCATAAAGTCATCCTCAGTGCCGACTCCGCCCTCCACCTCTCGCTTGGTCAGCGGGCTACGGCGAGCGGTTTTATAGCACCTCTGCCCGAGGGTAGCTATGGTGAGCTTATGGCCCGCCGAGGCTACTACGGCACACTCTACCTCACCCACCCCAACGACTACCACCCCACCGACACCCTTACCACCCTCCCCATTGCTGCCCGCAGGGTGCAGCAGCGGCTCATTGAACGCATCCAATCGCTTGGACTCGATGGCGACGAGCAGGGTGTGGTTGTGGCGATGCTATTGGGTAGTCGTGACGGCCTTAGCCCCGCCCTCAGGCGCAACTACTCGCTTACGGGCTCGTCGCACCTACTGGCCATATCGGGTCTGCACGTCGGCTTGGTGGCAATGGTGGTGTGGTGGCTCTGCTGGGCCTTGCCTCTGGCTGGTCGCAAGGGTCACCTTTGGCGCAACCTTGTGGCAGGAGGAGTGATGGTTGCCTACGCCTTCATAACAGGACTCTCGCCCTCGGTTGTAAGGGCCACACTGATGTTCTACACCGCACAAATAGCACTGGCCTATGGCACACCACGTCAGAGTGTTGGGGTGCTTTGTGGCGCAGCGGTGTTGATGCTTCTTGCCAACCCCAACAACCTCTACGACATAAGTTTCCAGCTCTCGGTGGTGGCCGTTGTGGGCATTGCGGTGGGCTACGAGCCTCTGTCGAGGTGGCTCGGTGGCCAAAGCTCACGAAGGTGGCTCAGGTGGCTCGTCGGCATCGTTGTGGTGGCACTCTGCTCTACGGCCGCCACGCTGCCTCTTGTGGCCCACACCTTCGGCACTGTGAGCTGGGTGGGCATATTTCTCAACCCTATTGTGATACTAACTGCACAGATTATTGTGCTGAGTGGAATAATTTGGGTATCTTTGCCGCTGGAAGCCTTAGCACCTGTGGCCAAATGGGTGATTGGAGGCGCTGCCACGCTCCAAAACCAAGTGGTCGAGCGTGCGGCCCAACTACCCGCAGTGGCGGCTCAGGTGGAAGTACCCACCTCGGTGGTGGTGCTCTGCTACGCACTTATGGCCCTCGGGGTGGTGGCTGCCACCCTCACAAAAGAGAGAAAACAATGGAACAACACGAGCTCGAAATAGTATTTTCTGAGGAGTTTCGCCAAGAGGTGGAACGCAACCTCGGGCGCAATGCTCAGGATGTGGCTCTCGACAGCCGAGTGGCCAACGCACGCCTTGTGGCCACACAGGTGAAGTATCTCCAACGCGCCCAGAAGAAACTCCCCTCCTACTATGCCGCTCGGGCCATCATACCCTCGCTCGCCTTTGAGCAGTCGAGTAGCGAGGAGTGCGCTGCCCACAAACGTTTTGAGGGCAACGTGGCAATAGACCTCACCTGCGGCTTGGGTGTCGATACACTCTACCTCGCCAAGCGTTTTCGGAGGGTCGTGGCCATTGAGCAAAACCCCCAGCTGGCAGCACTCACAAGGCACAACTTCGCACTCCTCGGAGCAGACAATGTAGAGGTGGTGTGTGGCAATTCGGAGGAGTATGTGGCCTCGCTCGACAGTGCCGACCTCATCTATGCCGACCCCGACCGACGTAGTGCCAGTGGCAAGAAGCTCGTGCGTATGGAGGATTGCTCGCCCAACATTGTGGAGCTGCTGCCCACCCTACGCGCCAAAGCCAACCATATAGCCGTAAAGCTCTCGCCCCTCTTCGACATCCGAGAGGCACAACGCATATTTGGCCCAGAGGCCGACGTGGAGGTAATTTCGCTCGCGGGCGAAGTTAAGGAGGTGATGGTCTATTGGTCGAAAGAGGGGGGCGGTGGCCAGAGGATAGCCACAGCCATTGGCGAGGGTAGTTTCGCCAGTGGCGACAACCGAGTGGAAGAGCGCACCACCAGCGTAGAGCCTTTCGCCCCCGAGAAGTATGGCTACCTCGTAGTGCCCGATGCGGCCCTACGCAAAGCCTCGCTCGTGGAGGAGTGGTGCAGGGCTGAGGGGCTTGACCACTATGGGCCTTATGGATTTTCGACCCAACGGCCACGTTGCACAATGGGACATATATATAATATAAAGGTGTCGCACCCCTACCAGCCCCGCAAACTCAAAGGGCTAATGGCGGGCAAGATTGAGCTAATACGCCACAACTTCCCACTCTCCTCGGTGGCCATTTGCAAGGCACTCGGAGTAAAGGAGGGGGCAGGAGCGAAATGGGCCTTCGGCGAAATCGACAAATCCCTTTGGGCTTTTGAAGTTGAACGCCTAAACGTCTAACGTCTAACGTCAAACGTCTAATGACCTAAGGCAAAAGACAACGACCGACCTAAGTCAAAATAATTTTGAATTTTGAATTTTGAATTAAGTTAAAAATATGGGTAATTTCAAAGAGGACATTGCAAAGGTAGAGGCCTTTGTGTTCGATGTAGATGGTGTGTTCACCGATGGCGGCATCATTCCGCTGGCCAATGGCGACTTCATCCGTAAGTACAATGCCAAAGACGGCTATGCTGTGGCCTATGCCATAAAGATGGGCTACAAGGTTATAATCATTAGTGGCGGCAGGGGCGAGACGCTCGAAAAGCGCTTCCGCCACCTCGGAGTCACCGAGCAACACCTCGATGTGGGCAACAAAATCGCCTGCCTCGAAGAGATAATCGCTCGCCTCAACCTCAACCGCGAAAACGTCATTTTTATGGGCGACGACATCCCCGACTTGGAGTGTATGCGAGCTGTGGGCCTCCCCGTTGCGCCTGCCGATGCGGCGTGGGAGTGCATTGAAGCGGCACGCTATGTCTCGGAGTTTGGTGGCGGTCAGGGCTGCGTGCGCGATATTGTGGAGCAGGTGCTCCGCGCTCACGGCAAATGGGCTCTTACCTCCGAAGGTGTCACCTGCTCGAAGGATGTAAAGTCGAATTGAGAATTGAAAATTGAAAATTGAAAATTGAGAACAAAAAAGCCTCCCTCGGGAGGCTTTTTTTGTTAGGGAGGTTAGGGAATTTAGGGAGTTTAGGGAGTGGCCTATAAGCCCTATAATACCTTAAAGCCACTAAGGCCCTTAAAGCCCTTAGTCGTTAGACCTTTGACGTTTGACGTTAGTCGTTTGACGTTTTCGGGAGTAATAAAAATTGCATATAACGAGATGAATGCAAGGCTTGCGTAAAAAAAATCCCCCGCAGCTTACTAAATTAACGTGAGTTTTGCGAATTTAGCGCAATGTATGTTATTGATTCTCTGCAACTATTGTTGTGCGCAAATCGCAAAACTCACATTAAGGGCTTTTGCAAAGCCCCTTTAATACTTACATTCCTCCCTAAATCCCTCCTTTGTCAAAGGAGGGACTTGGTCAAAGAGCCTTAGCGAGGCTCTTTGAGAAGCGGATGTTTCGGAATTTCAACGAGTTGAAATTCGCGAAACTCACGTTAAATGATGCGTTTGTGAAGGTGGTGCTACCGAAAGTTTCGGGAGTAATAAAAATTGCATATAACGAGATGAATGCAAGGCTTGCGTAAAAAAAATCCCCCGCAGCTTACTAAACGTAAGTGAGGGGGATTTTTTTAAGCGTAACGAAGCAGTCGCTCGTTATATGCAATTTTTAGCCGAGGAAGCACAGCAAAATACCCGCAGCCACAGCCGAGCCAATAACGCCCGAAACGTTGGAACCCATAGCGTGCATCAAGAGGTAGTTGCTGGGGTTGGCCTTCAAGCCCTCGCTCTGCGATACACGAGCTGCCATAGGCACAGCCGATACACCTGCCGAACCAATCAGAGGGTTAATCTTCTTACCCTCGGGCAAGAACACGTTCATCAGCTTAGCAAGCAGAACACCACCTGCTGTACCGCACGAGAATGCCAAGATACCCAAAGCCAAGATACCCAAAGTCTTGAAGTTCAAGAAGGCCTCAGCAGTGGCGGTAGCACCTACGGTAATGCCCAAGAAGATAACAACGATGTTCATCAGCTCGTTCTGAACGGTCTTGGCCAGACGATCCACTACACCGCACTCCTTCATCAAGTTACCGAGCATCAAGCAACCAATCAGAGGTGCTGCGCTGGGCAGGATGAGGGCAATGATGATGGTAATGATGATGGGGAAGATAATCTTCTCGGTCTTGGACACCTGACGCAAAGTGGTCATCTTAATCTGGCGCTCCTTCTCGGTGGTCAAGGCCCTCATAATGGGGGGCTGAATCACAGGCACAAGTGCCATATAGGAGTAAGCTGCGATAGCGATAGGGCCAAGCAACTGAGGTGCGAGCTTGGAGGTGAGGTAGATGGAGGTTGGGCCATCAGCGCCACCAATGATACCAATCGAACCAGCCTCAGCAGGGGTAAAGCCCATAGCGTAAGCGCCAACGAACGTAAGGAAGATACCAATCTGTGCAGCAGCACCCATAAGGAAGCTCTTGGGGTTGGCAATCAGTGGACCAAAGTCGGTCATTGCGCCCACGCCAATGAAAATCACGCAGGGGTAGATACCGAGCTTAACGCCCAAGTAGAGGTAGTCCAGCAGACCGCCCTTGTCGGCCAACTCCTGCCAATGAACGTGGCCTCCCGCAAAGAGTTCCGAGTGGAACATCTCAGCACCGGGGAGGTTTGTGAGAAGCATACCAAAAGCGATAGGAAGCAGCAGCAGAGGCTCATACTGCTTCTTGATAGCGAGCCAGAGGAGGAAGCAAGCAAGTGCTATCATCAAAAGGCACTTCCAGCCACCAGCCTCAGCAAACATCATATAGATACCCGAAGTTTCGAGAAAGTTGCTGATGCTCTCGCCAAGAAATGAAGTAAGGAATGTTGTCATAATTCTATCTCCTTAATCGTTTGTTTAGCCGAGAATAATCAGAGCATCGCCCTCCTGAACATTTGCGCCCTTAGCAACGCATACCTCCTTAACAACACCTGCACGGTCGGCGGTGATGTTGTTCTCCATCTTCATAGCCTCCAAAACAGCTACGGTCTGGCCAACGGCTACGTTGTCGCCAACGGCTACGTTGATTGCCAAAACAGTACCGGGCAGGGGCGAAGAGATTTTTGCACCAGCTGCTGCGGCAGCCTTAGGAGCAGCTGCTGCGGCTGCGGGAGCTGCGGTGGGAGCCGAAGCGTTGTAGGTAGCTTTCGACACCTGAGGTTTGCTGGTGGGCATAGGTTTAACACCGTCCACCTCAACGATAAACTCGGTGCCATTGACGATTACACGTGCAGTCTTCGAGGTGTGATCGAGTTTGTCGAGCTGCACTTTATACTCGTTGTCGTTGATTTTCAAGTTATAGTTTTTCATCTTTTTCTTTTCTCTAACTTATTGTTGATTATTTACGTTCAGGAAGACGGGTAAGACCGTGAATCTTGGAGTTCCAAGGTGAGTAAGCACGCTTGATGGTCTGGATGGTCAATACCTCCGACTCGCGGTCGTGCTCCTCGCCTGCGGCCAAGCGAATAGCCATAGCGATAGCGGCAACCACCTCGGCAGTAACCATCTCGGGCAGCTCAACCTCTGTGGGAGCTTCAACGCCCTTGGCAGCACTCTTTTTGGCTACTTTCTGACGGTGCTTAGCAGCAAATGCCACACCAAAGAGCCTGATGATGAAAATCAACAGTACAAGCGTCAGTGCAACAACCATAAAACCAATCAGAGTAACCCACAAAATTTGTGACCAATTCATATTGTTGTGTTTTTAAGGGTTTACTACAAAGGAATGTTACCGTGTTTCTTGGCAGGATTAACAAGACGCTTGGTTGCCAAGCTCTGCAATGCCCTAATCACGCGGAAACGGGTGTTGCGAGGCTCAATAACATCGTCGATGTAGCCATAGCTTGCTGCACGGTAGGGGTTGGAGAATTTGTCTTTGTACTCCTGCTCCTTCTCGGCGATAAGAGCAGCGCGAGCCTCGGGAGTCTCGGCGGCCTTAATCTCCTTAGCGCACAATACCTCAACAGCACCACTTGCACCCATAACTGCAATCTCAGCGCAAGGCCAAGCGTAGTTGATGTCGCCACGAATGTGTTTCGAGCTCATAACGATGTATGCACCACCGTAGGCCTTACGCAGAGTAACGGTAACTTTGGCAACGGTAGCCTCGCAATAAGCGTAGAGCAACTTAGCACCGTGATCGATAACGCCACCATACTCCTGACCAGTACCGGGCAAGAAGCCTGGAACATCAACGAAGGTAACGATAGGAATGTTGAAAGCGTCGCAGAAGCGTACAAACCTTGCAGCCTTGCACGAAGCCTTAATATCGAGTACACCTGCCATAAACTTAGGCTGGTTGGCAATGATACCTACGCTCTGGCCATTGAACCTTGCAAAACCTGTGATGATGTTGCGAGCATAAGCAGCCTGCGACTCCAAGAACTCACCATTATCAACAACGGCACGGATAACCTCATACATATCGTATGCCTTGTTGGGGTTGTCGGGAATAATATCGTTGAGCGAATCCTCCAAACGGTCGATGGGGTCGGAGCAAGCAACAACAGGGGTATCCTCCATATTGTTCTGGGGAATGTAGCTGATGAGCTGGCGGGTGATGTTGATAGCCTCCTCCTCGGTATCAACTGCGAAGTGGGTAACACCACTCTTGCTTGCGTGAACGCTTGCACCACCAAGCTGCTCCTGAGTAACATCCTCGCCCACAACGGTCTTAACTACCTTAGGACCAGTGAGGAACATATAGCTGGTATCCTTCTTCATAATAACGAAGTCGGTCAGAGCAGGCGAATAAACTGCACCACCAGCGCAAGGGCCAAGAATCAACGAAATCTGGGGAATAACGCCCGACGACATAACGTTGCGCTGGAAAATCTCAGCATAACCTGCCAAAGCATTCACACCCTCTTGGATACGAGCACCACCCGAGTCATTCAGACCAATAACGGGAGCGCCATTACGCATAGCCATATCCATAATTTTGCAAATCTTCTCCGCCATAGTCAGCGACAGCGAGCCGGCCGAAACGGTGAAGTCCTGAGCAAATACATAAACCAAACGGCCATCAACCGTACCGTAGCCGGTAACAACACCATCACCCAGTGTGTGGCTCTTCTCCATACCGAAATCTACGCAACGGTGAGTTACAAACATATCGAACTCCTCAAAGCTGCCCTCGTCCAAGAGCATTGCAAGCCTCTCGCGAGCGGTATATTTACCCTTCTCGTGCTGAGCGTCGATGCGTTTCTGACCGCCACCCATCTTTGCCTCATCGCGCAGCTGAATCAACTGCTCGATTTTGTTCTGAATTTCACTCATAATTTTGTTATTAAGTGTTTTTGTTAATGTATAAAGTTAATTTTGTTAATTTCTTGTTTGTACTCTATTTGACCTCAGGGCTGACAAAATTATGAGTGCAAAAATGCTCCGCATTTTGTCGTGTGTTACCCTCCTCCTAAATCCTCCTCCTGTGAGGAGGACTTGGTCGAGCTACGCTCGAAAAGGTTGTGGTTTCACCTCCTACTCAAATAGTTTACTGTTAATTTCTCGTTTGTACTCTATTTGACCTCAGGGCTGACAAACTCCGCAGGAGTTTGGATTCAAAATTCAAAATTCAAAATTCAAAATTCAAAATTATTTAGGGAGGTTAGGGAGGTTAAGGAGTTTAGGGAATTTAAGGAGTGGCTTATAACCCCTGTCACCCCTGCGACCCCTGCGACCCTTGTTACCCCTGTTACCCCTTGTCACTCTTTGGTCGGTAGGCGGTAGGATTACTCCTCCTCGCACTTGCAACCGGGGCAGCAGAGCTCGGTCAGCACACCCTTAGTCGATTTGGGGTGAAGGAAAGCGATGTTCAAACCCTCAGCGCCTTTGCGGGGAGCTTTGTCAATAAGGCGTACCTCTTTCTCCTCAGCCTCGGCCAATGCCTCAGCAACATCCTCAACAGCGTAGGCAATGTGGTGGATACCCTCGCCACGTTTCTCAATAAAGCCGGCGATGGTGCTCTCGGGGCAAGTAGGCTCCAAAAGCTCAATCTTGGTCTGACCAACCTTGAAGAAAGCGGTCTTAACTTTCTGGTCTGCTACCTCCTCAACGTTGTAGCATTTCAGACCCAATACCTGCTCGTAGTAGGGAATAGCCTCTTCCAGACTCTTAACTGCAATACCCAAGTGCTCGATGTGCGAAATTTTCATAACTTTTTGATTTTTAGAGTTAATGTATAATGTTAGTTATTTGTTGCTTTACTCCTCGCGCACACGCACAAACATACGCACGCGCACATTCAATCCACAAATGTAGCTATTATAGTTGAGAAAAGAAACCCAAATGAGAGTTTATTTACCTAAATTTTGAAAAAAATTTTCCTCAACCCGAAAGCGGCATCTTTGTGCAAGAAATCCAACTCTTTTTCGTATATTTGTCAAGAATATACCCACCCTAAACCGCCTCGCCTATGAACTCACTCTTCCCCTACATCGACAAGATTGAGCACCTACGCAGTGCTGACAGTCGCTTTGCCTGCTTGGTAGATACGTTTGGCTACTTGGAGCGAACTACGAGCGAGCCTCTATTTGAGAGTTTAGTCAGAAGTATCGCAAGCCAGCAGATTGCCACCTCGGTGGCCGAGCGCACCCTCGGCAAGCTACTCGCCAAAGCGGGTACACTCACTCCCGAGGCCATTGCAGCGCTCTCCGAGGAGGATTTGAGGCAGGTGGGACTACCCCGGCGCAAGGCCCAGTGGATAGCTTCGGCGGCGGAGCGTTTTGCCTCTGGGGAGTTCGACACCGAGGAATTGGAAGGGCTCGACGACGAGGCTCTGTCGAAGAAGTTGCAGAGTCTTGACGGAGTGGGTCTGTGGAGTGCCGAGATGCTTATGTCAAGCTCGTTGGGCAGGGAGAACATACTCTCGTGGGGCGACTTGGGCATACGCAGGGCCATCTCGACCCTCTATGGCGAAAAGAGGCTAACGCCCAAGCGTTTTGAACGTTACCGCAAGCTCTTCGCCCCCTATGGGTCGATTGCATCGCTCTACCTCTGGGCATACAGCAACTCTCTACCCAAGCGACAGACCGAGATTACAATCCGTCCGCTTGGCTTCGCGCGACTGAAAGACAAGCACATACACTACAACTTCTACAACTCCTCGCACGGCCAGTTGCTTGTTGCCTCCACCGTTAAGGGTGTTTGTCGTGTAGCCTTTGCCGACGACCCCGAGGAGGCCCTCGACGAGCTGCGTGCCGAGATGCGAGGGGCTATATTGGAGCAGCGTAGCACCCCCGCCCACCGCGAGATTTTGAAGGTGATTGAGGGGCGTGGCCCAAAGAGCCTGACACTCTATTTGGAGGGCACTCCTTTCGAGCGCAAGGTGTGGCGCGAGCTGCTGAAAGTGCCCTACGGAATGGTGGTGAGCTACGCCTCCATTGCCGCAGCAACAGGCTTTACGAAGGCTTTTCGCTCGGTGGGTAATGCTGTGAGCGCCAACCCGATAGCCATTGCCATACCCTGCCACCGCATCATCCACGCCGACGGCTCTATTGGCGACTACAATGCAGGAGCAGAGAAGAAACACGCACTCATCCGCAAAGAGATTGCGCCCAAGCGATAAGCGCCCCACAAGGCCACAAAAAAACAAGAGAGAGAGAGATAATGATGAAGAGATTTTTTGCAATACTTTTGGTCTGCTTTGCGACCGCCAACCTTTGGGCCTACAACCACACCATTGTGGGAGTACCGAGCCCTTCGATGCAGAAGGAGGTGGCCGTTACGGTCATCACCCCCGAGGGTTACGACAGCACCTCGGCCGAGGGCTACAATGTGGTCTATCTGCTTCACGGTTATAGCGACAACAACGAGTCGTGGCACAGCCGAGGCAAGGTGGGCCCCTATGCCGACCTCTACAACCTGATTTTCGTCTGCCCCGACGGCAACAATAGTTGGTATTGGGACAGCCCCGTTGATTCCTCCTACCGCTACGAAACCTTTGTGGCAGAGGAACTTGTCAGGTGGGTCGATGCCACCTACAACACCATCCCCCAGCGCACCTCGCGAGCCATAACAGGCCTCTCGATGGGTGGTCACGGAGCGCTCTACTTGTCCCTGCGCCACCAAGATACTTTTGGCGCAGCAGGCAGCACCTCGGGAGGTGTGGACATCCGCCCCTTCCCCAACGATTGGGAGATGGCAAAGCGCCTCGGCACAAAGAAGCAAAACCCCCACTACTGGGAGGAGTACACCGTTACCAATATGCTCCACCTGCTCCCATCGGATGGCTCGTTGGCGCTTATAATAGACTGTGGCACAGAGGATTTCTTCTACGAGGTAAACTGCCAGTTCCACGCCAAGCTCGCCGCCAAGGGCATACCACACGACTTCTATGTCCGCCCCGGCGAGCACAACTGGCACTACTGGGTGGGGTCGATACAGCACCAGCTGCTCTTTTTCAGCAATTATTTCAAACGTAACAAATAAAAAAACAGAGAGAAAAAAACTATGGAATTTAGAGGACTTGTTTACAAAGTTCTGCCTGTGGTTAAGGGGCAGAGCGCAAGAGGCGAATGGGTAAAGCAGGAGGTTGTCTTTGAGATGCCCGACGAACTGAATCGCAAATTGTGCGTTGGCTTCTGGGGCGACAAAGCCACCGAGGCCGCCAATCTCAAACCCGGCGAGCAGGTGGAGGTATCTATCAACATCGAATCCCGCGAGTACAACGGTCGTTGGTACACCGAGGCACGCGCTTGGAAGCTCACCCGCAAAGCTCCCGAGCCAGTAGCAGCCCCCGCAGCCGACCTTCCCCCTATGGCCACCGAAGAGCCCGCCTACTCCTCGATGCCCATCGACGATATGCCGTTCTAATTCAAAATTAAAAATTAAAAATTAAAAATTATTTTGGGAGGTTAGGGAATTTAAGGAGTTTAGGGAGTGGCCCTCTAAGGCCCATAAGGCCCTTAAAGCCCTTAAAGCCCTTAAAGCCCTTAAAGCCCTTAACGACTTAGGTCAGTTGACGGTTGGCGGTAGGCGGTTGACGGTTGACGTTAGACTGCGCAAAAGGCGCAGGACAGACCTCTCCCCTGCTTCGCAGACCCTCCCCTAACTTAGGGGAGGAGTGGTCGTGGGGCGAAAGACGCCCTTGTAACCCTTGTAACCCTTGCTACCCCTGCTACCCCTGTAAAAAAACTCGGGTATCTTTTTAATACCCGAGTTTTATTAAGCCTTAGGTCGTTAGACGTTTGACCTTAGACGTTAGACTAAATAAACAACTATGCTTCGCATTGGTATCATATCCGACACGCACGGCTCATTTGACGACTCGCTGAAAAATTTTTTGGCCGAGGTGGATGAGATTTGGTGCGCAGGCGACATTGGCAATATGGAGACCCTCGCCGCCATTCGCTCATTTGGCAAGCCCCTCGTGGCTGTCTATGGCAACATCGACGACCACACTATGCGACTGGCCCTACCCGAGTGGCAATGTTTTGAGCGCGAGGGCGTTAGGGTGCTGATGACCCACATAGGCACAAGGGGTGGTCGCTACCTCAGCCACGTTGCCGCCAAGGTGCGCTCGTTGCGCCCGACGATATTCGTTTCGGGCCACAGCCACATCTTGCGCGTGGGCTACGACAAGCAGTTTGGGGTGCTCAACATCAACCCCGGAGCGGCCGGCAACAACGGCTTCCATCGTGTCCGCACAGCCATACGACTGACACTCGACGGTGGCACTCCGCGCGACTTGGAGGTGTGGGAAAAACAGAGAGGTTGACGAATTGAGAATTGAAAATTGAAAATTGAAAATGATTTTAACAACAAAGGCTCCCGTTTGGGAGCCTTTGTTATTACGACATCAAGCGCAATACAGACGCTTAGAAGTTACATAAAAAGAGTTTATTTCTACCAGAGTTTTGCGGGATAGACACCCTCGCGGATGAGCTTCCTGATTTTGGCCTCCACATCGGGCTTATCCTCCTTGTAGGTCACGCCAAACCACTGAGCGTTGCAGGTGAGCACCTTCAATGTTGCATCGCCCGAACCAATCAGAGCATTGACAGCCGAGGGGATGTAGAACTCACTTTTCAGGTTGGTCATAGTCTCGGGCTTCGAGAGGAACTCAACAAAGAGCCTGCGGCTGTGGGCGAAATAGCCGGGGGTGAAGCCAAACATATTCATCGACACCACCGAGTTCTCGTCCAACTCGCACTGCTGGCCATTGGCCTCGCCATAAATCTTGCCACTGGCCATACGTTTGATGCCCAAGTGCTCAACCATACCGGCCAAGTTGCCCTGCTCATCAACACTGCAAATACCCCTCGAAACAGTACCAAATTCGCTGAGTGTGTTGGCCAAACGGTAGCCTACCATACAGTAGCGACCCTCATCCTCAGCGGTGAGCGAGGTGAGATACTCGGCCATAGTCTTGAAGGCATCGTAGCCATAGAAGTCGTCGGCATTGATTACCGCAAAGGGAGTGCTTACAGCCTCCTCACACATCATAATGGCGTGGTTTGTGCCCCAAGGTTTCACCCTCTCGGCAGGCACAGTGAAGCCTGCGGGGAGCTTGTCAAGCTCCTGATAGACAAAATCTACCTCGATTTTGCCACCGAAACGCGATGCAGGAAAAGCCGCCTTGAAGGAGTCGGCAAAGGTGCTGCGGATGACGAAAACGACCTTACCGAAACCAGCACGAACAGCGTCGTAGATGGAGTAGTCGATGATTGCCTCTCCCGATGGGCCTACACCGTCCATCTGTTTGAGAGAGCCGTAACGCGATGCCATACCTGCGGCAAGGACAACAAGTGTTGGTTTGCTCATAGTGCTATAATTGTTAATTTGTTGAATTTCAATTTTTCCCATCGCCTCGTGGCGACTCTTGCGGCAACCGCCACATTCGGGTGCAAAAGTACACCTTTATATTATTATTGCAAAAAATAAGTAAAAATTTGTGCAGAATTGAGAGTTGAGAGCAGGCTGTAAGCTCTGCGCCTGTGGCGCAGGACAGCAAATGGAAAATGGAAAATTATTTAGGGAGGTTAGAGAATTTAGGGAGCTTAGGGATAGGGCCTATAAGCCCTATAAGCCCTATAAGCCCTATATGCCCCATAAGCCCCATAAGCCCCATAAGCCCCATAAGCCCCATAGGCCCCATAGGCCCTATCATCCCCGTAACCCCTTAATGCCCCTAAGTCCCTTAAAGCCTTTAAGGACTTAGGCCGTTGGACGTTAGACCTTAGACGTTAGACTGCGCCTATGGCGCAACTAACCTCTCCGTCGCTTCGCGCCACCTCCCCTGACATAGGGGAGGAGTGGTTGTGGGGCGAAAGACGCCCTGTAACCCTTGCGACCCTTGTAACCCCTGCTACCCCTATAAAAAAACTCGGGTATCTTTTTTAATACCCGAGTTTTATTAAGCCTTAGGTCTTTTGACGTTTGACGTTAGACGTTAGACCCACAGCCAAAGGCTGGGTTTTGTGAGGCGAGAGCAAGGCTTGCGAAGCTGAGGAAACCGCAGTTTACCGAGCGTAAATGAGGATTTCCGAAGCAAGCGTAACGCAGCTATCGCCCACAAGGCACAGCCGTAAAAAAAAGGGCCTCAACCGAGACCCTTTTTTGTTGTAGTAGCACCTTTACTTGGTGTAGGAGGCGTTAAGCCCCTCCACAATCTCCGCCGTAATATCCAACGCAGGATTGGCATTGATGATAGGGCCACCTATGGTCTGGCTCGACAAAACAATGTCGTAACGAAGGTCGGCATTGAGTTTAGCCACATACTCGTAGATGTTGTTTACAATCTGGTTATTTACAACCATCTCCTTCTCAGCCAACTCGTTAGCCACTTTCTGAGCCTCCTGCTGGTGGGCGTTGATACGCTCCTGAATCTTCATCTCCTCAGCTTGGAGTTTCTGCATCTCGGTCTCGGCATTGGCGCGGGTGATGAGCACCTTATTGACCTTATCTTGAAGCTCTACGACCTTGTTCTGCAACTTGGTGTAGTCTTTCTGGATGGCGCTCTCGGTGGCGTTGAGTTTTTTGGTAGCTTTGTCGTACTCAGCCTGAAAAGCGGTCTGCTGGTCGATGGCGAATTTGTACTCATTAACCACCTGATCGATGTAGAAATAGGCGATTTTACCGGTGGTTACAACAGCCTTGTCGGCCTCCTGAGCATCGGCAGGGGCGGTGGTGTTGTTGTTGCAAGCAGTCAGACCCATAAGGAGAGCTGCTACTACGAAGAAAAATTTTTTCATTGTTAAGTGTTTTATCTGATTATTGTTTTGTTTCGTCACTTCCGAGCGACAAATATACAAATTTTCTTATGAAAGGAGTAGTTTACTCACCTCTTTTTATTAACTTTGTACGATAAATTGGGTGCAAAGGCCGATTTAGCGCCCGAAGGATTATTATTTTTGAGCAGAAAACAATGTACGATTACTTACGCGGTCTTGTGGCCGAACTGACACCCACCTATGCGGTTATTGAGTGTGCCGGCGTGGGTTATATTGTGACCATATCGCTCCAAACCTACACCCAGCTCGAAGGTCGAGCAGAGGCCTTGGTCTATGTGGAGCACATACTCAGGGAGGATTCCGAGGTGCTCTATGGCTTTGCCGAGAGGGACGAGAGGGAGCTTTTCCGCCTGCTGACGAGTGTGTCGGGCGTGGGCGGAGGCACTGCACGAATGATTCTCTCGACCTACACCCCCTCGGAGTTGTCGAACATCATCGCCTCCGAGAATGCCGTATTGCTGAAAAATGTAAAGGGCTTGGGTCTGAAAACAGCGCAGAAAATAATTGTTGAGATTAAAGACAAGGTGAGGCTTGTTGAGAGTGGCGTGGCGATGGTTACCCGAGGTGGTCTGCCCGCAACAATGTCCGACAACCTCGATGCCTACAACGAAGCGCTCCAAGCGCTCCAAATGCTCGGTTTTGGCAAGGCAGCCTCCGAGAAGGTGTTGCGCAAGGTGTTGAAGGAGAACCCCACAGCCGAGGTCGAAAGCCTCATACGCCTCTCGCTCAAACAGCTCTAACCCCCACACCAATCTAAGCAAACACGCAGAGTATGAAAAAGAAGATAATCGAGCAAGCGAAGACCTTGTTTCAGTCGCTCACCAAACGTATTACGCCTGCCTTTTTGGTAACGCTCGCTATGGCCTTTATTTTTTGGTATAGTGGCAAGTTGCAACACACCTATACGGCCGAGATTAGCGTTGTAGTGGTACTCGATGGCGAGCGCCACCGCACCACCTGTATGGTTGAGGGCACAGGCCACAACATCATCTCGGCACGCTATTTCAAGCGCAAGACCATCAAGCTCAACCGCTCGGAGGTGGAGCTATTGCCTGTCGATGGGATGTCGTCCACCTACGACCTTTCGCCCACATCGTTGCAGAATGCCATTTCGATGCGCTACCCGAGTTTGAAGGTTAAGTCGGTCAGCCGCCTGCCCTATTTTATTCTCGACGACAAGTAGTCGAAGGCCTAAAAGAACACACCAAGCGATGAAACGAGTAGCCATAACCGGAGGCATTGGCAGCGGCAAGAGCACCGTCTGCAAGGCCCTCTCAGCCACCTACGGAGCACCCATCTACGACTCCGACGCAAGGGCCAAGCAGATTATGGACTCCGATAGGGCCGTTAGGGAGGCTCTTGTTGGGCTTTTTGGCCCCGAGGCCTACTCGGCCGATAGCTCGCTCAATAGGGCCCACATTGCTAAGGTGGCCTTTGGCAACAAAGATATGCTCGCTCGGCTCAACTCTATTGTCCACCCCAAAGTGGTGGCCGACTTTGAGCTGTGGGCCGAGAGGCAGCAGAGCGACTATGTGATTTTGGAGAGCGCCCTGCTGTTCAGCTCGCCACTGGTGGGTCACTACGACTTGGCTGTGGTGGTGGATGCCCCCATAAAGATGCGCATTGAACGATGTGTACGTCGCGATGGCACAACGGCTCAGCAGGTAGAGCAACGCATTAACAATCAGATGAGTGCAGCTCAGATGCGTCGGTTGGCCGACATCGTGGTCGAGGCCGACGGCAGAGAGCTTGCCCCCCAGTTGGAGATAATCGACCAAAGGATAAGAGCGCTATGAAAGCCACCCAAACATACCCTCGCAGGGTGATGTCGATACTCAACGTCACGCCCGACTCCTTCTTTGCCGCCTCGCGTGCCAACCACACCACCGAGCTTCGAGGTGCGGTGGAGCGTATGGTGGCCGAGGGTGCAGACATCATCGACATTGGCGGCTACTCCACCCGCCCCGGTGCGGCAGATGTTGCCGTACAGGAGGAGATAGGCAGGGTACTCCGAGGTGTGGAGGTGGCTCGTGAGTGTGCTCCACAGATGACACTTTCGATAGATACGTTCCGTAGCGAGGTGGCCGAGGCTGTGCTAAGTCGCTACGACAACATCACCATAAACGACATCACAGGAGGCTTGGGCGACGAGCGTATGGCCTCGGTGGTGGCCTCCTACGATGCACCAATGGTGGTTATGCACTCGCGTGGCACACCCCAGACGATGCAGTCGCTTACCCACTACGACAACGTCACCGAGCAGGTGCGCGAGGAGCTTGCAAGGCGTGCCGAGTGGCTCACAGGGCAAGGTGTGGAGAAGATAATCCTCGACCCGGGCATAGGCTTTGCCAAAGATGTGGAGCAGAACTACGAGCTACTGGGCGGATTGGAGCGCATAGCCTCGCTCGGCTACGAGCTTCTGGTGGGCATATCGCGCAAGAGTTTCATCTATCGCCCCTTGGGCATCACCCCCGAGGAGGCTTTGGAGGCTACCACAGCACTCCACTGGGCCTCGCTCGAAAGGGGCGCACACATACTCAGGGTACACGACACGCTTGCCGCACGTCAGACCATCACTCTATTTGAAAAACTCAACAAGCTATGACAAACGAAATAATCCACATAGAGAATCTACGCAAACGCTACGGCAACCTCGAAGTATTGCAGGGGGTGTCGCTCTCCATTGCCGAGGGCGAGGTGGTAGCCATTGTTGGCCCAAGTGGTGCTGGTAAGACCACACTGCTCCACGCTATGGGAGCGCTGGCCGAGTTCGACGAGGGAGTGGTCGTGGTGAGCGGAGTGGATGTTGGCAAGCTCAAAGGCGACAGCGCTGCCGATTTTAGAGCCACAGCTATTGGATTGGTGTTTCAATTCCACTACCTGCTGCCCGAATTTACGGCCCTCGAAAACGTCTGCCTGCCCGGCTATATTGTCGGACGCGACAAGAAGGAGGTGGAGCAAAGAGCCAACCAACTACTCGAACTGGTTGGACTCTCGGAGCGCAAGAGCCACAAGCCCGCCGAGCTCTCGGGTGGCGAACAGCAGCGTGTGGCCATAGCTCGCGCCCTGATTAACTCTCCCCGAGTGCTATTGGCCGACGAGCCCTCGGGCAACCTCGACAGCCACAACCGCACCGAGATACACAACCTCTTCTTCCGTCTGCGCGAGGAGCTCGGACTGACGGTAGTTGTGGTAACACACGACGACGCGCTTGCCTCGATGAGCGACCGCAAGATAACCATTGTCGATGGACAGATTCGCTAACCCTTACTCGCCATTAGACAACCCAACCTCTATCTACTATGATGGATAATAGCACAAAAGAGCTCCTCGACGAACTTTGGCTTCGCTACGATAGGCCCGATTTCATAGCCCCCGACCCCATATCCATACCCCACTCCTTCTCCTCGCAAGCCGACAGAGAGGTGAGTGGTCTGCTTGCGGCCACAATAGCTTGGGGCAACCGCAAGGCCATCGTCAGGAGCGCCCAGAGGATGATGGACTACCTCGACCAGAGGCCCTATGAGTTTGTTGTGGGAGCCTCGGAGCAGGAGCTCAAAACACTCGCAAGCTATGTCCACCGCACATTCAATGGCACCGACCTCGACTGTTTCGTTAGGGCCATACGCCGCATCTGCCAACAGCACGGCTCACTGGGCGAGTGGTTTGAGAATCAGTATCTCCTAAGGGGCGATATGCGCTTGGTGCTGGCCGACTTTCGCACACTCTTCTTTGAAGCGCCCCACCCTCAGCGCAGCGAAAAACATCTCTCGTCGATAGTCAAAGGGGCAGCCTGCAAAAGACTCAATATGTACCTGAGGTGGATGGTGCGCCCCGACCCCCGAGGAGTGGACTTTGGCTACTGGCGCAAGATACCCGCCTCGGCACTCTACCTCCCCCTCGACCTCCACTCGGGTAACATAGCCCGCCAGCTCGGACTGCTCACACGACGACAAAATGACTGGAAGGCTGTCGAGGAGGTTATGACCCAGCTGCGCAAGGCCGACCCCAACGACCCTGTGAAGTATGACTACGCACTCTTTGGCGTGGGTATAAACAACCAACCACTCTAATCCCCGAACAACCACCTCTCCCCCCCCCACCCGACTATCTATGGCAGCAGGATTTCGATTTAAGCACTTCTCAATCGAGCAAGAACACTCGGCAATGAAGGTAGGCACAGATGGTGTACTGCTGGGTGCGTGGGCCTCGCTCGGCAAGGAGGATGGGCGCATACTCGACATTGGCTGCGGCACAGGCCTGCTGTGCCTTATGGCAGCACAACGCACCGCACCCTATGGTAGTCACATCGTGGGCGTGGAGATAGACCCCGAGAGTATGCTCGACGCAGTGAGCAACATTGCCGCCTCGGAATGGAGCGAGCGCATAGAGCTACACAACCTGCCCATACAGGAGTTCCAAACCGATAGCCTCTTCGACCATATCATCTCCAACCCTCCCTACTTCGTAAACTCACTCACCTCGCCCAATAAGGCTCGCACAACCGCCCGCCACACCTCGTCGCTACCCTTCGACACACTCACTAAGGTGGCAGCCCGATTGCTCAGCCCCGAGGGACGACTGAGCCTCATACTACCCTTTGGTGCGCTGGCCGACATAACGTTGGCGGCCGTTAGGAGCGGACTCTTTCTGTGCCGACGCACCGACGTGAGCAGCAAGGAGGGGGGCGCACCACTGAGGGTGCTCCTCGAATTTGGCCACACCCCATCAGCCACCACCCACACCACCCTCGCCATCCACACCCCCGACGGCAACTTCACCGACGACTACAAAACCCTAACCAAAGAGTTCTACCTGAAATTTTAGCTGAGGGCTGAGGGCCATTGGCTATTGGCTGAGGGAGTATAGGGAGCTTAGAGAATTTAGGGAATTTAGGGATAGGGCCTATAAGCCCTATAAGCCCCATAGGACCTATGCCCCCCCTGCTACCCCTGCTACCCCTGTAAAAAAACTCGGGTATCTTTTTTAATTCAAAATTCAAAATTGTTTTGACTTAGGGCGTTAAGGCCCTTAAAGACTTTAAGGACTTAGATCGTTAGTCGTTAGACGTTAGACCGGAGCTATGCTCCAAGAGTGCGATTTGTTGAGGAAATTTTGTGCCAAATGAGAAAGCGACACCGCAGCTTACTGAACGTAAGTGAGGATGTCGCTTTTGAAATTTGGTGCAAAAGTTACCAACAAGGCGCGCTCGAAAGGCACAGCCGAAAAAAAGTTTGGGATACCTCACGGCATCCCAAACCCCCCAACTTAAAATACTGATTATGAAAGAATCACTAAAACAACTATTTGCGCCTTACAGGAAGGCCTGCTTAGCGCCAACCATTGCTTTGTGACACAAAATTATGTAAAATTTTCTCATCTTCCAAACCTTTTTCTCAAAAAATTAGCATATATTTGTCTGAAACTTGGTTTTACGCCACTCTGTGGCCTTTTTTGATGGTAAAAAAATTTGACTATGAAAGTTGGAAAAATTGAATACAACCCCTCGGATGTCGGTCAGAACAACGGCAACTACTTCGGTATGCCCTTCACAACCGACGATGCCAAGCTCGTTTTGGTGTCGGTTCCTTGGGGTGTTACTGCCTCCTATGGTGGTGGTCAGAACTACGGCCCCGATGCAATTATCGGAGCGTCGGTGCAACTGGATTTCTACGACCCCGTAAGTCCCGACCAGTGGAAGAAGGGCATTGCCACCGCCCCCATTGACTACTCCATTCAGGACTCCCACGCACTGCTGCGTCACGATGCCAAGAAGGTTATCCAATACCTCGAAGAGGGGGGTACTTTGTTTGAGTCGTCGATGCTCTCCACCCGTCGTGCGAGGGTCAATATGGGCTCGGCGGAGATGAATTGCAAGGTCTATGAGCAGACTTCCGAGTGGCTCAACAAGGGCAAGTTGGTGGGTCTTGTTGGTGGCGACCACAGCACTCCCTTTGGTTTTATCCAAGCTCTGGCCGAGCGTCACGAGGGTATGGGCGTACTGCACATCGACGCTCACGCCGACCTGAGAAATGCCTACGAGGGCTTCCGCTACTCGCACGCCTCTATTATGTATAATGTGTTGAAAGATATTCCTCAGGTGGGCCGAATCGTGCAGGTGGGCATACGCGACTACTGCGACGAGGAGGTGGCCTTAGCTCGAAGTTCGGATGGCAAGGTGGTGCAGTTCGACGACTACCTGATGGCGGCCGAGAGGTTTGAGGGCACAACGTGGGCCGAGCAGTGCCAGAGGATTGTGGCAGAGTTGCCCGAGGAGGTTTATGTCAGCTTCGACATCGACGGCCTCGCTCCTGAGAATTGCCCCAATACGGGCACACCCGTAGCGGGTGGTTTGTCGTTCCAGCAGGCGCTCTACCTGCTCGATAGTGTTACTCGCTCGGGCCGACGCATTGTTGGTTTCGACGTTGTGGAGGTCACTCCGGGCGACAAAGATAACGAGTGGGATGCCAATGTGGGCGCTCGTATGCTCTATAAATTGTGTGGATTGATACTAAAATCCAATTAAATGAGTTATATTTGCAGGCACTTATAACCAAAGGCACAAAATCAAACACAAAAAATAACAAACAAAACACAACAAATTAGATTTATGAAAAAGATTCTTACTATTGCAGCAGCAGCTCTTGTAGCTCTCTCGATGACCTCTTGCGGTGGCTCGAAAGCCCTCCGTACCGATGTTGACACCCTCTCGTATGCTTTGGGTACCGACTTTGGCGCTTCGCTCCTTAGGCTTGTAAACTCGGTTGAGGACGAGCTGAATATGGACCTCTTCTATGCCGGCGTTAATGACGCTCTGAAAGAGGATGTTGCCATTGAGCAGCAGGAGGCTTTTGCTTTCCTTCGCAACTATATGAACGTTGTTAATCCTCAGAAGGCTTTGGCTGCTTCGGAGGCTTATTTGGCCGACGTGCTCAAATCCAACCCCGAGGTTAAACAGACCGAGAGCGGCCTGCTGTACCAAATCGTAAACGAGGGCAACGCCGAGAAGAAAGCAACTCTCGACACCGACAAGGTGAAAGTTCACTACGAGGGTAAACTCCGCTCGGGCAAGGTGTTCGATTCGAGCTACGAGCGTGGCGAGCCCGCAGAGTTTGCACTCAATCAGGTTATCAAAGGCTGGACTGAGGGTATGAAACTCGTTGGCGAGGGTGGTGAGATTAAGCTCTGGATTCCTGCCAATATGGCCTACGGTGTACGTGGCACTCGCGACGGTTCTATCGGCCCCAACCAAGCCATCAGCTTCACCGTTGAGGTGTTGGAGGTTATCCCCACCGAGGCAAAAGAGGAGGCTAAATAATCATTGCACTCCCAAGTGGGAGGTTGCACCCTTAGAGGCGGAGATCTGCAAGAGGTCTTCGCCTCTGCTTTTGTGTCAAAGCCCCGTTTTTTGAGTTACAGCCCTGCTCTGTTTTGACCTTACCGCCCCAATTTTGGCACAGCGCCCTGCTTTTTGGCGGGGGCAGTAGATATAGTGCCGAAAAAAATGTTATCTTTGTAAAATATAAGAGGCCGTTGTTTCCAACAGCTTCTAAGAAAAAATCATCGGAACTATGAGCAACGCACCTTTGGCAGAACGACTGCGACCACAATCTCTCGACGACTACATCGGACAGCGACATCTCGTTGGCACAGACGGTGTTATACGTCGTTTTGTGGAGAGCGGCAACCTTCCCTCGTTTATTCTCTGGGGCCCTCCCGGAGTGGGCAAAACCACTCTTGCCAAGCTCGTGGCACTCGCCCTGGGTCGTCAGATGTTCACCCTCTCGGCCATTGCAAGTGGTGTGAGGGAGGTCAGGGAGGTTATCGAGACCGCCAAGAAGAGCCGTTTCTTCTCTGCCGCGCCCCCCATACTCTTCATCGACGAGATTCATCGTTTCAACAAAGCCCAGCAAGACTCGCTACTGGGTGCTGTGGAGCAGGGTGTATTCACGCTCATAGGTGCTACCACCGAGAATCCCTCGTTTGAGGTCATCACTCCCCTGCTGTCGCGTTGTCAGGTCTATGTGCTCAAAGCTATGAACGACGAGGAGTTGCAGACGCTCCTCGATAGGGCTATTGCCAAAGACACATTGCTGCGCGAAAGGGGTGTGAGGATTGAGCAGACCCACGCACTATTTGAATTTTCGGGGGGCGACGCACGCAAGTTGCTTAATATACTCGACATACTGGCGGGAGCTTCGGAGGGCGAGATTGTCATAAACGACACGATAGTCACCGAGTGTCTTCAACAAAACATTGCTCTCTACGACAAGGGGGGCGAGCAACACTACGACATCATCAGCGCCTTCATCAAGAGCATCCGAGGTAGCGACCCCGATGCGGCACTCTACTACTTGGCCCGTATGCTGGCCGGAGGCGAGGATGTGAAATTCATTGCCCGCAGGCTTGTAATTAGTGCCTCGGAGGATGTGGGCCTTGCCAACCCAAACGCTTTGTTGTTGGCCAACGCCTGCTTCGATGCGGTGCATAAGCTGGGTATGCCCGAGGCTCGCATACCGCTTGCGGAGGCCACCATCTACCTCGCCACAAGCCCCAAGAGCAACTCGGCCTATATGGCCATAAATGAGGCTTTGCAGATGGTCGAGCACGACACCACCAACCGCCCTGTGCCACTCCACCTGAGGAACGCCCCAACAAAGCTTATGGGCTCGTTGGGCTATGGTAAGGGCTACAAATATGCCCACGACTACGAGGGCAACTGGGTGGAGCAGAATTTTATGCCCGAGGGTCTTGAAGGCCACACCTTCTACACCCCGCAGCACCGCCGCGAACACGATGCAATGGCTTGGAAAGAGGCCCTGAAAAAGAAATAGTAATCAGCAAAAAAGTCGCTCCCAAAAGGAGCGACTTTTAATTCGTTGAAAGTCCGAAACATTCGGGCTAATTCCTCACATCTTTGGGGATGATGCAGGTGGGGATGGGTTCGACCTTGTGGCGGTTGGCGCGGTTGCGGCGGATGTAAATCTCCATAACCTCCCTCTGGCGACCCTCAAACTGCTCGGCACGAGCACCACCGGCCACCTGCTCCATAGCCCACTCCAACTCGGGGTAGGTAGCTCCAATCTGCTCCTCGTCGCTCCTATCGTCGCCAAAGAGTCCGTCGGTGGGTTTTGCGCCCAAGATGTTGGGTGTGATACCCAAGTAGGCCGACAGCTCGAAAACCTCGCTCTTAGTAAGGTCGGCAATGGGGCTAATATCCACTCCTCCATCGCCCCACTTTGTGAAGAAACCTATGCCGAAGTCCTCAATCTTATTGCCTGTGCCGACAACCAGCGCACCCCTAAGACCTGCATAGAAGTAGAGGGTGGTCATACGCAATCGGGCGCGGGTATTGGCCGTAGTAAGCTCATAATTATTGCCCTTAGGCAGAGCCGCAAGCAGTGTTTCGTAGGACTCTGTGAGGTCGGCAGCAGCACGCTCAACATTATCGGGGAACTCGGCCATAAGCCTCTGGATATGTTCGCCCGCACGACTTACCTGCGCCGAGGCTTGGTGGATGGGAAGCTCCACGCAGAGTGTGGGGAGGCCTGTGCGTGCGCAGAGGGTCGAAACAAGGGCCGAGTCGATGCCGCCCGAAATGCCCACAACAAAACCTTTAGCTCCGCATCCTGCCACATAGCCACTCAGCCAGCTTACGATATAATCTGTAACTTTTTCGCAATTCATAGTAACCAATATAATTATTATATGTATGAATAATTTGTTTGCGACATTAAACCGTTTCTAAAACGACATTCTCACACCCATTTGCACCGCAGCACCCGGGGCACGATAGGTGGCCCAATGGTAGATGGGCTGAGAGAGCAAATTGCTACCCCTGAGCCACAACCCCACACTCTGTGAGTAGGCATACTCGGCACTAAGGCCCAAATCGACATAGCTCGGAATCTCCATAAGCGAGCAGCTACCGTCGGCAGCCTCGAAGGTCACGCCCATAGCGCTGGCGTAGTCGGCCTCCAAGCCAAACGTCCATCGTGACGTTGGGGTGTAGCAGAGGCCCAAGTGGCTCTTCCAAGCACGAGGTCTGAACTCGGCTGTGGCACTCTCGGCACTACCGAGTGTGGTGTAGTTGAGCCTACCCTCAATGCGCCACCAGCGGTTGGGTCGCCACATCAGCTCGCCATCCACATACCACACTCGCTGGCCATTGCTCCTGCCGTAGTCGAGCAGGGGCGAGCCCTCAACCACACGCTCAAACATATAGGCCGAGAACCAGCGCGAAGCACCTGCAAGCGAGTAGGTCATCTTGCCATAGCTACCGCGCACACCCACCTCGGCCAAAAAGACCTTGCGGCTATCCACAGGCAGCATTGCCATATAGGGGTTATTCCAAAGCCCATCGCGGGTAACTTTGGTCTGCACATCGTTGGCTACGGTGAGGTAGGGCACAATGGCGGGGTGCTTGTCGTAGCTGAGCGCAATGCTCGACACCACACCATTGAGCGAGTTCTTCGCCCCCTTATAGACCATATGGTCGTAGCCGGCCATAAGTTCCAAGCCAATCCACCTTCCTATGCGCAACCTCCACTCGGGCACAAAAGTCACCGAGGTGTCGTAGTAGGGCTCACGGCAGGTGGACTCAACGCCCGAATAGTGGAGCGTAACCACCCCGGGAAGCCACTTCGAGTAGCTATCCAGACCCGAAAGGCCATAGTTTACATTAAATCGCCACACCTTCTCGCCCACACCCGTAAAGGCATACAGACCCATAAGGTTGGCATCGTAGCCCAGTGGCGACTCCTCGGAGAATCGGCCCGCGAGGTTGGCGCTCGCCTCCAAATCGTGTGCCGATACAAAGGGGCGCTCCACATCGCTGGCCACACCCACACCTCCGTAGCCACTACCAAGCGTACCACGATATTTGAGCGAGGCCGAGAGCCTTGCCAACTCTCCCACACGGGTGGTGTAATCGACCCCTGCGCGATTGCGTAGCAGGGTAGCCCCCACCCTCTGGTTGTCGAGGTTGGTAACACTACTCTCCCAACCGTCGTGGTTGAGCCACAACGTCAGGCGCGAGCGGTTGCTTTGCACAGGCGACCAATAGATGTCGGCCTGGCTCGACAGAGGCAAACCTACACCCACATTCAAGTAGAGCTTTTTAGGCTCAGCCCAACGAGCAGTGCTGAGGGGCATAGCCCTCAGGTCGTCCACCGCAAAGTGGGTCAGGTGGGAGGTGGGAGTGATGCGATAGCTCAGTTCGGGTCGTACAATGGTCGTATCGAGCAACCTCACAGGGGTGTCGATACGCTCGGCACTCCTAACAACCACCTCATACTCCTTTTGCACCTCAATCTGTTTGCTAAATCCGCCTCCATCGGTTTGCTGCTCCTGAGCCACCACACCCAACACTCCGCAGAGCACCGCGCCGAGGCTCAGAAGGCCACGTCTTATTACTTTATTGAATATCATCGTTTGATTGTATTGCGTTTTCATCTCTCTTCTCTCTTTAACACACCTATCCTTAAACTAATTGGCCACAGGGGTTTCGCCCTGGGCCGAGAGCGCCTCCACCTTCTGGCGAGCCATCTCCACAATGCCGTCGTCGCCATCGGAGTAGCCATCGACCACACTCTGGTAGGTGGCCCTTGCTTGGAACAGGTCGCCACGCGAAACATAAACATCGCCCAAGAGCAGGAATGCTCGTGCCAACCAGTAGGCGTGGGGGGTGTTCTTCTCGGCAAACTCATACACCATCTCCTCGGCCTTCTCGAAGCTACCAAAGCGGAATGCCGTTTCAATCAGTCGGAAGTTACTCTCTGCACCCTCAATGGTGGTAACATCCTCGGCAAGCGAGGAGTAGATGGCCACAGCGGGGTTGCGTTTGCCCAACCCTTCGAGTGCCACAGCCTTGTTAAAGAGTGCTTTGCGCGAGAGTTCGGGTGTCACCTCGGGGTGGCTGATGATGTGGTCGGCCACCTCAACCGTCACCTCACCATTGCCCAGAGTGATTGCCGAAGAGAGGTATTTCTCCAATGCGGCACGACGCTCCGAAGGCGAAGTGGCCACCTCGGCCAATCGGCGGTAGGCATCCGAGGCCACCTTCCAATCAGCACCTGCGGCAGCAAGTTGAGCCAAGCGTTCATAACCCCTCTGGGTGTAGTTGTTGTAGTAGAGCGACGTGAGGCGTGTGAGCTTCTCGCGAGCGGCCAATGTGTCGCCCACCGTAGCCGAGCAATCTGCACCGTAGTAGAGTGCAGCAGCCGAATAAGCGCCCTCAGGATTGTCGGCAAGATACTTGTCGAAGGCTGTCGAGGCCGAAGCTTTGTCGCCCGCAATATAGAGCCTTTGGGCAGCCACAAAGCCCAGCGAATCGCGCTTGGGAGCATCCACCTCGCCACTCATACCCACACTCTCGGCATAGGCCACATAGCCATCTACGTCGTTGCGCTCGATGTAGATGTTGCGTATCTCGCCCAGCGCATTGTGCATAGCCACCGAGCCACGTGCGGTGGTGACAATCTTCTTGTAGGCCTCCAAAGCGCCATCGTCGTTGCCCGTATTGCGATAGGCCAGAGCCAAGTCGGCCAGCGCTGCAACATAATCTCTCGAAGTGGGATACTTGGCCACATACTCTTTCAGCACACTCACAGCACGCTCGTAGTTGCCCGTCGAAAGGAGCGTATTGCCCAGTTCGTAGTGGGAACGAAGCGCATACTTACCCTTGCCGAGGCGCACAATCTTTTCCAGTGCCTCCACACGAGCAATCACGTTGCCGGCCATACCCTCCATCATAGCCACACGATAAGCACCATAGTAGCGCTCGGGGGTGGAGCTTGCAGCACTCCTTTCGTAAAGACGTGCGGCGGCGCTATACTCCTTCGAGGCCGCCTTCGAGTCGCCCATACGATTGTAGGCATCGGCCCAAAGGCTATCCTCGGTGGTGTGCTCGGCCACAAAATCGGCAAAGTCGTTGTAGGCCGCACCAAAGCGCGAAGCGTTGAAGTTGGCATAGCCCATATTATACATAGCAATAGGATACTCACTCTGATGGGTCATCTCCATTGCCAAGTATTGGTCGAACATCGAGGCTGCCTGCTTGAATTTGCCCTGCGAGTAGTCAATCTCGCCCAGCAGGTAGAGCGTCAGTGCCTCCGTTTCGGTGTCGTACTCTTTGTGGTCGAGGGCGTAGTTGCAATACTCCTCCGCCTCGGCCATATCGCCACGCGAGTAGCACTCGGCAGCGTAGTAGTAGGCCACCTTCTGCATTGCAGCCCTCACACGTCCGCCCGACGAGGCAAACTCGCCCAAAACAGCGTAAGCACCCCTGAGGTCGTTGGCAGCATAGCAGGCCGAAATGAGGTAGCCCTCAATCTCGGCACGATGGCGCGAGCGAGGGAAGGCTCGCAGGTAGCCACTGAGCGACTGAATCTCCTCGTTGAAGTTAGAGCCACCAAGCTCCACCTGCAACTTGCAGTAGTTGTAGTAGGCATCCTCACGCACAGGGTTCTCCTCTCCGCCGGTGCTTGCCATAGCGAAGCTCTGCATAGCACCCCTCTTATCGCCCCAACGCAACATACAGTCGGCCAGATGGTAGGCAGCATTGCGTGTGAGCGAGTCGTCGGCACCCGAAGCACCTCTAAGGTAGGAGGCGGCATCCTCCCAACGGCCCAACTTGTAGAGCGAGTAGCCGGCAATGTAGTTCTCCTCGCGCGAGAGAGCACCCACCGAAGGCTCTGCTTTCAGGGCCACAATCATCTCCGAGGCCTTCTGCCAATTCTCAGCACGGAAGTTGCTCTGGGCTGCCACACGCAATATCTCGGCCCTGCGGCTACCCACAACACCCTCCAACACACCCTCGGCATTGCGCACAACATAGTCGTCGTTGCCAAGTCGGTGGTGGACATTCAGAAGATAATAGGGAACAATGGCTCGGTAGTCGTCGTTGTGGGCCAGCGAAGCGAAATGGTCGCGTGCGAGGGCGTAGTGGCCCTCTTCGTAGGCCATATAGCCCAGCAGATAGCGGGCGTGGTCGTAGAGGTCGCCGGGACGCGAGAGCCTTCCAAGCCACTCCTTAGCCTCGGCCGAGCGACCCGCTTGGTAGTAGGCGTGGCCACACTCAAAACAAAGGCGCTCAATATGCTCGTCGCTCACACCGTCGAGATTGACCCTCTCAAATGAGGCTATGGCCTGCTCGTAGCGACCCCACTCGTAGTGCTCGGAGGCCAAAGCCACCAACGCCTCGTTGAGATAGGGCGAAAGGGGGTGCGATACCACAAAAGCCTCCAACGGTGCTGCACCATCGCCCAGCTCGGCCTCACACATAGCGCCCAGCAATGCAACCTTCTCGGCCACCACCTCGTCCACCTTGCGCAGCCCTGTGGCCGCACTTTGTGCCTTAGCCAGCTCGGCCTGCGCCTCGCGGTAGTAGCCCAAAGAGTAGAGCTCGGAGGCTCGTCCGAGATAGTCGCTTGCATCATAAACCTGCGCCCATCCGCTGGCTGTCGAACCAATCATCAACGCCACACTCAGGGCCACAAAAACGATTTTTCGTTGTAACATATCTGTTTGAGTTATCAGTTATTTCATTGTCTAACGTCTAAGGTCTAACGTCTAACGACCTAAGTCAAAAACGACGACCGACGACTGACCTAAGTCATTAAGGGCCTTAGAGGCCTTAGGGGCTTTAACGACCTAAGTCAAAAAACGCCTACCGACGACCGACCTAAGTCGCAACAGACCTCTCCGTCGCTTCGCGACACCTCCCCTAACTTAGGGGAGGAGCGGTCGTGGAGCGAAACCCTGCGAGAGGGTTTTGTCGAGGGATTTTTGTGCCAAGCTAAGGAGGGAGTCCGCAGCTTACTTAGGCAAAACCACAATCACCCACCCTGCGAGAGGGGTTTGTGAGGCGAGTTTCGTGCCAAGCCGAGCGAGCAAACCGCAGCTTACTTTGACAATGGCAAAACCTCAATCACCCACTCCGCGAGAGGGTTTTGTGAGGCGAGTTTCGTGCCAAGCTAAGGAGGGAGTCCGCAGCTTACTTTGGCAAAACCTCAATCACCCACCCCGCGAGAGGGTTTTGTGAGGCGAGTTTCGTGCCAATCCGAGCGAGCAAACCGCAGCTTACTTTGGTAAGTGAGGATTTGCGAGGCGAAGGTTGGTGCGAAAATCGCCCACAAGGCACTCTCGCGCGCTATGGGAGGGTTACTTTGTGAACTATCACCCCACCCCTCAACGTCACCACACCCACAGGCGCACGCAACAAGGCCCTGAGGGCCACCGCATCCATATTGCAATACTCCATAGCGGGGAAGAGTGCGTCGGCCTCGCGCAAGGGCGACGAGGTCACAAGCCACACCCTCTCGTCGTGGTCGATGAACTCCTGTATTAGCTTCCTGAGGCGTGTAAGCTGTCGGAGGCTGAGTCTGTCGAGCCTCTCGACACACACCAAGCGGCAACGGGGCGCACTGAGCACCTGTGGCGTCACATCCAGAGGGCCAACATAGAGCGCAAAGTCGGTAGCCTTGACTCTAACCTTCTCCTCGGGGCTCTCCAAAGCTACAAACTCCCAAAGGCTCTCGTCCCACCACGTTGGGTCTTCAACGCCAAAGCGATGCTCCTCGCCGGTGGCCACATTGCGGCACACAACAAAGCTCACATCCTTGGCGGCATCTATCTCCTCCTCGATGGCCTTGTTCATATCGACACCCACGCCAAAGGGGAACTTCTCCACCACCGGCAGGGCCACAAGGCTATAACCCGTAAAGGCTATGGCTGCCACGCCCACCAGAGCAGTGACCACCTCGCGCCACACCCCTCTGCGCCTATGAGGGCCACAGAAAACAACCACCGAGAGCGACGTGAGAATCACATTTTTGCCAAAGCTGGCCCAGTTGCTCATAGGGAGCACGTCGCCAAAGCAGCCACACTCGGCCACAGGGTTGGCAATGGCGCTCCACAGGGTCAGCAGCAGGTAGAAGGTGTTGAAGATGAGCACCACCACAGCAGTAAGTCGTGGCAGAGCACCCAGCAACAAGGCACAACCCATAAGCATCTCTGCACCGATAAGCACCAGTGCAGGCACACTCCCCAGAGCCGTCATCCAGTCGATACCCATAGCCACATAGTACTCCTCCATTTTGAGCACCGTACCATAGGGGTCAATCATCTTCACCGCCGCCGAGAATACAAACACAGCGCCCACAATCAAACGAGCCACGTCGGCAATATATTTCAGCTTACTATTCAAAACCACCTTTGATTAAAAGTTATCAGTTGTCAGTTATCAGTTGCGGGGAGGGTTAGAGCAGAGGTCTAACCAGCTGGGCCACACGCTCGAAGATAACCTCAGGCGAGGCCATAGCACCCTCGGGGGTGGAGCAATCGACCACCTTCAAGTCGCTACCCTCGGCTGCGGCAGCCTCCAAATAGACCTCGCGCACCCTACGTTGCAAATCGAGCGACTTCTCGTGGATGTCCTGAGCACCACCCAAGTAGGAGCGGTCGTCGCCCTCGCGCTGAGCCGTCAGCTTGGCCTCGGTAAACCCAAAGGGCACATCCAAAAAGAGCGACAAGGTGGGGCGAGGTATGGCAAACTGCTCATACTCAGTCGAAAGAATCCACTCTCGGAGTTCCCTGCGGGCCTCTGCACCTGCAACTTTGGCACACTGGTAGCCTATGTTGGAATAGACATACCTATCGACAATCACACACTTACCCTCGGCAAGCCAACCCCTAATCTGGGCGGCCGCATCGGCCCTATCGCCCGCATAGAGTAGGGCAACAAGGTAGGGATTAACCTGCTCAACCGAGCCAAACTCACCCCTGAGAAAACGTGCAATCATATCGCCATAGACGGGAGCGTCGAACCTCGGAAAATGAAGATACTCACACTCACGCCCAGTAGCCTGGGCCATCTGGCGCAAAAGTTTCACTTGGGTGGACTTACCGGCTCCATCCAAACCTTCAAGCACTATAAACATAATTAGTTTGAGTTGAAATTGAAAATTGAAAATTGAAAATTTTGGAAACCACATTAACTCTGCGCCATTAAGGCGCACCATAATTATCCTTTTCCAACTTTCAATTATCAATTTATTTTAACATCCTAACCGCCTTGCGCACTCCTGCCACCAACTTATCCACCTCCTCGAAGGTGTTATACATAGCAAACGAGGCGCGAGCCATACCCTGCACTCCATAGTGAGCCATAACAGGGTCGGCACAATGAGCTCCGGTGCGGATGGCCACACCGCTACGATCCAACACAGAGCCAAGGTCGAAGTTGTGTACCCCCTCGACATTGAAGCTCACAATACTACACTTATCGGCCGTAGTGCCATATATCCTCAGACCCTCAACCTTGTTCAGCTCCTCGGTGGCGTAGTCCAAAAGAGCCTTCTCGTGGGCCAATACTTCTGCCCTATCCAACTCGCGCAGAAACCTTATGGCCTCTGCCAAGCCTATGGCGTCGATATAGTTGGCTGTGCCGGCCTCGAACTTCAAGGGCAAATCGGCGTAGGTGGTATGCTCGAAAGTGACCTTCTTGACCATATCGCCACCGCCCAAAAATGGGGGCATAGCCTCCAAGAGATGGCGCTTGCCATAGAGCACACCCACACCATTTGGGCCGTAGAGCTTGTGGCTCGAAAAGGCATAGAAGTCGCAATCCAACTCCCTAACATTCACCTCGCTATGCACAAATCCCTGACAGCCATCCACCACAACCACAGCACCCACCGAGTGGGCCTTAGCCACCACCTCGGCCAAATGAGGCATTGTGCCGAGCGTGTTGCTGGCCTGAGTTACGGCCACAACCTTAGTGCGCTCGTCGAGCAGCTCGTCGAGCAACTCCAAGCGCAGAGCACCCTCGTCGTCGAAGGGGAGCACCCTCAGCGAAGCACCCTTACGTTGGCAGGCCATCTGCCAAGGGACAATGTTGGAGTGGTGCTCCATCTCGCTCACAACAACATTGTCGCCATCGCCAAGAAACCTCTCCGAGAAGCTATAAGCCACCGTATTGATGGCTGCCGTAGCTCCTGCCGTAAAGACCACCTCGCCCACATCGGGCGTACCCAAAGCCTCGGCCACAACCGCACGTGCATCCTCATAGAGCATTGTGCATCGTTCCGAGAGGTAGTGAACGCCTCGGTGGATGTTGGCATTCTCGCTACGGTATAGCTCCGCCACACGCTCAATAACGCGGCGTGGCTTCTGGGCCGTAGCACCATTGTCAAGATAGACCAACGGCTTGCCATAGACCGTCTGCTCCAATAGAGGGAACTCGGCTCTTATTTTTTCTACATCGTACATATACTACTTTGTCTAACGTCTAAGGTCTAAGGTCTAATGTCCTAAGTCAATGACGACCGACGACCGACCTACCGACCTAAATCATTAAAGGATTATAGGGCCTACTCACTAAACTCCCTAAACTCCCTAATACTTTCCAATTTCCTTACGCCACACTACCCGAGGCTAACTTCTGATTTTCTCCTCAAACTCCGCCCTTAGGGCCTCGTCGTCTATATGGCCCACAATCTCGCCCACGAAACCACTCAGCGAGAGCTTGCGTGCATCCTCCTCCGAAAGACCTCGTTGGCGCATATAATATATCTGTTCCTCGTTCATCTGACCCACCGTAGCACCGTGCGAACACTTCACATCGTCGGCATAAATCTCCAACTGGGGCTGGGTCTGTATGCGTGCCTCGGGCGAGAGCAACAGGTTGCGGCTCTGCTGGTAGGCCTCGGTCTTTTGTGCATCGGGGGCAACATAGACCAATCCGTCGTAGAGGCCATAGCCACGCTCGGAGGCCACACCCCTGACTTGCTGGTTGCTATGGCAGTGGGGGGCATTGTGGCGCAGGGCTGTACGCACCCTGACACTACCACTCTCACGGGCCATCATCACGCCATAGAGTTCCACCTCGGCCTCGGGGCCTTCGAGCAGGATGTTGTAGTCATACTCCAACTCAGCCTCCGACACCGCAGCAAAGACAATCTTGGCGCTTGCTCCCTTAGCAAGACGCACACACACCTTGTGCGCACCCTCGGAGCAGAGTTGGTAGAGCTCCAACCTCTGACCTTGTGCAACGTGCCACTCGCCGCCACACTCGGCGCACCCATCTCTGAGTATTATTTTTCTATCGACTGACATAGGAATAATTTTCAATTCTCAATTTTCAATTTTCAATTCTCCCCTACTCCTTATAGTCGCCAATGAGCCAGTCGTAGCCCTCCTTCTCCAATTTCAGGGCGAGCTCCTTGCCACCCGAGTAGATTATACGTCCCTTGTAGAGCACGTGTACGAAGTCGGGCACAATGTAGTCCAAAAGGCGCTGGTAGTGTGTGATGAGCACTGTTGCGTTGTTCTCCGAGCGCAAGCGATTGACACCTGTGGCCACAATCCTCAGTGCGTCGATGTCCAAGCCACTGTCGGTCTCGTCGAGCAGAGCCAACCTCGGCTCCAACATAGCCATCTGGAAAATCTCGTTTTTCTTCTTCTCGCCACCCGAGAAGCCCTCGTTCACAGCACGATTCATAAGTTTGCTGTCGAGCTCCACTACGGCCGCCTTCTCCCTCATATATTTGAGCATCTGACCTGCCGAAAGAGGCTCTAAGCCCTGAGCCTTGCGACGCTCGGCTACGGCAATCTTCATAAAGTTGGCCATACTCACGCCGGGAATCTCTACGGGATACTGGAATCCGAGGAACAGACCCTCGCGAGCCCTCTCCTCAATACTCATCGACAAGAGATTCTTGCCGTCGTACTCTACCTCGCCGGCCGTAACCTCAAACTTTTCGTTGCCGGCCAACACCGAGGCGAAAGTACTCTTGCCCGAACCATTGGGGCCCATAATGGCGTGTACCTCGCCAGCCTTCACCTCGAAGTCTATGCCGCGAAGTATCTCCTTGCCATCTACCGATGCGTGTAAATTTTTGACTTTTAACATACCTTATTTTTAGTTTTCAGTTTTCAGTTTTTAGTTTTCAGTTTTTACTGTTAGCTATTTAGGTTAGGGCCTATATGCCCTATATGCCCTATATGCCCTATATGCCCTATAATACCTTAAAGCCCTTAATGCCCTTAAAGCCCCTAAGGCCTCTAAGGCCTTAGGTCGTTAGACGTTAGACCTTAGACGTTAGACCCAAAAAAGAGGCTGGGTTTTGTGAGGTGAGTTTCGTGCCAAGCTAAGGAGGGAGTCCGCAGCCCACCTCGCCCACTCGATAGTGCATATCGTGAGGCAGATGCAAGGCTTGCGAAGCTGAGGAAACCGCAGTTTACTGGGCGTAAATGAGGATTTCCGAAGCAAGCATAACGCAGCAGATGCCCACGAGATGCGCTATCCCACCGAGCCTTCGAGCGATATAGCCAACAACTTCTGCGCCTCCACAGCAAACTCCATAGGCAACTTTGAGAGCACCTCCTTGGCGTAGCCATTGACGATAAGCCCTACGGCCTCCTCTGTGCCCAAGCCTCGTTGGTTGCAGTAGAAGAGCTGGTCGTCGGAAATCTTGGAGGTTGTGGCCTCGTGCTCCACCACTGCCGAAGTGTTTTGGCAGTCGATGTAGGGGAAGGTGTGAGCGCCACACTTGTCGCCAATCAGGAGCGAGTCGCACTGCGAGTAGTTGCGTGCTCCCTCGGCTGCGGGCAACACCTTCACCAAGCCACGATAGCTATTCTCGCTGCGACCTGCCGAGATACCCTTCGACACAATGCGGCTGCGGGTGTTGCGGCCTATGTGAATCATCTTTGTGCCTGTGTCGGCCTGCTGGTAGTTGTTGGTAAGGGCCACCGAGTAGAACTCGCCCACCGAGTTGTCGCCTTTCAGTATGCAGCTCGGATACTTCCACGTTATGGCCGAGCCTGTCTCCACCTGCGTCCACGAGAGGCGGGCGTTGTCGCCACGACAAATGCCTCGCTTGGTAACGAAGTTGTAGATACCACCTTTGCCCTCGGCATCGCCCGGATACCAGTTCTGCACTGTGGAGTACTTCACCTCGGCATCCTTCTCGACAATAATCTCCACCACAGCTGCGTGGAGCTGATTCTCGTCGCGCATTGGGGCGGTGCAACCCTCCAAGTAGCTCACATAAGCTCCCTCGTCGGCCACAATAAGGGTGCGCTCAAACTGGCCTGTGCCGGCAGCATTGATGCGGAAGTAGGTCGAGAGTTCCATAGGACACCTCACACCCTTGGGGATGTAGCAAAATGAGCCGTCGGAGAATACGGCCGCATTGAGGGCCGAGTAGAAGTTGTCGCCCACAGGCACAACCGAGCCGAGGTACTTCCTAACCAACTCGGGGTACTCCCTTATGGCCTCGCTCATTGAGCAGAAGATGATTCCCTTCTCGGCCAGCGTCTCGCGGAAGGTGGTCTTGACCGACACCGAGTCCATAACGGCATCGACAGCCACACCCGCCAGAGCCATCTGCTCCTCCAAGGGTATGCCGAGCTTGTCGAAGGTCTCACGCAACTTGGGATCGACCTCGTCCATCGACTTTTTGTCGGCCTCCTTCTTGGGGGCGGCAAAGTATATCACGTCTTGAAAATCTATGGGAGGGATTCTCAGGTGCGCCCACTCGGGCAGTGGCATAGTAAGCCACTTGCGGTAGGCGGCCAGACGATATTCGAGCATCCACTCGGGCTCTCCTTTGAGGGCCGAGATTTGGCGCACAATATCCTCATTGAGTCCCTTGGGGAGAGTATGTGTTTCGATGTCGGTCACAAAACCGTACTCATACTCTCTACTGGTAATCTCTGATAGTATTTTATCTTGTTCTGACATAGCCAAAGTGTTTAATCCACAAATATACGAAAAGAATTGCGAACCGACAAAACATAGTTTTGTCTATTGCACATTTGAGGGCAATTTTTATGCAAAAAGGAGCAACCCAACTGCACTTCCTCCCCCGAAGCTCCCACATAGGGCCAAAAAAAGTGGGGTGGCGCAATGAGTGCCACCCCACAGATGGGTTTGATTATTGGGTAAGGGGATTGATTATTGCATCAAGCCCACTAATGGTTGAACATAAAGCCAACATAGCACCTCGGGCCACTGGGGAAGTCGGAGTGGCTACGTCCGAGGGCCATCATCCAGTCGGCCTTGACGGTGAGCGACATACGCTCGGTAAGCCCATACTCCACACCCACAAAGGGTGCTACAACACCCACTCCGTAGGAGCGATAGGAGAGGTTGGCCTCGGGCAGCCAATCGACCTCAGGATTGGCGGTAAGCGTCAGATTCTCAACCACTCCACCACCAACAGTAACTCCCGCATAGGGCATAAAGTCGCCCAAGCGGAAGCAGTAGTCCACAAGCAGACCACCCCAGCCAATCGAGAGCGACGACCCGTAGTCGCCATAGCTGAGTGCGGAGGTGTAGCCCTCAGTGCCCACTCTCAGGTGGTTGCCAAAGCGCACTTTCAGCGCACCGCCAATGCCCACAGGAACACCGGCTATGGTCTGAGGCGAGCTTAGCCCCACCCTCACATCGCCACGGGCAACCCATCCGGCGTGGAGCATCATACCGCCCGAAAAACCGTTGTAGGCCAGAGGGTGGCGCTGCTGCTCTTGGGCGCAAAGTGGGCCAAGAGAGAAGAGCGAAAGAAGGAGCAGTAGAAGTGTTTTTTTCATCATAATCGAGTATTATTGGAGTTGAAAAATATAAGGTCAAATCACTCGTCAAGCGCCCACAAGTGAGCCGTGCAGAAGGAAGTAGAGTCCAACGAGCAAGATACACAGCGCCAACGTCTTAGACTTCAAGTTGCGCTCCTTGAAGAAGATTGCGCCCAACGTGAATGATACAATAACCGAGCCACGACGGATGAGCGAGATTACGGCCAGCAGAGCACCCTCCTGAGCCAGAGCGTTAAAGTAGCAGAAGTCGGCCACAGAGAGGAAAATGGAGATAAGCACAATGCTCCAACGCCACTCAAATTTGTCCTCCTTGCGCTTGGGTCGCCAGATTATGAGGGTGAGCACACCATAGAGCAGAGCAATGTAGAGGCCACACCACGCCTGCACCGAGGCGGGCTGGATGCCCCTCATCAGAATCTTGTCGCAGAAAGCACTACCCACTCCGAGCAGAACGGCCATCATAAGGTAGAAAATGCCCTTATTCTTGGTAAATCGGATGCCCTCCTTGTGGCTTGAACGATTCATCAGGTAGAAAGCCACAAAAGCCACCACCACACCAATCCATTGGTAGAGGTTGAGCCTCTCGCCAAAGATGAGTATCGAGCCGAGCAACACCAACACAGGTCGGAGCGCATAGATGGGCGACACGATGGTCAGCGGTAGGTACTTAACTGCCAGATAACCAAAGAGCCACGTCGCCGCCACAATGACAGCTTTCAAGGCAATCAGCAGGTGCTCACCCACCCCAATGGGCACGACATAGAAGGGTGTACCCTCGACAAACCACCCCAAGCCAAACTCCGACGAGAGAATCACCGGGAAGAAAAAGAGTGCCGAGATAGAGGTTGCCACCGTCAGCACAGGCAAGACGGCATTGCCCTCAACAGAGCGTTTCTTGGCCACATCGTAGAAGCCAAGCAGCACCGACGAAATAAGTGCAAACCAAATCCACATAGTTTATAAGGTAAGTTTGTTTTTTATAATCAACGCTAATACGCCACAAAGATACAAGAAGAATGGAGAATTGAAAATGGAAAATTGAAAATTGAAAATTATTAGGGAGGTTAGGGAATTTAGGGAATTTAGGGAGTGGCCTATATGGCCTATAAGCCCTATATGCCCTATATGCCCTATATGCCCCTATGACCCCTATGACCCTTAACGCCCTTAACGCCCTTAAAGCCCTTAAAGCCTTTGGTCGTTAGACCTTTGACGTTAGACTCTCAGCCAAAGGCACAGTACTAACCTCTCCGTCGCTTCGCGACACCTCCCCTGACATAGGGGAGGAGTGGTCGTGGGGCGAAAGACGCCCTTGTAACCCTTGTAACCCTTGTGCCCCCTGCTACCCCTGTAAAAAAACTCGGGTATCTTTAATACCCGAGTTGAGTGTTGAGCATTTCAGCCTTAGGTCGTTAGACGTTAGACCTTAGACGTTAGACGCATAAAAAAGCAAAATAGCGGGATGAATGCAAGGCTTACGAAAAAAATCCTCCCGCAGTTTACTAACGTAAATGAGGGAGGATTTTTTGAGTATAACGCAGCAGTCGCCCGCTATTTTGTTTTTTTAACTTCTACTTGGTCGTAAGACTCAATAATATCTCCCACCTTAATATCATTGTAGGACTCGATGTTCAGACCGCACTCCATATTGAGTGTCACCTCCTTAGCATCGTCTTTGAATCGTTTGAGCGAGCCCAGACGACCGGTGTAGATAACAATACCGTCGCGGATGACGCGGATGGGCGAGGTGCGGGTAATCTTACCCTCACGCACAATACCTCCGGCGATAGTACCCACCTTGCTGATTTTGAAGGTTTCGAGCACCTCGACAGTACCCATAATCTCCTCCTTCATCTCGGGCTCCAACATACCCTCAATTGCATCCTTAATGTCGTTGATAGCATCGTAGATGATGGAGTAAAGACGTATCTCGATGGCCTCATTCTCAGCCAGTTTACGTGCGCCGGCGCTGGGACGTACTTGGAAGCCCACGATGACGGCATTGGAGGCAGCAGCGAGCAGCACATCGCCCTCGGTAATCTGACCCACAGCCTTGTGGATGACGTTCACCTGTACGGTCTCGGTGGAGAGTTTCAAGAGCGAGTCGGTCATAGCCTCGATAGAGCCGTCCACGTCGCCCTTGACGATGATGTTCAGCTCCTTGAAGTTGCCGATAGCAATACGACGACCAATCTCGTCGAGAGTGACGTGCTTCTGGGTCTTGATGCCCTGAATACGCTGCAACTGCTCGCGCTTGGTTGCAATCTCGCGTGCGCTCCTATCGTCGTCCATAACATTGAACTTGTCGCCCGCCTGAGGTGCGCCATTCAGACCAAGCACCAGCACGGGGGTTGCAGGCCCTGCCTCAGTAACCTTCTTGCCGTGCTCGTTGAACATAGCCTTCACACGACCAGTGTGAGTACCCGAGAGGATGACGTCGCCAGTGCGGAGAGTACCGTTCTCAACGAGTACTGTTGCCACATAGCCACGACCCCTATCGAGCGACGACTCGATGACCGTACCAACGGCTTTCTTGTTGGGGTTGGCCTTCAAGTCGAGCAGCTCGGCCTCCAAGAGCACCTTTTCGAGCAGCTTGTCGAGGTTGATACCCTGCTTAGCCGAAATCTCTTGCGACTGATACTTACCGCCCCAGTCCTCCACCAAGTAGTTCATATTGGCAAGTTGCTCCTTGATGGCATCGGGGTTGGCGGCAGGTTTGTCTATCTTGTTGATTGCAAATACCATAGGCACACCTGCTGCTACGGCGTGGTTGATAGCCTCAACCGTCTGGGGCATCACTTTGTCGTCGGCAGCAACAATGATGATAGCCACGTCTGTCACCTGAGCACCACGCGCACGCATTGCCGTAAAGGCCTCGTGACCGGGGGTGTCGAGGAAGGTGATGGGCCTGCCATCGAGCTGCACGCTGTAAGCACCAATGTGCTGGGTGATACCACCCGCCTCGCCAGCGATGACGTTGGTCTTGCGGATGTTGTCCAAGAGCGAGGTCTTACCGTGATCGACGTGACCCATAACGGTAACGATTGGTGGACGGGGGATGAGGTCTTCCTCAGCGTCGGCAACCTCCTCGATAGCCTCCTGAATCTCCACGCTCACAAACTCCACCTTGAAACCATACTCCTCGGCCACAATCACAAGTGCCTCGGCATCGAGCCTCTGGTTGATAGATACCATAAGACCCAAGTTCATACAGGTGGTGATGACCTCCGTAACGCCTACGTTCATCATCGTAGCCAAGTCGCTAACGGTCACAAACTCGGTGAGTTTGAGTGTCTTGCTCTCGGTAATGGACTGTTCGTACTCGGCCTCCATACGCTCCAACACAGCCTGACGTTTCTCCTTGCGGTGTACCGAGCCTTTGCTCTTGCCACCCTTAGCCGTCAGACGTGCCAGAGTATCCTTAATCTGCTTCTGTACCTCCTCGTCGCTCACCTCGGGACGAACAACGGGCTTGGGAGCAGCCTTTTGTTTCTTCTTCTCTCTCTTCGAGAGGGGCTGACCTGCTTGTTGGCCACCGCCCTGCTGGGGACGACCTGCGCCACCACCCTGCTGTGGGCGACCACCACCCTGCTGAGGACGACCTGCGCCACCCTGAGCTTTGGTCACATCCACCTTCTCTTTCATACGTTTGCGCCTCTCGCGGTGGGAGGGCTCAGCACCCCTACGCAACGAATCTACATCAATCTTACCCAACACCTTAGGGCCGGAAATGGTAGCTTCGCCATCGGGGCGGAAGACGTTGCCGCTCTCGGCCAGACGCTCATCGTAGGTCTTGGTCTGCGCCTCCACATCGGCAATGGGAGCTTTGGGCTCGGCCACCTCGGCTTTGGGCTGAGGGGCAGGCTCTGCTGCGGGCTTAGGCTCGGGCTTGGGGGCAGGCTTAGGCTCGGGTTTAGGCTCGGGCGCGGGCGTAGGCTCGGGTTTAGATTCGGGTTTGGGGGTAGGCTTAGGCTCGGCGGGTTGCTCGCTCTGGGCCTCAGCACTGGGCTTAGGCTGCTCGTTGTTCACGGGCGCGGTAGCCTTAGCACCTTTGGGTTCGAGGTCAATCTTACCCACAACTTTGGGTGCGGGCACTTCGGTACGTATGAAACTACTATTTTTAATAACCACCTCTTCCTGCTCCTCTTCGGGCTCACGGCGGTCGCCGAGCGAAACGCTCTCTTGCCTGAGGTTCATACGCTCACGCACCGTAGCACGCTCGCCACCAAGGTGATTGCCACCAAACTCTTTCTCCAAGAGGGCATAGACATCGCTTCCAACAAGCGTGTTGGGTGCTAAATCCTTGATACCTTTCTTTTCGAGAAATTCGGTTATGGTGCCAATACCAACTTTGAACTCTCTTGCAACCTGTACGAGTCTAAGTTTTTTCTCCATTTGCTATTTCTTTTTGTTATTACTTTTATTCAGTTATCAATTGTTGGCTATTAGCCGTTAGCCATTAGCCATTTGGGGTTTGGGACTATATGCCCTTATACCCCCTAAGGCCCTTAAAGTCCTTAAAGCCTCTAAGGCAAACCTGCCGGGTTTACTGAGTTTACAGGGTTGTTCCCAGCCCTCACAGTTCTCTCAGCCCTCCCAGTTTGCCGTATGTCGTAGAGGGAATCCTCGTTCTGATAATTTGTTGATTTAAGGAGGAGATTTCAAGGCTTGGTTTTGATTTTGCTTCCTCATTTACGCTCGGTAAACTGCGGAGCAAAATCAAAAGCGTAACGCAGAAATCGCCCCTTAAATCGGCAAATTACTCAAATTCGGCACGCAAAATCTTCACTACCTCCTCAATAGTCTCCTCTTCGAGGTCGGTGCGACTTACCAACTCCTCTTTGGAGAGTTCGAGCACACTCTTGGCCGAGTCAAAACCTTTCTCCTTGAAGATGTCGATAATCCACTGGTCAATCTCGTCGTTGAACTCGTCGAGATCTACATCGTCGCCCTCGGCATCGCGATAGACGTCGATGTCGTAGCCGGTGAGCATTGTTGCCAGCTTGATGTTCAAGCCACCCTTACCGATAGCCAACGACACCTCGCTGGGTTTGAGATATACCGAAGCGGTCTTCTTGGCATCGTCGAGGGTGATGGAGGAGATTTTCGCAGGGCTGAGGGCACGCTGAATCAGGAGCGACACATTGGAAGTCCAGTTCACTACGTCGATATTCTCGTTGCGAAGCTCACGCACGATGTTGTAGATACGAGCACCCTTCTGGCCTACGCAAGCACCTACGGGGTCGATGCGCTCGTCGTAGGACTCCACAGCCACTTTGGCCCTCACACCGGGGATGCGTACAATCTTCTTGATTGTAATCAGGCCGTCGTAAATCTCGGGTACCTCGCCCTCGAAAAGCCTCTCCAAAAACTCGGGGGCAGTACGCGAGAGGATAATTACGGGGGTGTTGTTGCGCATCTCCACCTTCGACACAATGGCTTTGACAGCATCGCCCTTGCGGAAGTTGTCGCCACGCATACTGCGACGCTCAGGCTCGCCATCGGCGTTGATTACGGTTGCAACAACGGGAGGAATCTGCTCTGTTTTGGGAAGGATGAGCTCGTTGTTCTCGTCGTCGAGCACCAAGACCTCTTTCTTCCACACCTGATAGACCTCGCCGGTGACAATCTCGCCCACCTTCTGGCTATATTTCTCAAAGAGACTTGCCTTCTCCAAGTCGAGGATGCGCGAAGCAAGGTTCTGACGAAGCGACAAAACGGCACGACGACCAAACGACGACATCTCAATCTGATCCGACACCTCCTCGCCCACTTCGTAGGTGGGGTCTAACAGACGTGCCTCGCTGAGGGCAATCTGCTGGTTGGGATTCTCCACTGCGCCATCCTCAACAATCACGCGGTTGCGCCAAATCTCCAAGTCGCCCTTCTCGGGGTTGATAATCACATCGAAGTTCTCGTCGGTCTCGTAGGTTTTTTGAAGGTGGTGACGGAACACGTCCTCCAATACACCAATCATTGTACTTTTGTCGATGTTTTTAAGCTCCTTGAACTCTGCAAAGTTGCTAATCAAATTTTCCATTTGTCTTTTGTTTATGTTTATTGTTTTACTGAATCCAAAAATTATTTCGACTTAGGTCTTTCGTCGTTTGACGTTAGACCCAAAATGAGGCTGGGTTTTGTGAGGCGAGTTTTGTGCCAAGCCGAGCGAGCAAACCGCAGTTTGCTTGGGCAAATGAGGATTTGCGATGCGACGGTTGGGGCGAAAATCGCCCACAAGGCACAGCCATTACTTGAAGTCGAGGTATTCCTTAGTGCTCTTAATCTGGTCAAACCTATAACTCTCAACCACCTCAACCTCCACCTTGCGCTTCTTGCCCTCAACGGCACGACGCTCGGTGTAGGATATTGTCAGCGCCTCGGGCGACACCTCTTTGAGCGTTGCCAAAATCTTCACTCCGCTCTCCAAAAGCACCTCAACGCTCTTGCCCACGAGTTTGTAGTATTGACGCAGGAGTTTCAGTGGCTGACCCACGCCTGCCGAATAGACGCTCAGCTCGTAGTCCTCCTCCTCTCTGTCGAAGGCGGCCTCAACAGCACGACTAAGCTCCACGCAGGAGTCCAAATCGACCACACTATCGGCATCAATAACAATCTCTATCTCGTTGGCGGGCGAGCACTTAACCTCCACTACAAAGCGGTCTGTCCCTTCGAGTGCAGCCTCGGCCTCGCGGCGTATTTTCTCAATATCCATCATACTTTTCAGCTTATCTTTATACTACGAAATTCGGGGACTCATCTGGTCCCCGAATAACGATTGATGGCACAAAGATACTACATTTGGCCGAGATTGCAAATTTTTCTTATATAAAATATAAGTGCCACTACTATTTTTTGGTTCCATCGCCCATTCCGAGCGCTCTGAGCAGGCGTTGTTTGAGTGCCACAATAGCCTCCGAAAAGCTCTTTTCGTTGGTGACTACGGAGGCATTTTCGAGGTAGCTCCAAAACTCCACCCCACAGACAAATCCTGTGAAGATGTTGGCCAGTCGCACCTCGACAAGCGGCAACAGAAGGCTGTCGAGCATCCACGCAAGCATAATGCCGGCCATAACAAAGGAGAGTTTAGAGATGGTGCGCCAAGCCTTATGGCTCTCAAAGCGCCAATGTTGTGCGGTGGCGTGTGCCCTGCGTCGGTCGGCAAGCACACCGGTGATGAAATCCACCGCCACAAAGACCAGTGCAACAATAAGCAGAGGCCCTACCGGAGCAAAAAACGACAATACCCCGGCGATAATTCCAGAAAAATACTTCATAAAATTGAAAATGGAAAATTGAAAATGGAAAATTAAGGGGGAGAGGTTAGGGAGTGTAGGGAGCTTAGGGAGCTCAGGGAGGTTAGGGAGTGTAGGGAATTTAGGGAGTGGCCTATAACCCCTGCGACCCCTGTAACCCTTGTAACCCCTGTAACCCCTGTAACCCCTGTAACCCCTAAGGCCAATTCTCTGGGTTCACTGGGTTCACTGGGTTTTCCCAGTTCCCCCAGTCCTCCCTTGCCCCACCCCCAAACCTCAGACAATAAGCAAAGAGCCGGTGAGGCTAACTCTTTGTCTTACATCGTCGTCGGGATTGAAGAGAGGGAAGAGCTCTCGGTTGTGGGCGAGGTAGTCGGTGGCCACATCCATCAGCGCATTGGCATCGGCCCTCAGGCGGCGGCAGACCCTACGCAACGTCTGCTTCTCGACAGGCTCTATACCCTCGCCACTGAGCTTCACAACACCCATAGAACCAACTTTGGCTGCAATGGTGGGCAACAAGAGCGAGGCCACATAGAGCGCCAAAGGGGTTTTCAGGTAGTCATCAACAAGGGTTGCAAAGTGGGCGGGCGCGGCCTCATCGTCAAGGGTGAGCTGGTCGTAGAGCGCTGCCCCGATGATGGGTCGAAGCAGACGACGCTGAGCAGCAAGTATGGTGTGGGAGGGTATGGCCTCGTCGTGGAGCGTGTGGGTAGTGCCGAAGGCGATTTTCATCACCTCGGCAGGAGTAATCAGAAGTTTCATAGTTGGAGGAGTGAGGATTGTTAGTCGATGTTTTTGAGTCCGTACTTGGTCACTTGGGCCACAAAGAGCTGCTGGTCGGGGTCGGCAGGGTCGTAGTCGAGGCCGTCGGCCTTGCGGGCCTCCCACACTCTCATATAGAGAGGTTTGGAGCGCGAAGGGGGACGATTGACAATTTGCAATAGCGACCCATCCTCACCCAAAACCGAGCCGATGAGAGCTCTAATGGGTTCGAGCAGCTCTTGCTGTTCGCCCGAAATGACCGTATTGAGAGCCACCTCCCACTCGTGGAGGATGCGCTCGGAGGAGAATCCTCCCGAGTAGTCCAGTCCGCTCAGCGAGCGAAACCAAGAGTGGGCAATAACAATGTCGCCTGTGGCCTGCTCGTGCAGATAGCGCCAGTCGCCCTCATTGGAGGAGGTTATGGGGATGAAACGCGAGCAGTCGCCCTCGTCGCAATCCTTTACCATAAAGAGCACCTGTCCGGGGTTGCCTGCAAATTTGCGCTGGGCATCCACCACGAGTTTTTCGGCCTCCTCCTCGCTCTCCACGCCCCCATCGAGCATCATCACGCCCGAGAGTTGGAAGGAGTTGTCCAGACGTGAGATGTTCCACTTGTCGGTCTTGTAGGCTATGGTCGAGACACCCAAGCCGGCAATGTAGGCGGGCACACCGTAGTGGCTGAACATAGGCTCGTAGTCTTTGTAGTGGATGATGGAGTGGAGGTTGCCGTCGTCGCCCTCCTCGAAGTGGGGATAGAGGGCCACCGACTTAGCGTCGGAGGGGGTGTAGTGACTCCAATCGTGGTGGAGCAGAACGTGGCGACCATCTTTGGCAAGGCGACAACGCGAGGCATCCTGATGGAAGAGAGCCAAGAAGGAGTGGCGGCTGTCGGTCACGACCTCCACAAAGGCGTTGCCAAAGAGTGCCTTATCGAAGGCCAAGTGGTTGAGCACCTGACGCAACGACTCGCCCTCGGAGTTGGCCACCTCCACAAAGGCCTTGGTGCGAGGCGAGTTGTCGCCCACACTGAAACCCGAGCCCGAGATGTAGTCGGCCTTGTCGTTGATGATGCGTCGGTGGGTGGTCGAGCGACGCGCCAGCAGCGACAAAGAGGCCGGAAAGAGATTGTCGCTACCCCAACGCCAAAACTCTCGCTCGGTGGTTGCGCTTCCCACACCCACCCCTACGGTGGGGAAGATGTTGTCGCCAGCCGAGGCACGAGGCGTAAATACCTTGGGGGTGTATGATTTTGTTTGCTTTTCCATAAGAGAAAGAGAGTTTTTTTGGTGTGATTGATTCAAAAAGAGTGGGTGGAAGGGTAGCCCTATTGCGACCGAGGTCGCAATAGGGTAACTCCTTGCACTACTGAGCTATGGGGCGCGAAAACCAACCGTCGGTGGAGGTGAGCACCAGAAGGGTCGAAGCACCCTCGGAGCGCTCCTTGGAGCTGTCGGTTTGACCCTCGGCGAGCCTTAGGGGGTAGTCGGTGTGGGCCTCGGGCGAGTAGCCAACCAGATACTCCTCGCCACTCTCGGTTGTCACCAACGCCACCACTCCATTGAGTGCCAGCCTTTGGAGCTTCACAAGGGCCTGAGGTTGCACTCCCCTGAGCCTGCACTCCACACGATGGACAACAGGGCCACCAACGCCTTCGGCTCTCTCTACCCACCTGCCGCTGCCCTCAGTAAAGTGGAGCGTTGTGGGCTCAAACCCCTCGGCAAGCTCCACAAAGTCATACTCGTCGGTTGCGGCATAGTAGTCGGCTTTGGCTATGGCCTCGGGGGGCAGGAGTTCTATGGAGCGTATGCCACCGATGTTTTTGCCGCAGCTATTCTGACCTATGCTCATAGTCGCTACAACAGAGGAATACAAACGTCGTTAATACATACGCCAAAGTTGTGGCGACGGCTGTCGGCAACAAATGTGAGTCCATAGTCGGCCCAGATGGTATCAGCGTTCATAATAGACTCATTCTCAACCATTGGCATACTGCACTCGTCGTAGAAACTTACCACAACATCGTCGAACCACTGGTTACGATAGGTGGGTGCGGCCATAAAATACATCTTCTGGTCGTCGGTGGTGGTAGTGATTTTGTCGAAGGGCAAGCCTGCGGCAAAGACAATCAGCTCGGGCAACAAGTAGTCGCAACCGGCCATAAATACGGCCCTCTGACGATTCTCCATCTCGTCGGGGTTGTACCACATACTCACCTCAGTGCCGGGGTAGTCGCTTGTGTTTACGGCCAGAGCCAAGTTGCGACGGTCGGTAAGCAGAGCAAACGAGTGGGGAGCGTCGTCGCCAACAATCTCTTTGTAGTCGCCCAGCTGCACATCAATCACAGGGATGCCACGATAGAAGAGCCTTTCGCGACCATTCTGCTTGGCCAAGTAGGCAGCCTCGGTGGCGGTATTGTCCAACGACTCCTCGTAGGCGTTATAGACATCGGTGGTCACAAAGAAGGCCAACTGTCCCTCCGAGCGAAGCTGACGCAACTGCGAGGAGGCATTCTCCCAGAGGTTGTGGAGCAGCACCTCGGCCCAATTCTCTTTGTCGCCGGCGATGTAGGCAAACATATTGATGTAGTTGTCGTTGGCCTCTGTGGCGTCGGCAAAGATGTTGGTAATAAAACCGTCGAAGGTGGCAAGGCTATCGCTGCTACGATTTGTCTTGCCATACCACATAGTCGAGCGAATACTCTCGGCAATCGACTGGCGGAAGAGGGTGGTCTCGGCCTCTTCGAGCTGAGTGCCCGAGAGATCCTGCAAATTGACATCCGAGCGACCCGTAATCAGCTCAAATACGGTGCTGAAATAGTCCGATGCCGAGTAGGCCATCTCGGCCTTGACTTTGTGCAGGTCGATGGTCTTTTGCATACGGGTGGACTGAGGGCCACCATCCCAACCTTTGCCGGTGAACTTGCGGAGCACATCGCCGTCGCGCTTCCAGTAGTGGAGCGTTGTGGGCACAGGCATATTGTAGAGCACCTTGATACCAAGCTGCTCGGCATTGTCACCGGTGAGCATAGGACGGAAGAAAATGGTGTCAAGCGACTGGCCCTGATAGGACTTTACGTTTTCGATACGACTCATAAATTCAATGTTTTAAGGTTAAAAAAAATTCAAAATTCAAAATTCAAAATTGCGGGTAAGCGAGAGTAGGGAATTTAGGGAATTTAGGGAGTGGCCTATAACCCTTGTGACCCCTGCTACCCCTGTAACCCCTGCAACCCCTGTACCCCCTAAGACCAATTTTCTGGGTTCTCTGGGACTTTCTCAGTCCACCCGCCCCACTAACGCCTAAGTGCTTCGCGCACCCGCTCCACATCCGACATATAGGCGCTCTGGTTGGATGTGAGGGCAGTCAAGCCTGTGGGCAGAGGGTCTTCGCACTCTTTCACTCGTGTGGGGGCGGCGGTGTAGAGCCTCGAAGGGGGCACTGGGGGTGCGGCTGCCATAGGTGCATCGGCACGCGAAGGGCTCACAGCCACCTCCGCCAGAGGCTCGTGCGATTCGGCCTTGGTGCGACCAACAAGAGCAAGGAGTTTGCTCCAAGCCGAGGATTTGCGGGCCGAGGCTGTGGTGGGCAGTGGGGTAAGGCCGAGCGCCACAATCTGCTCGCGTGCATCGTCGGTGATGGGGGCTGCGGCAATGATTGTGTCGGCCAAAGAGGCCTCGATGGTCTCCTGAGGAGTGAGCCACACACCCTTGCCATTGTTGCGATTCATCAGCTCGCGGAAGTGGCCGGCATCGCGCCCCGAGGCGAGCGAGTAGATTTCGGCCAGACGGCCATCGCTCTTGTCGAGCAGCTCTTTGGTTGCGCTGAGCGAGTGGGTGTTGCCCTCAACGGTGCTCTCGCAACAGTGGATGAGGTAGAGGGCGTTGGCCGAAATCTCTCTACACCCCTTCGAGGCGGCCTGAGCAATGATTGTGGCTGCCGAGGCCACATAGCCATAGCAGCGAGTGACGACCTCCGCATCAAGCTCTGCGATAGCCTCGTAGATGAGCAGTGCGTCGGCCAGACAGCCTCCCGTAGAGCGGATATTGACCACCAGACGGTCTATTTCGCCCTCCTGCCTAATCTCGCCAAGGGCCTCTACGAAACGCTCGTAGGTGGCGATGTGCCCCTCGGGCGAGTCGAACTGCTCCACCTCGGGCACACCGAGTATGCCTTCGATGTCGATTGTCGCCACTCTGAGTGAGGATGATAGTTGTTTTTGCGATTTGTCCATTTTTTTTGAGTTGTCAGTTATCAGTTGTCAGTTGTCAGTTTTTTGAGGGAGTTTAGGGGGGGGTGGCCTATAAGCCCTATAAGCCCTATAAGCCCCTAAGGCCCTTAAAGCCCCTAAGGCCCTTAAAGCCCTTAAAGCCCATAGGTCGGCCGTCGGTGGTCGCTCGTCGGTCGTCGTTAGACGTTTGACGTTTGACGTTTGACCTCAGCCATAGGCTCGTCAGCCTATGGCTGGGTCTTATAGAGGTAGTTGCGCACCGTATAATAGGAACACCCCACCTGCTCGGCCACCTTCTCCATAGCCTCCACCTTGCCCTCGCCCCTGTTGCGCATACGCTCGGCCACACGATGACGCACCAGGTAGGCCTTGCATTGCACATCCGAGAGTAGCCCCTCGGCCATCAGACGCTCAATCACTTGGCGGGCGCTGCGTCCGCGATACTTGCAACAAAGCATATCCAACACTTCGCGCTGCATCTTGCTGAGTTTTGGGGATTGGAGTGGGGTCATAGCTCTGTGATGTTGGCTTGTTCTACAACTGCTCTTACGGCCCTTTGGGCATCGCTGATGTCGCTCTCCAACACATAGACCTTCACCTCCCTCAGGGCGGTGGCTATGGCTGCGGCAAGTTCCTCGATGGTGAGTGTCACCTGTTGGGTTTGATTGTTGAGTGTCATTGTTTTTGATGGGTGTTTTAGGGTTTGTGATTTGTGGTGGATTGAGTGGGCTTGGCGAGGTGGTTTAGACCGTCACCAAGACCACCTTTGTAGAGGTGTTCGAGGGGTTGTAATCGACAATCTCCTCCATACGGCACAACACCTCGTCGCCCGCTATGCGGAGCAGGTAGTGGGCTCTGAAATCGTGCTTTGTGGAGTTGGGCACTACGATTTGTTCCACCTCGTCGGGATAGAGCCTCAGGTAGAGTGTCAGTCGTCGCGAGTGGTTGAGTGAGCCAACACGATAGTCCCAGTAGGAGTGGAGCCCTTCGACACCTTTGTAGTCCTCCATAAGAAGCGACTGGGGCACGCCTGCAATAGAACCGTCGTCGAAAAATGTCACAAGGGGGTAGCTCTGGCCATCCACAATGTTGGGGTAGCCCACCTTCTCGCTTTCGGGCAGGGTGGCCATACCTCGGAAGCTGACAATCTTGGTCTTGAAGTTGAGTTGGTCGATGAGTGCGGAGTCTGAGAGATGTTCCACATCGCCCACCCTAATCAGCCACATCGAGGGTGCGCCTCCCACGACCCCGCAGGCCGACACCGAGGGGGCGAAGATGCCATTGCGCACCACATTCCTACCCTCCGAGGCAAACTTGTTGTCGATTGTGGCCGACCACGAGCCATACTCCTTCGAGGTGAGGTCGTTAATCTCCTCTGCCGCAGCGTCGCCACGTTGGTAGCACACCTGCAACTCGGCACTACAATCGCCACCCAGCTCCTCTACAACCACCCCACGCGAGAGGTCAATGCGGTCGGAAAAGTCTATCACCACACTCTTGTCGCAGTAGTCACAACGAGGCTCAATGCAGACCTTCTTGTCGAGCGGGTCGGTGTAGATTTGCAGGTCGAACATATCGCGCAGAGCCACCAAGAGTTCCATACCCGTTGTAGGATAGTTGGCAATATCGGCCCAACAGAGCCTGTCGCCGGCGATGTGGTAGGGGTGGAATATGGGCCTTACGCTACACCCCTCCAAGAGCTGAAACTTAGCCCCTGCATCAGCACCGTCGAAGTAAATCATATCGAAGTACTTAGGCTTGTCGGGCGAGTAGGTGTTGGGCTTCGAGCGGAAACAAATCTCCACCCTCTTTTGGCCACGCTCGGCCACATTGCCGGTGTAGATTGCCCAGTCGCCAATGAAGCTAAACCAAAGGCCTCCCTGCTCATATTCCAGACGCACACCCTCAATGGGGCAACCCTCTGGGACAACAAAGTTGCTCACTCTATCGGTGGTGGTGTGTAGCTCCAACGTCTTCCACCCCTCGGCCACAGCGGTACGACCCAACAGCCTGAACGTAACCCCTTTGGGTGGCTCAAATATGGCCAGCGAGTAGCTCAGTGATGGTAAGAGAGTTTCTTCTCGCCTATCGACAATGTCGTTGGGGAGCACCACCTCCATAACATCGCCAAACTCGGTGTGGATTTGGGTGTGACCACGCAGACGTGTACGGCTCTCAATGGTGTACTCGGTGACGTAGCGCAGGTAGTACTCAAATGAGACATTTACCTCTCGGGTGGGGGTGAAGCAGAGCCTGCCCGCCTCATCCCTGCCAAAAGCCTCCGAGGTCATACTCCCCTCCTCGTCGTCGGGCAAATCGACAATCTCGCCCACCGAGCCCAACATCAACGAAGGGTCGGCATAGATGCGTCCGTCCTCGTCGGAGATTACCACCGGGGTGCTCTGGCGCTTGGTGGCCACAAACTCCATCCTACGCGCCCACTCGGGGTCAAGCGGGCGTTCAACCAACCGACCACTCATATAGAGCGAGCGGAAAAAATCGGAGTCCATAAAGTCGGACTCCACGACATAGCCTGTCTGGGCGAGCATCGCATCAATGAGTTTTCGGATGTTGATGAAGGGGTGGTAGTCGGTGGGGAGCAGACGGTTGTAGTACTTCTCACGTCCTCGGTCGCGACCACGAGCCACAGGGAAGAACTTGACCAACCCCTGCTCGGGGCTAAAACTCTCCTTAATAATCTCTTGGGCGAATGTGACGCTCCACTCGGCAAATAGCTCTCTCAGAGGCACTGCCGACCCCTTAATCCACTCGCGAGAATTGCCAACGATATGGAATCGATAGTAGCCATCGCGTCCGAGTTTGGAGGCGGTCAGAAAGACCGTACCCTCAATGATGACACACCCTCGGGCCTCCACGCGGGCCGTATGGAGCGAGTGGTTGAACATTGTGCTGGTTAGGGGCTGCTCGCAGTCGCCCAAAAGCATACGGTTCAGGGGAGTTGCTGGTATGAATATGCTTTTGGAGTAGCCTGCACGCCCCAGCCACGGCGAAGTCAGCGATGCCACCGAGAGCGAGATGGAGACCTCCGATGCGGCGTCAATATCGGCCTGACGATTATCTATAAAGAGTTTAATCATAATTGAAAATTGAAAATTGCGAGTAAGCGAGAGCAGAGAATATAGGGAGCTTAGGGAGTTTAGGGAGTTTAGGGAGCTTAGGGAGCTTAGGGAGCTTAGGGAGTGGCCTATAACCCTTGTTACCCCTGCGACCCCTGTTACCCCTGCGACCCCTGCGACCCCTGTTACCCCTGTTTTCTTTCGCCTTAGGTCGTTAGGACGTTTGGCGCGCGCCTTTGTATTACCAATAGGTAGTGGGCAGCGAGGGCGCAACCTTCAACCTCACCACAGCCGAATCGACCACCTCGTTGGCAACAACCCTATGGGGTGTGAGCGAGCCATCTGCCTCCACAAGCCACACTCGGGGCGAGTAGGCCACACCGCCAAGTCGCTCCAACTGCACTCGGGGAAGGTAGCCACTCTCGACGCATAGCTCCTGCCAGCCCTCAACCATAAGCGATGTTGTGCCCGAGGGGAGCTTGCACTCCGAGCGCGAGGAGAGGGTGCGCAAGTCGGTGGCCGAGGAGAAGGTGTGGTAGTCGATGTAGCCGTCGGCATTGAGCCAAGCGAGCCTCACAGCCGAGCGGGGGCGCTGGGCGAGGGTGTAGTGGAGTGTGGCGACATCTTCGCCATCGACACTCACCACCAGCCTAAACCACTCAACCTCCTCAGGCTCAATGGCTCGGCTCAATACGTCGTCGGCCACAATCCTCGCCACCCACACACCCGTTATGGGTAGCGATTCGGAAAGGAGCGTTGCCTGAGAGCCGTCGCTCAGGTGGCCCACCACCTTCACACGGCTACCCTCGCCAGCCACCAGAGCCACCTCGTCGGCCTCGCCACGCGCTATCTGGCGTTGCTGAGTGCTGCCACCCATCACCTCGCCCTCGGAGAGCTGCTTGTGGGAGGCGGTGAAGTGGAGCAGAGGGGTTGTTTTGCCGTCGTAGGTGGCGTAGATTGCCACACTGCGACCCTCGGGGCAGACAAGTTCGCACTGGTCGCCGGGGGCAAGGGGCAGGGGGTTGATTGTGCGACGCAGCAACGACTCGGGCGAGGTGGCAATGGTGGTGCTCCCCGCAAAACGACGTGCGCTGAGCGGACGACCTCCGCCGACAAAAAATTTTATCTCCGATGAGATGGTTGGCTCAACCTCCTCGAAGGTGTATATGTTGGGGGCGAAGATTGAGCTGAAATTTTGAGGATAGGATTGCAGTTTCATTTGTTCAGTAATTTAACTATTCGACTATGATTAACTCTCGGTCAGCCACCGCTACTTACATTCTATCATCACAACACTGGCCGAAATCATAATGGCAGCATCGCCTGCAACGGTCAGCGGACGAGAATGTATTTCCATACCCATACGCCCCACCGAAAGGACATCGCTACGCTCCGAAAGAGTGCGCAACAGTTGCTCGCCATCGGTAGCCAGACGACTCATTACCTCGGGACACAAACGCTCCTCGGGCTTGCTGTCAATCAGCAGATTGACCACAACTTTATACTCCACACGTCGCTCGCGCTCACCCTCAATAGAGACAATCTTGGGGGCGCGGAGCAGAGCTATCGGGAGTCCGCTTTGGTGGAGTGTCTGGTGGAGTTGAGAGAGGGTTGTCGGGGTGTAGCCGAGCGAGGCCGAAATGGTTTGCAAGGCCTCCATAAGTGAGTTGCAATTCATAGTTCAATGAGGGATTATAATTTGTTTCTTAATCGTTCAATTTTTGAACAAAGATATAGTACAATTTCCCGTTTGTCAATACCTAATTTTTAGAAACTTGTTATTATTTTTCTCTTCTGTGGGGGAAATTCCACTCTCTCAGAGAGATAGAAGACGATAAATTTTTGAACTTTTCTTCTACCCCATCATCCCATTTTCTCGCATACCTAATTATAATATGCTTTCGGTTTCGCAAAAAAGTTGTATCTTAGTGGTGCTAACCATCGTTACGGCCGAAACGAAATTTCATCAACATAAACCCTTAACAACTACAACTATGAAAATCAACAAATTAGCCGCCATCTTCGGCACTCTTCTGCTGACTGTGGGCTGCTCGGAGCAAAGGCAGGCCATTCCCACCGACAATCAGGTAGAAAAGCAGGTGAAGGAGATTGTTTCTAAGATGACTCTCGAAGAGAAGATTGGCCAGATGGCCGAGATTGCTATCGACCTTGTTGGAGGTATCAATGCCGAGGGAGAGTTCGCACTCAACGAGGATAACTTGGAGCAGATTATGAGCCGCTACAAGGTGGGCTCGGTGCTCAACGCCCCCGGCAGAGCGCTCCCCGCCGAGGTGTGGAACGAAGCCATCGAGAAAATCAACGCCGCCTCCATCGAGCACACCGGCATAGCCACCCTCTATGGTATTGATGCAATTCACGGTGTGACCTACACTATGGGCTCGACCCTCTTCCCTCAGGAGGTAAATGGTGCAGCCTCGTTCAACCGCGACTTGGTGCGTCATATGGCCGAGATGACCGCCTACGAGGTTAGGGCTTCCAACATTCCTTGGACATACTCCCCCACCCTCGACTTGGGTCGTCGCCACTCTTGGCCTCGTTGCTGGGAGTCGTTCAGCGAGGATGCCTACTTGACAGCCGAGCTTGGCCGCCAGATGGTCTTGGGCTATCAGGGCACCGACCCCAACCACATCGATGCCAACCACATTGCCGCCTGCCCCAAACATTTTATGGCCTACGGTATGGCCAATTCGGGACAGGATCGCACCCCTGCCTACGTCTCCATTGCCGAGCTTAAAGAGAAACATTTTGCCCCCTTCAAGGCTGCTGTTGAGGCGGGAGCACTCTCCATTATGGCCAACTCCGCCTCGGTAAATGGCATCCCCACCCACGCCGACTACGAGCTTCTGACCGAATGGCTCAAAGAGGGCCTTGGTTGGGATGGTGTGATTGTCTCCGACTGGGCCGACGTACCCAACCTCTACACCCGCGAGATGGTCGCTGCCGACTATAAGGAAGCCATCGCTATGGCTGTGAATGCGGGTATGGATATGGCTATGATTCCCTACGATTTGCGCTTCTGCGACTATCTGTTGGAGGCTGTAAATGAGGGTCTTGTGAGCCGCGAGCGTATCGACGATGCTGCCTCGCGCATTGTGCGTATGAAAGTTCGTTTGGGCTTGGTCGAAAGGCCCAACACCTATGTTAAGGACTATCCCAAATTTCAGGGCAAGGAGATTCGCGAGGCGGCCTACCAGAGCGCTTGCGAGTCTATCACACTGCTGAAAAACACCAACAACATCCTTCCCCTGAGGCGAGATGCAAAGGTGCTCGTTGCTGGCCCAAATGCCGACCTTATGCGCCCATTGTGCGGTGGTTGGAGCTTCTCGTGGCAGGGCCACATTGTAGATGAGTGCGTGCCCAATGGCATAACCTTCCTCGACGGACTGAGGGCTATTGGTGGCCGCAACGTGCGCTACTACCCGGGTGTTGAGTATGCCGACAAAGATGCCGGCTGGCAGGAGGAGAGCAACATCAACATCGAGGGTGCTGTTAGGGCCGCTCGTGGTGTGGACTACATCATCCTCTGCCTCGGCGAGAACTCCTATTGCGAGACCCCCGGCAACCTCACCGAGATGGCTCTTTCAGCCAATCAACAAAGACTTGCCAAAGCACTCGCCGCTACGGGCAAACCCGTAATTCTTGTGCTCAACGAGGGTCGCAACCGCATCATCCGCGAGATTGCCGACGATATGGATGCCATACTCCACACCTATCTGCCCGGCACTGAGGGCGGTAGGGCTTTGGCCTCTATCGTCTATGGCGAGGTCAATCCTTCGGGCAAGCTCCCCCACTCCTACCCCAAATACTCCAACGCTATGACCACCTACGACCACAAGGTGTCGGAGAAGGTGGGCACTATGGAGGGTGCTTACGACTACAATGCCGTTGTTGATATGCAGTGGGCCTTTGGTTATGGCCTTTCGTACACCACCTTCGAGTACTCCAACTTAAAGGTTGTTGAGGGCGCAGAGTTCCAGCAGGGCGACAAGATTACCATCAGCGTCGATGTAACCAACACCGGTAAACGCGCGGGCAAGGAGAGTGTCTTGCTCTTCATCCAAGACGACGTAGCCTCCATTGTGCCCGATGCACGTCGCCTGCGCGACTTCCAGAAGATTGAGCTTTCTGCCGGCCAAACCAAGACGGTTGTCTTTGAGGTTGCAGCCGAGGAGCTGGCCTTTGCCAAGAACGATGCCAACTGGTATCTCGAAGAGGGTACATACACCGTTCAGTGTGGCCCGCTTGTTGAGAAACTCACTTGCACTGCCGACGCATCGCTTGGCGCACACATCTAAGCCCTCAAAAAAGGCAGATAGCAGAAATAAGGCGACCCCCACCGAGGGTCGCCTTACTTTTATATAAAAAGGTGTGATAGGCTACTGGGTCAGCTTGTCGAGGAGAACCGAGCACCCCTCTTCGAGCATATCGAGCACCAGCTCAAAACCCTCAGCACCCTCGTAGTAGGGGTCGGGAACGTAGTCGTAGCCAAAGTGGGCGGGCAGGTAGTCGGCAAAACGCTCCAACTTCTGCAACCCCTCCACCGAGGGCGACAGACGACTAAGACTCTCATACACAGAGTCATCCATAGCCAACAGCAGGTCGAAATGCTCGTAGTCGTCGCTACGCACACGACGTGAGCGGTGGGTAAACTCATAGCCACGCCTCTTGCCTGCGGCCCTCATACGCGCATCGGGCAGCTCGCCTGCGTGACCGCCATACGTGCCGGCCGAGTCAATCTCAAACTCGCCCTGCAAGCCTGCGGCCAACACCTTCTGACGCATAATCTCATCGGCCGCCGACGAGCGACATATATTGCCGAGGCATACGAAAAGTATCTTTTTCATTTATGGTTAACTCTCTTGGGTCAAACTATTTATCCAATCTGCCCGGATAGACTTTCAGGGCCTCGCGCAAGCACTCGCAGGCAGCCAGCAAGTCCTCCTTGCAGAGCACATAGGCAATGCGTGCCTCTTGTCGGCCCTTATCCTTCGAGGCGTAGAAACCGCTCGCGGGGGCGAGCTGCACCGTTGCTCCGTTGTACGAGAAGTCGGTCAGAAGCCAGCAAGCAAACTTGTGGCAGTCATCCACAGGGAAGTGGGCCATAGTGTAGAACGCACCCTGAGGCTTGGGGCAATAGACACCGGGGATTTTGTTCAGCTCCTCAACAAGACAGTTGCGGCGTGCCGTATATTCGGCCACCACATCGTCGTAGTAGCTCTGTGGCGCATCCATAGCTGCCGAGGCTGCAATCTGGGCCAAGTAGGGGGGTGACAGGCGTGCCTGAGCGAGCTTCAAGGCAGCCGCCATAACCTCCTTGTTGCGACTTACGATGTTGCCAAGCCTCACACCACACATACTGTAACGCTTCGACACAGAGTCGATAACGACCACATTGTCGTCTATGCCTTTGAGCGAGAGGGCCGAGATTTGGCGTGTACCGTCGTAGCAGAACTCACGATAGACCTCGTCGCTGATGAGGTAGAGGTTGTAGTGGGCAGCCATATCGGCCAACATCTCCATCTCCTCACGTGTGTAGAGGTGGCCTGTGGGGTTGTTGGGGTTGCAGATAAGTATGGCACGAGTGCGAGGTGTAATACGTTTTAGGAACTCCTCGCGTGGGGGCAGAGCAAAATCGTTCTCTATGGTGCTGGGCACAGGCACGAGTATGGTGTCGTAGCTGGCAGCAAAGGTGTTGTAGTTGGCATAGAAAGGCTCGGGCACAAGAATCTCCTCACCCGGATTGGCGCAGATAAGCATAGCCATTTGTGCGGCCTCCGTACCTCCGAGGGTCACAATGATGTCGTCCACATCCACCTTGATATTGTTCTTGCGGTAGTACTCCACAAGTTTCTGGCGATAGGGGAAGAGGCCTGCCGAGTGGGAGTAGGGAAAGATTTGGTCTTCAACGGCCTGCACCGCCTTGACAGCCTCCTGAGGGGTGTGGATGTCGGGTTGTCCGATGTTGAGTTTGTAGATGTGAGTGCCACGCGCGGCGGCAGCCTCAGCCAGCGGCACGAGCTGACGTATGGGCGAGATGGGGAGTGTGTGGCTTTTGGCCGAGATTTTCAACATACACTTATGTTTATTTTAGGTTATATGATGCGACAAAACAGATTCCAAATTGTTGAAAAAAGCACTTTGCCATCGTAAAGTTACATTTTTTATTCATATTTTGCAAAATATATAGTATATTTGCGTTAAGAAACTTTAATTCAATTACTAACTTCAAATCACTTATTTTATGGGTTTCCTGTCAGAATTTAAAAAATTTGCGCTCAAAGGTAATGTCGTAGATATGGCAGTCGGTGTTATCATCGGTGGCGCTTTTGGTAAAATTGTTACCTCGCTTGTAAACGATGTTATTATGCCCCCTCTGGGTATGCTCATCGGCAAAGTAAACTTCACCGACTTGGCTATTAACCTCGGTTCGGAGGCTGAGCCAGTGATGTGGAAGTACGGTGCTTTTCTCCAACAGGTATTCGATTTCCTCATTGTGGCAATGTGTATCTTCTTGCTCATCAAGGGTATCAACCGCCTCTCCGAATTGACCAAGAAGAAAGAGGCCGAGGAGGCTGCCGCAGCTCCCGCTCCTGCACCCGCACCCGAGCCAGAGCCTACCAAAGAGGAGCTTCTGCTGACCGAGATTCGCGACCTTTTGAAAAACAAATAGTCCTCAGCAAGAGGATTGAAAAAGCAGACGGTGGAGAGTTCTCCACCGTCTGCTTTTGTTTTGTCCCAACTTCTGACCCGCCTACTTTTTGAAGGCGAAATAAACTGCCGCAAGTATGAGCGCAAAGGATACCAAGTAGTTCCAACGGAAGGTCTCGGTCTTGAAGAGCAGCAGGGCCAATATGGTAAATACCACCAACGAGATACACTCTTGGATGATTTTTAGCTGAAAGAGCGAGAAAGGCCCACCGCCACCCACAAAGCCTATGCGGTTGGCGGGGATGGTCAGACAGTACTCAAAGAAGGCCACGCCCCAACTGAGCACAATGATAATAAAGAGCGGAAAGGGGTCTTTGCCGCCATTCATATCCCTGAGTTTGAGATTACCATACCACGCGAAGGTCATAAAGACATTCGAGAGTATCAACATTCCTATGGTAAGAAGTCCTTTCATTATTTTTTGAGTTGTCAGTTGTCAGTTATCAGTTGTCAGTTGTTAGAGGGAATTTAGGGTGCTTAGGGAGTTTAGGGAGTTTGGGGAGTTTGGGAGTGGCCTATAAGCCCTATAAGCCCTATTACCCTTGCAATCCCTGCCACACCTTAAAGCCCCTAAGGCCCTTAAGGCCCTTAAAGCCCTTAGTCGGCAGTCGGTCGTCTATTTGCCTTAGGTCGTTAGACGTTAGACCTTAGACGTTAGACACTAAATATCGTGCGATAGCGGCTCGGGCACAACCCCCGAGAAATCGTAGTCGTGCCAACGCTCAGCCGTATAGTCGAGCAGGGCGCGTATCTCATCGGGGTCGTAGCTCGTCACAAGCTTCATACGGGTCTGCTTGAAGTCGGGCAGCCCCTTGAAGTAATTGGAAAAGTGGCGACGCATCTCTATGATACCCACAAAGTCGCCCTTAGCCGCCAGCGATAGGTCGAGGTGGTGCTTGGCTATGGCCACCCTCTCGGGCACTGAGGGCTGAGGCAGACGCTCGCCGGTGGCTATGAAGTGCTTGCACTCGCGGAAAATCCAGGGACGACCATAGGTGGCCCTACCAATCATCACCGCATCGACTCCATAGCGGTCGAAACACTCGGCGGCACGCTCGGCTGTGGTCACGTCGCCATTGCCAATGATGGGGATGTGGATGCGGGGATTGTTCTTCACCTTGCCTATGAGAGTCCAGTCGGCCTCGCCACGATACATCTGTGCTCGGGTACGTCCGTGAATCGTAAGTGCCTTTATACCAACATCCTGCAAACGCTCGGCAATCTCTTCAATGTTCTTACTTTCGTCGTCCCAACCCAGACGTGTTTTGACCGTCACAGGCAGGCTCACAGCCTCCACAATCCGTCGGGTCATCTCCACCATCAGGGGGACATCCTTCATCATACCGCTACCCGCACCGCGACCTGCAATTTTCTTCATTGGGCAGCCGAAGTTGATGTCGATAACATCGGGGTTGGCTCTCTCGGCCAGTTTGGCTGCTTCGACCATAGGTTCAATCAGATGGCCGTAGATTTGGATTGCAACGGGGCGCTCGCCCTCCAAGACGTTAAGTTTGCGAAATGTTTTCTCGGCACCGTGGAAAAGACCATCCGACGAGACGAACTCGGTTGTCACCATATCGGCCCCAAATTCTTTGCACAACTGCCTGAATGAGGGGTCGGTCACATCCTCCATTGGGGCTAAAAAGAGGGGCTTTTCGCCAAAATCTATGCTACCTATCTTCACGGGTTTGAAATTTTGCCCCAAAAATAGTTATATTTGCGCTCTAAACAAAAGAATAATCAAATTTAAGATACGACAATGACAATCGAACAAACAATCCTTAGCGCCGTAACGGCCACCGTTGAGAAGCTCTACGGCCCTCTCGAAGGCATTACGCTCCAACTTCAAAAAACACGTAAGGAGTTTGCGGGCGACTACACACTTGTGGTATTTCCTCTGCTGAAACGTAGCCGCAAGTCACCCGATGCTACTGCTGCCGAGATTGGCGAGGCGCTTGTAGCAGAGTCTCCTTTGGTGGAGAGCACCAACACCATCAAGGGCTTCCTCAACATAGCGCTCAAACCCGAGTTCTGGCTTGGCGAGTTTGGCAAGATGGCCTCCGACGAGAACTTTGGCATAGCTCCTCGCAACGGCAAGACCGTTATGGTGGAGTACTCCTCGCCCAACACCAACAAGCCCCTCCACTTGGGCCACATCCGCAACAACCTCTTGGGCTACTCGGTGGCTCAGATTCTCGATGCGTGTGGCTATGAGGTTATCAAGGCCAACTTGGTCAATGACCGAGGTATTCACATCTGCAAGAGTATGCTCGCTTGGCAGCTCTATGGTGGTGGCGAGACCCCCGAAAGCAGCGGTATGAAGGGCGACCACTTGGTGGGCAAGTACTACGTTGAGTTCGACAAGCACTACAAGGCCGAGATTAAGGCACTTGTGGAGCAGGGCCACTCGGAGGAGGATGCCAAGCGCGACGCTCCCATTATGCAGCAGGCTCGCACTATGCTCCAAAAGTGGGAGGCTCACGACCCCGAGGTATATGCTCTTTGGGAGAAGATGAACGGCTGGGTTTACGAGGGCTTCGATGCCACCTACAAGGCTATGGGCGTATCGTTTGACAAGGTATATTACGAGTCGCAGACCTACCTGCTGGGTAAGGATATTGTCTCCGAGGGATTGGAGAAGGGTATCTTCTACCGCCGCGACGACGGCTCGGTGTGGATTGACCTCAGAGAAGATGGTCTGGATGAGAAGTTGTTGCTTCGTGGCGACGGCACAAGCGTCTATATGACCCAAGATTTGGGTACTGCCCTCTCGCGCCAGAGGGACGAGAACCTTAATGGTATTATCTACGTTGTGGGCAATGAGCAGAACTACCACTTCCAAGTGCTGAAACTCGTCTTGAAGAAGATGGGCTACGCTTGGAGCGACGATATTTTCCACCTCTCCTATGGTATGGTTGAGCTGCCCGAGGGCAAGATGAAGTCGCGCGAGGGTACGGTGGTCGATGCCGACGACCTGATTGCCGATATGGTCACTACTGCACGCGAGATGTCCGAGGAGTTGGGCAAGCTCGACGGTATGACCTCCGAGGAGCAGGAGGCAATTGCTCGCATCGTTGGCTTGGGTGCGCTGAAATACTTTATCCTGAAAGTAGATCCCAAGAAGACTATGCTCTTCAATCCCCGCGAGAGTATCGACTTCAACGGCAACACCGGCCCATTCATACAGTACACCTACGCCCGCATCCGCTCTGTCTTGCGTAAGGCTGCCGAGGCAGGCATTGCAGGGGCTGCTCCCGAGGGTCTGAGGCTCATTGCCGAGGAGGTTGAGCTGATTAAGTACTTGGCCGACTTCCCCCAGACGGTCTTGCAGGCAGGTGCTACCTACTCGCCCAGCGTCATTGGTGCCTACGTTTACGACTTGGCCAAGATGTATAACAGCTACTACCACGACCACTCCATCTTGCGCGAGGAGCGTGAGGATGTGCGTTCATTCCGCGTAGCTCTCAGCCAGCTTGTAGCGTCGGTCATCGGACGCGGTATGGCTCTTATGGGCATCGACGTACCCGAGCGTATGTAGTGGAGCAACACCCACCAATAAGAAAGCCACAACCCAGAGGGTTGTGGCTTTTCTTTTACCACTTGGTAGCGATTAGAGGTTAGCCTCAATCTTCTTGCGCAAGTCACCCTCCGAGCAAGCACCTACCTGCTTATCGACCATCTCGCCGTTCTTAACGAAAACGATGGTGGGGATGTTGCGAACCGAGAATTTCACAGGAACGTCGTTAGCCTCATCAACATTGCATTTGCCAATGTTTGCTTTGCCCTCAAACTCCTCTGCGAGTTTCTCAACGATTGGGCCAATCATACGGCAAGGGCCGCACCACTCTGCCCAGAAATCAATTACCAAAAGTTTGTCCTCAGCTGCCAACTCAGCATAGTTGGCGTCGTTAATTACAAGTGCCATAATAATTTGTGTTTTATAAAGTTAGTGAATATGTGTGTTTCTGCTTTTTAGTTGTCGTTGTATCCTCTTCCAAGAGCCTCCCCTCCCCAAAGAAAGGTTAGTTGGCGCTTAGGCGGAAGATTATCGAGTTGTCGTCGAAGTAGTCGAGTAGCTCCTGCGTCACTTTCACCTTCAACTTCTTGGGATAGAAGGTCATAGCCACACCCGTACGTCCGTCGCACACTCTGATTGTGACGTGAGTTTTGCCCTTCGACTTTTTGAGCCTCTGGACAAACTCCTGCCTCATATCGGCTGTCAAATCCTCCAAGAATATACTCAGGTTCATCTCCTTAATCACATCTTCGCCCACATCCTGCAACTGGGTCATCGTGCCAAACTTAACCTCCAACTCGCCCTCGCGGAAGGCGTGGGGACGCACCGAGCCTCTGAGCATCAGGAAGTAGCCCGGGTAGAGGAATGGGCGGAACTGCTCGTAGTCTTTGCCAAAGAGGGCAAACTCACACTCGCCCGAGTAGTCCTCAATCTTAAACTTGCCGAAGGGTTTGCCCTTAGCCGTAGTGAGGTTCTGCACCGATGTTACCATACCACCGGCCACAAACTCCCTCATACCCAGCTCGGCCAGATTGAGGAACTTATTGATTGGTGTGTTGCAAACATAGCGCACAATCACCGAGTAGTCGTCAAGCGGGTGAGAGGAGAGATACATACCCGTCACCTCCTTTTCCTTGTCGAGCGTAGCTATCTTTGTCCACTCGGGCAGTGGTGGTAGCGTAGGCTTTTGGAGAGTTACATCAATCATACCACCGAAGAGACTTTGCTGTGCATTGTTGCGGTCGAGCTGCAACTTCGAGCCGTAACGCACCAGCTGCTCCAAGTAGCTCACGTCGCTCTCCTTCTGTGTGACGAAGAATTTGCTACGGTGGAAACCTATGATGGAGTCGAAAGCACCCGCGAGTGCCATATTCTCAATAGCCTTCTTATTCACCACCGAGAAGTTGATGCGCTCCACAAAGTCGAATATATCCTTGAAGTCGCCACCTCGCTCACGCTCAGCCACAACCTCCTTCACAGCAGCCTCGCCCACACCTTTGATGCCGGCCATACCGAAGCGGATGTTGCCATCCTTATCGGCCGAGAAGGTGTCGATACTGCGGTTAATATCGGGGCCCAACACTCTGATTTTCATCTTGCGGGCCTCGTCCATAAAGTTAGACAACTTATCCAAACTATTGAGGTTACGGCTCAACAGGGCCGCCATAAACTCAGCCGGGTAGTGTGCTTTTAGGTAGGCAGTCTGGTAGGCCACATAGGCATAGCAGGTGGCGTGCGACTTATTGAAGGCATACGAAGCGAAGGCCTCCCACTCGCCCCAAATCTTTTCGAGTGTTTTCTCGTCGTGCCCCTTAGCCATAGCGCCCTCCATAAAGCGGGTTTTCATCTTATCCAGCACCTCTTTCTGCTTCTTACCCATTGCTTTACGCAGTGTGTCGGCCTCGCCGCCCGTAAATCCGGCCAGCTGCTGCGAGAGCAACATCACCTGCTCCTGATAGACCGTAATGCCATAGGTGTCGTAGAGGTACTTCTCCATCTCGGGGAAGTCGTATGTAATGGCCTCTGCGCCCTGTTTGCGCTTAATGAAGTTGGGAATCTTCTCCATTGGGCCGGGGCGATAGAGGGCGTTCATAGCGATAAGATCCTCCAAGCGGGTGGGTTTGAGCGCTCTGAGGTGCTTTTTCATACCGGGCGACTCAAACTGGAACACACCCGTAGTGTTGCCGTGACTGAAAAGCTGGTAGGTTAGTTTGTCGTCGAGCGGTATGGCATCAATGTCGATAACCTTGCCCGTTGTGCGCCTAATGTTTTCGAGTGCATCTTTGATTATCGAGAGGGTTTTCAGACCCAAGAAGTCCATCTTAATCAGACCCACACTCTCCACAAACTTACCCTCGAACTGCACCACATTCAAGTCGGCATCCTTAGCCGTTGCAATGGGGGCAAACTTCTCCAAGTCGTCTTTGCCGATAATCACACCGCAGGCGTGAACACCCGTCTGTCGCACCGAGCCTTCGAGCTTTTCGGCATAGCGCAGAGTGTTTTGTATGAGCTGGTCGGTACTATTGCGCTCGGCAGCAAACTCGGGCTGCGACTCATAGAGCCACTCAAAGGGGGTCTGCCCTTTGGCGTTCTCAATCTTATCGGGGATGAGTTTGCTGAGCCTATCGCTCTCGGGCAGGGGCAGACGTTGCACTCGGGCCACATCCTTAATAGCCATCTTGGGGGCCATTGTGCCGAATGTAACAATCTGAGCCACACGTTTGCGACCATACTTCTCAATCACATAGTTCAGCACGTCGGCCCTACCATCCTCATCGAAATCGACATCCACATCGGGGAGCGATATACGGTCGGGATTGAGAAAACGCTCAAACAGAAGGTCGTATTTTATGGGGTCGATGTTGGTAATCTTCAAGCAGTAGGCCACCACCGAGCCGGCTGCTGAGCCACGTCCCGGGCCTACCGACACACCCAACTCGCGGGCCGCCCTGATGTAGTCCCACACAATCAGGAAGTAGCCCGGGAAACCCATATTCTCTATTGTCGATAGCTCATACTCAATACGCTTAACCAAATCCTCGCCCAGCTCTTTGCCATAGCGGACGTGAGCGCCCTCATAGACCAAGTAGGTCAAATACTGGAACTGCTTGGCCACCGTAGCCCTCTCGGCAATCTCGGGATGGGAGTCTATATATTCGTATATGCTCTCGGCCTTCTGCAATGCCTCCTTCTCCTCGTCGCTCTTCGACTTGCGGATGAGGCTCGCTCGGAGTTTTTCCTCGCTTATTTCCAACGATGCAGGCACATCGAAGTTGGGCATCAGAGGGTCACGATTGAGGTTGAACTGCTCCACCTTACCTGCAATTTCCAGCGTTGTCGCCAACGCCTCGGGGTAGGCCTCAAAAAGCTCGGCCATCTCCTCGGCCGACTTGAAGTACTCCTCGCCCGTATAGCGCATACGGGTGGGGTCGTCGAGGTCTTTGCCCGTATTGAGGCAAATCAGGTGGTCGTGAGCCACAGCGTCGTCGGCATCGGTGAAGTGAACATCGTTGGAGCAAAAATACTTCACTCCATACTTCTTAGCCAGAGCCACCAACTGGGGATTGACCATATCCTGCGCCTCAATCACATCGTGAGGACGTGTGGGGTCTTGTGGTTTGTGGCGTTGTAACTCAATGTAGTAGTCGTCGCCAAACACCCTCTTGTACCACTCAATAATACGCTCCGCCTCGCCCATATTGCCTGCCATAACAGCCTTGGGCAACTCGCCCGCAATACAAGCCGAGCAGCAGATTATGCCCTCGTGCAACTCTTCGAGCAGGGCGTGGTCGATACGTGGTTTGCCATAGTACGAACCTTCGGTAAAGCCTATCGAAACAAGTTTTATGAGATTGTGGTAGCCAACAGCATTTTTGGCCAGAAGGATGAGGTGGTAGCGACGCTCGGTGTCTTTGTTTTTGACGTGGCGGTCACTAACTATGTAGGTCTCACATCCGAGGATAGGTTTTACGCCCGCTTTGGTGGCCGTATCGTAAAACTCCTTTGCGCCATACATATTGCCGTGGTCGGTTATGGCCACAGCCTCCATACCACACCCCTTGGCCTTCTTTACTATCGACGAGATAGAGGCTGCGCCATCGAGGATGGAGTATTGTGTATGTACGTGAAGATGAACAAATTGAGCCATAGTGTAGTGATTTATCTCATACCATAGGCAAAGATAGGTATATTATTGGGATTTTTACCACATTTTTCCGTCGGTCAATCTTTTTATTGCAAATAATTTTTGCTATATTACAGCAGCCGCCCCCAAGCGGGGGCGGCAAATTGAAAATTATTAGAGAGAGGGAGCTTATGGCCCATAAGCCCCATAAGGCCCATAAGCCTTATCACCCCTTCCTATCCTACAACGTGCGATACAAGTCCAACAGCTCCTTAGCCGCAATAAACGAGCTCATCTTATCCGAGAGTATAGCCTCCTCGTAGTGGGCAAGTCGCTCTGCCACAACAGGGTTGCCATAGAAGCCCGATTTGAGGCTCTCGTTGATGCTCTCATACATCCAATACTTGCTCTGGCGGTTGCGGTTGGCTTGGAAAAAGCCATTCTCTTTGGTATGGCGAATGAAATCCTCCACCGTATTCCACACATCGCCAATGCCCTTACCCGTCAGGCTCGAACAGGTCAGCACCTGAGGGCTCCACTGGCTCTCGGTCAGGGGGAAGAGTTTTAGTGCGTTGAAAATCTGTGCTCGGGCCAGTTCGGCACGATGACGATTGTCGCCGTCGGCCTTGGTTATGGCCACCACATCGGCCATCTCCATAATTCCCCTCTTTATGCCCTGCAACTCGTCGCCTGCGCCCGAAATCTGCAAGAGCATAAAGATGTCCACCATTGAGTGTACGGCCGTTTCGCTCTGACCCACACCCACAGTCTCAATAAAGACCACATCGAAGCCGGCAGCCTCGCAGAGTACAATCGACTCGCGGGTCTTACGTGCCACACCACCAAGCGAGCCGGCACTGGGTGAGGGGCGCACAAACACCTTTGGGTTGTTGCAAATGGTCTCCATACGGGTTTTGTCGCCAAGGATAGAGCCACCGCTACGCTCCGACGAAGGGTCGATAGCAAGCACCGCCAACTTGTGCCCCAGCTCAGTCACCATACCGCCCACCGCCTCAATGAAGGTCGATTTACCCGCACCGGGCACACCCGTAATGCCAATTCGCATCGAGCGACCCGCATAGGGCAGACAACGCTCAATAATCTCCTGCGCTTGGGCATAGTGGTCACGGTTGTTGCTCTCTATAAGGGTTATAGCTTGCGAGAGGATGGTGATGTTGCCCGCCAAGATACCCTCAACATACTCTTCGGTGGTGAGTGTGCGACGTTTTTTGCGCTTGAAATAGGGGTTTACAATAGGCTGGCTCTCAACGCCATCGGTAACATTGAGTGCGCTGTCGGCCATCTCCTCGCGGTGATGATTCTCGTAGTGGTCTATATTGGTGTAGCTCATTGTTGGAGTAATTTTTCTATGGTTGTGGTTGAAAGTTTAATTGGGTTGCCCGCCCAGACGATAATTCCTTTCGGATTGACAATCACCGCATAGGGTACGTGGCTGACACCAAAAGCTCGGTAGGTCTGGCCACTCTCGTCGGAGGCAACATAGAAGTATTGATACTCGTGCAGCAACATCCCTGCCACCTGCTCGGCGGGCTCGCGAGTGAGCACTACCACATCCATCTGCTTGCGGTAATCGCGCGCCAGAGCGTTGCAAGGCTCAATGTGGGCGCGTGAGTCTTCGGCTGCCGAGTGGAAAAACTCCACCATCAGGAATCTCTCGCCCGCAAGCTCGGGACGGTCGCTTATCCACTCCACATTTCTAATGCGAGGCGCGTGCGACCCCACCTCAACGAGCTGAGCCGCAGCGGTAAGCAGACCAAAAATGGCACTTAGGAGTATGCAAAAGAGTCTCTTCATCACCACAAAAGTAGGGATAAGAGTTGAGAAAAGAAAATTGATTTGGTGTTTTTTTACTTGCAGGGTGTTGTAATTCCCAATTTTTATTTATCTTTGCAGGCCCAAAGACCTCACAAGAGGTCGGCGCGTAAGGATGCCCAGGTGGCGGAATAGGTAGACGCGCACGTTTCAGGTGCGTGTGCCGCAAGGCGTGCAGGTTCGATTCCTGTCCTGGGCACGAGGCAGTTTGCGAAAGCAGACTGCCTTTTTTTACGCCTACCAACGACCGACCTAATCCAAGAATATCCCTCCCCTAAGTTAGGGGAGGGCCTGCGAAGCAGGGGAGAGGTCTGTCTTGCGCCGAAGGCGCAGAGCTGACTGCTGACTGCTGACTGCTCAGAGCGGTAGATGCCAACCGCCTGCCTACGGCAGTCGTGGCAAGACGGACAGCAAGCTGTCTTTTGTTAGGGTGGTGCTCCCGACCAAAGGCATTAAGGGCCTTAGGGGCTTATAGGGCTTATGGGGCTTTAAGGGCTTATAGGGCTTATAGGGCTTTGCCCTATCCCTAAACTCCCTACCTCACTCCCAATTCTCAATTTTCAATTCTCAATTTTCAATTTATTTAGTATCTTTGCCGAGTTAAAGTAATACAACACAACTATTTTATGAGCGAAATACAAACCACAACAACTCAGCCCGAGAAAAAGCCGGGCATAGTACGCCGACTCTACAACTGGATGCTCTCGTGGGCCGAAAGCCGTTGGGCAGGTTGGGCGATGTTCCTTTTTGCTATGGCTGAGAGTATCTTCTTCCCCATTCCTCCCGATGTACTTCTGCTGGCACTCTGCGTGGGTATGCCCAAGAAGTCGTTTAAGTATGCGCTGATTTGTACTTTGGGTTCGGTCTTTGGAGCTATTATTGGCTTTGGTCTTGGTGCTTTTGCGTGGGAGTTGGTTGATAGTTGGTTTATCCCCTCGATATTCACGCAGGCGGCCTTTGACAATGTGGCCAACCTCTATGCCGAGTGGAATTTCTGGCTTGTCTTTACTGCCGGATTCACTCCCCTGCCCTACAAGATCATCACCATTTCGGCAGGCGTATGCTTGGGCTTGGAGAACTTCTTTATCTTCGTTTTGGCCAGCATCATCTCGCGCGGTATGAGGTTTTTCCTCGTTGCAGGCCTCGTGTGGAAGTTCGGCGCACCCATCAAGAAGTTTATCGACAAGTACTTCAACCTCTGCGCCATAGCATTCACAGTGCTGCTCATTGGCGGCTTTGTGTTGATTAAGTACGCACTCTAATTGTCCCACCCACTGCCTACCCCTATGGAACTCTACGGTGTCATCGGCAAACCCCTTGCTCACTCACTCTCGGCCGACTATTTCACTCGCAAATTTGCCTCCGAGGGCGAGCTCGATTTCAGGGAGTACCGCAAGATGGAGTTGGAGAGCATCGACTCTCTCAGGGAGCTTATTAGCGCCCACCCCGAGCTGCGTGGACTGAATGTCACCCACCCCTACAAGGAGCAGATTATCCCCCTGCTCGACGAGATTAGCCCCGAGGCCGAGCGCATCGGAGCTGTAAATTGCGTCAAGATTGAGAGTGATGGTAGGCTCAGGGGCTACAACACCGACTACGAGGGCTTTGCCTCGGCCTTGGGCGAGCTGTTGCTCTCGGAACGACCGAGCACATTGGTGCTGGGTACAGGCGGTGCTTCTAAGGCTGTGAGGGCTGTTTTGAGCGATAGGGGCTTCGAGTGGAAGAGTGTTTCGCGTGGCGATGGTGGCGATTTGCGATACGACGAGCTTACTGCCGAAATTATTGATAGCCACAAACTTATCATCAACACCACACCGCTTGGTATGTACCCCGATGTGGAGAGTGCGCCAGATATACCCTACGAACTGCTTACCCCCGACCACTACCTCTTCGACTTGGTTTACAACCCTGCCACGAGTGAGTTTCTGCGTCGTGGCCAACGTCAGGGAGCTGTGGTTTGCAATGGCCAGAAGATGTTTGTCTATCAGGCCGAGGCTTCGTGGCGCATCTTCGGTAGGATGTAACTCTCACGCGCGTTATATATATAATAAAGGAGCAACCTCTTTCGGGGCTGCTCTTTTTTTGCGTTGTAGGTCTGTGGCACAACAGTCCCCTCCCCTGCTTCGCAGACACTCCCACAGCTTAGAGAAGTTAGGGAGGTTAGGGAATTTAGGGAATTTAGGGATAGGGCCTATATGCCCTATATGCCCTATATGAAAAACTCGGGTATCTTTTTTAATACCCGAGTTTTATTTTTGACTTAGGTCGTTAGACGTTAGACCTTAGACGTTAGACCGGAGCTACGCTCCAAGAGTGCGATTTGTTGAGGAAATTTTGTGCCAAATGAGAAAGCGACACCGCAGCTTACTGAACGTAAGTGAGGATGTCGCTTTTGAAATTTGGTGCAAAAGTTACCAACAAGGCACAGCCGAAAAACAAGGCACAGCCGAAACTACCAGTTATAAAACACTTTGTTCAACTGCTCCACCCTCTCGGTATAAATAGTGTGCATACGCTCAACGGCCTCGTCGAAGGAGAGATAGACATCGCCATTGACATTGCCCGTTGTGGCGGGATTCCAGATGGCAAAATTCTTCTTGGCCGACTCGCCCAAGTAGTCGTACTCTTCGAGGATGAAGTCGCCAATGGCCACAAACTTGTGGTAGAGTTCCTTCCAACGCCTCTTGGCCAGCGCCTTGAATGCTTCGTCTTGGAACAGACGACGATACCAGATGGCGTGGGTCATAAAGAGTTTGCCCTGTGCGGCGGGCGATGCGGCATAGGAGAATGTGCCCCAGTCGAAGTCCCAGATAGGGCCTGCGGTGAGCTTGCCGCCACGATCTTTGTGGAGATAGACACTTCCGGGGTTGGCAATTTCGTGGTTGATGCAGAGCTCATAGACGAGCCAGTAATCGACAAAACTCTGGGGGTCGATGTAGGCAGCATAGCCAGTTTCGGGGTCGGCAAAGCCTCCGTCGAAGATTACTCGCTCGACCTCGTTGAAGTAGTTTTTGGCCCACTCAATCTGCTCGGGGACGATGTCGTCTTCGTCGGGGAACGATATGGAGCTTGGGAATCCTTGTGGTGTCCACCACTGGTTTACGTTGTCGAAGTGGAAGTCCATTTCAAACACATAGCCACCCGTTATGGCCTCGCCCGAGATGTCGGTAGGCTCCATCTCGGTGATGTTGATGCGGTTTTTGTCTATGCGTATCTGCTCGGTAATGAGGTAGTTACCAATGTGCTTGCCATTGAGTATCACCTCGGCATACTCGGTGCGGGGTGTCCACGCCAGCGAGGTTTGCTCGGCCACGTGGTAGGCCACACGGTTGCGCATCATCGTGCGATCCATAGTGTTGGCCAGTAGCACCCAACGTTTGTGTTTGGGCATACCGAGCACCGATGTTTTGGAGGGGAATTTCAGCGCATAGGGCTTTTTGTCGTAGCCCCAAGTGGAGTTGCCCCTGCCCTTAACCTCCACAGCACACTCGGCCAAGTCGTCGAAACGACCTGCGCCATAGATAGATATGGTGGCATCTTTCCAATCTTCTTTGGAGGTAATGGGGCGTCCGTCGGCGGTGTTGATAATCATCACAGGCAGCCCTGTGAAGTTGCTGACCCTGACCTTGTAATTGACGCGGGCATTGTCGTAAACCACCGTATAGACCACCTCCTTAGAGAAGTCCTGAGCGCTCACGCCCGAGGTCTGCAACTGGTCGCCAACATAGACCTCGCCCTTGCTCTCGAAGGAGGGTATGAGGGTCATATTTGCCACAAAGTTGTCGGTTGAGCCGCTTAGGGTGGTGGTTGCAGCGTCGAAGTTCATCTTCACATCCCCACCCAGCTGCGGGTTGAGCGACCTGAGGAAGCAGAAACCACTCAGGCTCACCGAGGCGGTGGCGCTTGTGAGGGTGAAGATGTTGGAGCGCACCAACACGCCGTTTGCCCCCTTGAAAGCCAGCATCACATCTAAGGCAAAGTAGTCCGACTGCCCCGTTGGAACAATCGTGAGCCTATACTGACCACTTTGTTCTGCCGGAACGATAGACTCAATCTCCACCTCCGTAGGCTCGTTTAGCCCACCTTTTAGGTGGAGCGAGGCTTCGTAGTCGGATAGGGCAAAAGCGTCGGCATCGGCCACACGAAACATTAGCGTCAGTTTGCCACCGAGTGGCACAACATTCTTAACACCCTCCTCGGCCTCCACCTCCACCGAGTGGAAGTGCAATTTGGCAGGTGGTGCGGGCGTAGGTGTGCAACTGGTCGCAACCCAGAGGGAGGCCATCAACAAGACCGCAAAGGCGCTCGTAAAGATTTTCTTGACTCTCATATCTATTGTGGAACTGATTTATCGGGTATTATGCTTTCAGGGAAAGGGTACACCAACAAAGAGGCTACTCCTTCTTGAAAACTCTCACATAGTCAATCTCGTAGGTGGCAGGTAGGCACGACTCGTCGAGGCCCATAGCACCGCCCCAGTTACCGCCCCAAGCGAGGTTGAGTTTCAGGTAGAAGGGGTTGTAGAATGGCCAAGTGTTGTAGTTGTTTATGTGGTCGTTCTCGAAGGTGAAGTGTAGCTCGCCATCGAAGAAGAACCTCACATAATCCTCCGTCCACTCACAGGCGTAGGTATGGAACTCTTTTTGAGCCGTTGCCTTGTATATTTCGTGGGTTTTCTGCGTGCCAATGGAGTGGTAGTAGGCCTTGCAGTGGATTGACGAGGAGACGTAGTTGGGATGATAGCCAACGTGCTCCATAATATCAATCTCGCCATCGTCGGGCCAAGCCCTAAAATTCTGGGGCATCATCCAGAAGGCAGGCCAAGTACCCTTACCCACAGGCAGTTTGAGGCTTGCCTCGAAGTAGCCGTATGTCCAGCCCTCAATGGTGTTCATCCTCACCGAGAGCACTTCGTTACCCACTTTCTTGGCCGTAATTTTCAGCGTGCCGTCGCTCACCATAGCGATGGTGTCTTTATCGCGACGACCACTGACATAGGTCTGCTTCTCGTTGTTGCCCCAGCCGCCACCGCCGGTCTCATACCACCACTTCGAGTTGTCGGGTAGCGACCTTCCGGGGGTATTGAACTCATCCTGCCATACGAGTTTGTAGCCAGCAGGGGTGGGAATCTCGGGCTCAACGTACTTTGCGCCATCGGGAATTTGGAATCCCTCGGGGGCTTTGAAGTTTGTCCAGACCAAAATCTCGGTCAAGGGGTTCTGTCGGCAATCCAGCTCGCTAAGCAACGCATTTTGGCGTATGTTGAGCTGAGCTATGGAGTTGTTTGAGCAGTCGAGTGAACGCAGCTGAGGCACTACCGCGAGGTCAATCCCAGTGAGCGAATTGCCACTACAATCGAGCCTTTCCAAGCCCGCAAACTGCTCCAATCCTGCCAACGAGCCAATGCCTGCCGAGGCCACCTCCATACTCTTTATGGCGGCTGCCTCAATGGTTGAGAGCACCCCGTCGGCATCGCTGTCGTAGCCCGCCAACAAGGCTGCTTGGAAGGCTGCATCGGCCACCTCAACGGCCACCACCTCGTAGTTCTGCACCACCTCCACTTCGAGCGACTTCGAACCAGCCTTTATTGTGAGCGTTGTCGCCCTACGGCCATTGGTCGTGTTCTCATCCACACTCACAACCACTGCGGTAGTGCCTGCAATGCCGCCTGTGGGCGACACCCTGCACCAGTCGGCATTGGAGTAGATACCCCAGTCGCGCTCGGCTGTGATGCTCAGCGTGGTGGTTGCGGCCTCGTTGCCAACTACCACCCTCTCGGGCGAGGTCGATATGTTAATCTCCGTTTTGCTCTGCTCTTCGGGCTTGTTGCATCCGCCCAAAAGGAGCGCAAAGAGGAGAGCTATTGTCAGAAGAAAATTGCGTTTCATAATTAGTAATTGGTTTTGTTGTTAGCCCTGCCCACCCTCTTATGAGTGGGGCTTGGCCAAGCAGTTAGTCCTCTTTCTGCAATCAGTGGTTTTCTTCTTTGGGGGTTGTAAAAAAATAGGCAGGGGTTGCCCATTTGCATAGGTATCCCCTGCCCATACTATTAGCAATTATTACTCAACGTGCTCCTGCAATACGAGGTCGCGTACCTCAATTACCGAGCCGGGAACACAACCACCAAAGTCGAGCACGAGTTTGGCGGGAGTGCAAGCCTGACCTGCGAAGTTCCAGTAGAGTACGGTAGTCTCCTCATACTCAACGATGCTTACCTTAGGATCGAAGAAGAAGGGAGTATCGGAAGCGCCTTCCAAACCGTTGCAGAGTTTCACAGTTACGGTGGGCTGATTAACCTCCGAGTAGAGTTTCACCTGGAAGTCGTAGTTCTTGCCCTCCTCAATGTTGATGTCGGTCATAATAGCCATCTGGCCCTGCCACTGCGAAGCACCCATACCTTCGGTGAGGGTAACTTTGTAGTTAGCGCCATCCTCAACAACGGTGGGGTTGCCAATCTGATTCCAGTTGTTGTCTGCAAACCAGTAGGTTACGTCGTAACCACCTTTCCAGAGGTTGCTTGCAGCTGCGGGATCGAGCGAAGTGGGTTTGGTAGCAAATTTCTTAACCTCCATATCCAATATACCGCCATTGTCGGTGAAGTAGAAGGTGTAGAAGCCTGCGGTAGCGCCCTCAACAGTGTGGATGTTACCATCGGCACCAGGAATATGGAAGAAACCGTTGTCGATAACAGTGCCATATTTATCCTGAGTCCACTCAACACCCCAGTCGCTCTGGCCAAATACCTTAACCGAGCCACCCTCAGCTTTCATCCAAAGGGTGATGCGATACTGGTTGTCGCTGATGCGAGCCATAGGCAGAGGAGCCTCGCCGGTGTTCCAACCGATGAGTGCGCCCTCGGGCTTACCACCACCGTCACCAATTATCCAGAGAGCCTTGCCAGCGTCGTAAGTAGCCTTGTCGCCGCTCTCCAAAGGAATAACCTTAAACCACTTGCCGTCGAATGCTACGCGGTAGTCGCCATCTACGGCCAAGAATTTCAGGTTGTTGGCATCAACCACCTCAAAGAAGTCGGGGTCAATCCAAATCTCCTCGAAGTTCACACCCGAAACTGCGATTTGCTCGCCCTGAGCGATGGTCAAATCAACAGGCCCAGCAGCGATATTCTCGCCACCAAAGGTTACAGCAGGAGCCTCAACGTCGCGAGCACGGAACTTCATCTGCCAGTAGCAACCTGGGTTGTCGGCAACAACAGTCATAGTATATTCGGTGAGCTCGGTAACGTGGAATACGGGGTTAGCCCAAACGTGATCCGAAGGAACATATACCATAGGAGTCTCAGGAGCCAGAGTGATGGTGTTATTCACGAAGGTGTAGGTGCTCTCGGTAAGAGGCCACTCGATGTCGATGTCGGGCTCAACGCCAGGGTTAGGACCAATAACGGTTACGCCCCAGTTGATATACATCAGGCCATCAGCACCCGACGAATATACATACTTACCATCGGGATAGAAGGTAATCTCGTCGTCGTACAGACCATAGGCAGCCTTGTCGTTAGCGGGTGCGCTCCACCAGCCGGCAGGATTCTCAATAGACTCACCGCAACCGAGGTGGCCGGGAGTGTTGCTATCCATAACCCAAACCTTACCCTCAGCGCCTGCGCCTGCAAGCATCTCCTCGGGAGTTACAACCTTCACCTCGGGGATGAACTCATACTTCCAAGCGATAGGGCCACCACCGTTGCCGGTAGGAGTGTACCATACAATGTTGAGTTTCTTCTTCATTGTAGCCACCGAGTTCTCCACTATCAAGTAGCGAGGATTGCTCAGAGCCTCATCGTGAGGTACATAGGAGAGGTTTGCACCCTCTTCCAAGACGAGCCAAATCTCCTCAATACCCTGCTCGTTCCATACCTGCTCGAAGCGGTACTCCCAAGTCTGCTCCTCAACGGTGATAGCATAGTCATCGGTGAGCGAGGGGTCAGTACCGGGAAGAACCGATACGTCGTGATTTACATAGAGCGAACCATCCTCGCCGGGGTTGAATGTATATTTACCGTCGGCCGAGAAGGTGAGGCGGTCGTCGTAAAGACCTACACCAGCCTTACCATTGGCATCGCAATTCCACCAACCGGTAGGATTGCCAATAGTCTCACCACAACCAAAGTGGCCGGCAACCTCGCTGTTCCACTGCCAAGTGAGCGACGAGTTGTTCGACACAGCATTGAAATACTTGGTTGCATCGAAGGGGTCACGATAGGTATTTTCCAGAGTAAACTCCTTAACCACCGAGCCCTGCGAAACACCGCTTGCATTGTAGGCCTTAACCTCAACAGAGTAAGTACCTGCGTCGCGGAAGCGTGCGGTATAGCCATTGACGGTCACAGCAAAAGTATCTTTCTTCACTGCGGGATCGTCGGGACGTTTCTCGCCAAAAATCCACATTGGGGTCATACCCTGATTCTTCAATGTGAAGGTCACAAGGTTGGTGGTTTGGTCTGCTACAATCTCCACATCCAACTCGGAAGCCAAAGGCAGGCTATCCTGATCGATAGTTGGATAATCGGGGGTACAGCCAACTGCAAACATAGTGGCTGCGACCAATACGATATATTTAACTAATTTTTTCATACTTTACCTATTATTATATTAAAGTATCCGATTACCATTGACTACTACTAATAGGGGTTCTGGGTCATCTTGTGAGCCTCGTCCACTTTGTCCATCTCACTCTGAGGAATAGGCCAGTACTTCTTGTTCACAGTCCAGTCGGTACTCCTGTACTCGTGGGCGCTTGCTTTGAGCACCTCGGCAGCCATACCGGTACGTACCAAATCCCAGTAGCGTTTACCCTCACCGAGGAACTCTTTACGACGCTCCTGAATGATGTTGTCCAGAGTGCTCTCAGTCAGAGTAGCACCTGCACGGGTCTGAACCTGATTGAGTTTAGCCTTACCCTTGTCGCCCTGACCCAGTGCCAACTCCAACTCAGCAGCATTGAGCAGAACCTCTGCATAGCGATATACACGCAGGTTGTTGCCGTGGTTCATATCGCCGTCGGCCTTCTGACCGTGATTACCGTTAAGGCGAGCGATATACTTCTTCAAGAAGTTGCCCGTATCCTGCCAACGAGGAGTGTAGTCGCCAGCGCCGGTGTCGGCTTTGAACTTCTCATAGTTCAAGATACCGCCATCTTTGCGTTTGTCGCCATCCTCATACATATCGTAGGCGTGCTGAGCAACAGGCGAGAAGCCCCAACCGTCGCAATATACACTCTTACATCCGGGGATACCGATGAGCATAGGATAAACCGTACCACCGGTAGCGATGGGCGAGCCCCACGAGCGAACAGCACCCTCGGAGACGTAGTTAATCTCCCAGATGGACTCTTTGCACCACTCGCCGCTCTCTTCCCAGATACCTGCGAAGTCATCAACCAAGCCATACTGATTGCCGGCGATAATCTCGTTCATATAGCCCAGAGCGGTAGCATAGCGCGAGTTGTCGTTCTGATACATAACCATCTCGGTGTAGAGCATATAAGCCATAGCGGTGGTTACACGACCCTCCTCGCCAGCCTCAGCCTTCATAGGCAGAGCGTTGAGTTTCAGAGCGTCCTCAATCATCTTGATTACCTCGGCATACACCTCGTCGGCCTTAATCTGTTTTGCATAGTAGGGCGAAGTGAGGTTTGCATCGTAGAAGGGGATGTTGCCCCAGAATTTCCAAAGCACATTGTAGTAGTATGCTTTCAGAATCATAGCCTCAGCCACATAGCGATTTTTGATGTTGGCGGGGAGACTCTCCATAATCTCGGCCTCCTCAATCACAATGTTGGAGCGGTTGATACCCGAGTAGGCGATAGTCCAAATCTGGTTGCAGCAATCCACAGGAGTTGCGGTGTAGTAGTGGGTTTTAACCAACACAGGCTGGTCGCCGTCGTTGGAGCCACCACAGTAAATATCATCAGCCATAATGTCCGACACCATATTCAGAGCGTCGTACTGATAGAAGTAGTCGAACCAGTTGAGGGGGTCGTAAGCGGCCACCACGCTGGTAAACAGACGGCTCTCCTCGGTAAAGTAATTCGAGCGCAGAATCTGAGTGGTCGAATCTACCGTAAGGAAGTCCTCGGTACAGGCGGTCATTCCAAGAGCAGCCAGTACACTAATTGCAAATAATTTAATCTTTTTCATAGTATTAAGCCGTTATTGGATGATTAGAAAGTAACGTTAGCGCCAAAGGTGAGGGTGCGTGCCTGAGGATATACACCACGGTCGATACCGTAGGCAGTACCAAACGCCGAGTTACCACCGGTAACCTCGGGGTCGCAACCTGTATATTTGGTCAAAGTGAGCAAGTTGTCGCACGAAACATATACCCTTATGCGCGATACAGCCAAGTGCTTGGTGAGGCTCTGAGGCAGAGTGTAGCCAAGCTGTACGTTCCTAACACGGAGGAACGAAGCATCCTCCAACCAATAGTCCGAAACGCGGTAGTTCTCGTTCTTCGACTCGTTCTCATACTTAGGAGCGGAGTTGGTCGAGCCTTCGCCGGTCCAACGGTTCAGAACGTTCTTAGGAAGGTTGATGTAGTAGAGGTCGGTACGACGGCTTACGTTGAATACGTCGTTGCCGGTCTGACCCTGAATAAAGGCGCTGAAATCGAAGCCCCTCCATTCGAGCGAGAGGTTCATACCAAATGTCCAGTCGGGCATACCTTTACCAATCATAGTACGGTCATTCTCGTCGATAATGCCATCCTCGTTTACATCCACCCAGCGGAAGTCACCGGGGGTTGCATTGGGCTGAATGAGGGTTACGTTACCCTCAGCGTCGGTGTGGGTGTAGGCATTAACCTCGTCCATATTCTGGAACACACCGTCGGTTTTCCAACCCCAGAAGTAGGGGAATATCATATTCAAATCACCACGAGTAAGAGTACCAATCTTGTGCGAGTCACCAGTCAGGTAGGTCGATTCGTCGCCGAGGTGGGTGAGTTTGTTGGTATTGTAGGAGATGTTGCCGTTGATGCTGTAATTCAGCTCGCCAACACTGCCGCGATAGCCGAGGTCAATCTCGATACCTTTATTTATCATATTACCAACGTTACCGATAGGAGCGGAGTCACCTGCATAGGAGGGAACCTGCATCTCCATCAGCATACCGCGAGTCTCCTTCTGATAGTAGTCGAAGCTCAGGGTGAGCGAGTTGTTCCAGAAGCCGAAATCAACACCGAGGTCGGTCTGTACCGACTCCTCCCACATAATGTTGGGGTTCGACAAGCCATTGGGTTTGTTACCAATTACGATACCCTCAGTTGCGCCAGTACCGAAGGGGTAGTTGTTACCCGATACCATAGTGGTGGTGTAGCGCATATCGCCGATAGCATCGTTACCGTTCTTACCCCACGATGCACGTACTTTCAGTGCGCTCACGAGGTCAACACCCTGCATAAACTCCTCGTTCTTCACGTTCCAACCTGCCGATACGGAGGGGAATACGCCCCACTTGTTGTTGGGACCGAAGCGCGACGAGCCGTCACGACGTACAGTAGCCTGCAACATATACTTCTCGGCATAGTTGTACGATGCACGAGCGAAGTAGGAAGCCAAGCGGTAGGGAGTGGTGTGGTAGTAACCATAAACACTCTGCCAGCCGTCAGCCGAAGTACCGGTTGCGAAGTTGATGTTGGCCATATACTCGTTCACCTCGGGGAGGTTGCTCTTCGAGCCACCCACCTGAGCGCTATTCTGCGAGATGGCAGCCTGACCGAGCAGCAGCTGAACACCGTGGTCGCCAAACTGTTTGTCGTAGGTCAGGGTGTTCTCAATCTGCCACTGCAAACCACGATTCATCTGCTGGTAAGCGCCGGTAGCATACTGAGGTTTGTAGGTCTTAACCTCGTTTGCACCGATAACAGTCTTGCCGTCGTCGGCATAAACAGGCTCCCAAGTCACAACCTCCGATACTTGGTCGAGGTTGAAGGACTTCTGGTTGCGATAGAACTGCTGATTGTAGCCGTGGTTGCCCCAGAACGAAAGGTCAGCACCAAACGAAGTGCGGAACGTAAGACCGTCGAAAATCTGCAAATCCAGAGCTGCATTAGCAACAAACTTGTCGGTATTGTATTTGGTTGCGGGAAGCTCCATCGAAGCCAGGGGGTGGTGAAGCTCATTGTAAACACCGCCATCAACCATCGAATATACATTACCCTCGTCGTCGCGAATCATATAAGGATATACATAGAGCTCCGAGCCGTCGGGCTGAGCGATGAAAATCTTTTTGTACTCCTCAATGTCGGCCTCCGAAGCGTAAATCGACTGCAATGGACTCATAGCCATAGCCGAGCCGAGAACAGTACCAAACTCCGAGCTCTCGCCAACGTTGCCTACCGACTGGATGTTTGCATAGGAAACATTAACCGAAACGGTTGCTTTGTTGAGCCAGTCGCGCACTTTGGTGCGGTCGTAGAGAGTAGCCTGAGTGTTGGCACGCAGGGTAAGACGGTCGTAGTTCGACACACCATAGTTACCACCGACAATACCGTCTTGCGAGTAGTAGCCGGCCGAGAACATATAGTTTACTTTGTCGCTTGCGCCGCTAACCTGTACTTGGTGCTGAACAACGGGTGCGTTCTTATTCAGAACAGCATCTACCCAGTCAGTACCCTCGCCCAGAGCAAATGGGTCGGCATAAACGGGAGCCTTACCAGCGTTGATAGCGGCCTCGTTCATAATGGTAGCATACTCGGTGGCGTTCAGAACGGCGGGTTTGCGCCATACGTTCTGCATACCATAGGAGAAGTCGTAGGTGATAACAGCGTTGCCCGATTTACCTTTTTTGGTAGTCACGAGGATTACACCATTAGCAGCACGAGCACCATAAACGGCAGCCGAAGCAGCATCTTTCAACACCTCGATACGCTCAATATCACTGGGGTTGAGGTAGTCGATACCACCCGAGAGAGCCATACCATCAACAATGTAGAGGGGCTGCGAGTCGTTGATAGAACCGATACCACGAATACGTACCTGCGACGATGCACCGGGAGCACCCGAAACCTGCTGAACAGCCACACCCGACGAAAGACCACGCAGAGCGTTGTCGATACGAGTGGGAGCAGATTTTTCCAGAGCATCCTCCGAGATTGAGGAGATGGCAGCAGTTACGACGCTCTTCTTCTGAGTACCGTAACCAATCACCACAACGTCCTCAACCACCTCTGCCTCGTTTTCGAGAACGAAGTCAATTACCGAGCGGCCTGCAACAGCCTCAGTAACGGTTGTCATACCAAGATACGACACAGTCAGATGTGCCTTAGCTGGGTCGCCAACAGCGATTGTGTATTCGCCATCAACACCAGTAATTGTACCTTGGTTGGTCTCATCTACCATCACGGTTGCGCCAATGATAGGCTCACCTTCGGTATTTTTGACCGTACCTCTCACTTGCTGTGCATACAAACTGCCACAGCCGACGCCCATCAACGCAAGGAAGAGAGCGATTTTAAGTGTAAAGTTTTTCATAGGCTTTTAATTTGTTAGTGAATTGGGAATAATATGTTAGTTTTGGTTTTGTAGTCGATAGAATTTTGGAAGTTTAGAAATCTGGTTTTAGGCTTTGGTTTTCGATAGTAAATTTAGCAAAAAATGCCAAGCTACGCGCACGTATATAGTAAATAAGTGGATAAGTAAAATTGTGATAGTTGCGTAACGTCGCAACTATCAAGCGGTTAACCGCTTTCGAAAAACAAAAAAAAGTGGACGACAACAAAGCGCCAACAATGCAAAAATCGCCTCCGAAGAGGCGATTTTCACTTCCAAACACTCATTTTGCTTAGGCTCTAAACGAGCCGAGGGTACGGATTTTTTGCTCAAATTCTTCCCTATTACCTTTGGCCCTATTCTTCACCTTAGCGCGATAGTTGTAGATTGTATTTACGGAGTAATGTAGCAACAGAGCTATCTTCGACGAGTCGGTTATGCCGAGTCTTACGAGGGCAAAGATGCGAAGCTCCGTATTGAGCCTTTCGCCCTTTTTCACCTCTATCTGCCCATCCTCTTCGAGGAGCGAGTTGAACTCATCGACAAAGTTGGGATAGAGATTCAGGAAGGCGCTATCGAACACCTCGTAGAAGTGCTCCTTCTCGGCATCGATGATGTCGCTCGACGGGAACTCCCTATTGAGCTCGGCAATAGAGCCGCTCTTTATTCCCTTGCGCACACGACGTTGCATCGAGGCAATCTTGTCGATGTAGTCCGAGCACATCGAGAGGAACAGACCAATATACTCCTCCTTGACCATATTGGCCTCTGCAATGGAGAGATTCAGTTCCGAGAGCCTTTTGTTGGTCTCCTTCAAGGCGTTGTTCACCGCCACAACCTCTTCATTTTTTGCCTTTAAGTCGCTCTGAGTCTTGGCCATACGCCTAAGCAGTTGCACCACATATATACAAGCTCCCAGCAACACCGCCGCCAACAACGACATAGCCACAGTTGCGTGGGTGTTAATCCTCTGCTGCTGACGTACACTCTTGTGGTAGGCATCCTCAATGGTGTTCATACGGCTGGCCACCTGCCATTGGCGGAGCTTGGCGTTGTAGAACATTGCATCGTCGGTGGAGGTACGAATGTAGCGGAAGGCACGCTCCACATCATCCACCTGCGCCCTCAACGAGGCCAACATACAGAGCGAGGCGTGGTCTTTAACGGCCAGACGCATATCGGTAGTGGCCGAGCGCAAGAGCCAATCGAGCTGCGAGTCGTAGTCGCCCAGCTCAGCATATACCATAGATATATAATAGGCTATGATGGCGTAGTCGTGCTGTGAGGGGGTGGTCATCGCCACAGCCTTCATAGCACAATCGAGCGCCTGCGTGTAGTCGTGCTTGTCGTAGTATTCGAGCAGTCGGGTCGAAAGCGAGTCAAGACGGTAGCGCTCAGAGAGCTGACCGACCTTTTTGGGCAGGTCGTAGAGCCTCTGACGATAGTAGCCGAGCTTCTGGTCGCACTCGCGACGCATACTCTCATCTTTGGAGTACTCCTTGAAGTCGCGGTTGTAGTGGATGCGAGCTTTGTAGTAGTCGCTCTTCGACTGGGGCGGAAGGGCCAACGTATCGACCCTTGCAAAAGCTCCCAGCGCCTCGGCATACATACCCGCCACAGTATAGAGCTGAGCCACGCCTAAGTTACTCTCTGAGATGAGCTTACGGTTATTCATACGGCTGGCCGCTTGCGCAGCACGGTTGCCATATTCGAGTGCCGCATCGAAGTTGTAGGAGTAGTATTCGTCGAAGAGTCGTCTAAGCAGCTCATACTCCTGCAAGGGTTCTTTACACTCCTCCAACAACCCGCTGAGGTAGTTGATTCGCTCCTCTCTCAAACCGGCATAAACCTTCGAGTCGCGCAATAGTTTGTCAAACTCTTCGAGTTTAGCCTCATTCAATCGGGGTTCTTTCTGCTCTGCCCACAGGGGTGCAGACAGCAAGCAGTTGGATACAACAAATAGTAATAAAAACTTTTTCATAGATAGGTTGTGTAGTTAGTACAAATGTATGGACTTTTTTTCAAAAATCCAATTTTTACTATCCACTTTTTAATGTTGCCATATAGCTGTAAATCAACACACAAGCAAATCGACAATCCACCTTTTATGCTCCACCACCTCTAAGCTCTCCGATAAATTAGTATATTTGTAGGAGATAAGGCACAAACAACACACAAAAAGATAAAAACCTATGATTAGCAACCTATTTCTACGTCCGGCATTGCTCCTTGCCCTCACGCTCGCCTTCAGCTGCAAGGAGACACCCTCTGAGGAGCAGCAGAAACCTCCTCAGGCTCTACTTACCGAAATCACGCTCGGCCAGATTGGCGAAACATCGCTCACAGCCACCATCAAGTGTGAGGCAGGCGAGCAGTTGCATTGGGCCGTACTGCCCGCTTCGGAGAGTGCTCCCTCGGCTTTCAGCCTGAAAAACCACAACTCCGAGAGTGGCAACGAAAAGAGCATAACGGTGGAGGGGCTTACTCGCGGCACAGACTATGTGCTCTACGCCTCTGGCTCGCGTGGCGACGAGTATAGCAACCTCGCCCGCGCAGAGTTCACCACGCAGAAGATTATCAATACCTTCAAGGCGCGTGGCTGGCAGACCACAGCCAACAAACACAAACTCTTCGAGCCTATCGCCATCCTCGACGAGACCGCTGTAAATAGCAACAACCTGAGCATTATCACCATCGACGACCAGACCACCTACCAGACCATCGACGGTTGGGGTCCCGCCATCACAGGTTCGTCGTGCTACAACCTACTGCTTATGACCCAGCAGGATCGTACCAACCTCCTGAAAGAGGTTTTCGACCCCGTTGATGGTATGGGCTACTCCTTCATCCGCGTTTCGATTGGTTGCTCCGACTTCTCGTTGGAAGAGTACACCTGCTGCGACACTCCCGGCATTGAGAATTGGGCCTTCCCCGAGCTGGATGAGCGCGACCTGCTGCCCATCTTGAAGGAGATTTACGCCATCAACCCTGCTGTGAAGATTGTGGCAGCTCCCTGGACTTGTCCCAAATGGATGAAGATTTCGCCCAACAACGACGGCCCATTCAACAGCTGGACCAGTGGCCGACTCAACCCCAAATACTACGACGACTACGCCACCTACTTTGTTAAGTGGATTGAGTATATGGAGTCGAAAGGATTTCCCATCTATGCCGTAAGTCCTCAGAATGAGCCTCTTAATCACGGCAACTCGGCCTCGCTCTATATGGACTGGCGAGCCCAGCGCGACTTTGTTGGTGGCCACCTCGGCCCTAAGTTGCGCGAGAAGGGCATCAAGACCCAGATTTGGGCCTACGACCACAACTTCGACGTACCCGACTACGTCAAGAATCTCTACAAGAGCGACGCTGCCGAATACTTCGACGGCTCGGCTTGGCACGCCTACGGTGGCAACAAGTCGGTGCTGAGCGACATCTACAAGGCTGCCCCCGAGAAGGGTATCTACTTCACCGAGCAGAGCATTGGCACTTGGTGTCCCAACTTCGGCGACAACCTTATGTGGACTATGAGGGAGATTTGTATCGGCACAGTCAATCTCCACTGCAAGGCCGTACTCTTCTGGAACTTCCTCTTAGACCAAAATCGTGGCCCCAACCGCCCCAACGGAGGTTGCACCACCTGCTACGGTTTTGTTGATTTTGTCGATGGAGGCCACAAGACCCTCAACCGTCGTAGCCACTACTACTCCATTGCCCATATGTCGAAGGTGGCACAGCCCGGCGCACTGCGTATCGGCTCAACCATCGACAGCAGAGTGGGCGGTGTCGATTTCACAGCCTTCCGCAACCCCGACGGCACTCACTCCATTGTGGTGCTCAACGAGGGCAAGGCCCGAGAGTTTATTGTCGAAGACGGCAAGGGCGGCAGTATGCTCTTCGAGGCTGCCGAGAGGTCGGTAACATCGGTAATATGGTAGTAGCCAACTCTTTATCGGTATCAGAAAACAACAAGTATAAACATAAGCAACACTCCCAAAAAGCTATGAAAACCAAACTTACTCTTCTGGCTCTTTTAGTGGCCCTCGTAGCCTGCTGCGAGCAGACCGACGTGCCCACCTACCTCAACCCCAACGCTCCGTTGGAGGAGAGAGTTGAGGATGCTCTGAGCCGTATGACAATCCAAGAAAAGATAGACATAATCCACGCCCAGTCGAAATTCTCCTCACCCGGCGTTGCCCGCCTTGGCATACCCGAGTTGTGGTGTACCGACGGCCCTCACGGCATCCGCCCCGACGTGCTTTGGGACGAATGGGAGCAGGCAGGATGCACCAACGACTCCTGCGTGGCCTACCCTGCACTGACCGCTCTGGCAGCAACTTGGAATAGGGAGGCCTCGGCCCTCTATGGCAAGAGTATAGGCGAGGAGGCTCGCTACCGCGAGAAGGATGTGCTGCTTGGCCCCGGTGTGAACATCTATCGCAGCCCTCTGAATGGTCGCAACTTCGAGTATATGGGCGAAGACCCCTACTTGGCGGCCCAGATGGTTGTCCCCTATGTGCAGGAGGTTCAGAAAAATGGCGTTGCCACCTGCGTGAAGCACTACGCTCTGAACAATCAGGAGGCCCACCGCCACACCACCGAACCTGTACTCGACGACCGCGCTCTGTATGAAATCTACCTTCCCGCCTTCAAGGCAGCCGTTCAGGAGGGTGGCAGCTGGTCGATTATGGGTGCTTACAACTACTTCGAGGGCGAACACGCCTGCCACAATAGCCGCTTGCTGAACGAGATTCTCAAAGGCGAGTGGGGCTTCGATGGCGTTGTTATCTCCGACTGGGGTGGCACTCACAACACCGAGGAGGCCATACACAACGGCCTCGACCTCGAATTTGGCTCGTGGACCGATGGTCTGGCCAACGGCTCGTCAAACGCCTACGACAACTACTACTTGGCCGACCCCTACCAGCGTCTTATTGACGAGGGCAAGGTGGGCACAGAGGAGCTTGACGACAAGGCTCGCCGAGTGCTGAGGCTCATCTTCCGCACCGCAATGAACACCCAAAAACCCTTTGGCTCGCTCGTGTCGGAGGCCCACATTGAGGCTGCCCGCACCATTGGCGAAGAGGGTATCGTACTGCTGAAAAACGAGGCCAACACCCTGCCTATCAATCTCGAAGAGAGGCCACGCATAGCCGTCATTGGCGAGAATGCCATAAAGATGATGACCGTTGGTGGTGGCTCGTCGTCGCTGAAAGTTGCACGCGAGGTGTCGCCCTTAGATGGTCTGCGCGAGGTTGTTGGCGATAGGGCCGAGGTGCGCTACGCTCGTGGCTATGTGGGCGATGTTACAGGCGAGTACAACGGTGTTGTTGCGGCTCAGAATTTGGCCGACAACCGCTCCGAGCAAGAGCTCATACGCGAGGCAGTTGAGTTGGCCAAAACGAGCGACTACGTTATTCTCTTTGGCGGCCTCAACAAAGCCTCCCATCAGGATTGCGAGGACTCCGACCGCTACGGCCTCGCCCTCCCCTATGCACAAGACAAACTCATTGAGGCTCTGGCCAATGTGACCAACAAACTCATCTACGTAAACATCTCGGGCAACGCTGTGGCAATGCCCTGGGTGGATAGAGTACCTGCCATTGTTCAGGGCTGGTTCCTCGGCTCGGAGGCCGGCCACTCGTTGGCCAATGTGCTTGTGGGCAATGTCAATCCCAGTGGCAGGCTCCCCTTCACCTTCCCCGTTAGGCTCGAAGATTGCGCCGCACACGCTGTGGGCGAGTATGGTGGCTCGGGTAAGGTACACTATAAGGAGGGTATCCTTGTGGGCTACCGTTGGCACGAGGCTATGGATATTGCCCCGCTGTTTGCCTTTGGTCACGGCCTGTCGTACACCACCTTCGACTACTCCGATGCGCACCTCTCGTCGAAGAGCTTGCGCGAGGGTGGCAAGGTAAAGGTTGATGTTACGGTGACAAATAGTGGCAAAGTTGGTGGTTGCGAGGTTGTGCAAATCTACGTTGGCGACCCCGAGTGCTCCGTAGTACGCCCCGAGAAGGAACTCAAAGGCTTCCAGAAGGTCTATCTCGATGCCGGAGAGAGCAAACGCATCTCCATCGAACTGCCCTGGGAGTCGTTCTGCTTCTTCGACGACGTGGCCCACGAGTGGAGGGCCGAGAAGGGCGATTTCAAGGTTTATGTTGCCTCGGCTTCCGACAATGTTAGGGCCACACTCGACCTGAGGCTCAAATAGTTAGCCACCGAGCAAAACATATTGCAAAAACCACATTAGGCGACGCTCCCCACCACCTCGGGGAGCGTCGCTTTTTTTGCCTACCGACAACCGACGACCGACAACCGCCCTAATTCCTTAAAGGCTTTAAGGGCATTAAGGGCCTTAACGCCCTAAGGCAAAAAATTTCAACTCAAACTCGGGTATCTTTTTTAATACCCGAGTATTTTCAGGGGTTGCAGGGGTGGCAAGGGTCACAAGGGTCACAAGGGCGTCTTTCGTCCCACAACCACACCTCCCCTATGTCAGGGGAGGTGTCGCAAAGCGACGGAGAGGTTAGTTGCGCCTTAGGCGCACCACAATTTTCCATTTTCCATTTTCAATTTTCAATTCTAATTTGTATATTTGTGGTATGGGTGCAGTAGTTTCTTCAATCCACACACAAAAACATACCCCACCCACTATACAAAACACTAAAACAAACTTATCACACACAACGCATTTATGATTCTCTTTACCGTTATTTTGTGGCTGATTTGGGTTGCCATTTTACTCTTTCTTTGGTGTAGGTATCCCCTGTACCGCGACAACGCAATCTTCAAACATTCAATCTGGTGGTTAATTGGCATATTTGCAAGTTTCTATATAGTTACCGTTGTGGGTCTTAATTTAGACTCCAATGAGGACTTAAAAAATAGAATCAGTGGGTTCTCCAAATGTGAATACCCTACATTTGCCTACAAGGACATAGTATCAAACGAAACTGATCAGACGCCTAAACCAGCCGACAACAATATATGGTGGCATACATACTACCTTCTTATAGATGCGGGCAATCAACACTCGTATGCAGGAAAGCAATCAGGCCTCCTATTGGTGGGTATCTTAGGATTATTTAGCCTTATATTTCTCAATGGTCTGCTCATCAGTGCAGTTATGGCCACTCTGGACCGTCATAAGGAAAAATGGCGCGACGGAGTACTCCGCTACAATAAACGCGCACTGAAAGATCACATCGTAATCATTGGAGGCAATGATATGGTAGCGCAAATTGTCAAGCACTACGCTGAACAAAAATGCAGAAAAACTACTCTTAGAAAAACCATACTCATTCTCACAAGTAGAGATGTTGATGAATTTCGCCGAGAACTCAAAGCATCTCTCAATTTCTCATCTTGGAGATTAGTCATATACTATGGTGACCGTTCTTCCGAGAGCGATATTGAGCAACTCCATCTCGACAGGGCCTCCGAGGTCTTTGTTCTCGGTGAGGAGAGTGGCAACGACGATGCCGATTCCTATCACGACACCCTCAATATGAGCTGTGTGCAGCACATTACAAATTGCTTAAAGAATCGCACCACCAAGCTTTCTTGCCACGTTATGTTTGAGTATCAGACCACCTTTGCTGCGTTACAACTAGCAACAGAAGGTGTCAACAAATTCAGAATTGAACTAAAACCTTTCAACTACTATGAAATGTGGTGTCAGAAATGTTTTGGTGGCGACTACAAAGACAAGAATGGTAAAGAGGAGTATTACATACCTTTGGATGGCGAGGGTATCAAGGAGCAAGATGATACATTTGTTCACTTGGTAATTGTTGGTATGTCGCGTATGGGCGTGGCAATGGGCCACACCGCTGCCCACATTGCCCACTACCCCAACTTCATTACTAAGGGGGTGCGTAGCCGCATAACCTTTATCGACATCAATGCCGACACCGAGCGCGACTTCCTAAAAGGTCGCTACCACGAGCTATTTAAGCTGGCCCGCTATCGCACTATCGACACCACAGTAAATGGTTTCGATGCCAAAAATGATGTGGCGTGGGTCAATGAGAACTATGAAACCCACCTCGGTAAAGATTTTATTGACGTGGAGTGGGAGTTTGTCAAAGGCGGTATTGAGAGCGACAAAGTAAGGCAATACTTGGTGAGGATTGCCGAGAATGAAAATGCCCGACTGACGGTTGCGGTCTGCCTGCCCGAGAGCAATGCGGCTGTTGCTACGGCAATCTACCTGCCCGATAAAATCTACAACAATGCCCAACAAGTATTGGTTTATCAACGCAAGAACGGTGTGGTTGTGGACCAAATATCCCAATGCAATAAGCGCTATAATAAAAAGTTGCGCGCGTTTGGTATGATTGGCGAATGCTATGACTTCGATTTAATAGAAGAGTTTGAAGCACTTGGGAGTTATATCGGCGAAAAATACAAAGAATATGATGCCGACTTGGAAAATAACTTCATTGCCGAGCATCCATTAACGGCCAAAGACGATGCAGCAAAAAAGAAAGCACTTGATGAAATAACGGCAGAAGAACTTGCAAATAAAAGAGTTCAATCAGCTATTCAGCGTGGTCTCACCATTCCCCAAGAAGATTTGGACCTAATAAATCAAAAGCCGAAGACATATGAATGGCAAAACTACTACAACATACTTACGCTCCGCTCTAAAATGCGCAGCTGTGGTTTAGACTACCGCACGCAGGCATCATTTGCACCCGAATACCTTGCTATACTTGGTCAAGTAGAACACAACCGTTGGCTAACAGAGAAACTACTACAAGGATTCAAACCACTCGATATAGACAAACAAAAAGAATTCTATTCGAATCACGACGGGATAGTCGAGGGGTATGTATTATTTACCACTTGGACAGAGAGATGCAAATACTACAAAAAGAAATCAGACCTTAAAAAATACAAACACAAACACTTAGACATTTGCTCCAATGAGATTCTCGCATTGGTTGATCCCGAGAGCGTTGGTCGCGATGGGGCACTAATTGAGCATCTGCCCCAAAAGCTATTTGAACATATTCAAAGCAAAGAACAACAACCCAAAACCACAAAATAACACCTTATTATTAACACAACTATGAATCCAACAGCAGACCCAAAGCAGAAGCAAAGTCGCACGGAGAAGGACAGGTTCATTGTCGAGGCCCTTATTGGGCACGACGAGCAGATTACCCGCCAATTCTTCTTCGACGATTGCAGGCCTCTGTTTTTGAGCATTATAGATAAAGTTTTTAGCTACCCGGTCGATTACGACGAGTTTGTTGGCGAGCTATATCTCCATCTTATGGAGGACGATGCCAGACGTTTGCGCACATTCAGCTTTAAGAGTTCTCTCTTCGGCTGGCTCAAAATGGTTGCCACCAACTACTTCATCGACAAACGCGACCGACTGATAGAAAATCGCAGTACTACCCCTCTTATGGAAAAGAGAGAAAACTCCTATGAGATGACTCGCGAGGAGGCCCACGACGACCTACAAGCGTTACTTGATGCCATACCGCACAAGCGTTATAGGGATATTCTCCAACGGCTTATTGTCGAAGGGGCCGACCCCGAAGATGTGGCCGAGGAGATGGGTATTTCAGTTGCTAATGTGTATAACATAAAGAAGAGAGCTATGACTGCCCTTTTGCGCGTAGCCCTCCAAGATATTAAGAATTATGGTAAAAAATAACAACTCAGAAAGAATTTCTCCGGAGATGATGGCCGCCTTTTTTGAGGGCAACCTCTCGGCCGAGGAGACTATGGCAGTATTGAGAGCTATCAAGGAGGATGAAAAACTAAGAGAGATGGCAGAAATCGCTATGGCCGTAGATGAGGAACTTGAATTTGCCACACCTCGCTACAACCTCGCCTCGCTGCCAATGCAGTCGCTGGCCGCCGCTGCCGAGCGCAATCGTTGCGTGCAGATGTGCGAGAGGCTAATTTTGGAGCGTTTGGGACTCAGTATGGAGCAGGAGAGCTTGGTTTTGGAGGCCGAGCAACACCAGTGGTTACAAGAGGACGGCACGAAGCTCTACAACATTGGTCGCACCTTAGAGCAGCACGGCCTTACGGTGAGCCGACTCTACGAGTGCAACATAGACGAGATGGAAAAGGCTCTCGGTAGGGGCGACGAGGTAATAGCCGTAATTGACCATAAGGAGCTAAGCAAGACCGCCAACGAGAACAAGGCACACGACTACCTATTTGGGTTTGAGCCCAACCACGCTGTGGTAGTTCTCGGCCTCGATAGAGCCGCCGGCACAATTACAATCTACGACCCCAACCAGAATCAACCCTCTGTTAGCTACGATTTGGAGCTATTTGTGGGTGCTTGGGAGGATTCGAGGTACTATATGATTACAGCCAACAAAAAGAGTATGAAACAGTACAATCCACAACCAATAGATGTCGATAGCATTGAGCTAAATGGCGAACTAACCGAGCTTCAAGAGGCCATTGCCGAGAATGCTCACGATATATGGGCTGCCCGACGCATAGCCGAGGGATGGACTTATGGCCCTGAGCGCGACGACAAAAAGCGCCAAACGCCCTGCCTTGTTCACTACTCCGAACTACCCGAAGAGGAGAAGAACTACGACAGAGTTATGGCAATGCAGACCCTCAAACTAATGCTCAAATTAGGCTACGACATAGTCAAGCGAGAGGATACGGATCTCTACCGCCTACTGATGCGACAACTACGCAACAAGCCCGAAACATTCCGTTGTCCCAAGTGTGGAGCACTCTGTATGAAGCACTACATCTTCTGCCCCAAGTGCGGCAAGGATCTTAGATAATCCACAACGATGAGCACTAAGGCAAGCTAACTACGATTCATTGGGGCGACCTTTGCGGGTCGCCCTCTGCCATATAGGATAGATAAAAAACACTGAGAAAAAAATGCTTTACCCAATTCTGGCAGCACTTGCGCCTGCCATAATCGGCGCAATCTACATCTACACACGCGACAAGAGCGCCCCAGAGCCAGCTAAACTACTGCTTAAAGCCTTTGGATATGGTGTAGTATCTATTGGTGTGACTATGGTATTGGTAGCCCCGCTTTCATATATGGGCATTGTGCCCGACGAGATTAGGAGCTTTGGCGACAGCGTCACCACCTCATTTTTGGGCGCAGCCATCCCCGAGGAGATAGCCAAGTTCTTGATGCTGATGCTACTACTTAAAAAACACCGCAACGAGTTCGACCAGTATATCGACGCAGTGGTCTATGCCGCTTTTGTGGCGCTGGGCTTTGCGGCAATCGAAAACATAATGTATGTTGTTGGTTCTGAGGAGTGGACAACGGTGGCTGTCACACGTGCCCTGCTGGCCGTTCCCGGACATATGCTCTATGGCGTTATTATGGGCTACTACGTGTCGTTGGCACTATTTATGCCCCAGCGTAAGGGTCACTATCTGACCTTGGCGGTTGCTGTGCCAGTTTTGGCACACGGTTTCTACGACGTTATGGCTCTCTCGTCGGGTGTGATAGATGAAGGCTTGGCTTTGGTGATGATGGCTCTGCTCATATTCTTTGTGAGCCGCCTGTGGAAATACTGCATAAAGATTATCAAACGCCACAACGAGGCCGACCAGAAGGCAAAAGCCGAGGCCGAAGCTGCCGAGGAGGAGAGAAAATTGGATTCAGCAAATAACAACATTGACAAAAACGACTGCTATGGAGGAAAATAGATACACACCCCACCCCATCGACACCTCGGCTGTGGAAGTGCCCGAGGAGCTGAGCGAGCTTATGGAGAAGATGGCCCGCAATGTCCACGAGGTGTGGGCTGCGGGGCGTATGAGTGAGGGGTGGACACTTGGCCCTCGCAACGACGAGTTGCGCCAACACCCCTGCCTTATTCCCTACGACGAGCTCTCGGAGGAGGAGAAGAACTACGACCGCAATACGGCCCTGAGCACTCTCAAACTCATCCTCTCGCTAGGCTTTCGCATAGAGAAATAACTACCCACAAGTATATACCAACCCAAATCAACACCAAGCCTTATGAAAAAGATAATGGTAATTGTGCTGGCCCTGCTCTCGGTGGCCTGTGGAGATCAGAGGCAGCAAGCGGTAAACTCCAACCCCGACTTTATCCGTATCGACGGAGTGAACCTCGTTGCGCCCGGTGGCGAAAAGTTTTTCATCAGGGGTACTAATCTTGGCAACTGGCTCAACCCCGAGGGCTATATGTTTGGTTTTCAGCGCGCCAACTCTGCGTGGGCCATTGACCTTATGTTCCGCCAGTTGGTTGGGCCCGACCTGACAGCCGAGTTTTGGCGTGCCTTCAAGGATAACTACATCACCGAGGCCGACATTGACTTCATAGCCTCCACAGGGGCAAACACCATCCGCGTACCATTCAACTACAAGCTCTTCACCGACGAGGACTATATGGGTCTGACGGCCCAGCAGGATGGTTTCGAGCGCATCGACCGCTTGGTGGAGTGGTGCAGGGGCAAGGGGCTCTACCTGATTCTCGATATGCACGACGGCCCTGCTGGGCAGACGGGCGACAACATCGACGACAGCTACGGCTACCCTTGGCTCTTGGAGAGCCCCGAGGCGCAGGCGCTCTATGCCGATATATGGTATCGCATTGCCGACCACTACAAAGACGAGCCCATAATCCTCGGCTACGACCTTCTCAACGAGCCTATTGCCCCCTACTTCGACAATATGGCCGAGCTGAACAGCAAACTCGCAGCGCTCTATAAGGTGGGTGTGGAGGCCATACGCAAGACCGACCGCAACCACATCATCCTTTTGGGTGGCGCTCAGTGGAATAGCAACTTCGCTCCGCTGGACAATACGCTCTTCGACGAGGGCATTATGTATACCTGCCATCGCTATGGTGGTGGTACGGATGCCGAGGCCATCCGTAGCTTCATCGACTTCCGCGATAAGACAGGCCGCCCAATGTATATGGGCGAGATTGGCCACAACACCGACGAGTGGCAGGCAGCCTTCTGCAAGACTATGACCGACAACAACATAGGCTACACCTTCTGGCCCTATAAGAAGATTAACAACAGTTGCTTTGTGGGCATACCCGAGCCCGAGGGCTGGGAGTTGGTAAAGCAGTTTGCCGAAGCTCCTCGTGGCACTTATGGCGAGATTAGGGCCGCACGCCCCTCGCAGGAGGAGGCCCGCAGGCTGATGATGGAGTTTGTAGAGGCCAGTCGCTTTGAGAATTGTATGGTTCAGCACTCCTACATCCACTCGCTCGGCCTTAGTACCAGTGAGGCTCAGTAGGGTGTTGCATAAATGAAACGATTATGAAACTACTACTTTCGGCCCTTACGAAACTCATTGTGGGCTTAGGACTTATTGTGGCGCTACTCTTTGTACCTGCGGGTACTTTTGACTTCGTTGGCGCGTGGCGACTGCTGGGCGTGCTCTTTGTGCCAATGTTGCTGCTCGGCGTGGCGCTCTTCATTTGGGCCCCTGAGCTACTGCGTAGTCGCCTCAAATCGAAGGAGGAGCGTAGCACACAGAGGGGGGTGGTCGCACTGAGCGGAGTGCTCTTTGTGCTCTGTTTTGTTGTGGCGGGCCTCGACTATCGCTTTGGGTGGTCTGCGCTGCCCGAGTGGACTATTTGGCTGGGAAGCATACTCTTTTTGGTGAGCTATGGGCTCTATGGCGAGGTTATGAGGGAGAACCACTGGCTCTCACGCAGTGTGGAAGTAGTTGAGGGACAAAAGGTTGTCAGCACAGGGCTATATGGCATTGTGCGCCACCCGATGTACTCCGCAACGATAGTTATGTTCCTTTCGATGCCCATCGTTCTGGGCTCGCTGTGGGCCTTTGTTGTGATGTTGCCCTATGTGGTGATTGTGGCCCTGAGGGCACGCGACGAGGAACGACTGCTTGTGGCCGAGCTGGATGGCTACAAGGAGTATTGCGCAAAGGTGCGCTGGCGTTTGTTGCCTTATGTGTGGTAGGAGATGGAGAGTATGAAACTGAGCCAACCCAACCTTCACTTCCGACCGGCCACTTTGGCCGACCTCGACCGGGCCAAGACTATGGTCGAGGATGCTAAGGTGCGCTTGGCTGCGGCCCACATCAACCAGTGGCAAGGTGGCTACCCCAATGGGGAGAGCTTGCGTGGGGATGTGGAGCGAGGCTATGGACGTGTTGTGGAGTGCGAAGGGAGAATAGTGGCCTATGGTGCGCTCACCTACGATGGGGAGAGTGCCTACAACGACCTCACCGATGGTCATTGGCTCACCCCCAGCGAACAACCCTACGCCACCGTTCACCGACTCTGTGTGGCCCATAGCGATGTGGGCAAGGGCTTTGGACGCGCCTTTATGCTCTTGGCCGAACAGGAGGCCTCGACGAAGGTCGCAAGCCTTAGGGTCGATACCCACCCCGACAACCATACTATGCAGAGCCTTCTTGCCTCGCTTGACTACCGCTACTGCGGCGTGGTTAGGTACGAGAGCATCCGCTATGCCTACGAGAAAATACTGGCGAAAGCCGAGAGTAAGTAGGGAGCTTAGAGAATTTAGGGAACTTAGAGAACTTAGGGAGTTTAGGGCCTATATGCCCTATAAGCCCTATAAGCCCCATAAGGCCTATAAGCCCCCTGCTACCCTTACTATCCCTGCTACCCTTGTGACCCCTGTGACCCTTGTAACCCTTGTGACCCCTGCCACCCCTGTAAAAAAACTCGGGTATCTTTTTTAATACCCGAGTTTTATTTTTTGCCTTAGGTCGTTAGACGTTTGACCTTAGACGTTTGACCACAGCAAAAAACTGATTTTTGTGAGGTGAGAGCAAGGCTTGCGAAGCTGAGGAAACCGCAGTTTACTAAGCGTAAATGAGGATTTCCGAAGCGAGCGTAACGCAGCTATCGCCCACAAAAAACAGTTTTTTTATTTGTGGGTCATAATATGCAAAATCATCCTATCAGTCTCCAACATACCGCGCGAACCAATGGTGGTGAGGTTGAGGATGGATTTGTCCACATCGTCGTCCACAATGCCCTCGTAGGCAGTAACGCAACGATGCTCCATAGCCATTGTTGCGGCCATAACGGCTGTCGAAACGGAGCTGGAAAGTTTTAGCGCACAGCTGGGCTTTGCGCCGTCGCAAATCATACCCGTAAGCGTGGCGACCATATTCTTCACAGCCATAGCCACCTCGGTGTAGCCACCACCCATAAGGTAGGTTATGCCACAGCTCGAACCCGTAGAGGCCACAACACAGCCACACAAGGCCGAGAGCCTACCGAGGCTCTGCTTGATGTAGATGACCGTAAGATGTGAGAGCACCAGAGCGCGTACAAGCTGCTCGTGCGAAGCGCCCGTATCCTCGGCATACACCACCACAGGGAGTGTCGAGACAATGCCCTGGTTGCCGCTACCCGAATTGCTCATTACGGGAATCTTTGCGCCACCCATACGGGCATCGCAGGCTGCCGAGGTGTAGGAAATCATATGCGATAGGATCGTATCGCCCATAATCTTGCGGCTGCCCTCACTCTCTCTGACGGTGCGGCCCAAGCAGTGACCCCACTCGCCTCGGAGCGACTCGTCGGCAGCGGCTTTATTGAGCCTGCGGGCTTCGAGTATAAACTCCAACTCCTCGATGGGCGAGGTGGTGGCGAACTCCCAGACAGTCCTCAGGGTGAGTTCAACAGCCTTACTATCAGCCACCTCGGTGCGGGGCAGACGGTTGTCAATCTCCACAACATCGCCCTTAGCCACATAGACAAAGTTGGTGTGTGCGCCTGCAATTATGGCGGTTGCGGTGGTTGAGCCTGTTGTTGCGCGAGCCTCGATGTAGAGGGTTTCGCAGTCGCCCTCCTTCACGCCCACTTTGATGCGTCCCTCGTCAATCATTCTGCGACCTTTCTCAACGGCCTCGGCATTAACGTCGCGTAGCACTTCGAGCTGATACTCGGTCTTACCAACTATTGCACCGAGGGCGATGGCAATAGGCAGGCCTATCATATCTGTTCCGGGTATGCCTACGCCCATAGCATTTTTGAGCACATTGGGGCTAAGCAGCACCACAATCTCCTCTGGCTCAGCGCCAAGCGCCTCAACGGCACGCGCTGTGCAGAGCGACACAGCTATGGGTTCGGTACATCCCATTGCGGGCACAACCTCGCGATTGATGAGGTCGATAATATCCTTTCTGATTTGGGCAGATAACATAGAAGTAGGCTTATTAGGTCAGTGAATTTATACTTAATTATAAATATGGTCTATTGTTATGTGGTTGTTACACCTCTCAAAGGTAAGTATTTTTTCCCTTACTCCTTATGTGTGAGGGCAATTATTTCTCAATCGTGGCCAACAATTACTCAGCAATCACGCCCGAACCTACAAGCTCGTCGCCATCGTACCAAGCTGCAAATTGGCCGGCGGTAATACCTCTCTGGGGCTCGTCAAAGAGTATGTAGCCACCCTCCTCGGTCACATAGAGCCTTGCGCTCTGCAAGGGCTGACGATAGCGGATGCGCACCATAAAGTGCTGAGGCTCATCGCCCGGTTGCATACGCCTATCCTCCCTTACCCAGTGCATCTCCTCGGGGCGGATGTGGAGTGCCGAGCGGAGCAGTCCGGGATGGGTATGCCCCTGCCCCACATAGACAATGTTGCGTTCCACGTCGCTCGCAATCACAAACAGAGGCAGAGCTGTACCACCCACACCCAAGCCGTGACGCTGGCCGATGGTGTAGAAATGAGCGCCCGAGTGAGTGCCCACCTTTCGGCCATCCTGAGGTGTGTAGGCGTAGGGCGTACTTAGCGCCACAAGCTCCTCTTGCTCAATGAGTTGCCTCTCTTGCTCGGCAGTGCGATAGCCCTCCCACGAGGAGTCAATCTCTACAATACGGCCCTTCTTGGCAGCGAGTTTTTGTTGGAGAAAGACGGGCAAATCGACCTTACCCACAAAGCATATACCCTGCGAATCCTTGCGCTTGGCTGTGGCCAGATGATGCTTGGCGGCCACCTCGCGCACCTCGGGTTTGAGCATATCGCCCACAGGGAAGAGGGCGCGTGAGAGTTGCTCCTGCGAGAGTTGGCAGAGGAAGTAGCTCTGGTCTTTGTTGGGGTCGGTGCCTGCCAGCAGTCGGTGGGTGCCATCGGGCAGGTGCTCCACCCTACAATAGTGGCCCGTAGCCACCCAGTCGGCACCGAGTTTGAGCGCCTCCTTCAAGAACACATCAAACTTTATCTCCCTATTACACAGCACATCGGGGTTGGGCGTGCGGCCTTTTTCGTACTCGGCAAACATATAATCGACCACCCTCTGGCGATACTGCTCCGAGAGATCAACCATACGGAACGGTATGTCGAGTCTTTTGGCCACAAGTTCGGCAAAGAGCCTATCGTCCTCCCAGGGGCACTCGCCACTGAGTGTGCCGACCGTATCGTGCCAATTGACCATAAAGAGTCCTATCACCTCATAGCCTTGTTCTATGAGCCTCTGTGCGGCCACCGACGAATCCACGCCGCCCGAAAGCCCCACAACCACACGTTCCTTCTTACTCATTTGTAACTATTGTTTGCTGTTTTGAAAAAAAAGCCTGACCAAAGAAAGTCAGGCTTTTCATTTATGCCCCAACAAGAGCAGTCGAAGGCATTAGTTAGCCTTCATCTGTTTGAAGAGCTCGTTGTAGTGGTTGAATTTCTCCATATACTCCTCATTGGTATTGCGTACTTGGAAGCAGATACTTTTGAGGAACTCAACGGTGTTGATGTCGGCAGGATTCAACTCGTGTGCCTTCTCGAAAGGCTCAATCGAAGCTGCATAAGCCTCCAAAGCGCTATTCAGAACGCTACCACGATTCTCGTCGTTCCACGACATCTGGTTGGCCTGCTGGTTCAGGTCGTCGCCCTTGCGGGTGAGGGTATAGGCCTTGTTGAGATAGAGGTTAATGTTGGTAGGCTCAACACTAATAGCTTGGTCGAACATACCCACAGCCTCGTCGTACATCTTCAACTCTGCATATACAGCGCCCAAGCCAATCATCAACTGAGCGTTGGTAGGATCGGCAGCGATAGCGGTTTTGAGCTTCTCAATCATTGGCTCGGGGCTCTCGCCAAGCACCAGATATACGTCGGTCATACAGGAGATGATGTCCGAGTTGCCTGGGAACTTCATCAGAGCGTTCTCCAAGAAGACCTTAGCCTCTGCCATCTTCTCTTTGTTCTCCAAGTAAGCACCACGATAGGAGTTGTAGAGCACGTTGTAGAGTGCGCCATCGGCATAGTAACCAAGGCTCTCGGCAATCTTCAAGTTCTCGATACTACCCTCATAGTCGCCTGCGAAGTGAGCCAAGTAACCAGCGTTGAAGATACTGGTGGTGTCGGGGGTCATAGCAGCCTCGGGGAGGATAGACACCTCATAAGCCCTCTTGTAGTAGTCGGTAGCGCCCTTGTAGTCGTGCATAAAGAACTTGCTACCTGCATTTTTGCGCAGAACGTTGTTCACAGTGAGGAAGCCCTCGCTAACCTTCTTAGCCAGCTTAGGATTCAGTTCGAGCGACTTGCTGTAAGCCTCGATAGCCTCATTGATAGCCTCGGGGTAGATGGGCTGAGTCACGTTCCAACCTGCAACAGCATCGTTGGCAACATATACGTCGTATGCACCATAGCCAAGTTTCAGATACTGGTCGTTACCAATGGTGGCCATCTCCTGAGTCAAAGGGTTGCCCACTTTCATCAGCAACAGGTTTACGGGTGCGGTTTCGAAAATCTGGTTGGTGTAGGCGGTCTCAACATCAATCATCAGCTCAGCACGTTTCATCCAAGTGGATGCTTTGAGAGCTTTTTTCTCGTTTGCAACATCGGCATCAGATTTAGCTATTTTCTTCTGAAACACCTCGGGATTTACCTGTACGGGCTGTTCCTGTGCAATCGAAGGCAAGCACATCATAAGTGCCGCTGCAATGGTCAGTAATGTCTTTTTCATAGCGATAATGTATTTGTAAGTGTTAATTTAGTTTATTCTGTTTCTAAGTGCAATCTACTCCTCGGAGGGGGTTTCAGCCTGAGGCTCTACAACAGCCTCGGCATCCTTTGCGACCTCAGCACCCTCGGCCAACATCTCTGCGCCCTCGGCTGCTATGAGTTCGTCCTCTTCCTCCTTAGGGACTGCTACCACAGAGGCAATCGAGTCGCCCTCGCGGAGGTTGATGATTCTCACGCCCTGAGTAGCCCTACCTGCCACCCTGATGTCGGCCACCGAGGTGCGGATAGTAGTACCACTACGGTTGATAATCATAAGGTCGTTCTCGTCGGTCACAGCTTTCAGCGCCACAAGGTTGCCCGTCTTGTCGGTCACTTGGATGGTCTTAACACCCTTACCGCCTCTATTAGTAACGCGATAATCGTCAAGCTCAGTACGTTTGCCATAGCCTTTTTCGCTCAGCACGAGAATATCTTTGCCATCGCCGGGCTCGACGCAGGCCATACCGACAACGCGGTTGCCCTCCTCAATCTCAACGCCCCTAACACCGGTGCTGACACGACCCATAGCCCTTACCTTCTCCTCGTTGAAGCGGATGGCCTTACCCTCGTAGGTGGCAATCAGAATCTCCGACTTGCCGTTGGTCAGGGTAACATCCACAAGCTGGTCGTCCTCACGCACATTGATTGCAGCCACACCATTGCGACGTGGACGCGAGTACTCTTCCAGAAGTGTCTTCTTAACCACACCCTGCTGAGTACACATAACAATGTAGTGGCTCTGTACGAACTCCTTGTCCTCCAAGTGGCGGATGTTGATGTAGGCCCTTACCTTATCGTCGGGCTCAATCTGGATAACGTTTTGTATTGCCCTACCCTTCGAGGCTCTTGTGCCCTCGGGAATTTCATATACTTTCAGCCAGTAGCAACGACCCTTCTCCGTAAAGAAGAGCATCGTATTGTGCATTGTGGTGACGTAGATGTGCTCAATGAAGTCCTCATCGCGGGTGGCGCTACCCTTCACACCAATACCACCACGATGCTGCGAGCGATACTCCACCAGAGGAGTACGTTTAATATAGCCCATATGCGAGATGGTAATTACCTGCTCGTCGTCGGCATAGAAGTCCTCGGGGTTAAACTCGCCGGCACTCATCACAATCTCGGTGCGGCGCTCGTCGCCATATTTCTCTTTGATTTCAAGTGTTTCGTCCTTAACAACTTGCAGCTGCATCTGCTCGCTTGCCAGTATGCTGTTGAAGTACTCAATCTGCTCCAAGAGCTCTTTGAGTTCCGACTCCAACTTACCACGCTCCAAGCCCGTCAAAGCCCTAAGCCTCATATCGACAATAGCCTGCGCCTGCAACTCCGAAAGGCTGAAACGCTCCATCAGACCGCTCTTCGCCAAATCGGGTGTGGCGGCTGCCCTAATGATGCGGATAACCTCGTCGATGTTGTCCTGAGCAATGAGCAAGCCCTGAACGATGTGAGCCCTTGCCTCGGCTGCGGCCAAGTCGTGCTTAGTACGACGCACTACAACCTCGTGACGGTGCTCCACAAAGGCCTTAACCATATCCTTGAAGCTCATCAACATAGGCCTACCGCCCACCAAGGCGATATTGTTTACCGAGAAAGAGCTCTGCAAGGGGGTGTTTTTGTAGAGGTGCTGCAACACAACGCTCGATACGGCATCTTGTTTGAGGATAATCACAACCCTCACGCCCTCAATATCACTCTCATCGTTAATGTAGGAGATACCCTCAATCTTCTTTTCGTTTACCAACTGGGCAATCTTCTGCACCAACTCGGCCTTATTGACCATATAGGGAATCTCGGTAATAACAATGCACTCCCTACCGCTCTTGGTATATTCAATCTCGGTCTTAGCCCTAATCACAACCCTACCACGACCAGTGGCAATAGCCTCCTTAACGCCCTCGTAGCCATAGATGATAGCACCTGTGGGGAAGTCGGGGCCTTTGACATAGTGGCACATATCCTCGGGCTCCATATCGGGATTGTCGATGTAGGCGCAGATGGCATCGCAACACTCCGAGAGGTTGTGGGGAGCCATATTGGTAGCCATACCTACGGCAATACCGTTTGAACCATTGACCATCAACAGGGGGATGCGAGTGGGCAATACGGTGGGCTCCAACTCGGTGTCGTCGAAGTTGTAGGTGAAATCAACCGTATCTTTGTCGATGTCGGCCATAACCTCGTCGGTAATCTTCCTCATACGAGCCTCGGTGTAACGCATAGCTGCGGGCGAGTCGCCATCCATCGAGCCGAAGTTACCCTGACCATCCACCAGAGGATAGCGCAAGCTCCAAGGCTGAGCCATACGACACATTGCGTCGTAGATGGAGCTATCGCCGTGAGGGTGGAACTTACCCATAACCTCGCCGACAATACGAGCACTCTTACGAGTAGGCTTGTGTGAGTAGAGTCCCAGCTCGTGGCTCATACCGTAGAGGATGCGACGGTGAACGGGTTTCATACCATCCCTCGCATCGGGCAGAGCACGCGACACAATCACCGACATTGAGTAGTCAATGTAGGCGCTCTTCATCTGCTCCTCAATGTTGATTTTAATAATACGCTCCTGCTGTGGGAGCTCTTCCGTTGTGATTATATTCTCGTTTTCGGACATAGTATTTTGTGTTATTTTCTTTTCGCGATTTTAATCGCGTAAAGATAGTGAAAAAAGTTGGATTATTCAATCCCACTCCCTAAAAAACTAAAAAAACTATGTTTTTTTGCCTTCCGCAACACATAGGCAATAAAAAAAAGCGCCGAAGCGCATTTTTCTATCTAAAATCAATCAGCTCATAGTAGTCGGGAATATCTGCCACAAAGTGCTCTTCCCAAAACGTCTTGGGCTTAATAGATGTGATTTTTATAGATATTTCCGCTCCGGCCATATTGTAGCTCAGTCGTGTGGGCAGGCCACTATTTTTGTCCACAATGAGGCTTACCACATCTATGCCTGTGAGCACTCCTGCTTGGGGTTTGAGCTCAATCACCCACTCCCCCGCATTAGCCTCGCCGAAGCCCTCCACCGAGAAGAGTTCCTGACTAAAATCGAAAGCCTTGGTGGGGTTTTCAAAAAGGCTGTGACTCTGGGGGTTGTAGTCGTCATAGGTCGCCTCCATAGTGTTGTGATCCACACTCCACAATTTCTCGCCATCGTAGCCCTGCATAACATAATCGTCTAACACCTCTACCCCTATCTTATAGAGGGGGTTATCCACCTCGCAGAAGCCTTTGGCGGATTGGGTTGCCGAGTCCATTTCGAGCACAAAATCAATGCGGTAAGTGCCCATTGCATCAATCTTCCGACTGAGCGTGCTAAGCACCTCAGCACCACTCTGCGCATAGCCCACCGTAGCGGCCAACAACAGAGCAAAAAGTATAGACAATCGTTTCATAGTTAAATCTGTTTTTCGTTTCTCTTTGGCCCTTCGCCCAAACAAGTCGTGTGGATGCGGAATGTTATTTCTCCCAACAGCCGACAATCTCACCCACAAATACGCGGTGGAAGTCGCCCTCGGGATAGACCACCTCACGCAATCTATCAACCACAAAATCATCTGCTTTGAGTTCGCCATCGTAGAGTTTGCGACACTCCATAACGAGCGTTGCCTCCTCGAAGGTGGGGTTGCCACTATCGGTAAAGCAGGGGGTGAGGCCCGACTGGGCAACCTTGTCGCCATCGCGACCAGAGCGTGTGCCAAGCAGTTGGAGTGCTGAGCGGTGCTCCTCTCCGAAGAAGGATAGAGTGAAGTGGCTCTTGTTCTGCACAAAACCGAGCGTGTAGCGCTGTGGGCGGATGAAGATATAGACCACAGGTTTGTTCCACAGAACGCCAAAGCCTCCCCAACTTGCGGTCATCGTGTTGAAGGCCTCTGGGTCGCCTGCCGAGATGAGCATCCACTGCTCGCCAATAAGACGGAATGTATTGGCGCTCAACTCTTTGGGACTAATTGTTTTGAGATTTTTCATATCTTATTTTTCTTTTATTTATACCATTTTTTTAATTCTTACTGGTGGGATGGTTAGGGAATTTAGGGAGTTTAGGGAATATGCCCTATAAGCCCCATAATACCTTAATGCCCCTAAGGCCCTTAATTCATTCGGTCGGGAGCACCACCCTAACAAAACAGGACTTGTCCTGCCCTCACAAAACGGAGCTTGCTCCGCGTCTTGCCACGACTGCCATAAGGCAGGCGGTTGGCATCTACCGCTCTGAGCAGTCAGCGGTCAGCAGTCAGCAGTCAGTTCTGCGCCTTTGGCGCAAGACAGACCTCTCCCCTGCTTCGCAGACCCTCCCCTAACTTAGGGGAGGAGTGGTGGTGGGGCGCAAGACGCCCTTGTAACCCTTGCGACCCTTGTGACCCCTGCTACCCCTGTAAAATAACTCGGGTATCTTTTTTAATACCCGAGTTTTATTAAGTCTTAGGTCGTTAGACGTTAGACCTTAGACGTTTGACCGGAGCTCAGCTCCGCGAGTGTATATCGTGAGGCGAGTTTCGTGCCAAGCTAAGGAGGGAGTCCGCAGCCTACTGAACGTAGGTGAGAAACTCACTCTCTGACGCTTGGGGCGAAAAACACCCACAAGGCTCAGCTCCGCGAGTGCGATTTGTCGAGGGTTTTCAAGGCTTGCGTAGCCGAGGAAACCGCAGTTTACTATGGGTAAATGAGGATTTCCGAGGCAAGCGTAACGCAGAAAACACCGACAAGGCGCGCTCGCTCTTAGAAGTTTTCAATAAATATATCCCTCAACAACCTCTCCAACGATGGCAGATCGCTCACAAGCACCTCGCGAGGCTTGCCACCATCGCTCTTGCCCACAATGCCGTAGGCTTCGAGCTGGTCCATAATGCGTGCGGCTCGGGTGTAGCCAATCTTATATTTGCGCTGTATGAACGAGGTTGAGCCTTGCTGATTGCCCACCACATAGCGTGCCACCTCCTCGAACTTACTATCCAGCTCGCCAACATCTTCGTGGGGCTCGCTGTGGTCGCCATCCTCGGGCACATAGTCGGGCAGCAGATAGGCCGAGCTGTAACCCTGCTGTGCCGACACAAAATCGACAATGCGGTCAATCTCGGGGGTGTCGATGAAGGCACATTGCAGACGTGTGGTTTCGCCATTTATCTGCATCAGCATATCGCCCTTGCCGACGAGTTTTTCTGCTCCGGGCTCGCCCAAGATGATGCGCGAGTTAATCATATTGGCCACCTTGAAGCCCATACGTGCGGGGCAGTTGGAGCTGATAAGACCCGTAATAACCTTTGCATCGGGCCTTTGGGTGGCTATTATGAGGTGGATGCCGATAGCCCTTGCGAGCTGTCCAAGACGCTGGATGGGGGTTTCGACCTCCTTGCCTGCTGTCATAATCATATCGGCAAACTCGTCAATCACAACCACAATGTAGGGCAGGTAGCGATGGCCATATTTGGGGTGGAGCTTGCGTTCAAGGAACTTCTGGTTGTAGGCATCGATGCGCTTAACGCCTGCGGCTTTGAGCAGTTTATACCTCTCTTCCATCTCTATGCAGAGCGAGTTGAGCGTATAGACAACCTTCTGTGTGTCGGTCAGGATAGCCTCCTCGGCGCTCTCCATTTTGGCTAAATAGTAGTTCTCCAAGCGCGAGTAGAGCGAGAGCTCCACCTTCTTGGGATCGACCATCACAAACTTCAACTCGGCGGGGTGGCGTTTGTAGATGAGCGAGGCGATGATAGCATTCAGGCCCACCGACTTACCCTGACCCGTAGCACCTGCCACAATCATATGGGGCATATCGGCCAAATCGAAGATGAAGGTTTCGTTCTGGATGGTCTTGCCTATAACCACCGGCAGAGCATATTTGCTCTCTTGGAACTTTTTGCTTTTCAGCACCGAGTACATCGACACCCTACGACGTGTGCGGTTGGGAATCTCCACACCAATAGTACCCCTACCGGGCATTGGGGCAATCAGACGTATGCTCACCGCTTTGAGCGATATGGCAATGTCGTCTTCGAGGTTTTTGATTTTGGCCACCTTCGTACCCTTCTCCGGCTCAATCTCGTAGAGAGTTACCGTTGGGCCTATGGTTGCTGTAATCTTGCGTATCTTCACGCCAAAGATGTCGAGCGTCTGTTCGATAATCTCTTTGTTCTCGTTAATCTCCTCAACAGAGTACTGCACCCCATCCTCGTCGTACTTTTCGAGTATCTCCAAAGGTGGTCGCTTAAAGCGCGAGAGCTCTTTGGTGGGGTCGTAGAGAGTACCAATCTTGCCCGCATCCTCGTCGGTGTGGCCATCTTTAACCACCTGCACCGACCCGTCGTCGCCCGTTTCGACAATGCCGCCTGTGCCAATCTGCACATCCACCATATCGTCGTCGAGCACATTGTCGGTTGGAGTGGAGCTATGGGTGTCGTTGGTGGGCAGACCCTCCATACCGCCAAGCTCCGTATCGACAATCTCCAAGTCGTCGTCAATCACATTGCTTGGCTCGGTGGGCTGAGGCTGAGGCTTAGTCACATCGCCACCGTCATTGCCGTTATCATCCTCGCCTTCGGGGAGCGTGTCGTGTTCCACCTCCACAAAATCCTCATCCTTAGGGACAATTATCTCCAAGCCACCACCGTCGCCACCGTCGTCCTGACCATTGTCGGTGTCGTTGTCGGTAGGCACTATGGGGCTATCTATATCCTCGGTGCTCTCTTTGTCGCCATCGTTGCTGTCGTCGCCTTCGGGTTGGGTGTTGTTGTCCCCCTCGGGTTGGGTGCTGTCGTCACCCCTCTCCACCTCAATAAACTCATCCTCAGACTCATCTTTGGGCAGTACGCGGTCGGAATCATCATCCTCCTCGTCGCCACCGTCCACACTTGTCAGGGCTCGCTGGCGGGGACGGAAGATGGAGGCGGTCTTGTGGGCCAACTTATTCATTGCACCAATGGTGCGGGTGCTATTGACATACAAAGCCCACAGCAACCAGCTCATAAACATCAGTAGGCCTATGCCCAAGCGTCCAATCTCGCCCGAGAGCCAAGTGGCCACATCTATACCCAGTTTGCCACCCAAGCCCGAGCCAAACGAGCCGTCGGCCCCAAGCACTGCGCCAAGGCTGAAACTACCAATGAGCATTGCCGCAACGAGTATCTTCACGGTGCGCATAAGCATACCACCCCTATTGCCCCTTACGGCCACATAGGCGAGTATAAAACCAATGGCAGGAATACAGAGCGCAAACAGACCAAACCAATCGCCCACCAGCTTGGAGGCAATCTTCAATCCCCAGCTACCGCCACTATTGGCCACACCAAGACCCATCTGGTCGGCCCTCCAAGTGAAGTAGTGCGACACCACCGAGAGGGTCACAAAGGCCGACATAAAGAGCAAGATGAAACATATCACCCAACGCTGACTCTCCGTAAGGTTCAGTCGGATTTTGGGCTCACGGCGTACCTTCTCCTTTTCTCCCCCCTTAGCCCCTGCGGTCTGCTTAGCACGTGGGGTGGTGGTCGGTTTTCTATCTACTGGTTTGCTACTACTCTTTGCCATATCTATCTTCTCCTTTTATTCGATTCTACTTAGAAGCTGCTGAAATTTATTTGCGAGAGTATCTCATACAGCTTTTATTTGGGTTAATAAACCATAGTGGGCTAGTCTGAAATGCCTTTTTCTTTTGGCGCTACTTCTCGCCCACCAAACATTTGGCTCTCTGCTCCACCTTCTGGCGGTACTCCTCGTCGGCAAAGCTCAGGAACTCATAACTGGCCCTATGCTGCTCCTCGGCACGCAGGCCGTCACGCTCCAAAAGCCACTCCACACGCCTTGCCACAGCAGGTGCAGGGTCGATAATCTCCACCTGTCGCTCGCCCACCACACTCTCTATGGCATCCATAAGGAAGGGGTAGTGGGTGCAACCCAAAACTATGCGGTCTGCGCCACTTGCGAGCATAGGCTCAATAACCTCAGCCACCACATTGCGAGCCTCGGGGGTGTGTTCTGCTCCCTGTTCGACAATCTCCACAAAGCCCTCGCCCACCGCACTGAGTATCTTCACTCGGTCGGCATACTTGGCCGAGGTAGCCCTGAAAAGCTCGCCCGAGAGGGCTGCGTGGGTGGCTACAATGCCAATCACTCCGCTCTGGCTCGATAGGGCCGCAGGCTTCACAGCAGGCTCCATACCCACAAACTCCACATCGAAACTCTCGCGGAGCATATCTATGGCCATAGCTGTGGCGGTGTTGCAAGCCACCACAACAATCTTCACCCCACGTGCAAGCAACTCCTCGACAGCCCTCTTTGTTAGAGATGCTATCTCGTCGGGAGTTCTATCACCATAGGGGCAGTTTTTGCCGTCGGCCAGATAGACAATCGACTCGTTGGGCATCAGCTGCCTAACCCTCAGCCACACCGACAAACCTCCCATACCGGAGTCGAAAATACCTATTGGAGCACTACGTTTCATTGATTTAGTTGAGCCATATATTTTGCAACCTACAAAGATACTATTTTTGAGTGAAACTCAAAATAGCCACAGCCATTTTTTCTCACTTACTTCGCCGGTGGGCTTTTTACACAAAAATGGGAATCGGTTTCGCCACCACTGAGGTTATATTTGCAGCTCACATCTACAAACCAACAAAATACTACACTATGAAACAATCCCCACTATTTTCGCTCACGCTCGTTGGGCTACTAACCCTGCTGTTATTTCTGCTCAATAGTTCCCACAAGGAGTGTCTGCGCTTGGAGCAGAACAACGCCTCGCTCAACGCCCAACTCCACTCATTACGCACCACCCTCGGGGCGGAGCAGAGGTCGGCCGAAAGGCTACGAATGACCATTGGCGAGCTAAAAGAGTTTAGGGCCGGCGATGTGGCACTGATTGAGCGACTTGGCATACGTCTGCGCCACGCCAACGCCCTCTCGTCGCTCCACACACTCACCCACCTCGACACCCTTATCGTCAGCCCTCACGACACACTACCACCCTCGGCCACCCCACCCCCACACCCTGCCGACAGTGTGGGTTTAGCCACCGCCACCAACACCTCGATGGACACACTTTTTCAGAGGCGACCCGCAATTAGTTGGCGCGATAGTTGGGTGGAATTACGCATTGAGCCTCAGTTGGTTGGCACTCGCGTAGAACTCACCTCGCGCGACACCCTCCACCAGATTATCCACCGCATCCCCTACCGCTGGTGGATATTTTCGTGGGGCACAAAGGCCATCCGCCAAGAGCTACACAACACCAACCCCCACAACCACATCACTTGGGCCGAATATATAGAGTTAGAAAATTGAGAATTGAAAATTGAAAATTATGGTGCGCCTGCGGCGCAGGACTAACCTCTCCTGCCCTTCGGGCATCCTCCCCTGACATAGGGGAGGAGTGGTCGTGGGGCGAAAGACGACCTTGCGACCCTTGTGACCCTTGTAACCCCTGCTACCCCTGTGACCCTTGCTACCCTTGTGACCCCTGCTACCCCTGTAAAAAAAACTCGGGTATCTTTAACACCCGAGTTTTTTTACAAGGTATCTTAATCTCCCAACCACCACCCTACTCGCAATCCCGTCACAATCGACAATCACACGTGCCCGAGAGTAGTAGGGCTCGCGCTCGGCCAAAAGGGTCGTAACATAGTCGTGGAGTTCCTCGGGGCTCTTGCCCACAATCTTGGGTCGCACCACCCTGACGTGCTGCAAACGCTCGCTGAGTGCCTCGGCCGACATTTTCAGATAGACCGTAACACCCTTGCTCATAAGCAATTCCATATTGTCGCCCACGCAGGGTGCTCCTCCGCCTGTGGCTACAATAAGGTTGCCCTCGGTGGGCAGATTAACTATGGCCTCACGCTCCAAGCGGCGAAACTCAGCCTCGCCCAGTGTGGCAAAAATCTCGGCCACCGTCGCCACGCCTGCGGCCTGACACACCCTCTGGTCGAGGTCTATGTACTCCCAGCCGGAGCATTGAGCCAACCCTCGCGCCACGGTGCTCTTGCCGCACCCCATAAAGCCTATCAGAAAGATGTTCACAATTATCAGTTTTCGGTTCTCAGTCTATTGAGGTTGCGGGGAATCAATAATTTACATTGCGCCAAATTCGCATTGGCTCACATTAGAATAGGTTAAGCTGTGTAGAGTCGATGTGATGGCCACGCTCATCCTCGTCCATAGGAACGATAATCTCCAACTCCACAGGGCCTCGGGGCTCGTCGTCGCTCGGCTCTTGGCCCTCGGCCTGCTCGGGGGCTGTCGCAACCTCCGTTTGCTCGGCCACATTCTGCTCGGGGGCGGGCTCAGCCATTGCGGTAGCCTCCTCAACCCTCTGAGCGCCAATGCTGCCGAGGTTGCCACTCAGCTCTTCGGGTTGTTGTTCCTCGGGCTCGCCCTGTGGCTCGCCAGCCAGAGGCTCATCGGGGGCGGGGTTGAAGTGCTGGGGTATGAATCGGAGTTTTTCGACAATGTAGGTCGTAACCCTCTTGCCCTTAGCCTTATAGCCCTTCACGCCAATGAAGTCGGCCACGTCGATGATGTCGGTAGGTTTGGTGGCGTGAACACCGCCATAGATTACCTCCAAGGCGGGGCGCAGCTCGTCGGACATAGCCACCGACTTCGAGCCTCCGTTCTCCTCATCCACGAAGCTCAACATACGCTCCGTATCTTCGGCCATAAAGCGCTTGATGTAGTAGTATTTGGCGGCCTCGTCCCAATAGACCACCGAATAGACCTTCGAGGGGTTGTATTTCTCCACCCTGACAGTATCCTCGGGGAAGTGGTGACCAACATCGTAGCCGGTGGTGTAGTATTGGTCTTTGCCCGTAAAGACAATGATTTTATCGTCGCCCTGGAACTCGCCCAGCAGAGTGCCGTGACCGATGTCGTTGAGCTTCTTGACATCCTCGTCGTACCATATCTGGTGGCCTGCCAATGTAGAAGTGCCCTTGCTTTTGAGCAAAATTTTGTGGATAGGGTTGCGCGAGAAGATGTTACCCTGCGAGGAGCGACCCTTGATGGCGAGCTTGCTGAAATCCAAATCGACAATCGACTTTTTCAGCTTGGCCTTCTGGCGGAAGATGATTTTCAGCACCTCGGCCTCGCCATTGGGATTGACACTCATATAGAGGATGCGACTCTTGGGGTTGCCTTTGGTCAGGTTGTACTCCTTGTCGCGTGTGATGGCGCTGATGGCACAACGTTTCATCATATAGGGGCCTTTGTCGCCATCGCGGTAGAGGATGTTGTAGATGGTGCGCTCGTCGCCACGACGGAACACGCCCACATACTTGATGCCCGGGCCGAAGTAGGCCTTGCCATCGACCTTGCGGATGATGTAGCGGCCATCTTCGAGGATTATGATTACGTCGTCTATATCGGAGCAGTCGCACACATATTCTGCCTGACGCATCTGAGGGCCTATGCCATAGAAGCCACCCTCGCGATCGACATAGAGTTTAGAATTGACCACAGCCACCTTAGCCTGCACAATGGTGTCGAAGGCCCTGATTTCGGTCTTGCGCTCGAAGCCCTTGCCATAGCGTTCCTTGATACTCTCGAAGTGGGCAATGGCATACTCGGTCAGGTGCTGCAAGTCGTAGCGCACCTGCTTGGCCTCCTTCTCAATAGCTTTAATATGGTGGTTGGCTTTGTCGAGGTCGTAGCGAGTGATGCGTATAAACCTTAGCTCGGTGAGCTTCACAACGTCATCTCTTGTAACCTCCTCTTTGAGCAACTTCTTGAAGGGCTCCAACGCCTTATCGACAGCCTCGTAGGCCTCGTCGGGGCTCTTGCACTTTTCGAGCACCTGATAGATTTTATTCTCAATGAAGATGCGTTCAAGCGAGGCCATATGCCACTCGCGGTTGAGCTCGTCGAGCCTTACCTGCAACTCCCTACCCAAGAGCTCGCGCGTATGCTCGGCATTGTGGCGCAGGATGTCGCTCACACCGAGGAAGCAGGGCTTGCCGTCACGTATGACACAGGCATTGGGCGAAATAGACTTCTCGCAGTCGGTGAAGGCATACAGAGCGTCGATGGTCTTATCTACCGACTCGCCTGCGGCAACGTGGATGATAAGCTCCACCGTAGCGGCCGTATTGTCGTCCACCGACTTAATTTTTATCTTGCCACCTTTGGCCGCCTTCTCAATAGACTCTTTCAGAGCCTCGGAAGTCACCGAGAAGGGGATTTCGGTAATGGCAATGGTGCGGGGGTCAATCTTCGAGATGCGGGCACGCACCTTTACAACACCACCCCTAAGACCGTCGTTGTAGCGTGTTACATCCATCAAACCTCCTGTGGGGAAGTCGGGGTAGAGCTCAAACTCCTCGCCCTTCAAGTGGGCCACACAAGCGTCGAGCAGCTCGTTGAAGTTGTGGGGCAGAATCTTCGACGACAAGCCCACTGCAATACCCTCAACACCTTGCGCCAAGAGCAAGGGGAACTTCACCGGCAAGGTCACAGGCTCTTTGTTGCGGCCGTCGTAGGAGAGCATCCACTCGGTAATCTTGGGGCTATACACCACTTCGAGGGCAAACTTCGAGAGCCTTGCCTCGATGTAACGAGGGGCAGCCGCACCGTCACCGGTGAGGATGTTACCCCAGTTACCCTGCGTGTCGATAAGCAGATTCTTCTGTCCCAACTGCACCAGTGCGTCACCAATGGAAGCGTCGCCGTGAGGGTGATACTGCATAGTGTGACCAATGATGTTGGCCACCTTGATGCGGCTACCGTCATACATCGCCCTCATTGAGTGAAGTATGCGCCTCTGCACAGGTTTCAGACCGTCGTCGATGTAGGGCACAGCACGCTCCAAAATAACGTAGGAGGCGTAGTCGAGAAACCAGTCGCGGAACAGACCCGTCAGCTTGGTGCGGGTCTTGCCGTTCTCGCCCATCAGTTTGGCATACTTATCGGAGAGCTTACGCGAGTCCACATCCGACACAGCATAACCCTCTTCCTCCTCGGCCTCCATAGGCTGAGCCTGCTCCACATCCGTAGCAACCATCTCCTCTGCCGAGATGGCCTGCTCCTGCTCTGGAACATTGTTTTCTATGTTAGTCTTTTCGCTCATATATATCTCTTTGTCGAACTATCGGAGCTCATCCACATAATCCGCCTCAATCCTCAAATTATCCACAATAAATCCCTGACGCTCGGGGGTGTTGCCTCCCATATAAAATTCGAGCATCGTCTGTATGGGCTCTTCGGCCGAGATTCTCACAGGTTCGAGCCTCATATTTGGGCCAATAAACTCCCTAAACTCGGCTGCCGAAATCTCGCCCAAACCTTTGAATCGAGTAACCTCGTAGTTGGGGCCGATGGTGGCCATAGCCTTTTGCTTCTCCTCTTCGTTGTAGCAGTAGATGACCTTGGTCTGCTGACGGTTCTGCACACGGAACAGAGGTGTCTGCAACACAAAGAGGTGGTTTTGCCTAATCACATCGGGGAAGAACTGCAAGAAGAAGCTCATCAGCAGCAGCCTGATGTGCATACCGTGCACATCGGCATCGGGTGCGATGATGATTTTGTTGTAGCGCAAGTTGTCGATGCTCTCCTCGATGTCGAGTGCGGCCTGCAAGAGATTGAACTCCTCGTTCTGATAGACAAAGGCTTTGGTTGAGCCGTAGCAGTTCTTGGGCTTACCTCTGAGCGAGAATACAGCTTGCGTCTGCACATCCCTCGACGTAGTAATCGAACCACTTGCCGAAAGACCCTCGGTAATGAATATCATTGACTCCTCCTTGCGGGGGTTGCGCACGTCGCAGTAGTGAATCTTGCAATCTCTGAGCTTGCGGTTATTGAGGCTGACCATCTTAGCCAGCTCACGCCTCTGCTTCTGCACCGTCGATATAGCCTTGCGCTCCTTCTCGTTCTCGGCAATCTTCTTGCTTATGGCGCTGGCCGTTTCGGAGTGACGGTGGAGGTAGTTGTCGAGCTCCTCCTTCACAAAGTCGCCAATAAACTGACGCACCGAGAGGAGGCCGGGGCCCATATTCTTCGACGAGAGCTTAATCTTGGTCTGGCTCTCAAACTCAGGCTCAATGACACTCACGCTTATGGCCGCAATTATAGACCCCCTCACATCGGAGGGCTCGTAGTCCTTCTTGAAGAACTCTTTGATGGTCTTGGCCACAGCATCCTTGAAAGCTGCTTGGTGAGTACCGCCCTGAGTGGTGTGTTGCGAATTGACAAAGGAGAAGTAGGTCTCGCCATAGCCTGTGCCGTGAGTGAAGGCTATCTCGATGTCGTGACCTTTCAGATGAATGGGGGGATAGAGCACATCCTCGCCCAAGTTTTCGTTCAGCAAATCCAACAGACCATTCTTCGACTCAAACTTCTTGCCGTTGAACTTAAATACCAAGCCCGCATTGAGGTAGGTGTAGTTTTTGATTTTCTGCTCCACATACTCGCTATTGTAGTCGTAGAGGCCGAAAATCTCCTCATCGACATAGTAGCGAACCATAGTGCCGGGCTTGTCGGTGACATTCTTGTCGAGGGTGTTGCTCTTCAAGACGCCCTGCTCAAAGACCACAGTGCGAGCCATACCGTCGCGCACACTGCGAGCCTCGAAGTGCGACGAGAGGAAGTTCACAGCCTTCAAACCCACACCGTTCAGACCTACGGTCTTAACATAGCCTGCGCCGTCGTACTTACCACTGGTGTTGATTACGCCCACACAAGCCTCCACCTTGTTCATAGGGATACCTCGGCCATAGTCGCGAATAGTCACCCACTTATCCTCGATGGTAATCTCCACCAAGCTGCCGAATCCCATAGTATATTCGTCCACCGAGTTGTCCACCACCTCTTTGATGAGGGTGTAGATACCGTCGTCGGGCTGAGTGCCGTCGCCAAGTTTACCAATCCACATACCGGGCCTTAGTCGCACCTGCTCTCGGGGCGATAGGGTCTGGATGTCTTTGTCGGTATATTGCACCGTTCTTTCTGCTGCGTTTGCCACGTCGTTGTTTCTCCTTATCTAAAAAAAGTTGTTCGTTCTAAACCTAATTCTTCCCCTTGTTCTGCTGCTCAGCCTCGGCCCTGAGGAGTGCAAACTCGTTGCGGGTAAGCTCCTCCACCCTCTGGGCCATCTCCCTTACGGGGGTTGCTGCAATCTCCTCTGGCCCTATTGGGTCGAGCACCCTCAGACGCAAACGTCGAGGAGTGAGCCTAAACAGACCAAATATGCCCGCTGTGCCGTAAATCACGCAGGGGAGCAGGGGGACATTGTTATCCTGAGCCAAGCGGAAAGCACCCTCCTTGAAGCGGTGTACCTCGCCATCTTTGGTGCGCGTACCCTCGGGGAAAATCACCACGCTCGTGCCTCGGCCCAAGTGGGCAGCACCCTCGTTCTTGACTGCGGCTGCCGCAGCCGTTGTGCCGCGCTTGATGACAATATCGCCTCGCATACCCAACATCCAACCAATGGCAGGTATCTTCCTTACCTCCACCTTCGACACAAACTTAAACTTCCACACGGGGAGGTAGAAGAGGAAGGGGATGTCGAAGAATGACTGGTGGTTGGCAGTGATGACGTAGGTTTTCGTGGGGTCGCACTTCTCAGCACCCTCCACCTCAACCCTCCATACGGGCGAGAGGAAATAGACAGCACGTCCCACAACTTGCGAGAGAGCCATAACCATCTTTCGCTCCTTGTCGAAGGGGAGCGAGAGGAGCGTTGCCAGCCCCAAAACCACCACTGCAACTATCGCCAAGACGACAATCAGCAGCACATATATCACAAAAAAGATGACTTTCATAGCAAGATTACACCAATATATATAATCAGACTGCAATTTTACAAATTATTTTTCGTTCCATCCCAACTTTCCCTCGGAAAGTTATTAACAATCGCCCTCTTTGGGCCTATCGAGGCTGGATGAGTGGAGGATGGGAGGGGGAGGGAGATTGGGGAGGTTAGGGAGGGAGCACCACCCTAACAAAAGACAGCTTGCTGTCCGTCTTGCCACGACTGCCGTAGGCAGGCGGTTGGCATCTACCGCTCTGAGCAGTCAGCAGTCAGCTCTGCGCCTACGGCGCAACTAACCTCTCCTGCCCTTTGGGCATCCTCCCCTGACATAGGGGAGGAGTGGTTGTGGGGCGAAAGACGCCCTTGTAACCCTTGTGACCCTTGTAACCCTTGTGACCCCTGCTACCCCTGTAAAAAAACTCGGGTATCTTTTTTAATACCCGAGTTTTATTTTTGACTTAGGTCGGCTGGCGGCTATCGGTGCAGCCGACAGCCCTTTTTCAACGCTCAATTTTCAATTCTCAATTCTATTCCGTATATTTGTGGTTCAACCAACTGTAAGAACTATGAAAAAAGCATTTGTTTTTCCCGGACAGGGAAGCCAATTTAGCGGTATGGGCAAAGAGCTTTACGAGAGCTCGCCTGCCGCACGCAGCCTCTTTGATGAGGCCGACAGGATACTCGGTTTCGACATCTCCAAGATAATGTTTGAAGGCTCTGACGAAGAGCTCAAACAGACCAAAGTCACCCAGCCTGCCGTATTCATACACTCGGTAGCAGCAGCCGTAGCTTTGGGCGAAGAATTTGACCCTCAGATGGTTGCAGGCCACTCGCTCGGCGAGTTCAGCGCTTTGGCAGCCTCGGGTGCGCTCAGCTTCGAGAGCGCCCTTAGGCTGGTGTATGCTCGTGCTATGGCAATGCAGAAAGCCTGCGAGCAGACCCCCTCGACAATGGCCGCCATACTCGCCCTTCCGGACCAGACAGTCGAGCAGGTGTGTCAAACCATCGAGGGTGTGGTTGCGGCCAACTACAACTGCCCCGGTCAGGTGGTCATCTCGGGCACTAAGGAGGGTGTTGCGGCAGCTTGCGTGGCGCTCAAAGAGGCTGGCGCTAAGCGTGCTCTGCCACTGGCTGTGGGTGGAGGTTTCCACTCGCCCTGTATGGCCTCGGCACGCGAAGAGTTGCAGCAAGCCATCGAGCAGACCGAGTTTCACACCCCACGCTGCCCCATCTACCAGAATGTGGATGCTCTGCCCCACACCGACCCTGCCGAGATTAAGGCCAACCTGATTGCCCAGCTAACCAGCCCCGTAAGGTGGACTCAGAGCGTTAGGGCTATGATTGCCGACGGAGCGGAGGAGTTTGTTGAGTGTGGCCCCGGCAGTGTTCTGACGGGCCTAATTAGCAAAATCAAAGCGCAATAAACCTACACACTATACCCCTATGAATTACAAAACGATTATCACTCTGATTGCAATGGCAGCAACAATTTCAGCTTGCAACAACTCAACCACCGCCACACGCGAGAATCCTCTCTTGGCGGAGTGGAACACCCCCTATGGCATCCCCCCCTTCGATAAGATTGTGGTTGAGGACTATATGCCCGCCTTTGAAAGAGCTATGGAGGCTCACAAGGCCGAGATTGAGGCCATTGTGAGCAACCCCGACGAGCCTACCTTCGAGAACACCATCTTGGCTCTCGACGATGCAGGTCAGCTGCTCAACAATGTGGCCAACACATTCTTCCTTGTAGCAGCAGCCGACACCAACCCCAAGATGCAGAAGGTGGAGGCCGAGGTTAGCCCTCTGCTGGCCGCCCACTCCGACGAGATTATGATGAACGCTGCTCTTTTTGAGCGAGTTAAGAAGTTCTACAACAAGCGCCACAATGCCGGCCTCGACCAGATGCAGATGCGCCTGACGGAGAAGACCTACAAGGATTTTGAGCGCAATGGTGCTAACCTTTCGGCCGAAGAGCAGCAGGAGCTGGCCGAGATAAACCGCAAGCTCTCGGAGGCCACCGTAAAGTATGCCCAGAATCTCTTGGCCGCAACGGCCGACTATGAGCTTCTGCTCGAAAGCAAACAGCTCGACGGCCTACCCAACTCCATCCGCAATGCCGCCAAAGAGGCCGCTAAGGAGGCGGGTCACAGTGGCAAGTATCTCTTCACGCTGAGCCGCCCGAGTGTGTTCCCCTTCCTCACCTACTCCACCAATCGTGAGCTTCGTCAGGAGATTTACACCGCCTACATTGAGCGTTGCAACGGTGGCGAGTGGGACAACACAGCAATCATTGGCGATATTATACGCCTGCGTCTGCGTCGTGCCCAACTGCTCGGCTACCCCACCCACGCCCACTATGTTCTCGACAACGTTATGGCCAAGAAGCCCGAGGCTGTATATGAACTTTTGGAGGAGCTTTGGGAGCCCGCCCTCGGTAGTGCCAAGAAGGATTTGGCCGATATGACCCTCATTATGAAACGCGAGACAGGCCAGAGCGACTTTCAGGCTTGGGACTGGTGGTACTATGCCGAGCGCCTGCGCAAACAGCGCTACAACCTCGACGAACAGTCCATACGCCCCTACTTCTCGCTCGACAATGTGCGTCAGGGTATCTTCGGCCTCTCCAACCGCCTCTACGGCATCACCTTCACCCCTGTGAGTGTTGAGGCCTACAACAAGGAGTGCTCCACCTACAAGGTTGAGGATAAAGATGGTAGCCTCTTGGGTGTTGTCATCTTCGACTTCTTCCCCCGCGCCGGCAAGAGTGGCGGTGCTTGGTGTGGCGAGTTTGTCTCGATGAGTATGAAGGATGGCCAGAGAGTAACGCCCGTAGTGACGGTTGTGTGCAACTTCTCGCGCCCAACGGGTAGCACCCCCTCGCTGCTGACCATCGACGAGACCGAGACCTTCTTCCACGAGTTTGGCCACGCACTGCATAACCTCTTTGCCGAAGTGCCCTACAAGGGTCTTGCCGGTGTTGAGAGAGATTTCGTTGAGCTACCCAGCCAGATTATGGAGAACTGGGCTATGGAGCCTGCAATGCTCAAAACCTACGCTATCCACCACCAGAGTGGCGCTGTTATCTCCGACCAAATCATACAGCGTATTGCCCGTAGCGGCCAGTTCAATCAGGGCTTTATGACCACCGAGTTGCTGGCAGCCTCGCTGAGCGATATGGACATCCACACACTCAGAAATGCCGACCAGCTCGACGTAAACCTCTTCGAGAAGGAGGTTCTCAACCAAAAGAGGGGGCTTGTGGAGCAGATTGCTCCTCGCTATCGCTACCCCTACTTTTCGCACATCTTCGATGGTGGCTACTCGGCAGGCTATTATAGCTACTTGTGGTCGGAGGTGCTCGACAAAGATGCCTATCAGGCCTTTGTTGAGAGTGGCGACCTGTTTGACCGCCAAACCGCAGAGCGCTTCCGCAAGTTGCTTGCAGCAGGTGGCACTAAGGACGGTATGGAGCTCTACCGCGAGTTTAGGGGAGCTGAGCCCAGCCGTATCCCTCTGTTGCTCTCGCGTGGTTTCATCACCCCCGAGGAGGCCGAGGCAGCCGCCAACCCCACAGCCGAGGAGGAGTAGCTGCGGGCAGAATAATATATAGGTGTCGCAACGGTGTGGAGATAAAATATCCTACACACGATTAAAAAATAAACATACCTATGAATAACGTATCATTATTTTTCTTATATTTGCGATACGCTACATAAGATTAGCGCCCAAAATGCAACTAACAAACACGTTTAACCAATAAATTCAAAGTGTTATGAAGAAACTTGTACTTACACTTGCAGTTGCTTTGTTTGCAATCTGCTCGGCTTCGGCCAACAACTATGTAGCCAATGACGCTGCTATCGACGCATTGGTAGAGAACTCGGTTGAGATGGTTATGACCGCAGAGGCTGATATGGCTCCCGCCGCTCCCGCTGCTGCATACGTATCGGCAAGCAAAAACCCCGTTGTTGCTGCTGTTTTGGCTTGGGTGCTTGGCTGGCCCGGTATTCACCGCTACTACCTCGGTACTGCTCCTTGGATGATTCTTCCCTACTTCCTCACCGGTGGTGGCTTCGGCGTAGTTTACGTTGTGGATGCAGTGCTTATTACCATTGATGCTCTCGAAAATAGAATCAACCCCGCATACCTCAACAACGAGAGGATTATTATGTGGGCAGACCTTTTCTAATAGCGACCACTTTGGTTTAGATAGTAAACCAACTACTCTGCGGGGCGTAGGGCACGACAGCCCTCGCCCCGCAATTTTCTTTTAATTCCAACCACTAATAACCGCTAACTGACAACCGATAACTGATAACTGATAACTGACAACTATGGCAAAGGTACTGACACTTAAATTTATTGACGGCTCGTGGAAAGAGAATGAGGTTACGGGCAAGGATATGGGTGGCGAGGATTTGTTCTTCATCCCCCTTAGCAAACTCTCGCTCGGCAGAATCAAATGGGATGTCGATAAGTACATCTATTTGCACCACTTTATTGATGTGTTGGAGGTGGGCGATGATTATGTGGAGTTGAGTGTCACCAGCTGGCAGGGCACAGACTGGGGGACATACAAACTCTACAATGGCGACAAGAAACGTTGCAGCTACTACTTTGGCGAGTGGAACTACTACTTCGTCGTTGAGCTACTGATGAAGGACGAGGAGTAGGCCCAGACTCCGACCAGTGAATCGAACACAACACTATACAAATATGATGAGGACAAGAAGGATTGTTATATTGCTGAGCGTCTGGGCCTTGTCGTCGATGGTGGCGATGGGTCAGATGCGTCTTTCGGTGGATGTCAAGATGGTGCAGGTGGCCTCGGGCAAGAAGGTCACTACCGAGCGCTCGCTCTACCTCAACCCCGACGGACGTTTGGTGGCCGAGCAACACTCCCCCACCCGACTGGTGACGCTCTCCAACTCATTGGGCGAGGTGCGCATCTACGACCCCGCAACCAATCAGCTCGCTGTTATGAACGACAAGCAGATGGCATCGAGCAAGGAGTTGGTGGCGATGTTCGCCTCGGGCAGCTATGTCGATATGGCCCTACCTCTGTATGGATACCGCCAGAGCGACTCTCGCAGCGAGGATGGGGTGCTCATCAAGACCTTCACCCCCACCGCTACGAGCGCTGTTGCCAAGGTGGAGTTGGTTTTTCAAAACCATCTGCCCATCTGTATGATTTACTACAACGCCAAGGGGACACCCATCCGCAAACTCTACTTTTCGCGCTACAACTACGAGCGCATACCTATGCCTATGCGTGTTACGGAGATTGAGTATATCTCCGAGCGAGATTCGCTCGTTAGGCTGAGCACATATAGCAACCTGCTCTTCGATGGGGAGGCCTCGTCGGATATGTTCGACTACACTATTCCCGCCAACGCCACCCGCACCGAAGTGGACCCCAAGACGTTGTTGGGGAAGTAGTGTTGCACACGTCTAACGTCTAACGTCAAATGTCTAACGCCCTAAGGCAAATGAGAACAATGTACGAGAGAATGATAAAGGCAGCGTTGCTCGCTATGGTTTTGGTTGTGTGGGGCGCTTATAGCGCCGCAGCACAGCCCCAGAGCGATAGGGAGCTTCTGCGCAAGGCCCACAGCAGCGAGAGCCAAAGTGAGCCTACCAAAGTGGCCTACGGCATTGAGCCGGGCCGCCAGACACTCTCGCCCCTCTACCACATAGTCAGCAGCGCTCTGTGGGTGTGGGAGCAGTATGTAGCCCCAGAGGTGTGTGCCCCGGGTAGCTACACCGACTCCAACACCGCCTACTACAAATCCTTGTGGCGTGAGTATGGCCCTCTGCTGGCCCTGCCTATGGGGTTCGACCGTATGGTACGCAACACCAAGATTGGTCGCGCCTCCACCCCCACCAACCAGCAAGGACTCATCGACGATAACCCCAAACGCTACTCCCAGCAATGAAACACTCCCCCGCGCGACCACATACGATAGCTCTCATTGTGGCACTTCTGCTGTCGCTCACCACGTCGTTTGCCCAACGCTCGGCACGTGCCGACTACGAGTTTGGCACATATCTGCTGGGCAAGGGACTTATGCGCGAGGCCACAACACTCACCTGCTCACTCAGCAACGACTACACCCCCGAGGCACTCGACACAATGCGCTACCTTAGGGGATGGACTCTCTACCACCAACGCCAATTTGCCCCTGCGGCCAAAGCCTTTGCCGAGGTGGGGCAGAGTTCGACTTTCTACCCCAAGAGCGCACTCTTTGGGGCGTTGTGCAACATCGAAAGCGGCTCTACCGAGGAGGCCCTAAGTGTGCTCAACAGCTTTGCCCAAACCCCTATGGCTCAGCCCTATCGCGAGATGGTGGATATGCAACGTGGAGCTATTGCGCTCATCGAGGGCGACAGAGCACTCTACAACCACTACCAACAATCATTCACCTACACCGACAACATACTCCTCGCCGAGCAACGTAGGCTCGACGAGATTGCCACAGCGCAAATGCGCACACCCAAGAAGTGGGTGGCAGGCCTCGCCTCGGCTGTTGTGCCCGGCTTGGGTCAGATTTATGCGGGCAATGTGGGCGAGGGTGTGGCTACGTTCCTTATGGTGGGAGCATTCACAGCCCTGACGGTGGATAGTTGGAACAAAGCAGGTACACCGGCCAACTGGCGCACCATAGCCTACGGCAGCGTGGCCTCACTACTCTATATTGGCAACATTTTCGGCAGCGTAGCCTCCGTAAACATTTACTACCAGAATTTTGAAAAGCTCAATCACGAGGCTGTTATGTACAGCATTCATATTCCTCTGCGTGCCATTTTCGACTAAGGGACAGGGGGCATTGGGCGAGGCCGACCTGAAAGCTCTGGCTCTGGAACGCTCAATCTATGCCACCACATCCCCCTTTGAGCAAAGTGGACTCCTAATGGAGAAGTATCATCTGAGGAAGGAGCAGGGCCTCTATGCCGAGGCTCTCGGCGAGCTTATGCGCATACACGCCTACACGTTAGGCGAGCAGATTGGCAACTACTACTACGAAAAAGCACTCTGCCACTACCTCTTGGGCAACTTCACCCAAGCACTCGCCACCACCAAAGAAGCCGCCTTCTACATCGCCCCCACCGACACCACAGCACTCACTCAACTACATCTGATTGAAGCCCTTGCTGCGGCCCAATGTGGCCAGTGGCAACGCTCAGCCGAGGCCGCACGAGGCTTTATCGAGGGCGATAACACCCTCTCGGAGTCGCAACGCCAAGAGAGCCTTGCACAAATTGAAAAGCTCTACTCCTCAACACCCAAGCTCCGCAACCCTATGGTGGCGTGGTGGCTCAGTATGATACCCGGCGTGGGACAATTCTATGCAGGCGAGTGGCTACGTGGCGCAGTGTCGCTGGTAGTCAATGGCGCACTCGTGGGATTTACAGCGGCCGAGTGGATGGCAGGAGAGTGGCTTAGCGGTTGGATTGTGGGGTGCGGAGGACTCAGCACCACCTACTTTGTGGGACAAGAGAGGGCTCGCCACCTTGTTGAGCAGCGCAACCAAAGGGTCATAAACCAGTATAACGAGAAAATCAAAGATATTCTTTTGGCCGACTAAGAGGCCACCAAAATCTTCTAAGGCAACACCTTGCCTTCGTTGAACAACAAATCGAGCAACGAACAGTTGCTCTGGAAGGGCACACGCTCCGAAAAGACCTGCCAGTAGGGCGCATCGGACTCACGAACACCGAGGAAATTGTGACCCCTCAAATCCACATCTCCCTCATCTGCAACAATATAGCGCTCCGAATATCGCAAGGGAGCTTCTATGCCCTCGATGCGCAGTAGCGTTTCGATAAGCTCGCGATTCATATCGTAGAGGAAGTCGTAGCGACGCTCAAAGAATGGCTCAAAATGGTGGGCATAGTAGTCGTAGTAGGGAGAGGATTTGTAGGCAGAACGTATGGCCACAGCGTGCTGGTGCTGCCAACGTTTGGAGTAGTCGAGCCTCATATCCTTGACGGCACACTTGTGGATGCTTGCACCCTTTACAACATTGGCTGTGAGCGACATACGGCCGTCGGCTGTGGCTATCTCGGTGCGGTTGCGACAGGTTTGCTTGATGTAGTGCTCGCCCACATCAATCACCGCATCGGGGCTTAGAGCCTCACGCCACCACTCCAACGAGCCAAAATATGCCAACGGTAGAATCTTCATAACGCCACAAAGGTATGAAAAAATTGAAAATGGAAAATTGAAAATGGAAAAATTAGCTATCAGCGGTCAGCAGTCAGCGCTCAGTTATTTGGGGAGGTTAGGGAGGTTAGGGAGTGTAGGGAGTGTAGGGAGCTTAGGGAGCTTAGGGAGCTTAGGGAATTTAGGGATAGGGCCTATAAGCCCTATAAGCCCTATTCCCCCCGCTCTCCCCCCTATCCCTACTCTTCCTGCCCCCCCCTCCCACCCCCCTCACCCCCAAAAAAACAA
>JAZNFV010000039.1:0-17773 GCA_045576155.1 Tidjanibacter sp.
TGGGATCTTTCGGGTCTTGGTGCAGTCAAAAAGGTTCGCTTCAACTTCCTCTACTCCGATGAGATGGGTGGCAAGTATGGTTTCACCATTCCCGGCTACTTTGCCTACGACGATGTAGCAGTTCGTTTCGACAAGTAAACACCCTCAATTATTATGACCTTTCGTAAAGGATTTCTGTTTATAGTTAGTTTGATTGTCGGGGTGGTCTGCTGGTCGTGCAATTTCGACCAGGAGATTACCACCGACATAGGCGGCGAGGAGGGTAGTGCTATGGAGCACTACCGTCCTGCCCTTGTTGGTAGCAGCCCCTATTGGAACAAGGTTTACGACTACACTCCCGCTCCGGGGCAGTTCATAAACGAAACCAAAACGGGTGGATTCGATGGCTCGCAGACCACACCCGAGGCTGCGGTAGCCTATGCCGAGAGCCGAATGAGAGATGACATTTGGGTGTCGCTCGGTGGCTTTGGTGGCTATATCGTTGTGGGCTTCGACCACAGCATCGACAACTCCGGTGGATATGACATCGGTGTTATAGGCAACTCTTTCAGTGGCTCATCGGAGCCGGGTGTAGTGTGGGTTATGAGAGATGAGAATGGCAACTCGCTGCCCGACGACACTTGGTATGAACTTGCAGGCTCCGAGACGGGTAAGGAGGGCACCATACAGAACTACTCGGTTACCTACTACCGCCCCGCCGAGCCCCAAATGCCAGTGCAGTGGACCGACAATCTGGGTGGTAGTGGCGAGGTGGACTACCTCGTGCAGTTTCATCGTCAGGATTACTACTACCCTCTGTGGATTGAGGCGGATAGCTACACCCTCACGGGCACTTGCTTGGAGGCCCGCAACTACGACGCTTCGGGCAATGGTTCCTATTGGGTGAATGGCGAGTACGATTGGGGGTATGCCGACAATTTTAGTTCGGTTGACCGCCTGACCGATGACGCCAATGTGGGTGCGGCGGCAAATGCCAACCACTTCAAGATTTCCGATGCGATAGATGGCGAAGGCAACCCTGTGGAGTTGAAATTCATAGACTTTGTGAAGGTGCAGTGTGCCGTCAACGCCAAGAGTGGCTGGCTCGGCGAGGTCTCAACCGAGGTGCTCGGCCTTTATGATTACAATCTGAAACAAGCACAACAATAGAGCGCTACGATGATAAGGTTTGTTAGGCTACTGCTATTCGGAGGGCTCCTGCTTGCCACTTCGTGTATGAAGTGGGAGTACGGCTTGGTGGAGGAGTTCGACACATCCTCCTCCCCAGAAGGACTTTTTATCTGCAACGAGGGTAATTTTCAGTATGGCAACGCCACGCTCTCCTACTACAACCCCACATCGGGAGAGGTCGAGAACGAGGTGTTCTATCGCTCCAACGCAATGAAGCTCGGCGATGTGTGCCAGAGTATGGTTATTCGTGATGGCATAGGTTGGGTAGTGGTCAATAACTCCCACGCCATCTTCGCCATAGACACCCGCACCTTCAAGGAGGTAGGGCGCATTGTCAATTTCACCTCGCCCCGATATATTCATTTCATCTCCGACACCAAGGCCTATGTTACGCAGATTTGGGATAACCGAATTTTTATCGTAAATCCCAAGCGCTACGAGATTACGGGATATATAGAGGTGCCCAATATGACTATGGAGAGCGGTTCGACAGAGCAGATGGTGCAGTGGGGTAAGTACCTCTATGTAAATTGCTGGTCGTACCAAAACCGAATCCTCAAAATCGACACCGAAACAGATACCGTGGTTGATGAACTCACGGTGGGAATCCAACCCACATCGCTTGTTCTGGATTGCAACGATAAACTCTGGACCATCACTGACGGAGGCTACGCAGGCTCGCCCTATGGACACGAAGCGCCATCGCTCTATCGCATTGATGCCGAGTTGTTCACCATCGAAAAGCAGTTTCGATTTGAGTTTGGCGACGCTCCCTCCGAGGTGCAGCTCAACGGCACGGGGGATAGGCTCTATTGGCTCAACGATGATGTGTGGGAGATGGATGTGACCGCAGAGTGTGTGCCGAGCGAGCCCTTCCTGCCATACAACGGTACGCTCTACTATGGACTCACTGTGAGCCCCTACAATGGAGATGTCTATGTGGCGGATGCGATTGACTATGTTCAACAGGGCAAGGTCTATCGCTACTCGAAAGAGAGGGAGTTGCTCGATAGTTTCTATGTGGGTATCATCCCGGGTGCGTTTTGTTGGAAATAGTCCGAAATTATGAAAATTATCCTCTCCATAATAGCACTTATACTCTGCCACACCTCACTCTTTGCGCAAGAGGCCGAGTGGCACAAGCGGCTCCACGCCATACCCGAAGTGACCGTCTATGGCAAACGCCCCCTGAAAGAGATTGGCACACAGCAGACCAAGTTCGACTCGGTGGTGCTGAAAGAGAGTGTAGCCCTCTCAATGGCCGATGTGCTCACCTTCAACTCCTCTATCTTTGTTAAGAACTATGGTCGTGCAACCCTCTCTACGGTCGCCTTTCGTGGAACTTCTGCCTCCCACACGCAGGTGACTTGGAATGGTATGCGCATCAACAACCCTATGCTCGGTATGACCGACTTCTCAATGATTCCCTCCTACTTCATCGACGACGCCTCGCTACTGCACGGTACTTCCTCGGTCAATGAGACGGGTGGCGGTATGGGTGGTGCCGTCAAACTCTCTACCAAACCCGCCCAGAGCGATGGTTTTGGGGTGCAATACATTCAAGGTCTGGGTTCTTTTAGGACCTTTGATGAGTTCCTACGCCTGACCTATGGCGATGAGCATTGGCAGATTTCGACCCGTGCGGTATTCTCCACCTCGCCCAATGATTTCGAGTATCGCAACCACGACAAGAAGGAGAATATCTACGATGATGATATGAAAATCATTGGTCAGTATTACCCCACAGAGCGAAACCGTAGTGGCTCGTTTAGAGATTTTCACCTCTTACAAGAGGCATATTATAATACGGGGCGGGGCGACCGCTTCGGACTCAACGGGTGGTATATCAACTCCAACCGCGAACTCCCAATGCTCACTACCGACTACGGCAACGCCACCGATTTCGACAACCGCCAAAGGGAGGAGACCTTCCGAGGCATCCTCTCGTGGGACCACCTCGACGAGCAGTGGAAGGTTGCGACCAAGGCGGGCTACATCCACACTTGGATGGCCTACGACTATAAGCGTGATGTGGGCAACGGTACAATGGCACATATGACCCGCTCTCGCAGTAAGATAGACACCTTCTATGGTCAAGCCGAGGGCGAGTACTATATCGGTAGCGATTGGCTTTTCACCGCCAACCTCGCAGTCCATCAGCACATTGTGCAGAGCGAGGATAAAAACATCATCCGTCAAGACGGAAACAAGGCGATTGTAGGATACCGCAAAGGTCGTGCGGAACTATCGGGAGTGCTCTCTGCCAAGTGGCGACCCATCGACCGATTCGGCATTTCGGCAACTCTGCGCGAGGAGATGTATGGCATCGAGTGGACACCTCTCATACCCGCACTCTTTGTCGATGGTGTGCTCTCTCGTAGGGGCAACATCACTGCCAAAGCTTCCCTGTCGCGCAACTATCGCTTCCCCACGCTCAACGACCTATACTTCCTTCCCGGTGGCAATCCCGACCTCAAAAAGGAGAGCGGTTGGACCTACGATGCAGGACTCTCGTTTGCAGCTGGCAGAGAGGGGAGTTATTCATTGAGCGGCTCGGCAAGTTGGTTTGAGTCCTACATTCACGATTGGATACTCTGGCTACCGACCGTTAAGGGTTTCTTCTCGCCCAAGAACATTAAGGATGTACACGCCTATGGCATTGAGGCAAAGGCAAATCTCTCGGTAGCGCTCACCCCCGAGTGGCACCTCTCAATAGATGGCAACTACTCGTGGACACCCTCCATTAACGAGGGCGAACCTATGAGCGAGGCGGACCGCTCGGTGGGCAAGCAGCTCCCATATATACCCCGTCACTCGGCAAACCTCACGGGAAGAATCTCGTGGCGCAGTTGGTCATTCCTCTATAAGTGGTGCTACTACTCGGAACGCTTTACGATGTCCTCCAACGACCTCACGCTGACGGGCAAACTCCCCAAATACTTTATGAGCAATATCACGCTCGAAAAAGCACTTTCGTTCAGTAGGGCTGACATCTCTCTGAAAGGTACAATTAACAACCTCTTCGACGAGGAGTATCTCTCGGTGCTCTCGCGACCAATGCCGGGTATCAACTTCGAGTTTTTCATCGGCATCACGCCCAAGTGGAGTAAGAAATAATAAGTATTTTTGTGGCTATGATTGAATACACACGAGAGGAACTGACACAAACCATCCCCACCGAGGAACTCTTCCGACGCTTCCACAATGAGGAGGTGGTGGGTGGCTATTGCCGCGAGTGCGAAAACTATGGTAGGAGTTGGGGATGCCCGCCATTCGACTTCGATGCGAAGGAGCGACTGCGCCAATATCAGAGTGTATTGCTAATTGCTACAAAAATCACCCCACGAGAGCAAGGTTTACCTCTGAATGTTGCCGAGGAGTTGATTTTGCCGGAGCGCAGACAGATTGATAAACACCTGCTCCGTTTGGAAAAGGAGCATAATGGCTTGGCGTGTTCCTATGTCGGAAAATGTTACTATTGCACCGAAGAAGAGAGCTGCTCGCGCCTGTGTGGAGAACCTTGCCGGCACCCCCAATTTGTCCGCCCCTCGCTCGAAGCCTATGGCTTTGATGTCGCCCAAATGACCGAGCAAGTGTTTGGGCTTAAACTGCATTGGGGCAAAGCGGGCCTCCTTCCCGACTACTTGGTAATAGTCTGCGCACTATTCCATAATGAAACCGAACACGACATTGGATGAGTTCCACAAAAGTATACACAACCAAATGGTCTTTATAAAGAAATTCTATTAAATCCCTTCCCCTATTATTTTAACATTCTTTGCTACTGTTTTATGGAGGTTTGAAGGGGTGGTCGAAATTGCGCTCGGTGTCCTCACCGAGCAGGGGTTAGGGGGTGGGTAACACACATTCTCCACGACAAAAGGCGACCCAAATAGGTCGCCTTTTGTTGTGGAGAATACGAGAGTCGAACTCGTGACCTCTTGCATGCCATGCAAGCGCACTAGCCAACTGAGCTAATCCCCCTTGTTTTACGGTGCAAATATAACGCAAAATTTTAATAAAAAATAATTTTCGTGCGTTGTTTTCATTTTTTCTTCATATATTTGTAGGTGCATAATGGGATAAAGTGCAGGAAAATTTCTGCGCAAAAACCACAACAATTTGAATAACAATTAAATACACAGAATAATGGAAGTAAAAAAGAACCCAAAGGTTGATCTCCAAAATCGCAAAGGTATTTTCTTGGAGATTGGTTTGATTGTTTCGCTCGCACTCTGCATTGTTGCTTTCAGTGTTGGTCAGAGCAAAAAGACAATTGAGATTATCGAGGTGAGTGGTCCCGAGGTGGATGTTGAGCTTGTTGAGGTTACTAAGCCAGAGGAGCCCAAAACTCAGGCCCCCGTTAAGCAGGCTGTGAAGCTCATCACCAGCTTGATTAACGTTGTGGACAACAAGGCCAAGATTGAGACAAACTTTGACTTCATCGAGTTTGGCGATGACGAGGAGATTGTGATTGAGGAGATTGAGGTTGAGGCTGAGGAGATTGTTGAGGAGCCCGCATTTGTGAAGGTAGAGGTTATGCCTACCTTTATGGGTGGCGACCTTAACACCTTCCGTGCTTGGTTTGGTCAGGAGTTCAAGATTCCCGCCATTGCTGCCGAGAACGGTATTCAGGGTAAGATTGTTATGAAATTTGTGGTAGAGAAAGATGGTAGCATTGGTGGCATCGAGTTCTTGCAGTCGCCCGATAAGGTGTATGAGGACGAGGCTCGCCGCGTGTTGCTCAAATCGCCCAAGTGGACTCCCGGCCGTCAGCGTGACCAGCTTGTGCGCGTGTTCTACATCTTGCCAATCGATTGCCGTTTGCAGTAGAAGTAGCACAAATTTTGATATACAAAAGGGCTTGCTTTTTTCCAGAGTAGGCCCTTTTTTTAGGAGTTTATTTATAAGCCGCAAGTGTTGCAAAACGCCCTTTTAGGAGAGCTATGGAGCAAAAATCAAACATACCAACTATCGACCGCGAGTATCAGCGTGCTGTGCTGGTGGCTGTGTGTCGTGACCGTCAGCCTATGGCTCAGGTCGAGGAGTATCTCGACGAGTTGGAGTTCTTGGCTGAGACCGCTCACATCATCACCGAGTACCGCTTTGTGCAGAAACTTTCCACCCCCGACAGCCGCTACTTTGTAGGCCCCGGTAAGTTGGAGGAGATTAGGGACTGGTGTGAGGAGAACGAGATAGATGTGGTTATCTTCGACGACGAGTTGTCGCCTTCACAGACGCGCAACATCGAGAAGGTTATCTCTCGTCGCATATCCGACCGCACTCGCCTCATCCTCGACATTTTTGTCCAAAGGGCCCGCACAGCCTATGCCAAGACGCAGGTTAAGTTGGCCCAGTATGAGTATATGTTGCCCCGTCTGACAGGTATGTGGACTCACTTGGAGCGTCAGCGTGGTGGTACGGGTACTCGTGGTGGCTCGGGTGAGCGCGAGATTGAGACCGACCGAAGGGTTGTGCGCAACAACATTGCCAAGCTCAAAGAGGAGCTGAAAAAGATTGACCGTCAGATGGCGGTGCAGCGTAGCAATAGGGGCTCTATGGTGAGGGTTGCGCTGGTGGGCTACACCAATGTGGGCAAATCGACCCTTATGAACCTCATCAGCAAGAGCGATGTCTTTGCCGAGAATAAGCTCTTTGCGACGCTCGACACGACGGTGCGTAAGGTTGTGTTCGACAACCTGCCCTTCTTGATGTCCGACACTGTGGGTTTCATCCGCAAGCTGCCCCACCAGCTTGTTGAGGCCTTCAAATCGACCCTCGACGAGGTGAGGGAGGCCGACTTGCTCATCCACGTTGTTGATATTTCCCACCCAGCTTTTGAGGATCAGCTCAATGTGGTTAAGCAGACCTTGGCCGAGATAGGTGCGAGCGACAAACCCGTATTTTTGGTTTTCAACAAGATAGATGCCTACACCTACACCCCCAAGGAGGAGGACGACCTGACGCCTGCCACTAAGGAGAACATCTCGCTCGAAGAGTTGCAGCGTAGTTGGATAGCCAAGGCCAACACCCCCTGCATCTTCCTCTCGGCGCTGACGAAGGAGAATATCGACAAGTTCCGCTCCGACCTCTACGGTATGGTGCGCGAGATACACGCTGGTCGCTACCCCTTCAACAATTTTCTCTATTAGTCGAGGGGGGTCGGAGGCTGGCGTGGGTGGTGCGGTAGGCCCACGTTGAATTAGTGGAAACAAATAACTATTATATATAATATAAGGTATGGTACACATTCTTGACAGGGAGAATAACTCTATTCTCAACAAGTTTCTTTCGGAGATTCGCAATGTAGAGGTTCAGGGCGACAGTATGCGCTTTCGTCGCAACCTCGAAAGGATTGCAGAGATTTGCGCCTATGAGATTAGCCGCACGCTCAACTATTCGCCCCAGATTGTGGAGACACCTCTGGGTGAGGCTCAGGTGATGCTGTCCAGCGATAAGGTTGTGTTGGCAACCATTTTGCGTGCAGGTCTGCCCTTCCATCAGGGTTTTCTCAACTATTTCGACGATGCCCAAAACGCCTTTGTGTCGGCCTATCGCAAGCACCACAAAGATGGCTCGTTTGAGGTCAAGGTGGAGTATATTTCGTGTGGCCAGTTGGAGGGTAAGGTGCTGATTTTGGTCGATCCTATGTTGGCCACCGGCACATCGTTGGTCTATTCCTACGAGGCTTTGGTAGCTAAGGGTGGCGCTCCCAAGGAGTTGCACGTAGCTGCTGTTATTGCCAGTGAGGCGGGCGTGGAGTATGCCACGAAGCATCTGCCCCACGATGCACACATCTGGTGTGCTTCGGTCGATCCCGAGCTTTCGGCCCAGAGCTATATCATCCCCGGCTTGGGCGATGCGGGCGATTTGGCGTATGGCTCGAAGTTGGAGTAGTCAAACGTCTAACGACCTAAGGCAAAACAATTTTGAATTAAAAACGCGGGTATCTTTTTTGATACCCGCGTTTTTTTATGGGCCTTATGGGCCTTATAGGGCCTAATCCCTAAACTCTCTAAATTCCCTAAACTCCCGATTATCTCCCTAACCTCCTCGTTTAGAAGAACCAGCCCAGTGTGCAGAGGGTGGTGCGGTTGAGGATGCGAGGGGTGGTAGTGGTGTAGAGGCTGCTGAGGGCGTAGCGGTTGGTGGCCTCAAAGAAAAGTCCGCCTAATTGCACACCCAAACCCCAACTCCAACCCCACTCATTGGCGTTTAGTCCGAGGGTCTGAGGTTGGCAACTGAGCTTATTGACCTTAGTCCCGAAGGTGTAGCTCCAATAGCCTCCGGCAAGGAGGTAGGCCGACGAGCGACCCGAGGTTTTGAGCATAAGCTCCACAGGTATGGTCACACCCTGCGTGCTGAGCGTCTGAGCCTTGCCATAGGGGTCGGCGGGGTCGGCAGGAATCAGTGCCTTGCGGTTTTCGTAGGTTGCTCCCACGCGCAAGCCCAAGTGTTTGTGGGTATATTGCATTTTCAGACCCAGATTCCACGCGCCCGCCTCTCGTCCACGAATGGCGCTATTGGGGTAGTGGTGGTAGTTGTTGCCAAAGGCATACGTTAGACCCCATTCGAGGTTGTTGTTGCCCGAGTGGTGTTTCTTGGCCACCTTGCCCGAGGCTGTGGTAGCTTTGGAGGTGTCGATAGCAACCGTAAGCTCGCTCACAAAATCAACAATCTTGCCTATGCCCTCATAATCAATCTTTTCGGCCGTATCTTCGGGCTTGTGGTATGGCGAGTCGGTGCCTGTTGTTAGTGCGAGAGTGGGGCAACCGCGCTTGGCAAAAGGCTCGGTGTCGGTGGCAAGTAGCAACCTGCGCTCAAACGACTTGGTTTTGATGGGTAGCTCCTGCTCTGCGGCAAGCCTGCCAACAATCTCCTCAGCTCCGTTGAGAGTGCCCACACCCTCAATTTGCAGCTCGCCATTGCCAAGCCATCCGACCATATCCATATTTATCATCACCTTCACGCTCCCCTCGGGCAGTCGCTCGGCCAAATCCTTCGACCCATAGATGCCTATTTCTTCGGCATCGAAGGCGGCAAAGAGAATGGTGTGGGTGGGTTTGTAGTTCATCTGGGTAAATCTTCGAGCCACCTCAATCAGGGCTGCTGTGCCCGAGGCGTTGTCGTCAGCGCCGGGGTAGATTTCTCCTCTCTTGATGCCGAGGTGGTCGTAGTGAGCACCAATGACAATGTAGGAGTTGCGGTTGATGCCGTCGATGCGGCCCACCACATTGCGAAATACGCCATCTTCAAACGAGGCGGTGAAGTTGTGGAAGTAGTCGGCACGCTCAAAGGTTTTCAGCCCCAGTGAGCTAAACTCCGAGCGGATGTAGTCGCCTGCGGCATAACCTCCCTCCGAACCGGCCTTGCGACCAGTCAGCTCCGAGCTTGTGAGGTACTTGATGTGGGCCTTTATGTTTGCCACCGTTTGCTCCCTCGTGGGAGTGCCATATACGCACATTAGCGACACCAAAAGTGTCGCTAATGTTAGCCAAAATCTCTTCATATCCTACTGAGCGATAATGATATAGTAGTTCTTCTTGCCCTTCTGAACAAGTAGGTATTTGCCGGCGATAAGGCTCTCTTTGCCAACCACCTGATAGGGGTCTGACACCTTCTCTTTGTTGAGCGACACGCCACCACCCTGAATGAGTTTTCTCAGCTCGCCCTTAGAGGGGAAGATGGGGGCTTTCTCAACGCACAGCGAGAGGAAATCGACACCTGCGGAGAGCTCCTCGGCACTAACCTTAAACTGAGGCACACCCTCAAATACCTGCAAGAAGGTCTGCTCGTCGATGGTTTTCAGCGCCTCGCTTGCGCCCGCACCAAAGAGGATGCCACTGGCAGCCACAGCTTTCTCGTACTCCTCGCGCGAGTGAATCATAACCGTAACCTCCTCGGCCAAGCGTTTTTGCAATTTGCGCTCGTGGGGAGCTGCCTCGTGCTCGGCAATGAGGGTTTCGACGGTCTCTTTGTCGAGCAGGGTGAAGATGCGGATGTAGCTCTTTGCGTCCTCGTCGCTCACATTGAGCCAGAACTGATAGAACTTATAGGGCGAGGTGTAGCGAGCATCAAGCCAAACGTTGCCACTCTCGGTCTTGCCAAACTTAGTGCCGTCGGCCTTCTTGATGAGGGGGCAGGTGAGTGCAAATGCGTCGTTTGCGCCCTTCTTACGACGGATAAGCTCAGTACCGGTGGTGATGTTGCCCCACTGGTCGCTACCGCCGAGCTGCAACTTACAGCCGTGAGCTTCGTAGAGGTGGTAGAAGTCGTAGCCCTGAACGAGCTGGTAGGTGAACTCCGTAAACGACATACCGTCGCCCTCGCCATTGAAGCGTTTTTTCACCGAATCTTTGGCCATCATATAGTTTACGGTGATGTGCTTGCCCACGTCGCGGATAAATTCGAGGAACGAAAACTCCTTCATCCAGTCGTAGTTATTGACCATAAGTGCGGCATTGGGGGCGTCGCTATCGAAGTCGATAAGCTTGGAGAGCTGACGTTTGATGCACTCTTGATTGTGGCGCAAGGTGGCCTCGTCTAAGAGGTTGCGCTCCTGCGACTTGCCCGAAGGGTCGCCAATCATACCCGTAGCACCACCCACCAGAGCGATGGGGCGGTGGCCACAGTTTTGGAGGTGTTTGAGTATCATAACGCCCACAAGGTGACCGATGTGCAACGAGTCGGCTGTTGGGTCAATGCCGAGGTAGGCGGTGGTCATCTCTTTTTGGAGTTGCTCTTCTGTGCCGGGCATCATATCGTGAATCATACCCCTCCATTTAAGTTCTTCTACAAAATTTGCCATTGTTCTTTTTCTTGTCTATATATGTGTTCTACTATCTTTGTTTTCAGCGCTTTGCGTTGCTCGTGGCTGTGGACAGACTATTGCATATCCAGTTCGAGCTCTTGGATGAGTGTGCCAAGCTCACCGTTTTGCTCCACAAGGTAGTGGACTTTATCTATCGCCCTAACAGGCAGAGTGTTGTCCTCAGAATTGTCGATGCTCACATCGAGTATTATGCTGCCGTCCAAGTGGCAACACTCTTGCAGGAGCGATGTTATCTCGGGTTGGTGGCGCAACACCTCTTCGCGGAGGATGTCGGTCTTAACCGCCATCGAGAGTGTGTGGCCCGTCACTTGCGTCTGCTTCAATGCGTAGCCCAAACGAGGGTGCTCCATCATCAGTCGCTCCATAAAACTCTCCCAGTTGCGCAGAATCTTCTGTTGCGAATAGGGGTCGTAGTGTATGGCCACCGACTCGTCGTTCTCGTCGGAAGATTTGCCACCTTTGAGAATGTCGCTTATGGCGCTACCAAGTATTGCACTCCTGCCCTTAGCATCGGCATTGGGGGTGGCGGGAGCAGCGGTGGGAACTGCGGTGGGAGTAGCGGTGGGAGTTGGTGTAGCCTCTGGCGCAACTGCTGTGGGCTTGCTTGTGGGCGCAGCCGGGGCTGGCGAAGCAACACTTGGGGTGGGGGCAACCTCCTCCTTGGGTGGTGTTGGTGCTACTGCGGGCTGTGGTGTTGCAGGGGCTTGTGGTTGTTGTGGCTGCTGTGGTGCAGGTTGTGCAACCGTTGTTGCGGGTGTGGCTGCAACTGTGGCCGGCTCGGCGTTTAGTTGCGGGAGCGTGGGCTGGGCTATGTCAAATTTTTTTTTTTGACACATCCCCGCGAGCCTCATAAGACCCAACTCGACGTGCAGACGCTGATTGGTTGCTGTGCGGAAACCACCATCAATACTACCCAAGTGGGCTATTGCACCAAAGAGGAAACCTATGTCGCACGCACCGCTCTGGGCTTTGTATTTGTCAAGCAGTGAGCCTGTTATCTCTAAGAGAGGCAACGTCTGGGGGTCTTTACACATAAGCAAGTCCCTCAGGTGGGTTGCAAGGCCCGAGGCGAATGTCTGACCCGAGAAACCCTTTTTGAGCACTTCGTCGAAGATGAGCAGAGCCCTCTTGTAGTCGCCCTCGACGATAGCCTCCGTAACGGAGAAGTTGGTGTCGTAGTCGAGCACGTTGAGCGTTGCTGCCACCTCCTTGTAGGCGAGGTTGCCACCGCAGAACGAAACGGCTTTATCGAACATCGAGAGTGCGTCGCGCATACCACCATCGGCTTTGCGGGCAATCAGGTGGAGCGATTCGTCGTCGTAGGCGACCCCCTCGCGCTCGGCAATGGTTTTCAGGTAGCCCACAGCGTCCTCAATGCGTATGCGCTGGAAGTCGTAAATCTGACAGCGCGAGAGGATTGTGGCGGGTATCTTGTGTTTCTCGGTTGTGGCGAGGATGAAGATGGCGTGGTGGGGAGGCTCTTCGAGCGTTTTCAGGAAGGCGTTGAAGGCTGCCTGCGAGAGCATATGTACCTCGTCGATGATAAAGACGCTGTAACTGCCAATCTGGGGCGGAACTCTCACTTGGTCTGTGAGGTCGCGAATGTTCTCCACCGAGTTGTTGGAGGCCGCATCGAGCTCGTGGATTGAGAAGCTGCGTCCTTCGTTGAAGCTACGGCACGACTCACACTCACCGCAAGCCTCGCCATCGGCACCCGGATTCAGACAGTTGATTGTCTTGGCAAAGATGCGGGCGCAGGTGGTTTTGCCCACTCCGCGAGGGCCGCAGAAGAGAAATGCGTGTGCCAGCTGCTGACGTGCTATGGCGTTTTTGAGAGTTGTGGTGATGTGGCTCTGGCCCACGACCGACTCAAAAGTCTGTGGGCGATATTTGCGTGCCGAAACTATAAAATTGCTACTCATCGTATGTTTGCTTTCCTTGTGGGGATAAATCCCCACAAAGATATGGATTATAATTGAAAATTGAGAATTGAAAATGGAAAATTATTAGAGGGAGTGCGGGTAATGTAGGGAACTTAGAGAACTTAGGGAGTTTAGGGAATTTAGGGAGTGTAGGGAATAGGGCCTATTAGCCCCGTAGCCCCTATGCTACCCCTACTATCCCTGTGCCCCCTGTGCCCCCTGTGACCCTTGTGCCCCCTGCGACCCTTGTTACCCCTGCCACCCCTGCGACCCCTGCCACAAAAAACTCGGGTATCTTTAATACCCGAGTTTTATTAAGCCTTAGGTCGTTAGACGTTAGACCTTCGACGTTAGACGATTAAGGTGTGTTCGATGAGGATGCGGATGCCGATAACCACCAAAATTAGGCCTCCCAGAAGCTCGGCCCTCGACTTGTGGCGTGCGCCAAACAGACCGCCAATCCTCACGCCCACAAACGAAAAAGCAAACGTGGTCAGTCCGATGAAAAGTGCTGACGACCAGATGTTTACTTTGAGCATTGCAAGCGAAATGCCCACCGCCAAGGCGTCGATGCTGGTGGCTATGGCCAGCGGAAACATTTTCTTTGCAGCAAAGGGTTTACGCTCCTTTTTGCCACCATCCTGCACCTCGATTGGGCCACAGCAATCACACTCGCCCGAGCCCTTTTGCTCCCTTTTTGCTCGGCCCTCGGTGCGAATTTCTACCAAAGCCTCGTAGGCCATATTGCCGCCAATCAGAGCCAACAAAATGAAGGCAATCCAGTGGTCGAAAGAGGTTATGTAGTTGTGGAAAGTAGCGCCAATGAAGTAGCCGATTGTTGGCATAAGCGCCTGAAAACCACCAAACCACGCACCTGCAATAACTCCCCCTTTCGTGAGACTTCCGCCACGCGAAGAGAGCCCCTTGCAGATTGATACCGCAAAGGCGTCCATCGACACACCGATGGCCAAAAACAGTAGGGTCAGAAAGTCCATAATTCTCTTAGGCTTGGTTGGTCTGTTTTGAAAACGTTGGTGCTTGGTCTTTGTTGTGTGCTAAAAAAGTTCGGTGGGCCTGACCCACCGAACCTGCTCTATTACAATACGATATTGATAATCTTACCCGGTACGATGATAACCTTCTTGGGGGTCTTGCCCTCGGTGTATTTGAGCGACTGCTCGTCGGCCAAAACCGCAGCCTCAATCTCGGCATTGGAGATACCAAGAGGCAGCGACTTCTTGAACCTCATCTTGCCATTGAACGACACGGGGTACTCAAACGAATTTTCAACCAAGTAGTCGGGGTTGAACTCGGGGTAGGGTGCATCGCACACCGAGGTGTTGTTGCCCAATAGGTGCCACAGCTCCTCGGAAATGTGGGGTGTGAAGGGTGAGAGAAGCACTGCAAATGGCTCCAAAACAGCTCTCTTGTTGCACTGACCCAACTCGTTGAGGCATATCATAAATGCGGCAATCGAGGTGTTGAACGAGAAGTTCTCAATATCCTCCCTGACCTTCTTGATGGTCTTGTGGAGAGTTTTCAGCTCGGCAGGGGTGGGCTCTTCGTCGCTCACGCAGAAGTTGCCGCTCTTGTCGAAGAATTTGCTCCAAAAACGACGCAAGAATTTGTGAACACCGTCGATGCCGTTGGTATCCCAGGGTTTGCTCTGCTCCAAAGGCCCGAGGAACATCTCATACATACGCAAGGTGTCTGCGCCATAGTTATCAACGATGTAGTCGGGATTGACCACGTTGAACATACTCTTGCTCATCTTCTCGACAGCCCAGCCGCAAACGTATTTGCCATCTTCGAGGATAAACTCTGCGTCGGCAAATTCGGGCCTCCACTGGCGGAAGGCTTCGAGGTCGAGGATGTCGTTCTTGACGATGTTTACATCGACGTGAATCTCTTGGGTTTCGTAGCCCTCTTTGAGTCCGAGCGACACAAATTTATTTGTGCCCACAACGCGATATACAAAGTTGGAACGGCCCTGAATCATACCCTGATTGACAAGTTTCTTGAATGGCTCGTCCTCGCAAATGTAGCCCAAGTCGTAGAGGAACTTATTCCAGAAGCGCGAGTAGATGAGGTGGCCCGTAGCGTGCTCAATACCACCAACATAGAGATCTACATTGCGCCAGTAGTCGTTGGCCTCGCGGCTAACCAGAGCCTCGTTGTTGTGGGGGTCCATATAGCGCAGGTAGTAGGCCGAAGAGCCTGCAAAACCAGGCATTGTGCTGGTCTCGTAGGGGTAGCCATCGGCAGTGTGCCACTTCTCAGAGCGTGCCAATGGGGGCTCGCCCTCTGCTGTGGGGGTAAACTTCTCCACCTCGGGCAACTCCAAAGGAAGCTCGTCGAGCGAGATGGGGTAGGCGATGTCGTCTTTGTAGTAGATTGGGAAAGGCTCACCCCAGTAGCGCTGACGGCTGAAAATAGCGTCACGCAGACGGTAGTTCACCTTGCGCTGGCCCAAACCGCGTGCCTCAATCTCGTCCCACATCCTAACGATAGCCTCCTTAACATCGAGGCCGTTGATGAAGTCCGAATTGATAAGTTTGCCCTCTTTGGCATCGTAGCTTGCCTCCTCTACGTTGCCGCCCTCAACTACGGGAATGATGTCGAGTCCGAAGTGTTTTGCAAAAGCCCAGTCGCGCGAATCGTGAGCGGGAACTGCCATAATTGCGCCAGTGCCATAGCCTGCCAACACGTAGTCACTCACATAGATAGGAATACGTTTGCCAGAGAAGGGGTTGATGGCGTAGCTGCCCGTAAATACACCACTCACACGCTTGGTCTCGGCAATGCGCTCCCTCTCGGAGCGTTTCTTGGTAGCCTCCAAGTATGCCTCCACGTCGGCTTGGGCATCGGAGATTGTCAGCTCCTTAACCCACTCGTGCTCGGGGGCAATAACCATAAAGGTTACGCCAAAAATTGTGTCGGGACGGGTGGTGAAAATCTCCAACTTCTTGTCGCTGCCCTCAATGTCGAAAAATACCTGCGCACCGGTGCTCTTGCCAATCCAGTTGCGCTGAATCTCTTTGAGCGACTCGCTCCATTCGAGCTTATCAAGACCCTCCAACAAGCGAGGTGCGTATGCAGTCACACGCAGCAACCACTGCTTCATTCGACGCTGCACAACGGGGAATCCGCCACGCACCGAAAGACCATCCTTAACCTCGTCGTTGGCAAGCACTGTGCCCAACTCGGCACACCAGTTTACCATTGTGTCGGCGCGGAAAGCAAGGCGATAGTTTTGCAAAATATCCTCCTTCTTTTTCTGGTCGTAGGAGTTCCACTCCTCGGCGGTGAAGTTGAGCTGCTCGGAGCAAGCCGCATCCAAGCCCTCAGTACCACGTGTGGCAAAGCGCTCCACCAAAGCCTCAATCTTCTCGGCCTTGCCCAAAGTGTTGTCGTAGTAGTGGGAGAACATCTCCAAGAAAGCCCATTGAGTCCATTTGTAATACTCTGGCTCACAGGTGCGTACCTCGCGCGACCAGTCGTAGGAGAAACCAATGCGGTCGAGCTGTGAACGGTAGCGAGCCACATTCTGCTCGGTGGTCACAGCGGGGTGCTGACCGGTCTGGATGGCGTATTGCTCAGCGGGCAGGCCGAAAGCATCGTAGCCCATAGGGTGGAGAACATTGAATCCACAGAGGCGTTTGTAGCGCGAATAGATGTCCGAAGCGATGTAGCCCAGAGGGTGGCCAACGTGAAGTCCCGCACCCGAGGGGTAGGGGAACATATCCAAAACGTAAAATTTTGGCTTAGAGCTATCTACATCAACGCGGTAGGTCTGCTCCTTCTGCCACTTTTCTTGCCACTTGGCCTCGATTTCCTTGAAGTTGTATTCCATTGTTTATGAGTTGAGTTTGATTTTTTGCTAAAAAACTGAGCTACAAAGATAAGTATATTTGCCGGGTATTCCACAACTCTCTCGAAAGTTTTTTGCAATGCGTTGATTAGTAGTGTGTTGCAGGTGGTGTGCCGGTTGTACTTATAGGTGGCGCAAATAGATTTGAAAAAAGCATAAGAAAAAAGAATAGCAAAAGGGGCGAAAAAGGGGCTAAAACGCTGAAAAATCGGCCAAAGTTGGACGAAAAAAAATCCATATATATTGTATTAACCGAAAAAGTCCTTATCTTTGCAGGCCCAAAAATGGGAAAACGAGAATTAATGTTTAACAAAACAAAGGACTAAAAAAAGTAAAATGCCTACAATTCAACAACTTGTACGTAAAGGCAGGGTTCAGTTGGAGATGAAAAGTAAATCTCCCGCCCTCGACGCTTGTCCTCAGAGGCGCGGTGTGTGCGTGCGTGTTTACACCACCACCCCTAAGAAGCCTAACTCGGCAATGCGTAAAGTAGCACGTGTGAAACTTACCAACCAGAAAGAGGTCAATGCCTACATCCCCGGTGAGGGTCACAACTTGCAGGAGCACTCAATCGTTTTGGTGCGCGGTGGTCGTGTAAAAGACCTCCCCGGTGTACGTTACCACTTGGTACGCGGTGCATTGGATAGCGCAGGTGTAGATGGTCGTCGTCAGCGTCGTTCGAAATACGGTGCTAAACGTCCCAAAGCAGCCAAAAAGTAATCTCTCACAACAGAAGTTAGAAAAACACATTAAAAAGATTTAAGAAAAATGAGAAAAGCAAAGCCTAAAAAGCACATTCTACTTCCAGATCCCAAATTCGGTGACGTTATGGTTACCCGCTTTGTAAACAATTTGATGCTGGATGGTAAGAAGAGTATTGCATACACCATTTTCTACGATGCGTTGGATATGGTGGGCGAGAAGATGAAGGATGCAGACAAGGCTCCTCTGGAGGTATGGAAGCAGGCATTGGAGAAC
>JAZNFV010000040.1:0-15864 GCA_045576155.1 Tidjanibacter sp.
TAGGGCTTATAGGGCATATAGGGGTTATAGGGGTTATAGGGGTTACAGGGGTTACAGGGGTTACAGGGGTTACAGGCTACTCCTTAAACTCCCTAAACTCCCTAAATTCCCTAAGCTCTCTTAGAGAATAGCGAGTTTAGCTACGAAGAGCGAATAAGTTTTGGGAGCAATCCCTACACTAAAAGTTTTTGGTTCCGCTTTTTACAAAAAGCGGAGAAAATAAAAAGAAGAATAAAAAAATGAAAAATTTACGTCGGAAGGTGCGTGGCTCTTATGCCATAAGTACGGTGAGTATTGCGTTGGTGCTGTTTTTGGTGGCGGCGGTGGGATATATTATTTGGAATCTCTCGAAGGCTACCGATAGCATCAAGGAACGTATGACTCTCTATGTTATGATGGAGCCGTTGGCCTCGGAGGAGCTTACGCGCGAGGTGGAGTTTAATCTGCGGTCGTTGGAGGGTGTCAGGGAGGTGAAGTTCATCTCCAAGAGCGACGCTGCTGCCGACTTCAAACGCTATGCCGGGGGCGACTTCGAGAAGTTTCTCGACTACAACCCTCTGCCTGCATCGTTTGAAGTGAAGATAGCAGCGAGCGAGTCGCCCAAGGAGCTGGTGGCCTCTATTGACGATACTGTTAGCCAGTGGAAGGGTATCGACGAGGTGCTCTATCAGCAGGGTATGGTCGATAGTATGGATGCTAACTTGGGCAAGTTTAAGCTGTTGTTGCTGATTTTTGGCGGTGTGCTGCTGGTCATCTCGCTCATCTTGTTGCAGAATACCATACGTATGAGTGTCTTTTCGCGCAGGGAGCTTATTTCTACAATGAAACTGGTGGGGGCAACTAAGGGCTTCATCAAACGACCCTTTATGAAGGATGCTTTCTGGATGGGAGTTGTGGCAGCTACTCTGGCCTCGCTGATGTTTTGGATTATGCTTGTGGCGCTCTCGGAGGGTATGCCCTATGTTGTGTTGCTCTCGGGTGCGGAGGTTATGGGCTGCATCTTTGGCGGAATATATGTTGCGGGCATACTCATCTCGGTGGTGTTTAGCTCGGTGGTGCTCGATAGGTTTGTGGCAATGAATAGTGCAAAAATCAATATATACTAATTTATATTAGAACTATATGGAAAAGAATCAGAAGAAGACGACACCCGCAAAGGGTTCTCACGACGACGAAATGGTATTTTCGTGGGCCAACTATAAGTGGATGTTGATTGGTGTGTTGGTTGTGGTTGTTGGCTTTGTGCTTATGGCCGGAGGTGGCAGCAACGACCCCAATGTGTTTAATGCCGAGGAGCTTTTTGCGTGGCGACGCATAGGCCTTGCTCCCATTGTTGTGCTTGTGGGCTTTGGTATTGTGGGCTACTCCATTATGCACCGCCCCAAGCCAGAGAAGAGAGATAAGTAAACTTAAATAAAACAGAGAGAAAACTATGTCTATTATTGAAGCATTGATTTTGGGCCTTGTTCAGGGCCTTACGGAGTATTTGCCGGTGAGCAGTAGTGGCCACCTGCAAATTGCCAAGGAGTTGTTGGGCGTTGAGCTTACCGATAATATCGCCTTCGATGTGGTGCTCCACTTTGCAACCGTGTTGAGCACTATTGTGGTGCTGTGGCCCGCAGTGAAAAGACTTTTTACGGGCTTCTTCTCCTTCCGCAAAGGGCCCGATATGACCTATGCACTGAAAATTATTGCGTCGATGATACCTGTGGGTATTGTTGGCTTCTTGCTGAAAGATAGCTTCAACGCTATGCTGGCCTCCGACTATGTTATGGTTGTTGTGGGTAGTATGTTGCTGCTTACGGCCCTACTCTTGACTTTCGCCCACTACGCCAAACCTCGCCAGAAGGATTCTATCTCGTGGACCGATGCAATGATTATTGGTACAGCGCAGGCCGCAGCCACAATGCCCGGCCTGAGCCGCTCGGGTACAACCATCGCTACGGGCCTCATCTTGGGCAACAAACGTGCTGTTGTGGCCGAGTTCTCGTTCCTTATGGTCATCCTGCCAATTCTGGGCGAGTCGCTTTTGGATGTGCTCAATGGCTCGCTCTCCAATATGGGTGTGGGCCTGCTCCCGCTGGCTGTGGGCTTTGTGGCCTCGTTTGTTTCGGGTTGCCTTGCTTGTAAGTTTATGCTCGGCATTGTTCAGCGTGGCAAGCTCATCTGGTTTGCACTCTACTGCCTTGTTGTGGGCCTTGTTTCTATTGGTAGTTACATATTCTAATAGAGGTGTATGCGCGAGGATATTAGACGCGATATGGCTTTCCCCGAGGGGGTTGTAGCTGTGGTCGATAAGCCACTGGGCTGGACAAGCTCCGACGTTGTGCGCAAGCTCAAATACCTGCTCCGCAAACTCGGCTACCCGAAGATTAAAATTGGCCACGCCGGCACACTCGACCCTCTGGCTACGGGTGTGCTCTTGGTCTGCATCGGCAAGGCCACCAAGAGGGTGGAGGAGTTGCAGGCGGGCGAGAAGGAGTATGTAGCCGAGGTTATGCTTGGCGCAACCACCCCGAGTGGCGACTTGGAACACCCCATCGACGCCACCTATCCCACCGACCACATCACCCTGCCTATGATTGAGAGTGCTCTGGTGGAGCTTTCGGGCGAGAGGTTGCAGACCCCTCCTGTCTATTCGGCCAAGATGATTGACGGCAAGAGGGCCTACGAGTATGCCCGCGAGGGCGAGCAGGTGGAGATGCGTCGTGCGCTGATAAACATCTACGAGATGGAGATTCTCCACTTCGAGATGCCACTGTTGCGCCTGAGGGTGCGTTGTAGCAAGGGCACTTACATCCGCTCGCTGGCCATAGAGATTGGCGAGGCGCTTGGTAGCGGTGCTCACCTTGTGGGTTTGCGTCGCACCCGCAGCGGCAACCATAGGGTGGAGGATGCTTGGCCTTTGGAGGAGTTGGTGGGCATACTTAACGAGTCTAACGTCTAAGGTCTAACGTCTAACGTCTAACGTCTAACGTCTAACGACCTAAGTCCTTAAAGGCTTTAAGGGCCTTAGGGGCATTAAGGGCCTTAGTGACATATAGGGCTTATGGGACTTATGGGGCTTATAGGGCTTATAGGCCCTCTCCCTAAATTCCCTAAATTCCCTAAATTCCCTAACCTCCCTCTGACAACTGATAACTGATAACTGATAACTGATAACTGACAACCGCCAACCGCCCTATGGGGCTTATAAAGAACGATTTGGTTAAATTATTTTCGCCTCGACTGAAACAAAATCGTTTCTCATACGTATATAATTTGTTACCCACAAACGAAGTGGCCTCGGTTGGCTGCTGTGAGGGTATTGTTAAACTGCATATACAACGCTATAATTCAATATATTATGAAGTTATCCCACTACAATTACGACTTCTCTCCCGAACTCATGGCTCACTACCCCGTAGAACACCGCGACGAGTCACGTATGATGGTGCTCCACCGCGCAACGGGTGAAATTGAGCACAAACTCTTTAAGGATATTATCTCCTACTTCGACGAGGAGGATGTCTTTGTGATGAACAACACCAAGGTTTTCCCCGCACGTCTTTATGGCAACAAGGAGAAAACTGGTGCTGAGATTGAGATTTTCTTGTTGCGTGAGCTCAATAAAGATCTCCGTTTGTGGGATGTGCTTGTTGAGCCTGCACGCAAAATCCGCATAGGCAACAAGCTCTACTTCGGTGAGGATGACGCACTTGTGGCCGAGGTTATCGACAACACTACCTCGCGTGGCCGCACCCTCCGCTTCCTCTACGACGGCTCCTACGAGGAGTTCCGCGAGGTGCTCAACCAGATGGGTGAGACCCCTCTGCCTCGTTGGGTCAGAGAGAAGGTCGAGCCTCTGGATGAGGAGCGCTACCAGACCATCTACGCCAAGGTTGAGGGCGCTGTGGCTGCACCTACGGCCGGCCTCCACTTCTCCAAGCACCTGCTCAAACGTATGGAGATTAAGGGTATCGACACTGCCGAGATTACCCTCCACGTTGGCTTGGGCAACTTCCGCACCGTCGATGTTGAGGATCTTACCAAGCACAAGATGGATTCCGAACAGATTTTCATCCCCGAGGCCACTGCCGAGAGGGTCAATAGGGCCAAGGAGAGCGGCCATAGGGTCTGCGCCATTGGTACGACAGTTCAGCGAACCATCGAGTCGTCGGTATCGACCACTGGTATGTTGAAACCCTACGAGGGCTGGACAAATAAGTTTATCTTCGCCCCCTACGAGTTTAGTGTTGCCGACTCTATGGTCAGCAACTTCCACCTCCCCGGCTCAACCCAGCTGATGATGGTTGCTGCCTTCGGTGGTTACGACAAGGTTATGAATGCCTACAAGGTTGCCATTGAGGAGGGGTATAGGTTTGGGACTTATGGGGATGCGATGCTTATAATCTAAAAGTCGAGCACGCCTTGTTTTCGGCTGTGCCTTGTGGGCGATAGCTGCGTTACGCTTGCTTCGGAAATCCTCATTTACGCTCGGTAAACTGCGGTTTCCTCAGCTGCGCAAGCCTTGCTCTCGCCTCACAAAACCCAGCCTCAGGACAAGTCCTGTTTTGTGAGGGTGGTGCTCCAAAAACGTCTAACGTCAAAAGTCTAACGTCAAACGACCTAAATCGAAATAATTTTGAATTTTGAATTTTGAATTTTGAATTGAAAAAACGCGGGTATCAAAATAGATACCCGCGTTTTTTTGATACCCGCGTTTTTTGCCGTTACTCCATATATCCATATCTTCTGAGGCGGCCGCTGCTATTGCGCCAGCCCTCATCGACCTTGACGTGGAGTTGGAGGAATATCTTTTTGCCCACAAACTTCTCCAATTCGATGCGGGCGGCTGTGCCCACTTTTTTGAGCATTTCGCCCTTGCGGCCAATGATGATGCCCTTTTGCGAGTCGCGTGCAACGTATATCACAGCGCTGATGCGGTCAATCGTGGGCTCTTCCTTATACTCCTCAATAACTATCTCCACCGAGTAGGGTATCTCTTTGTCGTAGTTGAGGAAGATTTTTTCGCGGATGATTTCGCTGGCGAAGAATCGCATAGGCCTATCGGTCAGAGTGCCCTCTTCGTAGTAGGGTGCGCCCTCGGGTAGCAGGGTCATAATGGTGTCGAACACGCCGCTGACGTTGAAACCCTCGATGGCCGAGATGGGTATAATCTTTGCCTCTGGCAGCCTTGTGTGCCACATCTCCACAAGGGCTTCGAGTTGTGCTTGGTTGGAGAGGTCTATCTTGTTGATTACCACAATAGTGGGTATGGCGCTGAGTTTAATCTTCTCAACAATCTCTGCCGAGGCCTCGTCGCCTTTTTCTACGGTGTCGGTGACGTAGAGTATCACGTCGGCATCTTTCAGTGCCCCCCTGACGAAGCCCATCATACTCTCTTGGAGCTTGTAGCTTGGTCGGAGGATGCCGGGGGTGTCGGAGTAAACAATCTGGAAGTCGTCGCCACCAACGATACCCATAATACGGTGTCGTGTGGTCTGTGCTTTGGCGGTGATTATGGCCAGTCGCTCTCCCACGAGTGCGTTCATCAGGGTTGATTTACCAACGTTGGGGTTGCCAATGATGTTTACAAATCCGCTCTTAAAGTTTTTCTTGCTATCCATCCTTACCTTAATTTTCAATTCTCAATTCTCAATTCTCAATTTTCAATTCTACTCCTTGCTTGTGTCCATCAACAGGTTGGTGTTGAGTCCTTTGGTGGCCACGAGCATAAGCGCAAACCTCACCACAATGAAACCTATGAAGGCAATCCATAGGGCGCGGTTGTCGAGCACTCCAACGAGCGAGTAGAAGAGCCCGAAGAAGGCCACCAGCGCAAAGAATGTTGTGTTGCGCATTGTGCGTGTTTTGGTTGCGCCAATAAGTATGCCGTCAATCAAGAAGGGTATGAATCCCACCAGCGGAACCATAACTATCCATACGATATACTCCTCGGCGCAGGCCATAATCGTTGGGCTTGAAGTGAATATGCCGAGTATGGGTTTCCACCAGAAGATGTAGGCCACAATGTAGATGGCTGCAACCACACCGCACCATACCACCAGTAGTTTTATGCAACGGGCGAGGCTGTTGCGGTTGCGCTCGCCAATAAAACGACCTGTGAGCGACTCGGCAGCATAGCAGAAGCCGTCGAGCATATAGCTAAACAGCATAAAGAGTTGCATAAGCAGCTCGTTGGTGGCCAGTATGGTGTCGCCAAAGCGTGCCGAGAAGGCTGTGAAGCAGGTATAGACGGTGCAGACACAGAGTGTGCGCAGGAAGGCGTCGGAGTTGATGCGGAAGAAGCGCACCAAAGGCTCCATACGAAGGCTCTCGCGAAGGCTCAACTGCTTGACGTAGCTGCCATAGCGCAGGGCAATAATCACCAGCGTCACCACCAGCGAGGTGTATTGAGCCACCACCGTACCCCACGCAATGCCCACAACGCCCGTATCCAGCCCAAAGACAAACCATAGTGAGCAGGCAACGTTGATGATGTTGTTGAGTATCGACACCACCATAGGCGAGGTGGTGTCTTGCATACCCGTCAGCCAGCCGTGAAGCGAGAATATGCCTATGGCGGCGGGGGCGGCCCAGATGCGGGCGTAGAAGTATTCGGCTGCAAGAGCCATAACCTCGTCGCTGCCACCCTCCATAATCTTCATAGCCAGCGCCCCAATGGGCCTGTTGAAAACCAGCAGTAGGAGTGCAATGGCGAGTGCTGCAATCATCGAGCGACCGAGGATGTTGGCTGTCTCGCGCTTGTCACCTGCGCCGTAGGCTTGTGCCGCAAGGCCGCTTGTGCCCATACGCAGAAAGGCGAAGTTCCAGTAGATGAAGTTGAAAATGGCTGTGCCGATGGCCAAAGCGGCTATGGTGCTGTCGTCGCCAATACGACCGGCAATGGCAATGTCTATCATACCGAGTAAGGGTATGGTCACATTGCTCACAATGCTTGGTATGGCAAGTCGTAGTATGGCCTTATTCATAGCTTGGGTACTTCGGATGGGTGGGTTGGTGTTGATGGTTGGTCTATATGAAAATGCGTAACTCTTTGGGAAGTAGTGAGTTGGTGCGGCTGCCAATACGCTTTGTGAAGCCTATGGGCTGGCCCTGCCAGAGTAGTAGGTTCACCCCCTCGGCCAGTGAGGCCACCGAGCTTAGCTCCTCACGTCGGAAGTAGCGGAGCATATCCTCCTCGCTAAGCTCCACAGTGGGGAAGGCCTCCTTGCGGAGTCCGGCAGCAAGTGCGAGTGAGTGGTCGGGGCGGAACTTTTTGCCAAACATCTCGCCCACCTTTGTGCCCGAGAAGAGTACGCTCATCTGCTCGGCCACACATCGTTGGTCGGCCCAATGGCTGGCATTGTAGGCATAGATGCTCTCGCCTATGGTGGTGAATTTCAGGGGATATGGGGTGGAGAAGTAACCACTTAGCTGCCCCGCAATCTTTTTGTCCACCTCCCCAAAGGGGCTGCGTCGGGGCTTGGGGTTGTGGCGCGAGGCTCTACTCTCCTCTGAGCCTTTGCGAACTATGGCCGCAAACAGACCCTCGCCCTCGGTGCGGTGGGGATAGAAATGGAAGCACTGAGCCTTGCCAGCCTCGGTGCGGACAATGCCCCATTGGTCGGGAACATCTATCTCAACACTCTGACACTCAAACTCTTCCGAAAGCCACTCCATATTATCCTCGTTCTCTTGTCGGTTGAAGGTGCAGGTGGAGTAGATGAGCAGTCCGCCCTCTCTGAGCGCTGCCCAAGCATCGGCCAAAATACGCCTTTGGCGTGCGGCCGATAGGCGCACATTCTCCAAGCTCCAACCCTCGCGTGCCTCCTCGCTCTTGCGAAACATTCCCTCGCCTGAGCAGGGGGCATCCACCGCCACCACATCGAACCACCCCTCCAATGAGGAGGCGAAGTGCGACGGGTCGTTGGAGGTTACTAAGGTGTTGCCCACACCCCAACGGGTGATGTTGTCGGCTAATGTGAGGGCGCGTTGGCGGATGACCTCGTTGGCCACCACCGTACCTTTGTGGCCCACAATAGAGCTGTAAAGGGTTGATTTGCCACCAGGGGCGGCACACATATCCAATAGCCTAATTCCCTCGGGTATTTCGCCCCCGAGTGCTGTTTCGAGCAGGTGGCCCACAAACATCGACGAGGCCTCTTGCACATAGTAGCCTCCGGCTTGGAAATGGCCGTCGCGTGTAAATGAGGGGCGCTCGGCAAGGTAGCCACCCCACCTACACCACTCCACAGGGGCGCAAAATGGGGGTGTTTCATAGCACTTATGGGGGTTGAGCCTTATGGATGTGGGCTGTGGGGCCGACTCCAAAGCCTCAACGAGCTGACGGCACTCTTCGGCTCCCAGCTGGTTTGTCATCAGCTCTATGAAATCTCGGTTTAGCATTTTGAGCTACTTGGCAGGGTTGAAGAGCAACCTCTCGCGACCCTCGGCGTTGTTGAGCTCTTCGAGGTGTTCGATTATGGCCTTAACCATATCGGGATTGCCCACGAAGTCCACCTCGTCGATGTTGATTGTCAGCAGCTTACCCTTGTAGGAGGCAATCCACTCGTTGTAGCGGTTATTGAGCCTTTCGAGATATTCGAGGTCGATATTCTTCTCATACTCCCTGCCACGTTTGAGAATCTGCCTAACCAACGTAGGTACGCTTGCTTTGAGGTAGATGAGGATGTCGGGCGAGGGTACGAGGTCGGTGGCGAGGGTAAAGATTTTCATATAAGTGCCATAGTCCCTCGAACTCATCAGTCCCATTTGGTGGAGGTTGCCGGCGAAGATGTGGGCATCCTCGTGGATGGTTCTATCCTGCACAACGTGTCCGGTGCTCTCGCTGAGCATTTGGAGCGTCTGGTTGATGCGGCTGCCGAGGAAGAACATCTGGAAGTTGAACGACCAGCGACTCATATCCTCATAGAAGTCGGCGATGTAGGGGTTGTCGATGTCCTCGTAGTAGGCCTTTGCTCCGTAGTGGCCCGAAAGTATCTCGGTGAGCGAGGTCTTGCCGCTACCGATGTTGCCTGCAATAGCGATATACATAGTCTGTGTGGGTGTGTTTTATGGTTAATAATTATTTTTGTTTCCGAAAGTAGTTGTAGCTCTCCCTCTCTGCTTGGCTGCCTTAGAGCCTGACTAATACTCTCCCTCGTGCTCTTTGGCAAAGGCTTTGAGCTTTTCGACGTAGGTGCGCTCGCCACTCAGACGAGGAATCTTAATCTGACCTCCGAGCCTGCCCTCACTGCGCAGCAACTCCTCAAATGTGCCTCGCTTAACCCTCGTTACGGTGGGCATAAGCAGTGTGAAGTTGTGGTTGCGCTTGGCGGCATAGTCGCTATTTAGTTGTCGCATAGCATTGTCAAGCTCAATGGTAAATTGCTCCAAGCTCTCGGGCTCGCGGTAGAAACTGATGACCCACTCGTGAGCACCCTTAGCGCTGTGGCCCTCAATCTCGCCCATAAAAATGGGTGCCATTGTAAACTCCTTAACCTCAGCTCCCGTAGCCTTCGAGGCCATCTCAATGGCGCTCTCGGCATTGTCGATGATGACCTCCTCGCCAAAGGCGTTCACAAAGAGCTTGGTGCGACCCGTGAAGCGGAACTTGTAGGGGGTGGTTTGAGTGAAGCTGATTGTGTCGCCAATCAGGTAGCGCCACAGGCCGTTGCTCGAAGTGATTATCAGTGCGTAGTTCTTGCCCACCTCTACACCCTCCAAGGGTACTACCTTCGAGTAGTCGCCCAGAGCGTCGGCAGGCAGGAACTCATAGAAGCAGTTGTAGTCGAGCATTAGGAGCATTTCGTCGGTGTAGGGCTCTTCGGCTATGCCAAAGAAACCCTCCGAGGCGTTGTAGGTCTCCAAGTATTTCATATTCTGCGAGGGGAATAGGCGCTGATACTGAGCCTTGTAGGGCTTGAAGCTCATACCTCCGTGAACGAAAAGCTCCATATTGGGCCATACCTCCAAGAGATTCTCCTTGCCCGTATATTCGAGTATGCGCTGCATCATCACCAAGTTCCACGAGGGCACTCCCGTAAAGGCCCTCACATCCTGCGCTGGGGCGGTCTGGCAAATCTTCTGTACCTTCTCGTCGAAGTCGGGCAAGAGGGCAATATCCTTACTTGGGGTGCGGAAACGGCTGCCAATGGCGGGGGTGTTGTCAATCAAGACGCTCGACAGGTCGCCCACAGGTATGGTGTCGCCACTCTTTTCGAGCTTCTTGCTACCACCGAGGGTGAGCATCCTGCCCAAGAAGGCCTTGCCGTTGGGGTAGAGCTTGGTGTAGATGGCGGCCACATCCAGCGGGCCACGCATATGCGAATCCCTCAGACCCTGCTTGGTTAGGGGTATAAACTTGCTCGCACTACCCGTTGTTCCCGACGACTTACAGAACCATCCCACCGGGCGAGGCCAAGTGACTCTCTTCTCGCCTTGGCGAATACGCTCCGAGTAGGGGGCAAAGTCGGTATATTCCATAACGGGCATCCGTTTGCGGAACTCGGAGTAGGGCATACCCTTGTAGAGCCCTTTCTCGCGTCCGATGGCTGTCTTTGCTCCTGCCTCCACAAGCTTGGCATATTGCTTCCATTGCACTTTGTGGGGCTCGCGCTTGAAATGCTCAATGGCTCTGTTGCGAGGAGCAAAATAGAGTGACAAAAAAGTGTTTACTAAACTCATTGTGGTTTGATTGGTTGTTGTTTGGACTCTTTGTTTTTCTTGTTTGGGGTCTATGTTAGGTTGTAGTTTTCCAGTGGTTTAGTTGAAGAATCGGCCTATCTTGCCAATGGCCGAGGGGAGCGAGAATACAACCACCCTGTCGTAGGCGTTGATTTGCGTTGCTCCATCGACCAGAAAGACGTTGTCGGCCCTGACAATACCTCCAATGGTGGCCTCGGCAGGGAAACCCAAGCCTGCAACAGTGCTCTTTGTGGCGGGCGAATTGGGCTTGACGATAAACTCCAACACCTCGGCCTCGGAGCCCCTAAGGCAACGTATGGCCTGCACGTCGGTGTTCATCGTGAAGCGGAAGATGTTGCTGGCTGTGACCATCTTCTTGTTGATTATGGTGTCGATACCGATGCTCTCGGCAAGGTTGATGTAGTTGAGGTTTTCCACCTCGGCAATAACTTTCTTTACACCCATACGCTTGGCCAGCATTGCGGCCAAAATGTTGGTCTCGCTACGGCCCGTAACGGCAACGAAGGCATCCATACTCTGCAAACCCTCCTCCAACATAGCCTCAATGTCGCGGCCGTCCTCGTTGATGATGAGCGTGTCGTCCAGTAGCTCGGCCAGGCGATAGGCCTTCTCGGCATTGTACTCCACGAGCTTGACGTTGATGCGATTTTGCAATTCGAGCGCAATACGCACACCCACGCGACTACCGCCCAAAATCATAACGTTGTCGATGTCGATGTCGCTCATACCGCAGAAGGCCACGAGTTGGGGCGTATTGACAACGTTGGAGATGACGTAGATGCTGTCGCCAACGTGGTAGATGTCGCCCCCGTGAGGGATGATGGTCTGCTCGTTGCGCTCGATGGCAACGGTGCGGAATGGCACACCCACAATATCCTCGTTCATCTCGGCCACAGTGCGATCTACAAAGGGCGAGCCGTCGCTGATGGTAAATACCGAGAGCGAGAGCCTGCCGCCCGAGAAATCCACATACTCGGTGGTGGAGGAGTGACCCAGCAGATTGACCACTTCGAGTGCGGCCACCTTCTCGGGGTAGAAGAGGTAGTCGATACCCATATTGATAAAGACCTCCTTATTGTTGGGTTCGAGGTATTCGTTGTTGTCGATACGTGCAATGGTCTTGCGTGCGCCGAGCTGCTTGGCGAGCATTGCCGAGATGATGTTGGGGCTCTCCTCGCGGTTTACGGCAATGAAGAGGTCGGCCTTTCTGACGGAGGCCTTTTTGAGTGTTGCAAAGGTGGTGCAGTCGCCCTCTATGGCAACCACATCGGAAATGTTGGTAACATTTTCGAGCAGCTTGGGGTCGTTGTCAATGACGGTGATGTCGTGGTCGCTCTCGCCCAACATCTTCGCAAGGTGACTACCTACCTCGCCTGCTCCTGCAATAACTATTCGCATAACTCTTTGTTTCTCTTTGATTCTTTGCCACTTCGAGGCCGAAGGCAAAAGTTTTCGATTAGAAAAATCGGCCAAAGTGTGCAACTATTATGCAAAAATATATATTTTTGCACGAAATACAATCAAATAATTCAAGGAAATGTCGTCAATACTTTTTGTAATAGTGGTGAGCATAGCTGTTGTGGCCTTTTTTATGTTGGCCCTCTCGCTCACTCAAATGATTAAGGGACACCCCATACAGTCGGAGATTTCAACCAATCCCAATATGCAGGCTCGTGGCATAAAGTGCGCAATGCAGCAGGAGCGCGAGGCTCAGTTGGAGGCTATGGGCAAGGAGGGTTGTGCTACCAATGTGGATTGTAATGGGGAGTGTTCGGCGTGTGGGGCGGTCGAGAAGCACTAATCTTATTCGGCCGTGCCTTGTTTTCGAGCGCGCCTTGTGGGTAACTTTTGCACCAAACTGCGATAGGTGGCTTCCTCATTTACGCCCAGTAAACTGCGGAGCCACCTTCTCATTTGGCACAAAATTTCCTCAACAAATCGCACTCTTGGAGCGTAGCTCCGGTCTAACGTCTAACGCCCTAAGGCAAAACAATTTTGAATTTTGAATTTTGAATTTTGAATTTCAACAGCGTAGCCCCGAAGATTCTTCGGGGCTACGCTGTTGAAGAGGTTATTTCTCAACTTTCTCATATATAGGCACTTTGCCGTCGGTGACGTTTACGTCAATCACTCTTGGGCCTTTGATTATGCGGCCCGAGTCGAGCTCTTTCCAGCGTCCTTTGGGTAGGCGCACCATCCTCACGCCGCTATTGTCAATCACGGGCGCAACGAGCCACTTTGTGCCGACCATAAATTCGTCGCGGCAGTTGGAGAATCCGGTGCGTGGGAATTGGTATTCGAGGTGGCGCAGGATAGGCTCTGCCGAGGTGGCCGACTGCTCGGCCAAGCTGAGGTAGTAAGCTCCATTTTTGGCCCTCCAAGCAAGCAACGAGCATAGTTCATCGCCCTCGGAAGAGATGCTCCACACCGAGTAGGGGATGATGGCAACGGGCAGTAGTGCAGCGAGTTGTGCAGTCCTTAGTGCGAGGGCTTGGTCGCCACCTTTGAAGTCGAGGTCGGCAGCCAACGAGGTGCGTGTGAAGCCCAGCACCGAGGCGTCGATAGCTCTTTCGAGGCTCTCGGCAAGGGTGTCCCAAGTGTAGAGGCGCGAGGCCGAGACCGACGAGGCGGTGCTACCGAGTTGCTGACCCATAGGGGTGGAGAATATGGCCACATCTATGTTTGTGCCCAAGCTGTTCCATAGGGCCAGATAGTTGGTCAGTTGTGCTTTGTCGTCTTTCAGCAGAGCAACCGCATCGAGGCAGTCGAAGTAGAAACCATCTATACCCACCTCCTTGCTCAGTGTGAGCAGTTGTTGCTCTATGGTGGCTATTGCTTCGGGGGTGAGGGTGCGGCAGGCAGTGTAGCCCATACGGGTCTGGAATACAACGGGTTGGTTGTCGCCCCCGAGCATCAGGTTGCCCTCTTTGAGATTTTGTCTGTAACCTCTTCCTGCGGCCATAACGTAGGGTGTTATGGTTAGCATCACGTTCATACCTTTGCTGTGTAGAGAGTCGGTCATAGCCTTGGGGTCGGGGTAGGCTTCGTGGTCGAAAACAAAGTCGCCTGTGGTGCTGTTCCAGCCCATAGGCAGGAGGATTGTGCCGCTGGGAGCTCCACGACCGAGCAACATTGTGGCAAAGTCGATGACACTCTGCTGGTTGTAGAGCATTGCGTCCTCGCCTCCGAACTCATATATAGGCTTCTCGAAGAGGGTGGCGGTGGCCTCCACAGCTTTGGGTGGGAAGTTGCGGTGGCAACACATCAGGTAGGCCTCACGCAGTGTGCGTCCCGACTTGTGAACCTCCACCTTCGAGCCGTCGGCAGCGTCGATTGTGATGGTCTTGCCGTCGAAACCCACCGCCAGTGGCGATGCGCTCCAAACGTAGCGACCTCTATTCGAGAGGAGCATATTGGCTTTGTAGAGGGTGGGCGAGAAATCCTCGGTGGCTACCGCAAAAGCTCTCTCAAATGGGAGCATAAGGCTCGATGGCTCAACCACCAATCCCCACCATTTTTCTCCATTCTGCACCTTCACTTTGGTGGTGTTGTCTTTGTTGTTTGCCTCCACTGCGGTAGTCAGCAGTAGAGTTATTGCGAGTATTGCTAATGACCTTATTTTCATTGTTTTGCGCTTTTGTTATGGGCTGTTGAAAATTGCTCCCGAGGGTTTCGGTGGCGATTTAGCGCCAAAGGTAGTGCTTTTTTGCAAAAGCGCTCCCATTGAGGCTGATTTTTTTGCGTTCCCGAGTGGGGTTAGAGGGTGGCCACCATAGCCTCGTCGAGGAGTATGTTGAAGGCAGCGGTGCGCAGGGTGCGATTGGGACTTAGGGCGAGCCTCTGGGCCTGCTCTATGGTTGAGCCAATGCCCTCAGCCCAAGCAATATAGAGCAGAAACATATCCACATTGTCGCCACCCAGACCGTCGATGTGAGGCGGTGAGAGCAGGGGCGAGCGTAGGTGCAACACCTCCACCACACGCTCCATCTGTGCGAGTGTGAGCGGGTGGGGATGACGTTTTAGTAGCTCACACACCTGCGAGGGCATTATGTATAGCTCCACAAGCAGGAGCGCAAAGGCCACCTCTGGGTCGGTGCGGGGTAGGCGCGAGAGCTTGGCTATGCAGGAGGGTGTGGGGTGGAGATAGAGCAGCCTTTCGAGTAGCCGACAACGTGTTGTCGGCCCTGAGCGCACTATGCGCCCAAGCAGATACTCCTCCAACTGCCACGTCCGCGACAGCTCCCTTGTGCGTTGCGGCAAAGGGCCGACAATGTTGCTGTTTATCGAAGCCACCACACTCGACAGAGCCTCCTGCTCGTGGGGTAGGGGACAGAGCCGAAAGAGTGGGCTACTGGGGTCGGGGTGGTTGAGTATGAGATAGTTGTAGATTGTGGGCACAAGGTCGTTGGCCCACTGCTCTGCCTTGCGCAAAGAGGTGCGAAAGGTGTGGAATTTGGTGCGAGAGTTCATTGTTTTAGTTGGCGTCGGAGGAGTGAAGCTGTTGAGCGACCTTGCTGCTCAGACGCGCAAGGCTTATGGGTAGCGAGAGGAACTGACTCACCCCACGCTCCAAAAGATGCACAACGATACGCTGGTCGCGCGTGTGCGATAGTACAAATATGGGTGGCAACTTTGCCCCACAAGCCCCACTCAACAAAGGTGCATCATCTCGCAGCAGAGGTCTTACAAAACGTGTTATTATCAGTGCGTAACTCTCTTTGCTGCAACGCCTTATTAGCTCGCGGTGGGAGCCTGCTACATCTATTTCCAACCCCTGCTGACTCAGCGCAAGCGAGAGTATTCTGAGCAGTGGAGCTTCGTTGCAACCTATGATTATTCGGTTGCGGTTGGTGGTGTGGTTCATTGCTTTCGGAGCGAGTGTTGTTCTACGGGGCGTAGGTGTTCAAAAAGCAGACCAATAACGCGGTTTTGTGGGAAAAATAGGGGAAAAAGGGAAAAATTTGAATTATGAATTTTGTATTTAGAAATTTATTCGTACATTTGCGCGCTAATTTTAGCTAAAATCAATTTATAAACTATGTACGTAATAGTAGAAATCGCAGGCCAACAGTTTAAGGCTGAGAAAGGTAGGAAGCTCTACGTAAACCGTCTCCACGAGGACGTAGATGCCTCGGTGAGCTTCGACAAAGTCCTGCTGGTAGACAACGACGG
>JAZNFV010000042.1:0-6305 GCA_045576155.1 Tidjanibacter sp.
AAATTCACAGACAATGGCACACAAGAAAGGTGTAGGTAGTTCAAAGAACGGCCGTGAGTCGGAGAGCAAACGACTCGGCGTAAAATTGTTCGGCGGTGAATTTGCAAAAGCAGGCAACATTCTCGTCCGCCAGCGTGGTACTGTTCACAACCCCGGCGAGAACGTGGGTATGGGTAAAGACCACACTCTCTTCGCACTCGTAGATGGTACTGTAACTTTCCGCAAGAAAGCCAACGGTAAATCTTTCGTGAGCGTTACTCCCGTAAGCGAGTAAGAAGAACTCGATGCAAAAGAAAAAAGGTTTCGGAAAATCCGAAACCTTTTTTTTGTCGAGCGCGCCTTGTGGGCGATTTTCGCACCAACCGTCAGAGAGAGAGTTCCTCACCTACGCCAAGTAGGCTGCGGACTCGCTCCTTAGTTTGGCACGAAACTCGCCTCACAAATCGCACTCTCTCTATTCTTAGGTCTAACGTCAAAAGTCTAACGTCTAACGACCTAAGTCTTTAGGGGCCTTAGGGGCATTAAGGGCTATGGGGCTTATATGGCTTATAGGCCACTCCTTAAACTCCCTAAACTCCCTAAATTCCCTAAACTCTCTAACCTCCCCTAAAAAACTCTCAACTCTCAGCCTTCAACTCCTCATAAATCTGCTCGAAGAGGCTACGAAGGGCTGGGAGGTTGGCAATCAGTGCTCGGAGCTCTTCGAGGCGGATGGCGTTGTCGGAGTGGGGGATGTAGAGTTTGAGGTAGCCCCCATAGTCATATTTCTCGTGCAGGTGGGCGAGGGTGCGCTCCCAATGCTCCTCGCGCGAAAGGTGGGGGTAGTGCGAGAGGCCATACTGGATGGTGCGCCTTACGACCACCTCGGGGATAATCTGCCTGTCGGCTTCGGCCACAATCTTGCCGTAGATTGAGCGTGGCTCTTGGGTGGCCGAGGCGCGGTGGTCTTCCACAGCTTCGCGCATAGTGGCAACCTGCTCTGCCGTAAACCACTCAAAGAGCATCTCGTCCTCGGCCAGCAGTCGGCCCGAGCTGAGGTGGTGGGTGGCACGGCCTTCGGGCAGTCCGAGGTCGTGGTAGGCCGCAATGGTATAGACCATCGAGCGATTGACCTCGGGGTAGTGGCTTGCCAGTAGCAGACTACGTTCAATGACCCCTTCGATGTGGTCGCGTCGGTGGGCCGCATCGTAGCTTTCGTAGCGAGGCAGTATGCAGGCCTCAATATACTCTTTAAGCTCTTTGTGCATAGTGAGTTATGGCTGTGGCAGAAAGTCTATTTCTTACAACGATAATACACCCCCAGAGGGAGTGCTTTGCCGGCTCGGTCGGTGAAGTAGAGCTCGCCAAACTGCTCAAACGAGGGATTCTTGATGAGCTGATTGACAGCGCTCTTGGCCAACATTGCCGAGAGGCCCATAGAGTAGAGATTCAGCACAAGAAATCCGCCCGGGGCAAGCAACTCGGAGCAGAGCGCAAGCATCTCGGTAATGTTTTGTTCGAGCACCCACTTCTCGCCCTCAGGGCCACGTCCGTAGGCGGGAGGGTCGAGGATGATGCCGTTGTAGAGGTGGCCTCGTTTGGCCTCGCGACGTGCAAATTTGAGCGCATCTTCCACCACCCAACGTATGCCATCCAAGCCGCTTTGCTCCATATTTTCTCTTGCCCAACTGATGCACTGGCGCACACTATCGACGTGTGTGACCTCAGCACCTGTGGCTGCGGCAGCCAGCGAAGCGCCACCTGTGTAGGCAAACATATTGAGCACTTTGGGGCGTTGCGAGGGCGCTGAGGCTATCAGCTCACGTATGCTCTCGTAGATGAAATTCCAGTTGTCGGCCTGCTCGGGGAATATGCCAACGTGCTTGAACGATGTGAGTCCCAGACGCATAACGATGCGGCCCGCACCAATCGGGTAGGCTATGCGCCACTGTTCGGGTTGCTTGGGCGAGAGCGACCAACGGCCACGCTCGTCGCTGCCGGCCTCACGTCTAAACGAGGCTGTGGCCAACTTCTGCCACTGCTCCTCGCTGAGCGACTTGCGCCATATAGCTTGTGGCTCGGGTCGGCGTGTTATCCAACGTCCAAAACGTTCAAGTTTCTCGAAGTCGCCCGAATCAATCAGTTCGTATTCCTGCCACGTGGGCGAAAGCAATTCTGGTTGTTTCATATTTTTTTAGCATTCAGCACTTAGCATTCAGCACTCAGCTTTTAGCTTTTGGCTGATAATCAATTTTGAATTTTGCATTTTGCATTTTGAATTTTCACCACCCACATTTGGCACTCCTTGCAGTCGAAACGTAGGCGGAAACGACTATCACCGTGAATGAGGGTGAGCGGCTCTTTCAGGCGTGAGCCTTCACGTAGGCAGTGGCCAATCTCGCGACGCAGACAGTAGGGGGTGCGCATAACCTCAATACCCTCCAAGTCGGGCAGTAGGTCGTAGCCCTCGTCTATGCGCTCCACGCCGTGTTCGGTGTAGAACTTGCGTGCCAGCGAATTGACCACATTGTGGTCGCCACCAATGGTGCGCTGGGGGTAGGGTAGCCCCACCTCCTCCGAGGCTATATTGCGCTTGGGCGTGGCCTCTTCGAGCCTCTGGCGGAGGGTGTCGAATAGATTGCGCCTAAGGCTATTGACAGCCCCCGTAGGCACAAAGGGCACATCCCCCTCGAAAGCCACATCCACCTCTGTTATCTCAAATACCGAGCCTCCGCTCTTGGCCAACGAGGTGCGTAGCGCACTCAGTGCCACCTCGGGCTTCGAGGCCTTGTCGAATGGCCCGTGGAGCGTGACCTCAATGGGTTGGTGGTCGTAGCTCTCGCCACGTAGCCATAGACTCTCGGTTGAGCCTCCGAGCTGCAACCTTAGTGGTAGGGTGCGTCGGGTGCGGGTCTGGGCGAGAGTGTCGGCAAAGGCTTTGTCGAAGTTGCGGTAGATGAGAGTACCCACCGTAATGCCATCCGTGCGATTGGGACGTATGCGCCCTGCCTCTACGGAGTTGATGTTTGTGCCACAAAGGCTGCCTCCGGCCATAAAACAGATACCGTCGCCGGCCCTGAGTGTGGCTTTGCTCTTTTCGAGCACAATCTCGCGCCCCCTTACTTGTGCCACTCGTCCCACCATCTGGCCCATAGCTTTGGGGGTGTCGAAAGAGGCCAACGAGGGGCGCTTGCCCAAGAAGATGTAGTCGCCACCATTGCGGGTGAATGTCTTTGCGGGCGAGGGGGTAAAGTCGAGCCTTACGTTGCCGTGCGAGGCTCGGCATAGGTCGCTATCTCCACGACGCTCGATGGCTTGGTTGAGTAGCTGGTTGTAGTGGGCGGTGATGTTGCGCACATAGCCCTCGTCTTTGAGCCTGCCCTCAATCTTGAACGAAACCACACCCATATCTATCAGCTCGTCGATGTGGGCCGACAGGTCGAGGTCTTTCACCGAGAGTAGGTGGAGTCCCTTGCGGATTATTATGCCCGAGCCGTCAGCAAGGTCGTAGGTCTGTCGGCAGGGCTGACTGCACTCGCCACGATTGCCGCTACGATGGGAGAGTGAACGGCTCATATAGCACCTGCCACTACCCGACACACATATAGCTCCGTGAACAAAAACCTCAATCTCGGCATCGGTGGCCTTGCAAATCTCTCTCATCTGCTCTCCCGTAAGTCCCCTTTCGAGTACTATGCGCGAAAAACCTGCTCGGCCAAGAAAGCCAACCCTCTCGGGCGAGGCGTTATACATCTGTGTGGAGGCGTGAAGCTCTGCCCCGCGCAACCCCATACGGGTGTAGGCGAGGTCTTGCACGATGAGTGCATCAACGCCCAAGTCGATGGCTGCTTGTGCAATGTTGCGTGCCTCCTCCAACTCGTGCTCATAGACTATGGTGTTCATCGTCAGGTAGAGCTTTGCGCCAAAGAGGTGGGCATAGCGCACAGCCTCACGTATGTCGTCGAGCGAGTTGATGGCTGCGGCACGTGCTCCCAGCGCAGGGCCTCCCATATATACAGCATCTGCGCCGGAGTCTATGGCGGCTCGGGCGGTGTGGAGGTCTTTGGCGGGTGCAAGCAGTTCGAGTTTACGCATTGCGGTAGGGTGGTGTGCTACTTTTTCTTGTTGCTAAATTTTTGGTAGGCGGCCTCCAAACGGCTGTCGTAGCGATTGGCTCGGTAGCCACTACCATTATATCTGAGTGCAAAGTTACACCAATCTTTTGTTTTGAGCCACCTGAGTATGCCGCTTTTTTTAAGAAATTGCATCGCAAGCTCCATTTGTGCCCTCTCGCTCTGCTCCATAAGGGTGCGGAAGTGGCTCGGCGAGGAGCATCCACACATCTGCCAGTGCATACCCATAATCTGGAAAAGTCCCCAACTGGTGGCCTCCACAGCTGCCTCGGGCGATATTGTAGCAGCTCGCTCAAAACGCTCCCACTCCCTCTCGCCACGACGGTAGTGGGCGGTGGTCCAGCGGGGGTAGAGTATGTCGCCGTTGGCTTCGGCCAGAGGGGCGGGGTCTATGCCGCGTTGTTTGAGCGAGCGCCAGAAGATGTGGCCCTCGAAGAGTATGCGAGGCTTGCCACTGGGCAGAAATCCTCCTGCCGAACTGCACTCCACCTCCACCACAGCCCTCAGTGTGGCCTCCTCAATGCCCATCTGCTCGGCCATAGAGGTGTAGTCGGCATCGGTGAGGGTTGGCGGTGTGGGCGAGGGGTGTCGCTTGGGGCGCTCCTTAGGATAGACGTAGTTGCGTATGGAGAACGACGAGCCGAGGATGCGCTTGCGTATGTTGCGGCCCACCTCGCTCTCCACAATACCTGTCAGCACATCGGCTGCATCGTGCCAACGGTTGGTGCGGAAGCGACGGTTGTAGCCCATAAGGTGGGCCGCCATATCGCCCCAACGCTCCTTCCAGTCGAGAGGCATACGAATCGTGCGCAACACTGTCGAGGCGTTGGAGAGTATGCGCGACTCCTTGTTGGCGCTCTGATGAAACCAACCAATGGCCACCTTCGGGGCAAGGCGTTGCACATTGCGGGCAAAGCCCCTGCCACCGTTGTTGCTCTCGATGAGGGCTTCGCGCGTGCCACAGCGCTCCAACATCTGGGCCACCAGAGGCTCTGTCGTCTCCATCTTCTCGCGCGAATAGACCACATCTTCAACATAGATAAGCCCGTTGCACCCCACCGAGTAGCTCACCGAGCAGAGGTAGTCGTCGCCGGTGTCGGCGGTGTCGGTGTAGTTGCCCTTGCGGACGATGTCGCTTGGTATCTCGGTGTAGGTCTGGAAGTTGTCGCCATACAGGAGGCCTGCCGCATCGGAGGGGCGACCCTGATACATAGCCTCAAATTGCAGCCCATCGAGCCTGCGTTTTTCCATAAGCAACTCGGCCGAGTGGCGCTCGGGCCAAAGCGCTTCGCCCACACCGCGAGGGTCTAACTCGGTGGGTGGGGTGCTCTTTATGGCCTCCAAATTTAGCAGCACCCAGTCGCTCTTGCCCACCTTGTCGATGTCGCTCCAAGAGCCAATCTCCACCACTCGCTCCTTTTGCATAATACGACCAATGAGGTCTTCTTTGTGCCAACGAGTAAAGACAATCAGCTCTTGCGAGAGGTTGTGTTCGCGGGTGCGCACTACGGAGGTGTACCAATCCCAGCAGTTGTCCCTAACGGTGGGGGAGTTGGCCTCCATTGCATCTTTGTAGAGGTCGTCGATGATGAATACATCCACAGGGTTGCCTGTGAGCGACCCCTCCCTGCCTACGGCCACAAGGTCGCCACCCTGACCAACAATCTCCGTAAGCTCCGAGGTGCGTTGCCAACTGCCACTACGACCTGCGGCTTTGATGGTGGTGTCGGGAAAAATCTCCCCATAGGCGGGAGAGTCTATGAGCCTCTGCACTCGTTTGTTGAACTTCTGAGCGAGCGAAGCGCTGTAAGAGGCTATGGCAATGTGTAGCTTGGGGTTGCGCCCCAAGAGATAGGAGGGTAGCAGCACCGACGAGCCGAGCGACTTGCCGTGCTGGGGAGGTATGGTAATCATAAGTCGCCTGATGCGCCCCTCGGCAAAAGCCTCCAAGAGAGCGTAGTAGCGAGCGTGGAATGGTGTGGCCCGAAACGATGGGAACATTCGGGCAGCAAAATCTGAAAGGGTCATAATTTTATTTTGTCTAACGTCTAACGGCTGTGCCTTGTGGGCGATAGCTGCGTTACGCTTGCTTCGGAAATCCTCATTTACGCTCGGTAAACTGCGGTTTCCTCAGCTACGCAAGCCTTGCTCTCGCCTCACAAAACCCAGCCGCAGGACAAGTCCTGTTTTGTG